>CAXTLC010000046.1:0-38027 GCA_964245075.1 uncultured Acetobacteraceae bacterium
TAACACGGCATTCAGCACCCGCCATTGCCGCTCGGTTCGCAGCAGCCTCGACAGCACCAGCCCGGCCGCACACCAGAGCGACAACGACATGGCGGCGGCAAGGCCGAACGCCGCGCCGAGCAGCAGGGCAAGCTGTGCCGGCCCGCTCGCCAGGGCGGCGAACGACGACGCCGCTCCGAGCGCCATGGCCCATCCTTTCGGGTTCAGCCACAGCAGGCAGACCCCGCCCAGGAAGCTCGTCGGCGTCCCCATGCGCGCACCTGTCCGCGGCGGCCCGCTCCGCACGATTTGCCAGGCGAGCCACAGCAGGTAAACTGACCCGGCTACCTTCATCGCAGTTTGCAGCGACGGCGCTGCAAGCAGAAGACTGCCCAGCCCGGCCGCCGAAACGGCGGCCAGCGAAGCCAAGCCCCCAGCGATGCCCGCCATCAACGGCATGGAGCGCCGGAAGCCGAACTGCGCGCCCGAGGCCGTCGCGAGCGTTGTGGCGCCCCCCGGCGTTACGGTCGCGATCACCACGAACAGGGCGAGCGGCAGGAGCATGTCCGGGACCAAGGCGCAACGTCTCCCGCATGGGCGAACACCAGTTAGATCCGACGCCCTGCTGCGGTGAAGCTAATGTTCGATCTGTTGGACATTAGCAGGCATAATGCTGCTATGGCCCGCAATCTCGACACCGGTCTTCTGCGCGCCTTCGTGGCCGTGGCGGAAACGGCCAGCATGACGGTCGCGGCGAATGTCCTCCACCTCACACAGGGTGCTGTCAGCCAACAGGTCAAGCGGCTGGAGACTGTGTTTGGGTGCTGCTTGTTCAAGCGCGACCGGCGTGGCCTCCGGCTGACCCCATCCGGCGAGCGCCTGTTTAGCCGGGCCAAGCGGCTGCTGGACCTCAACGACGACATCTGGGTCGAGATGACCATGGGTGGCGTCGAGGGCCGGGTGCGGCTCGGCGCTCCCCCGGATCTGCTCGGCACGCATCTGGCGCCCGTGTTGAAGACGTACGCGGACGCTTTCCCGCAGGTGGAGGTTTCACTGGTTTGCGGGTCGTCGCCGGAGTTGGCCAAGGCGCTGGCCGCAGGGCAGGTAGACCTTGCCGTGGTCGAGGAGCCAACCGGTTCCTGCGCGGGCGAGTGCCTCAGCGTCGAGCGTCTCGTCTGGGCCGGTGCCAGGGCCGGGACTGCGTATCTGAAACGCCCGTTGCCGGTTTCGATGGTGGCCGACACCTGTGCGTTCCGGCCTGCCGTGCTGACGGCCCTGGGCCAGCACGGCGTGGCCTGGAGGACGGTTTTCGAGGGTGGCAGCATCGAGGCGACGGCGGCAACCGTGCGCGCGGACCTCGCCGTCACGGCTTGGCTGGCGTCCGCCGTTCCCGCCGGACTGGACATCTTGCCCGCCGGCTCCGACCTGCCGGAGTTGCCGAACTTCGCAATAAACCTCCTTCCCCGCCATGGGACGGGAGCGGCAGCCACCGAACTTGCCCGACACATCCGGGACGGACTGGTGCGGCACCGGCGCGCGGCCTGACAAGGCCTTGCAGCACGCTTGATGTCTGGTCAGTCAATCCAGGGCCGGGCACGGCACCAGCTTGCGCGGCATGCACCACGATCAGCAAACGTCCGTCGGCTTGGGAACTTGTTGGGCAGGTGCATGGCGCGTAGCGTGCCCATGAAGCGGCGAACGCCTGTTCCGGGCCATATTCTGCGGCACGGGTCAGCCAATCTGTGTCCGCACCAGCCCGGCGAGCACGTCCCTCGTCGTACGCGTTGCCGCACCCGGGGCGGTTGAGGACGCCGCCTGCGTCCACTTGCAACAACCCGGGTTCGGTCATGGCGGCAGCCTGCACGTGCTACGATGGCAAGGAAGGGACCAACACGATGAACACCGCTGACATCATTCACCAGAGGGATGCGCTGCGGCAGGCGGAGGCAGCCCCGTTGGCACGTGCGGCACTGGCTGCGCTCCGCAACGCCGGCGTGAAAGCATGGCTGATCGGTTCCCTGGCTCGTGGCGAGTTCCGGCAGCATTCAGACATCGATATCCTGGTCGATGCTCCGCGGGACCGGCAGTCCACGGCCTTGCGGCTGTGCCTTGACGCGCTCCGTGGTTTTCCGTCCAGCATCGTTTTCAAGGACGACCTTCCCGCGCACGCGCTGCCGCATTTCCTGCAAGAGGCCAGGGATGAGCCCCGTCTTCGCGGCTAGCCGCCGCAGGCTGCTGGATCTCAGGAAAGAGTGGGGGCGCCTCGGCGCCGGCAATCGGATGCTTGATGTGTTACGTCAGTTGCCGGGCCAAGATGATGAACAAAAGGCGTGGATGATCAACGCCGCGATCTCATCAGGGATCAGCGGCCTATATACAGGCATGGAAGAGGTGCTCAGGGGGTTGCTTTCAGTCGTGGACGGGTTTGTTCCTGCTGGCGAGAGATCGTACCAAGACCTGCTCGACCAAGCGTCTATCGCGGTGGAAGGAGTGCGGCCCGCGATGATCTCACCTCAAGTCTGTGACGCCCTCATCGAGCCGAAAGGCTTCCGTCACCTCGAACGGCACAATTACCGTTTTCGGTTCAGCAGTTCCTTGGTGGACGAGAACGAGGCGCGAGCCGGGCAAGTCGGCCCGGACTTCATCCGCGATGTCGAGGCTTTCATCGACGCGATGTCATCGCCGCCGGATGCAGCGCCGGGAACCCGACTGTGACCGAACCGCTCGCCCTCTACATCCATTGGCCGTTCTGCTTGGCGAAGTGCCCATACTGCGACTTCAACAGCCATGTGCGCGACCGCATCCCGCAAGCCCGCTTCGCCGCCGCGCTGCGTGCCGAGCTTGCCTGGGAAGCGGGCCGCCTCGGCCGCCGGCCGCTCACCTCCATCTTCTTCGGCGGCGGCACGCCCAGCTTGATGGAGCCCGCCACCGTCGCGGCGCTGATCGAGGACGCGCGCCGGTTGTTCGACCCGGCGCCTGACCTGGAGGTGACGCTGGAAGCCAACCCCACCAGCGTGGAGGCTGGCCGGCTGGCCGCGTTCCGCGATGCCGGGGTGAACCGCGCCTCCCTGGGCGTACAGAGCCTGGAGGACGCGCCGCTGCGCGCCCTGGGTCGCCAGCATTCCGCTGCGGAGGCGGTCGCCGCGCTGGAAACCGCCCGGCGCATCTTTCCCCGGCTCTCGTTCGACCTGATCTACGCCCGTCCTGGGCAGGCGCTCGCGGCCTGGCGCGCGGAACTCGACCGTGCCCTGGCACTCGCCGCCGACCACCTGTCGCTTTACCAGTTGACGGTCGAGCCCGGCACCGCGTTCGAGGCGCTGCATCGCCGGGGAGAGCTGGTGCTGCCCGGAGAGGATGACGCCGCCGGCCTCTACGAGGCCACGGCCGAAGCCGCCGCGCGGCACGGACTGCGCCAGTATGAGGTTTCCAACTATGCGGCGCCCGGCGCGGAAAGCCGGCACAATCTCGCCTATTGGCGATACGGCGACTACGCCGGCATCGGCCCCGGCGCGCATGGCCGCCTGTTGTTCGGCCCCACCCTCCTGGCGACGAGGCGCCACCGGGCTCCGGAGCCTTGGGCCGAGCGTGTCGAGCGCGATGGCCACGGCAGCACCGCCGAAGAAGCCGTCGATCCCCGGGACCGCGCGCGCGAGATGCTGCTGATGGGCCTGCGCCTGCACGAGGGCATCGACGCCGAACGTTTCGCACGCCGCACCGGCATCGCCCTGGCGGACGCGCTCGAGCCGGACGTGCTGGCCATGGCTCTGGATGCCGGCTACCTGGCCGAGCGGCCCGGCCGCCTGCTCGCGACCGCGGAGGGCCGCCTCCGCCTCGACGCGCTGCTGCCCGCGTTGGCGCGCTGACCGGGCTGGACAGGCTGCGGCGTCTCGCGTTGTATCCGCGCGAAAATAGCGGGGACTGGTTCATGTTCATCCCTTGGCGCTCGGCGGTTGCGTCGGGTTTCGCGCTGGTGCTGAGCGCCGCCGTCCACGCCGAGCCGCTCCGGATCTACGCGGCGGGCAGCCTGTCCGGCGTGGTGGAGGACCTGGTCGCGGCATCCGGCCTCCCCGCAACGGCCGTGGCGCCTCCGGTGTTCGGCCCTGCCGGCCTGCTGCGGCAGCGGTTGGAATCGGGGGAGCACGCGGACGTGTTCGCCTCCGCCGACCTTGCCCAGCCGCAGCGTCTCGTTGACGCCGGGCAAGGCGGTCCCGTGGTGCCGTTCGCGCGCAACCGCCTGTGCCTGGTCACGCGGTCGGCGCTCGGGGTCACGCCCGGGACGATGCTGGACCGCCTGTTGGACCCGAAGCTGCGGCTGGCAACTTCCACCCCCGGTGCCGACCCGGGCGGCGATTACGCCGTGGCGGTGTTCGGGCGTGCCGAGGCCGCCCGTCGCGGCGCCCGCGCAACCCTGGAAGGCAAGGCGATGCAGTTGTTCGGCGGTCCTGCGGCAATGGTGCCGGCGAACGGCCATACGCCGGGCGGCGCCATCCTGCTCGCCGACAAGGCGGATGCGCTGCTGTACTATTGCAGCAGCGCGGCCGGCATCCTGCGCGAAGTGCCGGACACCGTGTCGGTCGCGCTGCCGCCGGCGCTGGCGGTGGACCCGGTCTATGGCATGCTCGTGCTGGGCGGCAACCCGGACGCACAACGCCTGGCCTTGTTCACGCTGTCCGCGCCGGGCCAGGCCATCCTGGTCCGCCACGGCCTGCTTCCCGTCCTGACGCAGCAGGCGGCGGTGCCGGTGCTTACGGTCATAGGTGCGTCGGGCGAGCCTGTTGCCTTGTCGATGGACGATCTGCGGTCGATGCCGTCCACTACGGCCACCCTGCCCGGCGAGCACGGTGGGCCGACGCGCATGGCGGGTCCGGCACTGTGGCCGCTGCTGCTGCAAGCCGGGGCGATCGACCCCGACTTCCACCACCGCGTGCGGCAGACCGTGACCGTGACCGGCAGCGACGGTTACAGCGCGGTGCTGGGACTGGGCGAGATCGACCCCGAATTCGAGGGCAAGCCCGCTTTGATCGCGGTCAGCCGCGAGGACGGGGCGCTCGATGCGCCCCGCCTCGCCATCCCGAACGACAAGCGGCTCGGACGTGACGTTCGCGGCGTCACGAGCCTGGTCGTGCGTTAAGGCAAACTGCCGCCGGACCCGGGTTGGTGGCTAGGCTTGGCGTCAGGCCGCACCCATGCTTCCCATTGCGTGCGTCGACTGCGACTTGCCAGTCATTGTCGCCAACTCCCGCGCACGGTGGGCATCCATGTTGAGGCGAACCTCGCCCCCGTCCACGGCAGCAACGGCACTGACCGGCAGGTAGTGGTGGTGAAGCGCCCGGCCGCCGGGATCATTCTGCTTGGTCAGCTTGATCAAGTCTTCCTCGACTTTGTCCACGGTCCCGACATGGCCGCCGTCGCTGCCGACAACCGGCATATGCTCCGTGATCTGCGAAACCAAAGCGCTGCCGCTCATGCTGTGCTCTCCATAACGCCACGCGATCCTGCGCGGGATGATGGCAACGGCAGTGCGACGGGCGGGTTGCTGATACACGGAGGCGTTATGCCGGTCGTGCCCCAGCTTGGCCCTCCCTTGAGGGAAAGGGCATTGCGGCGGGATCAGTCGCGGCTCAGCTCAAGCGCCCGCGCGTAAACCAGGCGGCGCGGCAACCCAGTGGACCCGGCCACCAGCGCCGCCGCGTCCTTCACGCTGCCGCTCGCCAGCGCCGCCCGCAGTTGATCGTCCAACTGCTCGGCATCACCAGTCTCCGCCGAGGCAGGACCTACCAGCACGACGATCTCCCCCCGTGCCGGCTCGGCCGCATAGTGGGCGGCCAGCTCCGGCAGCGAGGCCCGCCGGACTTCCTCGAACCGCTTGGTCAGTTCCCGCGCCACCGCAGCCGGGCGGTCCCCGAACACCGAAGCCAAGTCGGCCAGCAGTTCCGCCAAGCGGTGGGGCGCCTCGTGCCAGATCAGGGTGGCAGCGAGGCCAGCCCGCTCGGCCGCGCGCAACGTCCCGAACGCCGCGACGCGGGCAGACGCGCGGGGCGGCGGGAAGCCCAGGAACAGGAAAGGCTGCGGCGGCAAGCCGCTGAGCACCAGCGCCATCAGGGCGGCATTCGGCCCGGGCACCGCCCCCACCGCCAGGCCGGCCCCGATAGCGGCGCGCACCAGGCGGAACCCCGGGTCGCTGACCACGGGCGTCCCGGCGTCCGACACCAGCACGACCTGCTTGCCGGCCCACAGGGCGTCCAGCACGCCGGGAATGCGCCCTTCCTCGTTGTGCTCGTGCAATGGCGCCGTGGCAGTGGCGATGCCGTAGGCGGCCAGCAGCCGTGCCGTCACCCGCGTGTCCTCGCACAGGAGCAAGTCAGCCGCCCGAAGCGCGTCCAGGGCGCGCCCGCTGACGTCGCCGAGGTTGCCGATGGGCGTGGAAACCAGCACAAGTCCGCCCGGGGCTGGCCCCCCGGGGCCGTCCGCGCTCGTCATCGCCAGAATGCCCGGAGGACCGTTCGTGACCCGACGCCCATTCCCGCTCCCCGTCCCTGTCATGGCCATGGCCTCGGCCGCGATGCTGGCCGGCTGCATGACGATCCCGGCGGGCGTGCCGGGCATTCCGGGAGATGCCCGCAACATCCCCGCGCCGTCCAGCCTCAAGGTCGCGGTGCTGCTGCCGATAACCGGACCCAACGCGGGGCTTGGCCATGACCTGCAACAGGCGGTGCAGCTTGCGCTCGGTCCGGACGGTCCGCAACCGGACGTCCGGGACACGGCGGGCACGCCGACCGGCGCCACGGCGGCGACGCAGGCCGCCCTCGCCAACGGGGACGTCATGATCATCGGGCCGCTCACCCAGGGCGAAACCGCCGCCGCCGCCGCCGTGGCGAACGGCACGCCCATGCTGGCCTTCACCTCGGACCGGCAACAGGGCCGTCCCGGCGTTTGGCCGCTGGGCATCACGCCGCAGCAGCAAGTCGCCCGGCTGATCCCCGCCCTGACAGCCGCCGGCAAGACCCGCGTCGCGGCGCTGCTGCCAAGCAACATCTTCGGTGATGCGCTGGCAGACGGGCTGAATGCCGCCACCATGGCCGCGGGAGATCCGACGCCCACGGTCAAGCGCTACCCGAACGGCCGCGCCGCCGAACTCGACGGGGCGCTGCGCGACGTGTCCGACTACGCCAACCGCCGCGGCCCGGCCGACGTTGCGGACCCGAACGCGCCGGCGGCTGCCGACCCGCTCGCCGATGCCCCGCCCCCGCTTCCGCCGCCGCCGATCCCGCCGCCGCCGTTCGACGCCCTGCTGCTCGCCGAGAACGGTCCCGCGTTGCGCGCCATCGCCGCCCGCCTGCCGGCGTATGACGTGCGGCCGCCGGACGTTCAGGTGATCGGCCCGGCCACCTGGGCGCGTGACGCTTCCAACCTGGCCGGGCTGAGCGGCGCCTGGTATGCGGCGCCCGATCCGGCGGCCCGCGCCGGTTTCGCGCAAGCTTATGCCGCGCGCTACGGAGCCGCCCCGCCCGGGTTGGCGGACATCGCCTATGATGCGGCCCAGCTTGCTCGATTGGCTGCCGGCAACCCGGCGGTGCTGACCCGGCCGTCCGGCTTTGCGGGCGTGGACGGCCCGCTGGCCCTGCGTCCGGACGGACAGGTGACGCGCGGGCTGGCCGTGTTCGCCGTGGGCGCCAGCGGCGCGCGCATCGTTGACCCGGCACCCGCCAGCGTCGGCTCTGGCAGTTGACGCGACCCGCGGCTTCCGGATGCCTGATGCCTCGCCCCTGCTGACGGCGGCGGCGCTCGCTGGGGCGCCGCTGCTGGGATTGGCCGTTCTCGTTGCAGGTGGCTGGCTTGCATGGGGGCCGGCGGCTGCCGCCGGATTGGGGGATGCCGCCGCCGCCGCCGCCTTCGCCGCGCTGCATGCAAGCGGACGCCGGAGGGTGGTGGACGAAGTGCGCCGCGCGGCTGCACCGCGAGCCGCCTTTCCGGCCGGCCAGAGCCAGCTCAACGGCGAGATCGGCCGCACGATCCGGCAGATCGGCGCCCGCTCGGACGCACTGGCGGAGCGGCTGCGCACGGAGGAGGCGATCGTCGGCAGCTTGCCCGACCCGCTGATCGTGCTCGGCCCGGACCGGGCCGTGCTGCGCGCCAATGCCGCGGCCCACGCGGCCTTTGGCGCCGAGATGCCGGCCGTGCTGCGCCATCCCGTGCTGCGCGCCGCCATCGACCGCTCCGTGGCCGGCGGCACGCCGGAGATGGCAGACCTCCTGCTGCCCGTGCCCGTGGAGCGGGAGGTGCACGCCACCGTCTTCCGCCTTGACGGCGGCCCGGTCGCCGCCGTGCTGTCCGACCGCACCCGGGAGCGCGCGCTGGAGCGCATGCGGGCCGACTTCGTGGCCAACGCCAGCCACGAGCTGCGTACCCCTCTGGCCAGCCTGATCGGGTTCATCGACACGCTGCGCGGCCCCGCCGCCAACGATCCGCCCGCGCAGGCCCGCTTCCTGGAGATCATGGGCGAGCAGGCCAGCCGGATGAACCGCCTGATCGACGACCTGCTGAGCCTTTCGCGCATCGAGCTGACCGAGCACCGGTTGCCGACGGAAGCGGTGGCGCTGGCCGAGCTGCTGCGCTTCACCGCCGCCTCCTTCGAGCCGCAGCTGCTGCGCCGGGGCATCACGCTCGAGCTGGGCGTGCCGGACGACCTGCCGCTGGTTGGCGGGGATGACGACCAGCTCGTCCAGGTGTTCCAGAACCTGCTGGACAACGCGGTGAAGTATGGGCGCGAGGGCGGCGTGGCCCGCTTGACGGCTGCCGCCGTCCCGCCCGGTGGCCGATGGCCGGCGCGGCCCGGCATCACGGTGTCCGTGGCCGATGACGGCGCCGGAATCCCGCGCGAGCACGTCCCTCGCCTGACGGAGCGGTTCTACCGGGTGGACAAGGGCCGCTCGCGCGCGGTCGGCGGCACCGGACTTGGGCTTGCCATCGTCAAGCACATCGTCAACCGTCACCGCGGCTACTTGGTGATCGACAGCCGGGAAGGCGAAGGCGCCACTTTCACCGTATGGCTGCCCGCAGCAGCGGCTCCGGCAGCTTGAAACCACCACGGCGTCGACAGGACAACCCGCCATGAAACCCAAGCCGACCCAGCCAGGCGGACTGGCCCCATGCTGACGCCCGCCATCGGACTGCCGACGGTCAATTTCTTCATGGCCGATGTCGGCGGCGGCATGGGTCCCTTCCTTTCCACCTGGCTGGCACAAGCCGAGAAATGGCCACCGAATAAGATCGGCCTTGTGCTGTCCGCCGGGCTGATCGCCGGGATGCTGATGGCCACACCCGCCGGCGCGCTGCTCGACCGGGTCGGCCGGCCGCGGCTCATGCTGGCGGTCACTTGCCTGATGATCATGGGCGGCACGCTTGCCATGTTCCTGGTGCACGGGCTGTGGCCGATCTTGGCCGCGCAGGTCGTCGTGGCGGGCGGCGGTGCGCTGGGTGGGCCGGCCCTGACGGCGCTGACCATGGCGACCGTGGGCAAGGACGGCTTCCCCCGCCAGCAGGGGATCAACCAGGCGTCAACCCATTGCGGCAACGTCGTGGCCGCCGCCCTGGTGTGGGCCGGCGCCTTCGTGATCGGCGCCGCGTCCTCTGTCGGCGTGCTCGGCGTCATGGCGGCCGGCATGCTGATCGTGCTTGGCTTCTATCCGCGGGACGCGGTGAACCACGACCGCATGGCCGGGCGCCCACGCCGGAAAAAGGGCGACAAGCGCGGCAGCACCCGCGCCCTGCTTCGGAACAAGCGGCTGCTGGCGGTCATCCTGGTCGCCGGGTTGTTCAACTTGGGGAACGGCGCCGTGCTGCCGCTGCTGGGGCAGCGCCTGGCGCTGGAGAGGCACGACGCCACGCAATGGATGGCGGTGCTGGTGATCGTGGCGCAGGCGGTGATGGTGCCGGTCTCCTGGATGGCGGGCCGGATGGCGGACCGGGTTGGCCGCCGGGCGCTGTTGATCGCCGCCTGCACGGCGCTGCCGGTCCGCGGCGTGCTCGCTGCGGTGTCACACGACCCGGTGGCGCTCATCGTGATCGAGGTGCTGGACGGGATCGGCGCCGGGCTGATCAGCGTCGCGGCGCCCGCCGCGATTGCGGACCTGACCTATGGCGGCGGCCGGACGCAGACGGCGATGGGCGCGTTCGGCACGGTGCAGTCGCTCGCCTCCGCCCTGTCCACCTGGGGCGCGGGCGCCGCCGTGGTGCATCTCGGCTGGACCGCGGCCTATGCCATGCTGGCCGCCGCCCCTGTGTTCGCCCTGCTTTTCCTGTTCAGCATCCGCATCGGGTCCGATCAGCCGGCGGGGAACGCCGCCGCCATCAGCGCCCGCGTATAGGGTTGACGCGGCTCCGCGAACAGCGTGTCCGCCGCACCTTCCTCCACCACCCGGCCGGCGCGCAGCACGATCACCCGGTGCGCCAGCGCCCGCACCACGGCCAGATCGTGGCTGATGAACAGGTAGGCCAGCCCGTGCCGGCGCTGCAAATCCCGCAGCAGCGCCACGATCTGCGCCTGCACCGAGCGGTCCAACGCCGAGGTGGGCTCGTCCAGCACCAGCAGGCGGGGTTGCAGCACCAGCGCCCGGGCGATGGCGATGCGCTGCCGCTGCCCGCCGCTGAACTCGTGCGGGTAGCGGGCGGTGGCCTCCGGCGGCAGCCCCACCTCCGCCAGCGCCGCGGCCACCCGGGCGCGGCGTGTTGCCGGGGGCAGCCGCCCGTGCACCTGAAGCCCTTCCGCAACCAGTTCCGCAACCGTCATGCGGGGAGACAGGCTGCCATACGGGTCCTGGAACACGATCTGCATCTGAGACCGCCGCCGCCGCAGGGCTTTCGGCGTCAGCCCGCCCAGGTCCTCCCCGGCGAACACCACGCGGCCGGCAGCCGGCACCAGGCGCAGCAGCGCCAGGCCCATCGTCGACTTGCCGGACCCGCTCTCCCCCACCAGCCCGACCGTTTCGCCGGCGTGTATGGTGACGGAAACGCCGTCCACCGCCCGCAGGGTCGCCGCAGCCCGACGCAGCAGCCCGCGCCGCGTGGTGAAATCCACCCTGATGTCCGTCGCCGCCGCCAGTACCGGTGCGCCGGGCGGCAACGGGTCCGGCCGGCCGGAAGGCTCGGATGCCAGGAGCATCCGCGTGTAGGCGTGCGTGGGCCGTGCAAAGACTGCCGCGGCCTCGCCTGCCTCCACGATGCGGCCGTCCTTCATAACGCAGACCCGGTCGGCATGGCGGCGGACGACGCCGAGGTCGTGGCTGATCAGCAGCAGGGCCAGCCCGCGCCGCGCCTTCTGCTCCGCCAGCAGGTCCAGGATCTGCGCCTGGATGGTCACGTCCAACGCCGTGGTGGGCTCGTCCGCGATGAGCAGCGCCGGGTCGTTGGCAAGCGCCATGGCGATCATCACCCGTTGCCGCTGGCCGCCCGAGAGCTGGTGCGGCAGGGCGGCCAGGCGCTGCCGGGCATCCGGAAAGCCACATGAGTCGAGCAGCGCCGCGACGGCCTGGCGCGTCGGGCGGCGGCCGTGCAGGGCCATGGCTTCCGCCACCTGCCGTCCAATCCGGTGCAGCGGGTTCAGGCTGGTCATCGGTTCCTGGAACACCATCCCGGCAAGGCGGCCGCGCATGTCCTGCAGCCGCTCCGGCCGGGCCGCCGCCACGTCCGTGCCGTCCAGCACCACGCGGCCGGACACCGCGGCGCCGGGCGGCAGCAGCCGCAGCACCGACAACGCGGTCAGCGACTTGCCGGAGCCGCTTTCCCCCACCAGCGCCAGCGTTTCGCCGGCTGCGAGTGCGAAGGAGACCCCATCCACCACTGCCGCCGCGCCGAAGCGGATGGACAGGTCCTCGACCGAGAGCAGGCTCAAGCGGTCTGCTTGCGCGGGTCGAACGCATCCCGCACCGCCTCGCCCACGAAGATCAGCAGCACGAGGATGCCGCCCAGCACGACGAAGGCGGTGATGCCCAGCCAAGGCGCTTGCAGGTTGTTCTTGCCCTGGTTGACCAGCTCGCCCAGAGACGGGGAGCCGGGCGGCAGGCCGAAGCCGAGAAAATCCAGGCTGGCCAGCACCGTGACCGAGCCGGACAGGGTGAACGGCAGGAAGGTGAGCGTCGCCACCAGGGCGTTCGGCAGGATGTGACGCCACATGATGGCCGCGTCCCGCACCCCCATGGCGCGGGCGGCACGCACGTAGTCGAGGTTGCGCCCCCGCAGGAACTCCGCCCGCACCACGCCCGTCAGCGCCATCCAGGAGAACAGCAGCAGGAAGACCAGCAGCACCCAGAAGCCCGGCGTGATGACGGAAGCCAGAATGATCAGCAGGAAAAGCTGCGGCATGCCGGACCAGATCTCGATGAAGCGCTGGAACAGCAGGTCGGTCAGGCCGCCGTAGAAGCCCTGCACCGCGCCAGCGGCGATGCCGACCACGGAGGAGATCACCGTCAGCGTGAAGCCGAACAGCACGGAGATGCGGAAGCCGTAGATCACCCGCGCCAGCACGTCGCGCGATTGGTCGTCCGTTCCAAGCAGGTTGCGCCGCGAAGGAGGCGACGGCGATGCGCCCGGCAGGTTCTTGACGACCGTGTCGAAGGAGAACGGCACGGCGGGCCACAGCATCCAACCGTGGGCGTTGATCTCGCGCGCTAGGTCCGGGTCGGTGTAATCGGCGTCGATCGGCAGGAAGCCGGGGCCGAACGCGTCCTCGCTGTAGTCTTGCAGGACGGGGACGAACCAATGGCCTCCATAATGGATGAGCAGGGGGCGGTCGTTCGCCACGAACTCGGCGGCGGCGCAAGCGGCGAACAGGGCGAGGAAGATCCAGAGCGACCACCAGCCGCGGCGGTGGGCGCGGAAGATGGCGAGGCGGCGCTGGTTGAGGGGGGAAAGGCGGCGCTTGCTCTCACCCCGGCCCTTTCCCGCGAGCGGGAACGGGAGACGCAGCGAGTCTTTCCCGTCTGGTGAAGGGCGGGCGAACACGGCTAGCCCCGCCGCTCGAAGTCGATCCGGGGATCGACCACCGTGTACATCATGTCTCCCACGATCTGGAGCAACAGGCCGAGCAGGGTGAAGATGTACAACGTGCCGAACATGACCGGGTAATCCCGCCGGATCGCGCTGTCGAAGCCGAGCAGGCCCAAGCCGTCCAGGGAGAACACGATCTCCACCAGCAGGGCGGACGAGAACAGGATGCCGATGAACGCGGCGGGGAAGCCTGCCACGATCAGCAGCATCGCGTTGCGGAACACGTGCCCATACAGCACCCGCCGCTCGCCGGCGCCCTTGGCGCGGGCGGTCAGCACGTACTGCTTGCCGATCTCGTCCAGGAAGCAGTTCTTGGTCAGGATGGTCAGGCTGGCGAACCCGCCTGCCACCAGCGCCACCGTCGGCAGGGCCATGTGCCAGGCGTAGTCCGCCACCTGCCGCGGCCAGGGCCAGGCGCTGCTGCCCTCGCTCGTCAGGCCGCGCAGGGGGAACCAGTCGAGGAAGGAGCCGCCGGCGAACAGGACGATGAGCATGATCGCGAACAGGAAGCCGGGGATCGCGTAGCCGACCAGCACCGCGGCGCTGCTCGCCACGTCGAACCGGCTGCCGTTGCGCACCGCCTTGGCGATGCCGAGCGGGATCGACACGAGGTAGATCAGCAAGGTGGACCACAGGCCGATGGAGACGCTGACCGGCATCCGGGACAGCACCAGGTGCAGCACGGTGTCGTCCCGGAAGAAGGAGCGGCCGAAGTCGAACCGCAGGTAGGAGCCGACCATCTCGAAGTACCGGGTGAGCGGGGGCTTGTCGAAGCCGAACATGTGGCGGATCTGCGCCACGGTCTGCGGGTCCAGCCCGCGCCGTCCGCGGTAGCCGGATTGGCCGCCGCCCGATTGGGCGTCGCTCGGCGCCGCCACGTCCGAACCGCCGCCGGTCATGCGGCTGATGGAGGAGGTTTGCCCGCGCAGTTCGGCCAGCATCTGCTCCACCGGGCCGCCGGGCGCCAACTGCACGACGGCGAAGTTGATGGTGATGATGCCGAACACCGTGGGCACTACCAGCAGCAGGCGGCGCAGGAGGTAGCGCCCCATCAGCGCCCGCGCGCGGCGTCCGTGGCAGAGGCGAGCGCCGGGTCAACCCACCAGGCGTTGAAATCGAGCCCGGTCCGCACCGGCACGGGCGAGTGGCCGAACCGGTTCCAGTACGCCACCCACAGCTCCTGCAAGTGCCATTGCGGGACCATGTACCAGTTCCGCAGCAGCACGCGGTCCAGCGCGTGCGCCGCGACCAGCATCCCGTCATGGTTGGCGGCGCCGACAACCTTGGCCACGAGGGCGTCAACCGCCGGGTCGCACACGCCGGCGAGGTTCTGCGTGCCCTTCTCGTTCGCGCTGCGACAGGCCCAGAAGTCACTCTGCTCGTTGCCGAGCGACTCGGTCTCGCCGATGGAGGCGACCGCCATGTCGAAGTCCAGGTCATCCATGCGCTTCTGGTACTGCGCCGCGTCGACCGTGCGGATATGCGCGTCGATGCCCAACCGGCCAAGCCATTGGACATAGGGAAGGCCGATGCGCTCGAAGGCCGGCTGGTCCAGCAGGATCTCGAAGCTCATCTGCTGCCCGGCGGCGTTGACCATCTTGCGGTCCCTGACCGTCCAGCCTGCCTGCTTCAGCAAGTCCAGCGCGCGGCGCAACCCGTCGCGGTTGTTGCCGGAGCCGTCCGTCACCGGCAAGGCGAACGGCTCCGTGAACAGCTCTGGCGGCAGATCGGCCCGGAACGGCTCTAGCAGGGCCAACTCGGCGCCTTGCGGCACGCCGGAGGAGGCGAAGTCACTGTTGCTGAAGTAGCTCTCGGTGCGGGTGTACTTGCCGTAGAACAGGTTGCGGCTCATCCACTGGAAATCGAACACCTCGTCCATCGCCTGGCGCACCCGCCGGTCCTTGAACGTATCGCGGCGGGTGTTCATGGCAAAGGCCTGCATTCCGGTCGGCAACCGGTACGGCAGGGTCTCCAGCTTGACCAAGCCCTTGGCGACGGCCGGGAAATCGTAGGCGGTCACCCAGTTCTTGGCGGAGTTCTCCTGCCGGAAATCCACCTGGCCGGCCTTGAAAGCCTCGAAGGCCACCGTCGGGTCACGGTAGTAGTCATAGCGGATGGTGTCGAAATTATTGAGGCCGCGGCCAGTCGGCACGTTCGCGGCCCACCAGTCCGGCCGGCGCTTGAGCGTGATGCTTTGGCCCAGGTCCACGTGGTCCACGCGGTAGGCGCCGCTGCCCACCGGCAACTCCGTCAGCGGCGCCTCGAAATCGCGGCCCTGCCACCAATGCTCCGGCAGCACCGGGACCTCGCCTAGAATCTGCGGCAGCTCCCGGTTCTCGTCCGTCTTGAGGTGGAACACCACCGTGCGCTCGCCGGTCGCTGCCGCGTCCGCCACGTCGGCCCAGTAGGTGCGATAGAAGGGGCGGCCGTGCTCGCGCAGCGTGTTGAACGACCACACGACGTCGGACGCCAGCACCGGCGTGCCGTCGCTGAAACGCGCTTCCGGCCGCAACACGAACGCGACGGAGCGACGGTCCGCCGCCACGTCCACCGATTGGGCCAGATGGGCGTAGCTCGCGGAGGCCTCGTCGGGGTTGGAAACCATGAGGGTTTCCCAAACCCGCGACGCCGCCCCGGCCGGGCTGCCGCGGATGATGAAGGGGTTGAGGCTGTCGAAGCTGCCCACCGCCGCCAGCGCGACGCTGCCGCCCTTCGGCGCATCGGGGTTGGTGTCCGGGAAATGAGTGAAATCAGCCGGCAGCTTCGGCTCGCCCAGCAGGGACAGTCCGTAGGTCGGCTCGGCCATCGCGGGCGTGGCCAGCAACAGGGCGGTGCAGAACGCGATCAGCCGCAAGGTCGGTCCTCCAATGCTTCCAGCGCCGGCGACAGGAGGGCGGCGTCGCCCACGGCCAGCACGGTGCCGTCCCCTTCGGGATGCAGGGGCTGGCCTGCCCAGTCGGTCATCCGGCCCCCCGCCCCCTCGATCACCGGCACCAGCGCCGCCCAGTCCCACAGCTTCAGCGTCGCCTCCGCCACCACGTCGATCTGGCCGAGCGCCAGCAGCCCGTAGGCGTAGCAGTCGCCGCCCCAGGACACCCGGCGCACCCGGGCCGCCAGCCGTTGCCACCGCGGCGCCTCCGCCGGGGTGAAGATCGCGGGCGAGGTGCAGCTCAGTTCCGCTTCCGCCAAGGCCGGGCAGGCGCGGCAGCCAGCCCGGCCCCAGGCGCCGCGGAACACGGTGGGCCGTCCGGCCACGCCCAGCCACCGCTCGCCCGTGACCGGCTGGTCGATCAGGCCCAGCACCGGGGTGGCGCCGTCCAGCAGCGCCACCAGGGTGCCGAAGCTCGGCCGTCCGGTGATGAAGGCGCGAGTGCCGTCGATCGGGTCCAGCACCCAGCGGAACCGCGCGCCGGGGCGGTCTTCCCCGGCCTCCTCGCCCAGCACCGCGTGGTCCGGGAAGCGCTCACTCAGCACGGCGCGCATCGCGGCTTCGGCTGCCCGGTCGGCCGCGGTGACCGGACTGCTGTCTTCCTTCAACTCGGCCGCCGGCCCGGCGCGGAACCAGGGGAGGATCGCCGCCCCGGCCGCATCCGCCGCCGCGGCGGCGGCAGCGATGGCTGCGTCCAGCGTTAGCGCGCCAGTTGCGGCAGCGGATTGGGCTGCGCCTGCGCGTCCGCGCTGGGCGGCAGGGTTTTCGCGGCGGGGGGCTGCTGGTTGTTGTCCGTCTGCATCTGCGGCTGGTTCTGGTTGGCGGATGGCTGGTTGTTCTGCTGGCCGCCGACGCTCTGCGCCATCGCGGGGGCCGCCGCCATGCCGATCACCAGGGTTACCACCGTCAAGCTTCGCATCCGACGCACTCCATCCCGATCGGCGCGGTTTGCGCACGCACCGCGGCATACCTAGACTTCGCGCCGTCGATTGCCAACACAGGCGGACCGTTGAACCCCATCGTGATCATCCCCGCGCGCATGGCGTCCACCCGCCTGCCCGGCAAGCCGCTCGCGCTCATCGGCAGCCAGCCGATGATCGTGCATGTCATGCGCCGCGCGCAGGAGGCCGCGATCGGCCCCGTTGCCGTAGCCTGCGCGGAGACGGCCATCGCAGAGGCTGTCCGCGCCGCGGGCGGAAGTGCCGTGCTGACGGACCCCTCGCTGCCGTCCGGCTCCGACCGCGTGCACGCCGCTCTCGGGATGTTGGACCCGCAGGCCCGGCATGACGTGGTCGTGAACGTCCAGGGTGATTTTCCAACACTGGATGCCGCCAGCTTGCGCGCGGTCGTGGGGCCGCTGTCCGACCCGGCGACTGACATCGCCACCCTGGTGGCCCCGATCGTCTCGGACGCGGAGGCGGACAACCCGTCCTTCGTCAAGGCCGCCTGCGTCTTTGAACGCGGGCGCGCGGTGTCCCAGGCGCTTTATTTCTCCCGCGCCCGGGTGCCGGCCGGGGAAGGCCCGCTTTGGCACCATATCGGCATCTACGCGTTCCGCCGCGCCGCCCTGGCCCGGTTCGTGGCGCTTCCCGCCAGCCCGCTGGAGCAGCGCGAGAGCCTTGAGCAACTGCGGGCCCTGGAAGCAGGCATGCGCATCGCCTGCACCCGGATCGAGCATGGGCCGTTCGGCGTGGACACTCCGGCCGATCTTCAGCGTGCAAGGGAGTTGCTTCGATGACCGTCTCCTTCCAAGGGCGCCCCGGCGCGTATTCCGACCTTGCCTGCCGCGCGGCACTGGCCGGACACCCGACCCTGCCCTGCGACACGTTCGAGGGGGCCATCGAGGCCGTGCGCTCCGGCGCCGCCGATCTCGCCATGCTGCCGTGCGAGAACAGCCTCGCCGGCCGGGTGCCGGACATCCACTCGCTGCTGCCGGGCAGCGGGCTGCATATCGTGGGCGAGCATTTCCAGCGGGTGGAGCACTGCCTGCTCGGCCCGCCAGGCGCCACGGTGGCGGGGGTGCGCCGGGTGCATTCCCATTCGGTGGCGCTGGGGCAGGTCCGCGGGCTGATCCGGGAACTTGGCGTGCGCGCGGTGGTGGGGACGGACACCGCCGGGTCCGCCCAGCTCGTGGCCGAGCGGGGGGACGTGGAGGACGCGGCGGTCGCTTCCTCGCTCGCGGCGGAGCTGTACGGCCTCGACATCCTCCGCTCCGGGGTGGAGGACTCCACGGACAACACGACCCGGTTCTACATCGCTTCGCGCCATCCCGCCCACCCGCCCGCGACGCAGGCGAACACGTTGACAACGTTCATTTTTCACGTCCGGGACGTTCCGGCGTCGCTTTACAAATGCCTCGGTGGCTTCGCGACCAACGGCGTCAACATGACCAAGCTCGAGAGCTACATGCTCCATGGCGAGTTCACCGCGACGCAGTTCCTGTGCGACGTGGAGGGCCATCCCGATCATCCCAACCTTCAGCGCGCGATGGAGGAGCTGGGGTTCTTCTCCCGCCGGGTGCAGGTGCTCGGTGTTTATCCCGGCGCCCCTCGCCGGCTGCAACGCGGCTAGGCGGCGTGTCCGCCACCACGTCGCGGGCGCGCGAGCCGCTGCTGATCCTGCCCGGCTTCATGCCGGACGCAGTCGGGTTCGCGGCGCGCACGGCGGCGGCCTTGCTGCTTGCCTATCTCGTCGCCTTCACCATCCAGCTCAGCAGCGCGTCCAGCGCCGGGGTGTGCGTGGCCATCGTGGCGCAGCCCTCGCCCGGCATGGCGCTTTCCAAGGCGGCCTACCGTGCGCTCGGCACGGTTCTGGGCGGGGTCGCCGCCCTGGGGCTCATCGCGGCGTTCCCGCAGGACCGCACGATGTTGCTGATCGGCTTCGCGGCTTGGCTCGGCGGCTGCACCTTCGTTGCGGCCCTGCTGCGGGATTTCCGGTCCTACGGGGCGGTGCTGTGCGGCTACACCGTCGGCATCATCGCCGTGTCCGGGATCGACGCGCCGAACGGGGCTTTGCTCGTGACGCTGGACCGGGTCGCGGCGATCCTGCTGGGCATCGCCTCCGTCGCGGTCGTCAACACGTTGTTCGCCCGCCCGGCCGCGTTCGAACGGCTCGTGGCGACGCTGGAGGAGCGGCTGGCTGCGGCCCGCAGCCTTGCCCTCGCAGCGCTGGCGGGGGAGCAACTGCCGCAGCAGCCGCATGCCGCCCAGACCGGGGCTGCCATCCTGGCGCTCAGGACCGAAGCGCATTACGCCGCGACGGAACTTACCAACGGCCGGGCACGGCACGCCGGCGCCACCGCCTGCATTGCCGGGCTGCTCGGCATGCTGGCCGCGGCCCACGCCATAGCCCGTGCCCTGCGCCGGCCAGCAGATCCAGCGATCCGGCAGGCTCTGGACGATGCAGCCACGGCGCTGGCCGCATCGTCGCCGCTGCCTCCGCTGGCCAGCCTTCCCGCGGACCCGGGAGCGGCCGCGCTGCTCGACCGCGCGAGGGAGTTGCTGTTCCAGCACGCCTTGGCGCAAGACGGGCTGCGCACGCTGACCGATGGCGAGGGACACACCAAGCGGGTGCCGCTGCCGGAGCACCGCGACGTGGTCGGCGCTTTCCTGAGCGCCGCGCGCACGATCATCGCCGTGGGGCTGGGGAGCACGTTCTGCATCTACGGCGGCTGGCCCGGCGCCACCGGGCTGCTGGCCCAGCAGGCGGCGTTCACCGCCCTTCTGGGCATGCAGCCGAATCCGTCCGCGGCGGGCGTCAACATGGGCCTGAGCCTGCCGGTGCCGGCCGTGGCGGCGGCCTTCATCGGCTTCGTCCTGCTGCCGAACGCATCCGGCTTCGTGCCGTTCGCCTTGGCGGTCGGCCCGTTCGCCTTCGCCGCCGCCCTTGCCGCCCGGCATCCAGCCACCGCGCGGTTCGGCTCGGGCTTGCTGCTGTACCTGACGCTGCTGCTGGCGCCGGCCAACACGCAGAGTTTCGACCTCAGCGCCTACCTCAACAACGTGCTGGTCCAAGCAATCGCCGTGCTGTTCATGGTGGGAGCGTTCCGGCTGGTGCTGCCCGTCCTTCCTGCCCGGCGCCTGTTCCGCGTGGCCGACGCGATCAGCCAGCAGGTTCGCGACGCGATGGACGGCCGGCCCTTGCGCATTGGGCCGATCCCGGCCCGGTGCCTGCGCGTGGACCGGTTGGCGCAGGCGCAGGTGTGGCTCGGCCGCCTGACGCCCATCCGGCTTGCGGTGCTGGACCGGCTATCCGCGTTCAGCGAGCTTGAAGCGGCGCTGCGCCGGGCGAAGACGGGCATGCAGGCGCTTGGCCGCACCATGCCGCCGCCCCGACCGGACGCGCTGGAAGCCGAGGCGCGCCAACTGCTCCGCGGGGGCGCCTCCGACCTGGAGCAGGCATTGCGTGCGGCATCCGGCCTGCACGAAGCGGCTGGGCTGCTGCGGCGGCACCGCCGCGCCTTGCGACGCTACGGCGTGACCCGGGACTGAGCCGATGTGGCGGGAAACGGACGTCGCGGGGGTCTTCATCTCGCCCTTGATCGGTTACATGGCGGCTGCCCTGCTGATCTACCTGCCGTTACGCTTCCTGCTGACACGCTTGCGCCTTGACCGCTGGGCCTGGAACCCGCCCTTAGCCGATGCCGGCCTCTACGTCTGCATCGTCGGCATCCTGGTTGGATTGCTTTGAGAGGAGTGACGCGCCGTTGTTTGGCCGAGCCCGCCGCATCCTGCGCATCGCCGTCACCCTTGGCATTCTGGCTGGGGCAGCCGTCGCCGGCGTGGTGATCTGGGGCCACTACGTCACCGGCCCGTGGACCCGCGATGGCCAGGTGCTGGCCAATGTCGTGGACGTCGCGCCGGAAGTCTCGGGGCGCATCGTCAACCTTGCCGTCCGCGACAACCAGACCGTCCACCGCGGGGATGTGTTGTACGAGGTGGACCCAGTGGATTACCAAGTTGCCGTAGCGACCGCCGAGGCGGCGGTGAACAGCAAGCTGGCGGACATGAGACTGAAACAGGCGGAAGCAGCCCGCCGCGCCAAGCTGACCACCCTGTCCACGTCCCAGGAAGAGATGCAATCCTACCAGAGCAGCGCGGACGTCGCCGTTGCCGCCTATGCCAGCGCACAAGCGTCCTTGAGCCAGGCGCACATCGACCTGGACCGCACGCGGGTGGTGTCGCCGGTGAACGGGTACGTCACCAACTTGCAGTTGCGGATAGGGGATTACGCCACCAAGGGCGGCCGCAACATCTCCATCCTCGACAGCGACAGCTTCTGGGTGGCCGGATATTTCGAGGAAACCAAGTTGTCCGGCATCCATGTCGGCGACCCGGCCCTGGCCGCGCTGATGGGCTACCGTGACCCGGTGCGCGGCCATGTCGAGAGCCTCGCGCGGGGCATCAGCACGCCCAACACGGACCCGGGCGCGCTGGGCCTGGCATCCGTCAACCCGGTGTTCACGTGGGTCCGCTTGGCGCAGCGCATCCCGGTGCGCATCCACATCGACGAGGTGCCCGACACGGTGCACCTGGCGCTTGGGATGACGGCCACGGTTTCAGTCGGGCCGGAGGTGTCGCCCAGGTCCGCGCATGGCGCGATCTCGCGGCTGATCTCGCCGTGACGATTGGCGGCCAGAGCTGTTTCCGGTCGAAGCAGACCGGAAGAAAGCTCCAACCAGTTGTTTTCACGAGCATCCTTGTTCGACGGCCGACCGCGTACGGTCGGATGACGCTTTAACTGTTGACCCGGGGCCGCTCCACCCCGCCGCCCGGGCGGGCGAGCCCTTTCTGCTGCATGCAGCGGCGGGCCGCGTCGATCTTGGCGAACCGAAGCTGGTCTTCCGTGTTGCGGGCCAGGTTGGGGCTTCCGGCACCCTCCATGATCAGGAACTTGACTTTGGGGTCGGCGTAAACTTGGCCCTCGCAGACGGCCGGGATGTTCGCGACGGGCGCCGGGTCGGCGCTGCACGCGGCCAGCCCGAGCAGCGTCAGCAGGGCCAGCCTTCTCATGCAGCCATCCAGTCCTCGATCAGCCGGCGGGCGATGCTGTCGGCGCGCGGCAAGGCGAAGCCGTTCGCCTTCGGGTCGCGCAGCTCCGCCCGGCTGAACCAGCGTGCGTCGGTCAGTTCGGTCTCGTCCAAGGTGATCTCCTCGGTCAGGCCGTCAGCGTAGAAGCCGAGCATGATGCTGCCGGGGAACGGCCAAGGCTGGCTGCTGTGATAGCGCACGCGCGCGACCGCCACGCCGCTTTCCTCCATGACCTCCCGAGCGACGGCTTCCTCCAGGCTCTCCCCCGGTTCCACAAACCCGGCCAGAGTCGAATACATGACGCTGTTCGGGAAGCGTGCCGAATGGCCCAGCAACACCTTGTCGCCGTGCGCCACCAGCATGATGACCGCCGGGTCGGTGCGGGGGAAATGGTGCGTGCCGCATCCTGCGCACGCCATCACGTTGCCGGCGCTGTGCGGCTCGCACGCCGCCCCGCACACGCCGCAGAAGCGGTGCCTTGAGCGCCAGTGCATCAGGCCGCGCGCGTGGGCCAGGATTGCCGCCTGATCCGCTGGCAAGCCGGCGCCGATTGTTCGCAAATCGCTGAACTGGCCCAGTTCGTCCGGCACGGCCGTGGCCGGGTCCCCGGTCCCGCTCAGGTCCAGCGCGAACGTGGCCGCGCCACCGCTGTTGCCGAGGAACGCCCATGTTGATCCCGCCGTGGCGAGCCCGACGGGGAACACCGCGTCCGGCGTGCCGTCCGCCGCCGTGCGGAACAGGTTCTGCCCCCGCCAGACCGGCACGAACCGGGTCGCCGGATGGGACAGCGCGTCGGCGATCCACGCCGCATCCGTCCGCAGGTGGGAAGCGCGATCAAGCGGGCTGCCGGTGTAGGGGTTCGGCCGGCTGGGTGTGATGCTGTTCATGGGCCGATGAGCCTGGCATGAGCCCAAGCGGGCGGCAACCACTGCAACCCGGCCTTGCCGACCCCCCCCGTCCCGGTGATATGCTTCGCGCGGGGAGCCGGTCGCGGACGGTCGCCTTGCCAACCCGGTCAGGTCCGGAAGGAAGCAGCCGCAGTGAGTTCCGGCCGGGTCGTGGTCCGGCTCCCCACCCCGTCCAGCGCCACGCTCCAGGAGGTCCGGCGCCGTCCATGTCCGGCCTGTTCTCAGACACGGCAACCGCGGGTGAGCCGCCGTCCTTGGAAGGTCCGGGCCTGTTCGGCGATGCGCCGGCTGCCGCCACGCCCTACCGCGTGCTGGCCCGCAAGTACCGGCCCACCCGGTTCGAGGACCTGATCGGGCAGGACGTCATGGTGCGAACCCTGCGCAACGCCTTCGCGCTGAACCGCATCGCTCACGCATTCATGCTGACCGGCGTGCGCGGCGTGGGCAAGACCACCACGGCCCGCATCATCGCCCGTGCGCTCAACTGCATCGGGCCGGACGGCAAGGGCGGGCCGACCGCAACTCCGTGCGGAACGTGCGCCAACTGCGCCGCGATCCTGGCAGACCGCCATCCGGACGTGGTGGAGATGGATGCCGCGACGCGCAACAAGGTGGACGACGCGCGCGAGATCATCGAGGCGGTGCGCTACAAGCCGCTGCAAGCGCGGACCAAGGTCTTCATCCTCGATGAGGTCCACATGCTGACCACCCAGGCCTTCAACGCCTTGTTGAAGACCTTGGAGGAGCCGCCGCCCCACATCACCTTCATCTTCGCCACCACGGAGATCCGCAAGGTCCCGATCACCGTGCTGTCCCGCTGCC
The DNA here is from genome assembly GCA_964245075.1 of uncultured Acetobacteraceae bacterium. Classification (GTDB taxonomy): domain Bacteria; phylum Pseudomonadota; class Alphaproteobacteria; order Acetobacterales; family Acetobacteraceae; genus LMUY01. The sequence goes on from CAXTLC010000046.1 coordinate 23,712, forward strand.
AGCGCTTCGACCTGCGGCGCATCTCGGCTGCCGAGTTGGGTGGGCTGTTCGGCCGCGTCGCCGGCGCCGAGCAGGTGGCGCTTGCTCCCGGCGCCATCGACCTGATTGCCCGTGCGGCCGACGGCTCCGCCCGGGACGGCCTCAGCCTGCTGGACCAGGCCATCGCCCGCATGGAAGGCGCCGAGGTCACTGCCGCGGAGGTGGCCGACATGCTCGGCCTGGCCGACCGGGAAATCGTGTTCGAGCTGATGGAAGCGGTGGTGAGCGGAGATGTCGCCGCCGCGCTGGCCGTCACTGACCGCGCCCACGCGTTCGGGGCGGATCTGGGCACGGTGCTGACCGACCTGCTCGAACTGGTCCATATGCTGACCCGGCTACGCTCGGTCCCGGGCCTGCGGGACGGGATGACCCTGCCGGAAACCGAGCGCACCCGCGGCGCGGCCTTGGCCGACCAGCTCAGCATCCCGGTGCTCAGCCGGCTGTGGCAGATGCTGCTGAAAGGACTGGCGGATGTGGACGCCGCGCCCGACCGGCGGGCGGCGGCCGAGATGGTGCTGATCCGGCTCTGCCACGTCGCCGACCTGCCGCCGCCGGGTGATCTGGTCCGGCGGCTGACGGCCGAAGCGCCGCCTGCGCCTCGTCCCGGCCTGGTCCGCACCGGCACTGGCGGCGGCGCGGTCACGGCTCGCGCCCGCGAACCCGCGCCGGCACGCGAGCTTGCCCGTGTTCCCGGGCCGGCTCCTCAACTGGCCAGCTTCCGGGACGTGGTGGCCCTGTGCTCGGGCCGCGACCCGACGCTGCACAGCCACCTGCGCCATTCGGTCCACCTGGTCCGCTTCGCGCCGGGCGTGATCGAGATGCGGCCGGAGCCCGCCGCTCCGCGTGACCTCGCCTCGCGTCTCGCGGCCACCCTGCTGGCCGAGACGGGCGTCCGGTGGACCATCGCGCTATCCACTGCCCTCGGGGAGCCAACCATCGGCGAGCAAGGGCAGGCTGCCGAGGTCCAGCGCCGGCATGCGGCGGCCGACCATCCCCTGGTGCGCGCCATCATGGATGCATTTCCCGGCGCGCGACTTGGGGCGGTGCGTGACGCCGCCACCGATGCCTATGGCCTCTCCGTGCAGCTGATTCCGCTCACGGAGCCCGAAGGACCCGATTTTACCCCGCCGGACGCTGAGCCGGCCGATCTCATGGAGGAAGACAGTTGAAGAATCTTGCCGGGTTGATGAAGCAGGCCAGCCAGATGCAGTCCAAGATGGCCGAGGTGCAGGCCAAGCTGGAAGCGATGGAGATCGAGGGCAGCTCCGGCGCGGGCATGGTCCAGGTCACGCTGTCCGGCAAGGGTGATCTCAAGCGGGTGAAGTTCGACCCGAAGCTGTTGGACCCGGCGGAGGCGGAGATGGTGGAGGATCTCCTGGTTGCCGCGCATGCTGATGCCCGGCGCAAGCTCGAAATGCAGACGGCTGAGGAAATGGAGAAGGTCACCGGCGGGATGGCCCTGCCGGGCGGGTTGAAGCTGCCGTTCTGAGACCGGCAGCCGAACCACCCCAGCCCTCTCCCGCCAACGGGAGAGGGCTTCATCGTCATCCGGCTCGCTGTTCTCAGTCCATGACAATCCGCGGCCCCGTTGCGACGGGTGCCCGCAGCTTCTCCCAGACCCGCCCTGCCAGGGCCGCGTAGGCCATTCCCGCCACGCTGTCCGGTGCGGAGGCCACGATCGGCGTTCCCGAGTCGCCGCTCTCGCGGATGTCCAGCAGCAGCGGGATCTCGCCCAGGAACTCGACCCCCAGCCGGTCTGCCTCCCGCCGTGCCCCACCGTGGCCGAACAGCTCGGCCCGGTGCCCGCACTGGGGGCAGCAGAAGAAGCTCATGTTCTCGACCAGGCCCAGTACAGGCACCTGCGTTTTCTCGAACATCCGCACGCCGCGCCTCGCGTCGGCCAGGGCCACGTCCTGGGGCGTGGACACGATCACGGCACCGGCCAGCTTCAGTTTCTGGGCCACGGTGAGCTGGGCGTCCCCCGTGCCGGGCGGCATGTCCAGCACCATCACGTCCAGCGGACCCCATTCCACCTGGCCCAGCAACTGCTGCAACGCGCCCATCACCATCGGGCCGCGCCACATCATCGCCGTTTCCTGGTCAACCAGCAGGCCGATGGACATGGCGCGAATGCCCCATGCCTCCACTGGCAGCATGCGCTCCCCCCGCACGGCCGGCCGGCCGCGCATGCCAAGCATCTGTGGCAGGCTGGGGCCGTAGATGTCCGCATCCAGCAGGCCCACTCGATGCCCGGCCTGCGCCAGCGCCACGGCCAGGTTGACCGCGGTGGTGGACTTGCCCACGCCGCCCTTGCCGGACGCCACCGCCACGATGTGCCGCACCCCGGGGAGCAGGTCCGCCGCCGCGGCTGGCGCCGGGGCCGGTGGCGGCGCCGGGCGGTGCGACGTGAGCACGGCGGTAACGTTCAGCACACCGGGCTGCCGCCCGAGCAGCGCCACCGCCTGCGCCCGCACCGCCTCCATCTTGCCGGCTGTCGCCCGGTCTGCCCGCAGCGCCAGGTGCACCAGGCCACCCTTCACGGTCAGGCCGTCCACCAGCCCGGCCGCCACGATGTCCCGCCCACTCACCGGGTCTGCCACGCTTCGCAGCGTCTGCCGCAAAGCGGCTTCGAGCACTGCTGAAGGCCCTGTGCCCGCACCGGTTTCGGCCATGCGCTTGAAAACCCCTGTCATGTTATCATTATGCTGCGAGCCGTAGCAGGCTGATCGCCAGCCGAGATATGGCGCACGGGTGCAGCTCTGCCAACGCTGCCGAGCCGAACCGAGTAGGAGCGCGGATGCCATTGAATTCTGGCGGCAACGACCCGACCCCCGGGCCGTGGGGAACGCCGGGCGGCCGGCGGCCTGGCGAGGGCGGGAGGCGGCCACCGGAGAACCGCGGCCCCTGGAGCAACGGCGGCGAGCGGCCGAGCGGGTCCATGCCGGACCTGGACCAGATCATCGCGCGCGCCAATGCCACGCTGCGCGGATTGGTTGGCAGCGGCGGCCCTCGCCCTAGCTTGCCCCGAGCGGGCAGCCGCGGGTTGCTGTTGCTTGCCGTGCTGGTCGCGGCGGTTTGGCTGGCCACCGGCTTCTACCGCGTTCAGCCGGACGAGCAGGGCGTAGTGCTCCGCTTCGGCGCGTTCAACCGCACCGCGCTGCCCGGACTGAACTACCATATCCCCTGGCCGGTCGAGACGGCGCTCACTCCGTCCGTGACCCACATCAACCGGGTTGAGGTCGGCTTCGCACCCACCGCCGACCAGCCGGTCATGCGCATGACCTCACGCGGGATGGTCATGGACAGCGGGCCGCGCGAGGGCGCGCAGACGATCCCGGCGGAGAGCCTCATGCTCACGGGGGACGAGAACATCATCGACATCGATTTCGCGGTGTTCTGGAAGATCCGCGACGCCGGCGACTACCTGTTCAACACGCGGCATCCAGAAGACACCGTGAAGCAGGTGGCCGAGAGCGTGATGCGCGAGGTGATCGGCCGTACCCCGATCCAGCCGGCGTTGACGGAGGCGCGGGCCAGAATCGAGACGGACGTGCTGAGCGGGATGCAGGCCATCCTCGACCAGTACAAGTCCGGCGTGGAGATCACCCAGGTGCAGCTTCAGAAGGTGGACCCTCCCGGCGAGGTGATCGAGAGCTTCCGGGATGTGCAACGCGCCAACACCGACGCGGAAACAGCCCGCAACCAGGCCGAGAGCTACCGCAACGACATCGTGCCACGCGCCCGCGGCGACGCTGCCGCGATCACCGCGCAGGCGGACGGTGCCCGGCAGGCCAGCATCGTGGAAGCCACCGGCCAGGCGCAACGCTTCGCCAGCATCTACGCCGCCTACCAGCAAGCCAAGGACGTCACCCTGCGCCGGATCTACATCGAGACGATGCAGGCCATCGTGTCGCGCACGCCCGTGACGGTGCTTGATTCGGGGGTCAAGGGGCCGCTGCCCTTGCTCAACCTGGGTGAGCCGCAAATTGCGCCTGCGGGCGCAGCCGCAGCGAAGCCCGCCCAATGATGCGCAATTCCATCGTCGGCATCGGTGTTGCCGCTCTTGTGCTGATCATTGCGGCGGCATCGTCGCTCTTCACGGTCAACCAGACCGACCAGGTGCTGATCACCCAGTTCGGCCAGCCGATCCGGGTCATCACGGCGCCGGGCCTGCATATGAAGGTGCCGTTCATCCAGACCGTGATCTCGTTCGACCGCCGGCTGCTGGATTATTCCACGCCGGGCGAGGAGGTGATCCTCAGCGACCAGCGCCGGTTGATCGTGGACAGCTTCACCCGCTTCCACATCACCGAGCCGCTGCAATACTACCAGGCGGTGGGCGCGCAGGAGGACGCCATCCGCGCCCGGCTGAACTCCGTCGTCACCTCCGCACTGCGCCGGGTGCTGGGCAACGAGTCGCTGCTGGCGGTGCTGTCTGCGGACCGCGAGCACATCATGGGCCTGATCCGCGACCAGGTGAACAGCGAGATGCGCGGCTTCGGAGTCGCCATCGAGGACGTCCGCATCCGCCGGGCCGACCTGCCGGAAGGCAACACCCAGGCGATCCTGAGCCGGATGCAGTCCGAGCGGCAGCGTGTCGCCAGCCAGGCCCGTGCGGAAGGCGCCGAAGCTTCCGCCAAGATCCGCGCGGATGCCGAGCGGGACCGCACGGTGCTGCTGGCCGATGCCCGCGCCACTGCGGACAAGCTGCGCGGGCAGGGCGAAGCCACCGCTATTGCAACCTACGCTGCGGCGTTCGGCCGCGACCCGCAGTTCTTCACGGTCTGGCGCACCCTGCAGGCCTACCGCGAGGGTTTGGCTGGGGGGCAATCGAAGATGGTGGTGTCAACGGATGACGAGTTCTTCAAGCTGCTGCGCGACTCTCCTGCTACGCCCCCGCCGTAGCAGCCCCATTCCCAACTCCGAAAGGCCACCTACCTACGGCCTTGCTCCACAGCCGCCTGCATGAGCATCATCGTTCGCCATCGAGGGGTTTGACCATCATGCGCTTACTCACCTTGCGCGCCGCGGCGCTGGCCACCGCAATGACACCGATCGTCCTTCCGGCCTTGGTGTTGGCCCCCCTGGCGCTTCCAGCATCGGCGCAAGCCCGCGGCACCCCCGACAGCTTTGCCGATTTGGCCGCGTCCCTGGCGCCCGCGGTGGTCAACATTTCTTCCCAGCAGGCGATTCAGGCCCACGCCGACCGTCCAGACGGGTCGGACGAGCCGCAATTTCCGCAAGGCTCCCCATTCGAGCAGTTCTTCCATGACTTTATGCAGCGACATGGCGCGCCTGGCGGTGGCGGTGGGCAAGGCCAAGGCGACAACGGAGGCGGCGGCGGGGGCGAGGGACAGCGCCGAGGGGTCGCCCTCGGGTCGGGCTTCATCATTGACCCGAGTGGTTACATTGTTACCAACAACCACGTTATCGAGGGGGCTGACGAGATCACCGTCACACTCGCTGACGGCACTACGTCCCTGAAAGCCAAGCTGATCGGCCACGATGACCGGACAGACGTGGCCTTGCTCAAGGTGGAAAGCGACAAGCCGCTGCCGGCCGTGCCGTTCGCCGACAGCGACACCGCCCGTGTGGGTGACTGGGTGCTGGCGATCGGCAACCCGTTCGGTCTCGGCGGATCGGTGACTGCCGGCATCGTCAGCGCCCGCGGGCGCGATATCCGGCAGGGCCCCTACGACGACTTCATCCAGACCGACGCTGCCATCAACCGCGGCAACTCCGGCGGGCCGCTGTTCAACATGGATGGCCAGGTCATTGGGATCAACACTGCGATCTACTCGCCATCCGGCGGCTCGATCGGCATCGGCTTCTCCATTCCGTCCAACGAGGCCAAGCAGGTTGTGGCGCAACTGCGCGACTTCGGCCGTGCCAAGCGTGGCTGGCTGGGCGTGCAGATCCAACAGGTGACTCCGGACATTGCCGATGGGTTGAACCTCCACCCGGCCCGCGGCGCCATGGTTGCCAGCGTGACAGACAACGGCCCTGCCGCGGCCGCGCATATTCATGGCGGCGACGTCATCCTCAAGTTCAACGGCCAGGACGTGAAGGAGATGCGGACGCTTCCCCGCGTCGTGGCCGAGACCGATATTGGCAAGATGGTTCCCGTCGTGGTGTGGCGTGACGGCAAGGAAGTCACCGTTCAGGCGTCCATCGCCGAACTCCCGGACGACATCCAAAAGGTGAGCGCCACACCTGCGCCAGCCGAGAAGCCGGCGAACACGACACTGGCAATCACCGGGCTCGGCATGAAGGTTGCCGCTCTGACAGATGATCTGCGGGGCAAGTACTCGCTGAGCGCCGACCAGAAAGGGGTGGTGGTGACGGACGTGACGCCCAACGGCCCGGCCGCTGGCCGAGGGCTCAAGGCAGGCGATGTCGTGATGGAGGTTCAGCAAGAAGCTGTCGCCACCCCGCAAGACGTCGAGGAGCGGGTAGAAAAATACCGCAAGATGAGCCGCAAGACCGTGTTGATGCTGGTCCAGAACAATGACGGGCTTCGCTGGGTGCCGCTCCCGCTTACCTCCGACAAGCAAGGTGGCTGACGACCAGGCCGCCCTGGCTCACGGGAAGGGTGGACGCGCGGCCACCCTCACCCGGGCTGCTAAGCCGCCCCTTTCACCTCCACCTCTTCCGGCATCTCCACATCAATCTCCAATGTGGAAACCGCATCACCCCGCTCCAGACTGACCTTCACCTTGTCGCGGTCGATCGCCATGTGTTTGGCGATGACCTGTAGGATCTCTTCCTGCAAGGTCGCCGCAAGATCATTGCCGCCGATGAACGCCCGCTCGTGCGACAGCAGGATTTGCAGCCGGTCCCGTGCGACTGGCGCGGTGGAGCGGCGGCTGAACAGCCCGAACAGGCTCATGCCACCCGCCTCCCGAACAGCCGTCCCAACAAGCCGCTTCTCTCGCCATGCACCGTCATCGGCACCGTCTCGCCACGCAACCGCCGTGCCGCATCGAAATAGGCTCGCGCTGGAGGACTGGTCGGGTTGCTCAAGGTCACGGGCGCGCCGAGATTGGATGCCCGCAGCACCTCGCCGCTGTCCGGGATGATGCCCAGAAGCGGAATGGACAGGATCTCCAGGACGTCGTCGGTCTTCAGCATGTCGCCCCGCTCCGCCCGGACTGGGTCGAACCGGGTCAGGAGAAGTTGCTTCTCCACCCGCTCACCACGCTCGGCCTTGGCGGTCTTGCTGTCCAGCAAGCCGATGATGCGATCCGAGTCGCGCACGGAGGACACCTCCGGGTTGGTGACCACGATCGCCCGATCGGCATACTTCATCGCCAGCGCCGCACCCTTCTCGATTCCTGCCGGGCTATCGCAGATCACCCAGTCGAACTTCTCACGCAGGTCGGCCACCACGCGCTCGACCCCTTCCTCGCTCAGGGCGTCCTTGTCCCGCGTTTGCGAGGCGGCCAGCAGTGACAGGGTATCCACGCGCTTGTCGCGGATCAGCGCCTGGGACAGCTTGGCATCCCCTTGGACGACGTTGATGAGGTCGAACACCACGCGGCGCTCGGCTCCCATGATCAGGTCCAGGTTACGAAGCCCCACGTCAAAATCGACGATCACGACCTTGAGCCCGGACTGGGCCAGGGCCACGCCAAGCGAGGCAGTGGACGTTGTCTTGCCCACCCCGCCCTTGCCGGATGTCACGACCAGCACCTCCGCCATCCTTAGCTCCCCTCCAGTTTCATACTAATGTAGTCAGTACAATCGAGTCCTCGTCCAGAGCCGCATGCACCGCTTGGCCCCGCACGGAGGCTGGCATGTCGTCCGCCAGCTTGTAGATGCCATTGATTGCGATCAACTCAGCCTCCATGCGCCGGCAGAACACCGACGCATCGGCTTGCCCAGAAAATCCGGCGACGGCACGGCCGCGCAATGTTCCATAAACGTGGATGGAGCCGCCGGCGATGACTTCCGCGCCGGAAGCAACCCCGCCGATCACGGTCACGTCCCCCCGCTCGAAGAACACTGTCTGGCCGCTGCGAACCGGGCCCTTCATCACCAGGGATGTCGGCTCTGGCGCGGGCGGCGTTTCGGGTTCGTCCTCCACCACGCCGATGTAGCGGTCAGCGCGCCCGTTCGTGGCGATCGGCGGGCGACCCCAGACTTCGCTGTCGGTCCAGCCGGGCTCGGCACCTTCCACTCCGATAATCCGGATGTCGCGTTTCTCCAAGGCCGCGATCAGCGTCTCGAACACACCCTCATGCCCGGTCAGTGCGGACAAGTCCACGATGACCGGCCGCCCGGCGAAGAACGTCGGCGCGCGCGCCATCTGTGCGGCCAGCGCGGTCAGCCACTCCTCCAGGGGCGGCTCGGGCATCAGAACCAATGCAACGAAGGAACGTCCCTTGATTCGGAGATTGGTTTTGGCAAGGCTGGACAGTGGAAGCACTCCGGCACACGGTTCAGTTACCTTGGAGCATCGGTTTCCCGTGGATGCAATTGGCCAGGGCATGGCCCGTGCTGGCAGATGCACGGGCCATGCCCTGGCATTTGGTTTTTCCCCACCGAGCATCCCTGCCCAACAGGCGGCCCTGTCTGGTCAGGTGATGCTTTAATGCCTAGGCACCCTGTCTTTAATTCGAGAATTTCTTGACGGCAGCGTCTCGATCATGCGGCAAATCTCGTTCGACGACGGAACCGGCCTGTCCATCGAAGGACCCGATTTCGTGGCCGGGCGCCGCCACGGGCGAGCAGCCTGAACGATGAGCCGGCATGCCTACTCTGCATGAGCGTCGGCATGATGCTACGGCCGACGCTTGCGGGACCTTCGCTTTGCCGGGCAATGCTCACCAGATCGTCTGGCCCGCCCGCTCCGGCCAGGCCCGGTCGTACTCTGACCCGCCGACCGTTCCCTCGCTCAGCGCTGGCAGCGTCGTAGCCGGCGTGGGCAGCCGTCAAGCTTCGCCGTCGAGACGGCGTTTGCCGTGCCACACCCTTTCTCCAATTCAACCAAATCTTTGATCGTGCTCATCGAACCCGGCCTGGAAGCGGTCAATGCCGGGTGCGACGCGCGGCCACCCGCCGCCGCACTTTCTCCTGAGGAGGCGGTGGGGGGTTCCCAATTTTGTCAAAAGTCGCGTCCAGCCCCTGTGCGGCGAAGGCTTCCGCATCCTTTGCGCGGGAGACTGCGGCGCCCATGCCGAAAAACTCGTGGGTTGTGCCGCCATACTCGGTCCGGTCCACGTTCACCCCTTGGGCCTGCAACTTATAGGTCAGGAACGTTCCGTCCGACTCGAGCGGATCGATCTCTGCGGAGATGAGCGTCGTCGGCGGCAATCTATGGAGGTCCGCCTTGCCGATCAGGTCGAGCCGCGGATCATGGAGGTCGGCCGGGCTACGGACCGTGTTGTTGACATACCAGAGGATATCGTCGCGCCCGAGGGGGGCTGCCTTCTCGTCCGCGATGTAGGATGGCGTGCCCGTATCGGTACCAGCGACCGGGTAGATGAGCAGTTGGTGCACCGGCATCGGGATGTGCGCGTCACGCGCCGCAATCGAGACGTTGATCGCCAGGTTCCCGCCGGCCGACTCCCCTGCGACCGCGATCCGGCGCGGGTCCGCGCCAAGCGAGGACGCGTGCGCCAGCAGCCACCGGTATGCCGCGAAAGCGTCGTCATGGGCGGCCGGAAACTTGTTCTCCGGCGCCAGCCGGTACGCCACCGACAACACCATCGCGTGGGCCTGCGTGGCCAGCGCCCGGTCAGACAGGTCATAGGTGTTGAGGTTCCCGGTCACCCAGCCGCCGCCATGGAAATACAGGATGATGGGCTCCCCCTGGTGCCCGGGCGTGGCGTCGTACAACCGCGCGGGCAGGGGGCCGGCCGCTCCGTCCACCATCAGGTCCCGTTCCTGGGTGAACACGTCGGCGGTGAACGGGTGGCCGCGCTGAGTGGACACAACGGCCCGCAGCGCGTCATCCGGCGTTGGCTGGGCACGGGCCTGGGCCACCGTCAAGGTGTGCACAGGCCTTGCCCCGAGTCCTTCATAGGTGGTGATCACCCCCGCCATATCATCCTGCGCCCGCCCGTTGGCGTCACGGAACGGCGTGTAAGTCTGGCAGCCGGCCAGGGCCGCCAAGCCGCCCAGCACTGCCGCCACGCGGCCTACCCGCCAGGCCCGTGCGGGGCAGGCTGGGCGATCAATCGCAGTCATCGGTATCCTCCATCAGAGCCGGCGCAGGATTGCTCGCTCAGTATGCTTGCGTTGTCTTCCGTGCCATCCTATCCGCGCCGCAACAATACCACGGAGCGTTTTTCGCCATGGCAACCATCACCGACATCGTCGCCCGGGAGATCCTGGACAGCCGCGGTAACCCGGCGTTGGAGGTGGACGTGGTGCTGGAAAGCGGAGCCATGGGCCGCGCCGCGATCCCATCCGGCGCCTCCACCGGAGCGCACGAGGCTGTCGAACTGCGTGACGGCGAGGCGTCCCGCTTCGGCGGCAAGGGCGTCCGCCAGGCGGTGGCCAACGTGGAGGGAGAGATTTTCGACATGCTTTCCGGCCTGGACGCCACCGACCAGGTCAAGATCGACAACATGATGATCGACCTCGACGGCACGGCGAACAAGGCCCGGCTGGGCGCCAACGCCATCCTGGGCGTCTCGCTGGCGACGGCACGGGCTGCTGCAGAAGATGTCGGGCTGCCGCTCTACCGCTATGTCGGCGGGGTTTATGCCCGCACCCTGCCAGTCCCCATGATGAATATCATCAACGGTGGCCAGCACGCTGACAACCCCATTGACATCCAGGAGTTCATGATTCAGCCGGTCGCGGCGTCCACGGTTGCAGATGCCATCCGGATGGGTTCCGAGATCTTCCAGGCGCTCAAGAAAAGCCTGCACGCGGCCGGGCACTCGACCAACGTCGGCGACGAGGGCGGTTTCGCTCCCAATCTGAGATCCGCCGAGGAGGCGCTGAGCTTCATCTCCGGGGCTTGCGAGGCCGCTGGCTACCGGCCGGGCGAGGACGTCACCTTCGCGCTGGATTGCGCCGCCACCGAGTTCCACCGTGACGGCAAATACGCCATGGAGGGCGAAGGCAAGTCACTCGACGCTGCCGGCATGGTCGCCTACCTGGCCGGGCTGGTGGACCGGTTCCCGATCGCCTCCATCGAGGATGGCTGCGCCGAAGACGATTGGGACGGCTGGGCCCACCTCACCGCCGAGCTGGGCGGCAGGATCCAGTTGGTTGGGGACGATCTGTTCGTGACCAACCCCGAGCGCCTGCGCCGCGGCATCAAGTCCCACACCGGCAACGCGGTGCTGGTCAAGGTAAACCAGATCGGCACCTTGTCCGAGACGCTGGAGTGCATGGAGATCGCCCATCGGGCTGGAATGGCCACGGTCATGAGCCACCGCTCCGGGGAAACCGAGGACACCACCATCTCCGATCTGGCCGTGGCTGCCAATTGCGGTCAGATCAAGACCGGCAGCATGTCCCGCAGCGACCGCACTGCCAAGTACAACCAACTCATGCGCATTGAGGCCGAACTCGGCCCGGCGGCGCGCTACGCCGGCCGCACCATCCTGCGGCAATAGAGCGTCACATCGGGCAGCCAATTTGGCCCGTGAGGCGGTTTCTCTTCGCTCACGAACCCGGGAGAGTGTACTAGGGTCAGGTATGTCCCAGGATGGTCGAGCGATGTCAGTCGGACGTGAGATCAAGCGTCGCGTGAAAGCCGTTGCACCTTCGGTGTTTCTGCTGGCCGTAGCGGTCTATTTCAGTTGGAATGCCACCCAGGGCAACCGTGGCCTCCAAGCGTATGCCAGGCAGCAGGACCAGCTTCGGCTGGCGCAATCTGAACTTGCGCACGTGAATGCGGAGGTGGAAGTGTGGGACCGCCGGGTCAGCGCACTGCGTAGCAGCCGTCTGGACCCGGATGTTCTGGACGAGCGGGCGCGGGCGATCCTGAACGTGGCTGAGCCGGATGAGACGATCGTTCTTTACGGGCAAGGCAAGAAGCTCTTCTAGGATCTCGCTCCGGCGCTGTCCCGTTGGCAAGACGCCTCAAGGCAAGGGTCGCGAGGACTTTCCGATTGAAGCAAACCGGAAGAAAATCCTAGCTTGATGTTGTCACGAGCGCCCTTATCCGACGGCTGGCCGCATACGGTCGGACGATGCTCCAGACTGGCTCAATCGAGAGAACAGATTATGTGTACAGCGGCCAGAGTTTCATCATGAAAGCCTGTCACGGCTTCCTGCTTGCCTCCATTCTGCTTCCGGCTGCTGCTCAGGCAGGCCCGCTCGACATCCTGGTTGGCATCGATGAGAAGGCCGTTTGGGCCGAGAACGGGCAGCCGGTCAACGGCGCACCAGGCCGAGACGCCGTGCTCGTGATGGATGTTTCCGACCCGCTGCATCCCCGCATCCGGGCTAGCCTGCCATTGGCGAATTCCGTGTTTGGGCCGCCCACCAACCTACAGATCACCCCGGACGGCCGGCTTGCCTTGGTCGCCGAGTCGGTGGTCGACACGGAGAATGGCAGCGGCGGCTGGACTGCGAGCCCTACGGACAAACTCCATGTCATCGACTTGGAGGCTGACCCGCCTGCCCTGGTGGAAACGATCACCGTCGGCCGGCAACCGTCCGGCCTGGCCATCAACGCCAGCGGGACCTTGGCGCTGGTGGCCAACCGCGCCGGCAAGAGCGTCTCCGTTGTCACCATCGAAGGGAAGACGGCCAAGCAGGTGGCCGAGATACCGATGGGCGAGGAGGTTGCGGCCATTGCCATCACCCCGGACGGCAAGCGCGCGTTCGTGGCTAAGAACCAATCCGGCAAGGTCGCCGTCCTCACGGTCGATGGCACGACGGTCACCACGGACAAGGCGCAAGACATCCCGGTTGGCTCCGGTGTCTACAACTTGGATTTGACGCCGGACGGCAAATACCTGATTGCGGCCAACACCGGGGTTGCCGGCGACGGCTCCAGCAAGACGCTCAGCACGATCAACGCCGCGGCCGACCCGCCGCACACAATCGATACGGCCTCCGTGGGAGATGGCCCCGAGGGTCTGGCAATCTCGCCGGATGGCAAGTGGGTCGCCGTCCCACTCCTGTTGGGCACCACTGCGCCGCATAAGGCTTGGTCCTACACATCGACCGGGGTGACCACGCTGATGGCGCTTGATGGTGACGGCCACCTGCGGCTCGTTTCCACGCTTCGTGCGGGTGCTATTCCGGAAGGGCTCGCTTGGAGCCCAGACGGCACGACGCTCTACGTCGGCAACTACGCCGACCGCGACCTCTCGATCTATCAGATCAAGAATGGCTCCTTGATCTCTGCTGGCGAGCGCGTGAGGCTGCCCGGCCAACCGGCCTCGCTCCGCGGTCCTGCGCGCTGACGCGCGATCAATAGTGGCTTGTGGTTCTGCTGTGCTCGACCTCGTGCGCCGTCGTGTCGACGATTTCCTGGGGATCACCGGACGCCAGCCTCAGAAACAACCCTTCATCAGCCACGACGATCCGCCATCGCCGACCTGTCCATGGCTGGGCATCTCATGCTCCCGAAATACGGCTGCCCGGCAAACACATGCATCGCTAGGTGTGAACCTTCGCGCGTCCTACTTGTTTCGCCGCAGCAATACCCGCACCGACCCTACGTTTGCCGCGTGAGGATGCACGACTGCCAGAACCATCGGCCGCAGGGGCGGCAGGTTCAGCCACAGCGGCAGTTCGCGACGGATCACGCCGCCGCCTTCGCCGCTGCCGCGCCCGGTGATCACCTCCACGACCCGAACCCGGTCCGTGCGGGCTTTTTGCAGGAAGGTTTGCAGCGCGTGAAATGCGTGCTGCGCCGTGCGGCCGTGCAGGTCCAATGTCCGGGCTGGCGGCAACTTGCCCGTCCGCAGACGCGCCCAGGTCCGGTTGTCCACTCCCCCCGGCTGGCCCCCGACCTCGACCGGCAGCATCGCAGGCGTCCGCGCGATCGTAATCCTCGGCAGACCAACCGGCTGCACGGGCGCTGTCGCCGCTGCTGGCGGCAGATCGGGAAGCGGCGCGGTTCGCCCGGGAAGTGCCGCCACATGCCGGGCGTATGACGCCCATGCCTCCCGATCGCCCGCGCTGAGGGTGCGCCGGGCCACGTTAGCGCGGCCGCTCTGCCGGTGCTTCAGCTTGCTTCGGGCTGTTCTCCATACGTCTATTTGGGCTGCCTCTGCCCGGCCTGGCAAGCGTTGCCCCACTCGGTAGGCCAGGCTAGAGCATCATCCGTGCTGATAGGCGCACGGCTGATGCTCTAGC
>CAXTLC010000047.1:0-15311 GCA_964245075.1 uncultured Acetobacteraceae bacterium
TCCACGTCCCCCAACCAGCCGCGTTCCATGCTACGACGAGGCCAGAAGACCGCGCATGGACGAGAACACAATCGGTGGCTGTTCTCGGCCGGCTGGAGCAGGGTCAGCAGGACGATCGGCGGCAGATGATGGGTTTCCGCACCGCCCTCATGGCCAAGTTCGAGCGTCTTGAAGACAGGGTTGGGCGCTTATCGGCCGGCCCGGCGTTGAGCGTGGAGCACGTCGGCGGCATCCCGGACCAAATTGACCGCGCGCGAAAGCCAACTTGCTATTCTGCAAGACGCCGCCCGGTCCGGCACCAGTGCCGGGAGCATATAGGTCCGCACCATGCAGGAGACGCTGTCAAGCATGAGCGGCATGGTCCTGGCATTGGAATCGCAGGTAGCGGACCTTGCCCAAAGGCTGGACGAGATGCAGCACCGGCCGATTTGAGGCGCTGGACCGGACCGTCAGGTTTCCGCAGCCGCCATGCCTTGGGCGCGCGCTGCCTGGATCGCTCCGGCTAGGCTGGGCGACGAAACTGGACTTGGCGCGTTGAACGAGGCTTCCCCTCCCCGGAGACTTGCTATGACCGACTTAAACGCCATCCCCGAACACGCCGACATCATCGGCGCGGACGGAGTTCATGTCGGAACCGTGGACCATGTCCAAGGTGACCGCATCAAGCTGACCAAGCAGGATTCTAATGACGGCCGTCACCACTTCATCTCTATCGGCCTGGTCGCCGAGGTCGAGGACGGCGTCGTCCGGCTGTCCGCCAATGCGGACGTCGCGGTGACGTTCGAAGAGGAATAGCGATGCGCCGCGCGGCATGGCTGGCCGCACTGGCCACCTTGGCCGCCGCCTCCCCGGCCGTGGCGGCAGAGCCGGCGGACACCCGCATCGGCGACGTGAGCACGACCTTCCGGGTGCTGGGCCGCAACGACAAGATCGTCGTTGACCGTTATGACGATCCGCGGGTGGACAACGTGAGCTGCTACATGTCCCGCGCCGAAACCGGCGGCGTCGCCGGTTCGCTCGGCCTGGCGACCGACCCGAGCCGGTTCTCCATCGCCTGCCGCGCCACCGGCCCGGTCACCGTCCATGGCGCATTGCCGGACAACGAGGTCGTCTTCGGCGCATCCGCCAACTGGGCGTTCAAGGAGATCCGGGTCAGCCGGATGGTGGACAAGGAACGGGGAGTGCTGGTGTACCTGGTCTGGTCCACCCAAGCGCTCAGCAAGGGCGGCAGCCCCTACAACAGCGTCTCGGCCGTTCCGTTCGAGAGCCGCTAGGCTTTGCCGTCCTGCGGCGAGAGCAAGGCGAACAGTCCCGCGAGCAGGACAAGCCCGCGCGGCGCGGCGAGCTTGCCGTCGCCGTGGCGGAACTCGCTGACCAGCAGAACGGTCGAAGCCGCCGCCACCGCGGCGCCGCCCAGGCGGCGGGTGGCGTCCAGCGTCATCAGCAGCCCCCCTGCCGTTTCGGCCGCCGCCACGGCGCGCACGTTGCCGCGCGACCAGCCGAGATGGTGGAACATGCTCTCGTAGCCCCGCTGGCCCGCAAGCTTGTCGGCGCCTGCCAGCGCAATGGCGGCGCCGAGAACCGGAAATACGTAAGCCACCGAGCAACCTCCAGGACCAATCGGACGGCGCCGGCCTTACGGGGGCGCCGCTGGCCTGTCAAACACCCTGACGGCGCTTTCGCCGTGGCAGGCCCGGCGCTAGAAGCAAGTCCTGGATGCACTCTTCCGCGACGGAGCCGACGCATGGACATCTCTCCCGGCGACCGGTCGGCGCCCCTCCCTTCGGACGCGGCGACGCTGGGCCTGCTGGCCTCCTCCGCGATGGACCTGGCCTTCATGCGCCCGGCTCGCCTCGGCGTGCTGAGCGCCTGGTACGGCCACGTGCCGTTCGCGCACTGGCTGACCGGCGCCATCCGGCCCGGCCTGGTGGTCGAATTGGGCGCGCACAACGGCGTTTCCTACGCCGCGTTCTGCGAGGCGGTGGCGCGGATCGGCAGCTTCGCCCGTTGCCACGCGGTCGACACCTGGGCCGGCGACGAGCACGCCGGGTTCTACGGCGACGAGGTGTACCAGGATCTGCGCGAGTTCCATGACGTCCGCTATGGCGGCTTCTCCGAGCTGATGCGCTGCACCTTCGACGAGGCGCTGCCGTTCTTCGCCGACGGCACGGTGGACCTGCTGCATATCGACGGGCTGCACACCTACGAGGCGGTGCGGCATGATTGGGAAGCGTGGCGGCCCAAGCTGTCCCCACGTGCCGTGGTGCTGTTTCACGACATCAACGAGCACCAGGGCAGCTTCGGCGTTTGGCGCCTGTGGGACGAGCTGCGGGCGGAGCACCCGTCCTTCACCTTCCTCCATTCCCACGGCCTGGGCGTGCTGGCGCCCAGCGCCGAGGTCCCGGACGCAGTCGCCGCCCTGTGCGCCCTGTCCGCGTCGCCGGCCGAGGCGGGACGGGTGCGCGAGCGCTTTGCCCATCTCGGCGCACGTTGGGATGCCCAAGGTGAGTTGGTGCGGACCTTGGCGGCGCGCCGGGCTGCGGAAGCCCAGGCCGCGTCCTTGTCGGCAGAGTTGGCGGCAGGGCGGGCGCAGCGGGACGAGGCGCTCGCGGCGGCGGCGGCGGACCGCGCCGCCGCCGAAGCCGCGGCGCGGCTCCGTGACGACCTGGACGAGGCTCTTGCCTATCACGACGAGCTGGAACGCACGCTGGCCGAGCGGGACGCCCATGCTGGCCGGCTCCATGCCAACCTGGCGTTCCGCGCCGCGGAGTGGGAGCGGGTGCACGTCGTGCTGGCCGCCAAGGACGCCTCCCTGGCGACGCAGGAAACCGCGTTGGCGGCGCAGGCCACGGACCTGGCCGAAGCGCGGCACCTGGCGCAGTCGATGCGACAATCCGCGTCCTGGCGGCTCGGCGCACCGCTGCGCGCCGTCAGCCGCACGGTGCCCGGCGTGGCGGACGGCGCACGGCGGGCCGCCATCCTGGGCCGCACGGTCGCCCGTGGCGAACTGGGCCAGCGGCGCGCGCTTCGCCGGCAGCAGGAGGCGGAGATCGCCGCCCTCCGCGCGAGCCCGCTGTTCGACGCCGCTTATTACGGGCGCGAGCACCCGGAACTGGCCGCCGCCGGGCATGATCCGGCCGCCCACTACGCCTGGGTCGGTGGCCGCGCGGGGGCCAAGCCGAACCCGTATTTCGACGGCGCCTGGTACCTGGCGCAGAACCCGGACGTCAGCGGCAATCCCCTTCTGCACTGGCAGGACCACGGCGTCACGGCCGGGCTGGACCCCAACCCGTTCCTCAAGGCCGCCTGGTACCGCGAGCGTTATCCGGATGCCGGGCCGGACGCCCTGCTGCATTACCTGCAAGTCGGCGCGGCCGAGAACCGGGACCCGAACCCCATGCTCGACGCCGAAGCCTACCTGCTCGAATACCCGGACGCCCGAGAGGCCGGCCTGGGCGCGCTGCTGCACTGGTGGCATCACGGATTGAGCCTGGGCTGCAACCCGCACCCCTTGTTCGACGCGGCCTGGTACCGCACCCGGCACGCGCTGCCACCCGGCGCGGACCCGTTGGCGCATTGGCTGGAAACCGGGCAGCGCGCCGGCCTGCCCACCTCCCCCCTGGTGGAGCGCACCGGCGGCGTCCTGCAACCCATGCGCTTCGGGGCGCCGGCCGATCCGGCCGTGTCCGTGCCGGCCGTCTCGGTGATCGTGCCGGTGTACGGCCATTACGCCGACACGGTCCGCTGCCTCTACGCCCTGCTCACCGCTACCGGGGACGCGCCGCCGTACGAGGTCCTGGTGGTGGACGACAACCCGCAAGAGCGCACGGCGCCCCTGCTGCAACGGCGCATTCCCGGGCTGCGCTGCGTGGAGAACCCGTCCAACCTCGGCTTCCTGCGCAGCTGCAACGGCGCGGCGAAGCAAACCCGCGGCCACACCCTGGTGTTCCTCAACAACGACACGGCCGTGCATCCCGGCTGGCTCGGCCCGACCCTGGCGCTCCTGACGCAGGACGCCCGCGTCGGCCTGGTCGGCTGCAAGCTGCTCAATCCGGACGGCACGGTGCAGGAAGCCGGCGGCGCCATCGGCTCGGATGGCTGGGGCATCCCGTACGGCCTGGGCGACGACCCGGCCAAGCCGGAATACAACTTCGTCCGCGAGGTGGACGTCGCCATCGGCGCCTGCATCGCCGTCCGCCGCACCGCGTGGGAGGAGGCAGGCGGGTTCGACGACCGCTACGCCCCGGCGTTCTACGAGGAGTTTGACCTCGCCTTCACCCTTCGCGCGCGCGGCTGGCGGGTGATGTTCCAGCCTGCCAGCGTCGTTGACCACACCGGCAGCAACTCCTACGGCGCCGAAGCGCGGGACCGTCACAGCCTCGCCAACCACGCCAAGTTCTGCGCCAAGTGGGCCGCCACCCTGCGCAAGCAGCCCGCGCCCCGCGCCGCGCCGTTCCTGCTGCGGGAGCGCCCGCACTCGGCCGGCACCCTGCTGTTCATCGACGACGGGGTGCCGCAATGGGACCGTCACGCCGGGGCGCTTTCCACCCTGCACTACCTGCGCATCTGGCAAGAGATGGGCTTCAAGGTCGTCTTCGTGCCCGCCGCCTTCCCCGAGCCAAGGCAGCCCTACACCGCCCAGCTTCAACAGGAAGGCGTGGAGGTACTGCACGCGCCGGAAACGCTGCCGGCCTGGCTGGGCCGCAACGGCCGCTTCGTGACGGTGATCTGGGCGGCCCGGCCGGACGTGACCAGCCCGCTCCTGGAGTTGCTGCGCCGCCGCTGCGACGCGCCGGTCCTGTACTGCACGCACGACTTGCACTACCTGCGCGAACAGCGCCGCTGGGAGGTCGAGCACGACCCGGAAGCCCTGGCCGCCAGCAAGCGCTACCGCCGGATGGAGCACGCGATCTTCGCCGCGGCGGACCACGTGCTGTCGCTCAGCAGTGTGGAAGCGGCCATGATCCGGCAGGAGGTGCCTTCCGCCGACGTGCACGTCATCCCGATCTTCACCTATCCGGAGCCGCCGCCCCTGCCGGAGCCTGGGAGGGAGACGGCGCGGGACACGGTGCTATTCGTCGGCGGCTACGCCCACCCGCCCAACGTGGATGCCGCCCGCTTCCTGGTCGCCGAGGTGATGCCGCTGGTCTGGCGGGAAGCGCCGGAGGTGCACGTCGTCCTGGCCGGCAGCTCGCCGCCACCGGAGGTGCAGGCGTTGTCCGGCCCCCGCGTGACGGTGCCGGGGTTCACGGAGAATCTGGCGCCGCTCTACACGCGTGCCCGCATGGGCGTCAGCCCGCTGCGCTACGGCGCCGGCATCAAGGGCAAGGTGATCAGCGCGCTGTACGAGGGCGTGCCCGTCGTCACCACCGCCGTCGGCAACGAGGGACTGGACCTCGTCCACGGCGAGCAGGCGATGGTCGCGGACGGCGCGGAGCAGCTTGCCGCCGCCATCCTCGCCCTGTGGCATGACCCGGCGGCGTGCCGCCGGCTGGCCGAGGCGGGCCGCGCCGTCGTCAGCAACCGCTTCACCGCCGGCGCGGCGAAGGCGACCCTGTCGGCGCTGGTCGCGGCCGATCGCCCCAACGCGGCGCCGCCGGCCGCCGGCCGCCGCAGCCCGGCCCGGCACCCAGCCTTGGGCCACCCACGGAAGGAGACGTGATGGACGACATCAACCAGCCCGACGCGACCGCGGTGTGGGATGCGCGCTACGAGAAGGGCGACCACGTCGGCACACAGAAGGAGCTGCCGAACGACCCGATCGACTACACGCAGCACAAGTTCCTCTACGGCCACAGCATCGCCAAGCCGATGACCGGCTCCCTGGACGGTTGGTCCGTGGACACGATCGGCCAGGCTTTCCTGCGCCCGGCGCCCGAACGGATGCTGGCGATCGGCTCCGGCATGGCGTTCATCGAGGAGTACCTCCTGTCCAAGGGCT
Organism: uncultured Acetobacteraceae bacterium; assembly: GCA_964245075.1. GTDB lineage: Bacteria > Pseudomonadota > Alphaproteobacteria > Acetobacterales > Acetobacteraceae > LMUY01. The sequence continues at coordinate 5,942 of CAXTLC010000047.1, forward strand.
ACGCCAAACACATCACCGCCTACGAGATGTCCGGCACCGCCGTGCAAGCCACCAAGCAGCGCGTGGCGGACAAGGAGTATGCGCACCGGCTGGACATCCGCAGCGCGGACGTACTGGCGGAGAACCTGCCAGATGCCTCCTTCGACGCGGTGTTCGTGCAGGCGGCGATCCACCACTTCTTCGCCATCGAGGACATGTACCGGCTGATGCACCGCGTGCTGAAGCCCGGTGGGCTGCTGTGGTTCGACGAGTATATCGGCCCGGACCACCACATCTACGATCCGCATGTCATGGCAATCATGAACGAGATCAACGAATGCCTGGCGCCAGCCTACCGCTGGGACCATCTCGCGCACCACGAACGGCATGAGGTGCCGAAGCCTTCGCTGGACTTCATGATGGGCCACGATCCGTCCGAGGGCGTGCACGCGTCCCGCATCATGCCGCTGACCTACCAGTATTTCGACGTGGTCCATCGCCAGGATTACGGCGGCGCGATCATGCGGCCGTTCTTCACCGGCATCCTGCCCAACTTCGATTGGAACGACCCGAAAGACCAGACGGTGGCGCGCCTGATCATCCTGGCGGAGCAGTTGCTGACGCGGAACGGCGTCATCCCCAACTACCACTCCGCCGTGGTCGGGCGCCGGCGAGACACGGTTCGCCCGCCCCTGACGGCGGAGGAGCAGCACCGCATCACCTACTCGGATTGGCGCGGTTTGGCCCCGGCGCCGGCCGGAAGGCTATCCAAGCTGGCTTCGCTTTGGCGGCGCTGACGGTCAGTGCGAGATGTGGATCCTGTCAGGCGGCCCGTCGTGCGGCGGGCAAGCCGGGATGAAACGGCCGTCGATCAGCCATGATTGCGGCAACTGCCATGGCTGGCACGTCGTGACGACCGTCTTGCCGAAGAAACGGCCCATGGCAGCGATGATGTCCGGGGTTTCGCCATCCAGTCTGTAGGTCCCGATCGGCTGCGACGTGCCACGGACGAGCATGTCGTCAGAGGCGGGCGGCAGGTAGAACTCCATGCTGCTCGTGTTGGCCTGGGAGCCTGATGCCCAGGTCCGCGCACGCGCATCGCTCGCCATTCCCATGAAGGCGAAGTCTTTCTGGATGCCGTCGAAGCGAAACGCGACTGGGTGCAGGGAAACCATGAGGAGAACGGGACCGAGCCACGCCGGTGCCGTCCTGAGCGGCGCAGCATCCGGGCCGTTCGATATCCGGCCAAGCATCGCAACCGCCCCGATGATCAGGATGACATCGATCAGCCAATGCCGCGTGGTGGCCTGCCGCTCGCAGCAAAGGTCGCCGTAATGGTAGTACGCGGCGAACAAGGAGAAGAACGCGGCAATGAGGAGCCCGAATGCCAGGGCCGCATGCCAACGGCCGAACTTGCCGCCGCCCGCCTGGAACCAAACCAGCGCGAAGCCGGACGCCAGCATCGCCTTGGCCGCGATGGCGTCCGCGAATGCGGCCGTCGTGTTGGCGGAATATCCCAGAGTGACGGCGTCCATAGCCAGTTGACGGGCCGCGGCGATGACGGAAGCGATGAAGTGCCCGGTGTACGCCTTGGTATCCGCGCCGAGATCGTTGATGCCCGAGCGAAACAGCACCAAGCTCGCCATGACGGCGAGGCCAAGCACGCCAGGCACAATCCACCAGGCTTCCCAAGCGGCGTCGCCGCGCGCCGTGGCGGGGCGGCGGCGTTCGGCAACCGCCTGGGCGGCAACCGCCATCGCAAACCCGATCGCCATCGCTGAACCGACCTCGTGGCTGCTCGCGGCCAGCAGCAATGCCCCGCCGCAGCATGCCTTGCGGACCGGGGACATATCGTCCCGCAGCAGGAACAGGAGCGATACCGCTCCCGCGAGCGTGGGCAGGTATGCAGCTGCCGCGACCGGCCAGTAGAAGACTTGAGTCACCGGGTTGGTCACCAGGACGAACACGAATTGGCTTAGGGCGAGACTGAGCGCGGCAGGCCACCGCGCCGGTCCAGGCCCGAGCGACGACCTAGCCGCCAGAACCATGCTGATCGCCAAGCCGGCCCACAGCACGGCAAGCGCTTCGACGACGGCTGGCCACCCGATCAGTCGGACGACGGCGCCGTAACCGTAGATGAGCAACTCGGAGAAGGGACGGGGTGAGACATAAAGGCGAGCGAGCAGGGCACGCCAGCCAAACACGCGTTGGTCAAAGAAGTACCAGTACTCGTCAACCTGCCAGCGCCCAAGGCTTAACTGCGCGACATACAGCGTGAGCAACAACGCGGCGACGGACGCTGTGACAACCAACCAGGCCGTCGATTGGCTGGGGAGAGCCAAGGACGGAAAACGGCGGCGAAGCCCAGGAGTGGCTGCGTTCGTACCCGCTGACATTCCATTTCCTACACTCACGGTGCGGCGCGGAATACGGGGGCCGGCGGCGGAACGCAAGGAAGCCGGCCCACTGGTCACGGCCAGGACGCGTACCAATCCTCCTCCAGCACGATCGTGGCAACCCGCCGGCTCGCCTCGGCCCAGCTCACGGTGACGATCCCGGCGGGGTCCGGCACGCGACCCTCGTCCCGCAGCGCCAGCCAGCGGCGGAGCGCCGCGGCCAGTTCGCCGGGCCGGAAATACACGGCGCTTTCGCCGCAGATCTCCCGGAACACCGGCAAGTCGCGCGCCACCACCGGCAACCCCGCATGCGCGGCCTCCACGATCGGCAGGCCGAAGCCCTCCCCTTCGGACGCCATCAGCAGGGCGGACGAACTCCGGTACAGCGCCGCCACCCGCGCGTCATCCGCGCCTTCCACCCAACGCAGCCGGCGCCCGGCCTCGGGATGCGCGCGCAGGCGGGCTTGCAAGGCGTCCGTGTCCCAGCCGGGCCGGCCGGCGATGACCAGGCCGACGTCGGCACCGCTTTCCCACAGCGCTTCCATCGCATGGAGCGCCTCGGCATGGCCCTTGCGCGGCTCCACCGTGCCGACCATCAGCAGGTCCGGACGACCGGACGCGGCGGCTCCCGTGCTCACGGCGTTGAAGTCGCCGCCCAGGTGGAACCAGCCGATGTCCAGCTTGCGCCGCCGCTCCACCGGGTTGCGCGCCAGCCAGGCCAGCACTTCGTCCGCCACCGTGCGCGAGATGCACAGCAGCGCGTCCGCGACCGTGGCGATCGTGCGCAGCCAGAGCGGGAAAGCGCGCTGCACCGTGTCCGGGAAGTAGTGCGGCTGGAGCACTGGCAGCAAGTCGTAGATCACCACCACCGCTCGCGCGCCGTCGGCGCGCGCGGTATGCAGGCTCTCGGCCAGGCCGCCGATGTCGTGCACGTTCAGGTCCAGGTAAACGAACACGTCGCCCGGCGCGAAAGAGGCCGGCAGCGCCGCGGCGTCGCCGGGCGGGAGGCCGAACAGCGACCGGCCGAACGCGCGCGCCAGCATGGCGCGGCCGCCATCCGAACGAACCGGCTCCACCCGGGCGTCCACCCCGTCGAGCCGGCCGAGCTGGCTGGTGATCTCGCGCACCACGCGCTGGATGCCGGTGCCGGCATCGAACGCGGCCAGGGTGGACACGTCGAGGAACAGCGTGCGCGGCCGGTCCTCGCCGAAGGTGGCGGCCACGGCGCGCGCGACCTCCGGCTCCGCCAGACCCTGCCCGGCCAGCCCGGCGATGCACGCCCCCGCGCCGGCGCGGGGGTTCGCGGCGTAGCAGCGCTCGATCGCCTCGGCGTCCAGCGCGTCCAGGCCGGCATGGAGCACCGCCACCGCCTGGGCGCGCAGCATCGGTTCCAATGGGAAGCGCCCGGCCCAGTCCGGCTCGGCCGCCCGCATCGCCACCACCGCCCGCCAGCCATGCCAATCGAGCAGCAGATCCTGTAGCAGCTCGGCATCGTCCAACCCGACGCTGTCGGCGAGTGCGGCGGCAGCCGGACGCCGCCCGGGGACGATGATGCCGGGGAACGCGGGCAGCAGCCGAAGAGTCAGCGCATTGTGGTGCGGGTCATCGCCGGGCAGAAACAACAGCCGGTCAGGCGGCTGTTGAGCCAGGCTTTCCGGTTGCCCGGCTGGAAAGCCGGCTTCCAGCATCGGGTTGGCAGGCGCCGGGTCGGCGGAGATCAGGCTCACGGCGTAGGACCGCGACAGCCGGACCAGCACCACCACCAAGGACGCCAAGTCCTCTGCCAGCGGCGTCACCACCGCAAGCCGAGGCTTGCTCCGCGGCACGGTGTTCACCGGCGTGCCCGGGTCTGACGGGAGTCGCTCCAGCGCGTCCCAGGCCCGGCGGGCCGTGCGCTGCCAGGTGAACAGGGCGGAGCGGGCGCGGCCGGAGCGGCGCAGATCGTCACGGAAGCCCGGTTGTTCCAGCACCGCGCGCAGCCGGGCGGCGATGCTGTCCGGCTGGAGCGGATCGAATGTCGCGTCCGCCCGGCCGATCACCTCCGGCAGGCTGCTGGCATTGCTGCAGATCACCGCGGCCCCGCACGCCATCGCTTCCGCGACCGAGAGGCCGAACCCTTCGTGCAGGGACGGGCTGACCGTCACCGCGCTGCCGCGATACAGCCCCGGCAGGTCGCGGTCCGGCACGAAGCTGGTCAGCAGCCGCAACTCGCCATCCGCCAGCCCCGCCGCCGCCGCCGCCCGGCGCAGAGGGGGAAGCTGGTGCGGGTCGTTCCATCCGGTCGCCACCAGCGGGTGCGCGCGGCGCAGCGGCGGCGGCAGGCTCGCGTAGGCCTGGATCAGCCCGGCAAGGTTCTTGCGCTGCTCCACCGCACCGACGCAGAGCACGTAGCCGCTTTGCAGGCCGTAACGCGCCAGCACGCTGCCGTTCGGCTCGTCGCCCGCGGCAGCCGGGCGGAAATGCGCCCCGACCCCGGCCATGATGTTGGCCACCCGGTCCGGCGCCACGTCCAGCCCGGCCACGATCTCCGCCTGGCTGGAAGCGCTGATCGCCAGCAGGCCGACGCTGTGCTGCAATTGCAGCAGCGCGCGGTAGTACCAGCGCCGCATCACCGGGTCGGCAAGGTAGGTGTCCGGCCGCAGCAGCGGGATCAGGTCGTAGCAGATGCTGGCGGTGGGCGGCCCCACGAGATCAGGCGGCATCGTGGTCACCGCGTCATCGCCGAAACCCTCGAAGGTGCTGGTCACGAGCAGCAGGTCGGGCCGTAGAGAGGCCAGGAACGCCGCGCGGATGCGCTCGGCGGCGCGGCGGCGGGGCGCGTCCTCGGCCATCCATGCGGTTTGCCGGCCGGGGCCGTGCCACACCAGCACATTGCCGGGCGGCAGCAGCGGAGCGAAGACGTCCCGCAAGTCTTCCACCGAGTCGCGGAACGAGCCGTTCAGCGCCACCACGACCTCGTGCGGGCCGGGCTCCGCCGCCATGGCCAGGGCGAGCGCGCGGCTGTAGCGGCCGATGCCGCGGTTGCGGCTGTCGCTCTGCGCGCCCTGCAAGTCGATGACCAGCCGCACCGGACGGCTCAGCGTTGCTGCAAGCGGGCGAGGATGGCTTGCTCGCGGCGGCTCAATGCCGGCGGGAGCGGCGGTGCGGGTGCAGGGGAGGCTCCCGGCGGTGCGCTCGGAGGAGGGCCGCCGAGAGCGGCCCGTACGCGCTGGGTCAGCAGGCTGGCCGCCCGCACCGGCGCGCTCCACCGCCAAGACGAGCTTGCGTGCACCTGGGCCAACTCGTGTTCGAGTGCCGCGATGCGGCGCTGGCACGCGGCCGTTGCCGCTTCTTGCCCGGCCAGCTCCCGCGCGAGGGCGTCATGCTTCTCCGCCGCTTCCCGCAATTGCCGATCCGCGCGAACCCGGTCGCGCTCCGCCAGCAGAACGCGGCGGCCGGCCTCGTCACCACCGGTCAAGATGCGGCCATGCCGGGCTGCACCTGCTTGATCGCCGCGCCGGTCCGCAGCAGCAGCGCCGCTTCCGGCACGTCGGCCGGCGCGCGGAACGACCAGACCTCGTCCAGTTCCGGGCCGGCATCCGCCAGCCAGTCCTCGAACAGGACCGGGCTGCGAAGCACTTCCACGCCGCTTCGTTCCCATGGCGATACGGCCGCCTGTGGCGGCTCACTGTCCAGCGGATGCAGCGCCACGCGCCAACCCTGTTCCAGCAGCCGCCTCAGCGCGCGCCCAACCGGCGAGTCTTCCGGGCCAGGCACGGCGCCGGCCAGCACCAGCACGAACGGGGGAGCCTCCGCCGGGGCTGACAGCGCGCCGGCCCAGCGCTCGGCGAACCGTTCCCAGTCATCCGGAGCCGCCGCTGCGGGCGCTTGCAGGCACGTGACCACGCTCGTGGGCTGGACGACAACGCGCCAACCCCCCGCGCGGGCTGCGAAAGCAAGATCGGCCGCCGCGAATGCCCCCAACTCGTATAGGTCATGGAGGCCAGTGAACGCCTCGCGGCGCACCAGCATCGCCGCCGGGTCCACCGCCACTGCCGGGTGGGTCCAGTGATGACGCGGCAGCCCCGGGTCATCGCCCTCGCCAGTCCCAACCACTTCCCCAGTTTCGGACACGGTCATGCCGACGCTGCGGACGGCCCCTTCGGCACCGAGCAGCTTTGCGCCGACCATCCCCACGGCGGCGTCCGCGTCCGCAGTCTCCACCAGCGCCGCGAGCCAGCCTGCATGGGCGACCGTGGCGCTGCCGAGGAACACGAGGTACTGCCCCCTGGCCATCGCCGCCGCCGCCGCCAGGTCGGGCGCGACGCGGCCGTGCTCCAGCCAGGCGGGCGCCAGGCCGTCACCGGCCAGGATGACCTCGAACGGCACTCCATCGCTGTGCTGGGCCACCGACAGCAGGCAGCGCGTGGTGTCCATCGCCTTCTGGCTGCGCCGGACGATGACGCTGGCAACGGGACGGGACGGCGTGGGCAGGCGGGCCGGCCCCGGGTGGAGGCCGAATGGATTGGGCGGCAGCCCGGCCGCCGCGCCCTCCCGCACCCAATGCGCCAGCGGGTTGACGCCGGCCTTTCCGGCCAGGTGCGCGTGCCTGTACCAGCGCGTGGCGAATAGGGCGTGCGGGTCACGATCCGCCGCCGCACCCGCGCGCGTCCAGTGTGCGAGTCCCTCCGGATAGTCGACGGGGTCGAACAGCGTCACGGGCGATGGCGCCCCCTGCTTGGCGTGGGCGGTGTGATGGAGCAGCGCCCGCCCGGCTGCTTCCGGCGCCTGCGAGCAGTAGAGCATCGCGTCGAACAGGGGGTGGGGGTCCTCGTCCACCGCCATGCCCCGGCGCAGGTAATCGGCGAAGGGGTTGGCCAGCCCCAGCCCGGGATGGCGGAGCGCGTACCAGCCGCTGTCGAACAAAGGGTGCGGATCATGCCCGGCCGCGCAGCCCAGCCACAGGTAATGCGGTACCGCGTCGCCCGGCTTGCCGTTCATGGCATGGGCGCGATACCAGGCCTCGTCGAACAGTGGGCTGGCCTCGATGGCCGCCCGGTCCGCCCGGCGCTGCCGGCGCAGCGCGGCGGTTCGCGGCAGACGCCGTACCGCGCCCGCGATGCGCCGGGTCAGCCGCCACAGGCGCAGCGCGGGCTGCATCCGCCGGGCCACGCCGAACACCACTCCCGGTAGCTGCGCCACCGTGGATGTCCGCAGCGCGTCGTAATGCCGGGACGCATGCTCGCGCGCCGCAACCTGCTCCGCCAGATCCAACCGCAACTGCTGTAGCTCCGCCCGGGGCCACAGGCCGCGCAACCGGTCGGCTTCCCGCTCCGCCCGCTCCAGCGACTGCTTGAGGGTGGCGAGTTCGAGGTGCAGCTGCGTCAGCAGCGCGGTGTCGGCAGGGTCGGGCGTCACGCCGCCGCTCCCGGCACGGGAACCGGCGCCAGCAGGAGCGCGTCCGGGTTCGCGCGCAGGGCGGGGTTGAGGAACGGGTCCCGCTCGGTTGCCTCCGGCCAGCGCCGGCGCACCCAGGCGCGCTCGACCTCGTGACGGGCCTGCTGCGACAACGACACGTCTTGGCCGCGGGTCGCCATCTCGTGATGCACCAGCGTCGCCTCGGGGTCCCACAGCACGCGGTAGCCGGCCTCGCGCACGCGCAGGCACAGGTCGATGTCGCTCCACGCCACGCGGAGCTGCTCCTGCTCCAGCCCGCCGACCTGCCGCCACACCGCGCGGCGTATGGCGAGGCAGGCGCCGGTCACGGCCGAAAGGTCCCGCAGCACTGCCACCTGCCCGAGGTAGCCAGGGTCGTCCCCGTTGGCGCCCGTGTAGGCGTGCACGGCCGCCCCCTGCGGGCCGAGCAGCACGCCGCCATGCTGCAACCGCCCATCCGGGAACAGCAGCCGGGCGCCGACGATCCCCACGTCCGGACGCATGACGTGGCCCGCCATGCTCCGCAGCCAGCCGGGCCGCACCACGGAGATGTCGTTGTTGAGCAGCAGCAGCACGTCCCCGCTCGCCTGCGCCGCCGCCGCGTTGTTCAGCGCGGACCAGTTGAACGGGCCGGGCGAACGCAGCACGCGTACCCGGCGGTCGCCCGCCAGCCCGGCCAGCAGGTTCAGCGCCGCTTCCTCGGTGCTGCCGTTGTCCACCACCAGCACCTCCAGCGCCGGGTAGTCGGTGGCGCCGCCGAGCAGGCCGGACAGGCATTCTTCCAGCAGGGCTGCGCGGTCCTTGGTCGGCACGATGACGGACACAAGCGGCGCCGGGCTGGGCAGCGTGGCCGTCACGGTGGGCCAGAGGCGGCTGCCGAGCCGGCGCGTGCCGCGCTGCAACTCCGGCCGGCGCATTGCCAGGTGCCGATCGATCACGGCGTCCAACGCCGCGTCGCCGATGCCGGCGCGGCTGTGCGGGAAGGGCGGCGGGCGGGCGGTGCGGCCCCGGCCGCGATGGAACAGGACGCCCGGCAGGTGCGCCACCGTGCCCGGCGGCGCGTCGTGCGTCACGCGCAGCGCCAGGTCCAGGATGCCGTACCTGCCCGCCTCGGCTGCCAACCCGGACGCTGCTGCTTCCCGACGGAACAGCGCGAGCTGCCCGACGGCGTCCCCGGCCAGCAGCAGGTCCGGGCTCCAACCGGGCTTCAGGACGGCCCCGGATCGGGTGCCATCACCGGCGATCCGGTCCTCGTCGGTGTAGAGAAGGCGCAGAGCCGGTTCTGCGGCCAGCAAGCGCGCCGCCGCTTCCACGGCGGATGGCGCCAACTGATCACCCGCGTCGATGAAACCGACCATGTCGCCGGTCGCGTCCGCAACGCCCGTCCCAGCGCGGACACGCTCCCCGCCTTGGACGGCAGGGCCGTTCTCGCCGACCAGGATCGCTTCCCAGTACGGCGAGGTCTGCGCAGCCAGGGAGGCCAGCGTTTCGCGCAGCAAATCTGGCCGGACTGCGCCCGTGCTTATCACCAGGGACACCGTGACCGCGGGGATCGGACCCCTGCGTTCGGGTGAGCGTTC
>CAXTLC010000047.1:15411-37657 GCA_964245075.1 uncultured Acetobacteraceae bacterium
TCACCAGGGACACCGTGACCGCGGGGATCGGACCCCTGCGTTCGGGTGAGCGTTCGGGTGGGCGTTCCCCCCCACCTTGCAGCCAAAGCTGATACGCGACGTCATCGGACGGCGGCAGCGCGCCGCTGTACAGAGCCAGCTCCAGCGTGATCGCCGCCTCCGCCGCGGCGGATTGGCTGATCTGCGTCAACAAGCTGGCGCGGGTCGCATAGGGTTGGGCAAGCAGCCGGGCGCACTCCGTCTCTGGGCGGTCCGCACCGTCGATCGCCCAGAACAGCGCGCGCAGGTAGTGCTGGTCTGGCGGCCCATCGGGGCCGTGCCGGGCGAGGAACTCCGCACTCCCCGCCATGACCGCCGCCGCGTCCCCCAGATTGTCGCCGGCACGCAGACGATCCACCATCGGCAGCAGTTCCGCCCAGGTGGGCGGACGCGCCAGCCCAGTGACGAACAGGCGCAGCAACGGCGCACTGAGGGACCGGGCCTCGGACGCGGAACGGAAATGGTTGCGGGCCAACAAGGTCGGAAAACTCGCCAGAACCTTCGGAGGCTTACAGGGACGGCCGCGGCAAGGCACGGTACTGGCAGATAGCCCGCTTCGGCAGCACGGAGCAAGGCAGGCCGAAGACGATGCGCTGCCGCACCGGCTGCGGCACGGCTTGCGGATCGAGTTGCAGCGGTGCCGCCAATTGCAGGCTCAACGGCCCGGGCAGCGGCCGCAACGGCGCCAGCATGAAGCCGTGTGGAACAGGATAAAGCTTGAAGTCCACGCTGGCCGCAAGAACGCGGCCGCCCGAGGCCATCACGTGCTGGCCGAAGTAGATCGCCAGGAAATTATCCGCTGACGGCACCAGGACGGCCTGGTCCACCTGTGGCAAGCCGCCCGGCACCTCCAAGCCGTGCCCGCCGGCGGTGACGCGGGCCGGAGCTGCCTTGGCGTCACTGGCCAACTCGGCCCGCCAGCAGCACAGCAGCGCCAAGCCTGCCACCGCAGCCAAGCCCGCACGCCATCGCCGCTCGGCAAGCAGCAAGTGCAGCAGGTTCGCCGCGTAGAGGGCGAATACCGGAAGCGTCCACTTGAAGTAGTGATAGTTCATGAAATCGACGAGGCCCGCGACGTGCAGGTCCCGGTAGCAGAGGTACAGGCAGAAGAAAGCGATTGCCGTGCCGCCGGCCAAGGCGTGACGCAGCCGGTGGCCAGGCGTCAAGACGCAGGCCAGCACACCGGCGATACCCGGCGCCACGTAGGGGAATAATTCCTCCAGGCTTCTCCCGCCCGGAAACAATGGACGCGGGTCGAGCACCAGCGTCACCCAGCGCAGCGGCAGCAGCCGCCACTCGAAGCCGGTGAGCCGCGACACCTCGAAATATTTTCCGAGCGTCCAGCCATGTGTCAGCCAATGGGTCCAGAGCAGCAAGCCCGGGCCGACGCAGAACGCCAGGCCGATGACAGCGAGCGCCGGCATCGGCCTGGGCCGCCGCAGCGCCGCCAGGGTGAGCGTGAGCCCGATGCCGCTCATCAGCACCGTGGCGTCCGTGGGACGGAACAGGACGATGCCGCCGGCCAGCACGGCGGCGGCGGCGGCGGCGCGAAGGCTCGCGCCATGGAGGAAGCGCAAGGCGGCAAGCCAGGCGGCGAAGGCCAGGGTGGCGGCTGGCGTGCTCGTCCACGGCACCTCCCAGCTATAGAACGCACGGCTGCTTGCCACGGTGGCCAGGAAGAAAAGAAGGCCGCCGGCCGCCCTGGTGCCGAAGACGCCGCGGCCAAGCTGGGTTGCCAAGGCCGCGAACAGCCACAGGGAGGCAACCCAGCACAGCAGGTTGGGCAGGTAGAACGGCTCGCCCGGCATGAAGCGGACGAACGGCGCCGCCAGCAGCGCGTAGCCCGCCGGGTAGAGGTGCAGCGCCGGGGACAGGTCACCCGTCGCCCAGCCGTGCGCCGCGAGGAAATAAGCCGCCTGGTCCGCCCAGCCGAACCACGCCGACGCCGGAAGGATCGAGTCTGGGCCGAGCGGATGGGCAGCATGCAGTTGCATGAAACGCACAGCCAGCAGCAAGCTCAGCACAACGAGGAAAGTTGTTTGCCCGCCGCCAATCTTCCGCGCTACAGCCCAGCGCGAGGTATGTTGCCAGGCGGAGAGTGCCGGCACCGGCGACGTGGTCAAAGGCGGATTCAACAAATGGCCCCGCTTCCGCTCTGTGCGCGGCGAAGGCCTAGGGTGGGAGCGGACCAGGTGTCAACGGGCGGAACAGGCTTGACCGCGGGGACCGCCGTGGTGACCCGGGCCGCCAAGCCCAACAACTTCGACGCGCTGCGGCTCCTTGCGGCCCTGATGGTGATCCTCGGCCATGGGCAGGAACTGAAGGGGACCGTGCCCACGCTGCTGTGGAATTTCCCGATCTCCCGCACCGGGCTGGACGTGTTCTTCTCCATCAGCGGCTACCTCGTCTGCGACAGTTGGCTGCGGACGCCGCGGCTGGACCAGTTCCTGGTGAAGCGGGCGCTGCGCATCTTTCCCGCACTCCTCGTCTGCGTCGCGGTGTGCGCGCTGGTGGTGGGGCCGCTGTCCACCGCTTTTCCGCTGCACCGCTACCTGACCCATCACGGGACATGGCAGTTCTTCCTCAATGACGCGCTTTACCTCAAACTCTACCTGCCCGGCGTGTTCACCGGGCGCCGGCTCGGCGGAGCGGTGAACGGCTCGTTGTGGAGCCTGTTCCCCGAGGTGCTGTGCTACCTCTCGCTGCCGCTGGTGTGGCTGGCGCCGCGCTGGGGACGGTTGCCGGTGCTGCTCGCCGCCATGGCAGCATGCGGCTTTGCCGGGTTATGGATATTCGACCACCCTGACAGCAATCCCGGACTGATCTATTCCGCGGATCCCAAATACGTCCTGGTGCAGGCGCCATTCTTCATGGCCGGCGCGGCGCTGCGGCTGTTGCAGCTCCGAATGCCTGAGCTGTTCCGGCTGGACCTCGCCGTAGTCTGCACTGCGTCGAACTTCTACCTTCCGTCCCTGCTCGGCATCGGCAGCGTGCCGTTCGAATGGCTGACGCTGGCCTACGTTGTCATCGCGCTGGGGCTGCATTCCACGCCGGTGCTGCGCCGCGCCGCGCGCTTCGGTGACCTTTCGTACGGTATGTACCTTTACGCGTTCCCCATGCAGCAGATCGTGCTCGACCACGGGCCGGCTTGGGGCATCGTCCGCTGCACGCTCGGCTCGCTCGCCGCCGCGTTCTTCTCCTGGCACCTGGTCGAGGCGCCGGCGCTTCGCTTCAAGCCTCGTGGCGGCCGTCAGGCCTCGCCGGTTCCGACAGCGCAGGAGCGTCCGCCAAGTGGAACGCGAGCGGTCGCGGGCTGACCATGCCTTGGCTCATCCCCGCCTTTCCGTGCCGGGCGTGGCGAAGGGGAGCGCCGGGCCGGCAGGCACGATACCAGTCGGGTCCAACCAGGGATGGCTGAGGTAATAGTGCCGCTTGATGTGCGTGAGGTTCACTGTCTCGGCTATCCCAGGCACGCGGCACAGCGTGCGCGTGTACTCCCACAATGCGGGATAGTCCGCCAGTCGGCGGAGGTTGCACTTGAAGTGGCCGTAATAAACGGCGTCAAAGCGCACCAGCGTGGTGAACAACCGCCAATCGGCCTCGGTGACCTGTGCGCCGCAAAGAAAAGGCTGGCCGGATAAACGGTCCTCCAACCAGTCGAGCGTGTTGAACAAGGCCGAAACCGCGTCATCGTAGGCTGCTTGGGTTTTGGCGAAGCCAGCCCGGTAAACCCCATTGTTCACGGTCACGTAGATTCGCTCGTTCAAGGCATTGATCTCGGGGCGCAACGCCTTCGGATAGTAGTCCCCGGTTGCAGCGCCGCAGCCGTCGAATGCGCTGTTGAGCATGCGGACGATTTCCGCCGACTCATTGCTGACGATCGTGCCGTTCTGCTTATCCCACAGCACGGGGACAGTCACCCGGCCAGTGTAATGCCGATCCGCCCGGGCATAAACTTCGTGCAAGGCGGGCGCCCCGGATGGATCAGGTATCACGCCATCGCCTTCGTCGAACGTCCAGCCCTCCTCGCCCATCAGCCAGTGCGTCACGGAAAGGCTGATCTGGCCTTCAAGGCGCTTCAAGCAGCGAAAAATCAGGGTGCGGTGGGCCCAGGGGCAGGCGAGCGAGACGTAGAGATGGTATCGCCCAGCTTCTGGCGGGAAACGGCCGCCAAGTGCGACGTGGTCGCGAAATGATGTTTCCGGGCGGGCAAAGCCACCGCTTGCGGTGGGAACCGCTTCCCCGTCGCGCCGCCAGACGCCGTCAATCATCCCACCCATTGCCGGTTCCTCTAGACGGTGCCGTACTCAATGGCCCCGATATGGCACCGGCCACCCGCAAGCATAGCGGATAGCGGACGGATCAGTCCCGCTTGCCGTGCCCAGCGGCCTGGTGGCCTTCATCCGTGGCGGCCACGCGAAAATACTGGAACGCGAACACCCGGATCGCGCTGGTGCGACCACCCTCGGGACCGTCTCCCTCAACACGCTTTACTAGATCACCAAGGGCCACGCCTTCCCGCCGGCAGATCTCCTGCAAGGCGTCCCAGATCTCGGGTTCCAGCCGCATGGACGACCGGCCGCGAGCCGCGATGATGTTCCGATTGACCAAACGACTTTGCATCGACCCAACCGTCTCAATAATTGGAATTACCCGAACTTAACCGTTGTTAAAACTTTCTCCAAACGAAATCAATTCTATTTCGCTCAATAAGGTTAAAAATTTAGACAGCTCGCGCGCAAACGATCAGTTTTCAGCGGGCGAGCGAAGCACCAGAGACAAGGCGTGCAGCCCATCCCTGAATTCCCGGTCCAACACCTGATGCACCGCACGCGACCGGCTCAAGCGGCTTTGGCCGGCGAAAGCGGCCGAAACCATGTGGATGGTGTAGTGGGTTTCCCCAGCGTCCGATGCCCCGGCATGCCCGGCGTGGCGGGCGCTGTCGTCCACCACGTCCAGCGACGTCGGGGCAAAAGCAGCGGTCAGTACGGCACGCAGCCGCTCGCGTCGGGTCAGCATGGATGTGGTTATCGGGCCACCTCCCCCCGCAGCGCAATGCCTGCACGCAACGTCCAAGGCCATCTCCAGGGCAACCCAGCGAGGGGAAGCCCATAGAAGCGCTGCCAGGACTTGCCCCGATCCCGCCCCGGCGCACATAAGGCTCAATGACCCGACGCACCCCGCGACCACGGGCCTACGCGCCCGATCCGGACGCGCCCGGCCGTCCCTGTGACTGTCCTGGCTGCCCTCAGCCGGGCGAGTACCGCGCCCCCAAGTCGCGCAGCACGCTCAACGCTTATTGGTGGTTCTGCTTGGAGCACGTCCGCGCCTACAATGCAGCCTGGGACTTCTACAAAGGCATGAGCCCGGGTCAAATCGAGGCGCAGGTCCGCGCCGACACTCAATGGCAGCGCCCGACCTGGCCGCTCGGCCGCTTGGGAGCACGCTTCCTCAACGAGGACGCGCTGCGGGACCCGCTGGAAGCGCTCGCCGGCGGGCGTCGCCGCACCGAACAGGCCGCTCCATCGGCGCCGAGCGAGTTGCGGGAGCCGTTGACCACACTGGGACTTGACTGGCCTGTGTCGCTCGACACGGTGAAGTCGCGTTACAAGGAATTGGCGAAGCGGCACCATCCCGACGCCAATGGGGGCGACCGGGCCGCGGAGGAGCGGCTGAAGACCATCAACATCGCCTACGCCGCCGTTCGCAGCCATTTGACCACCGAGCCGCATTTCACCGCCGCGGGGTAGCCGCACACCGGCGCTCTCGCTAAATCTTCAAGCAAGACCTGCCCAGGGATAACCACCGCTGATGACCAACGTCGCCGCCCTCGCGGACACCCGTCCAGCCCCGACCTCCGCCATCGATGGGCCGGACGTGCATGTCAACGCGCGCGAGTTATTCGGCATCGATGTGGACATGGACGTGCCAGCCTTCAGCGTGCGGACCGAGCACGTGCCGGAGATCGACACCACCTACCGCTTCGACCGGGAAACCACGGTGGCCATCCTGGCCGGGTTCGCCCACAACCGCCGGGTGATGATCCAGGGCTATCACGGCACCGGCAAATCCACCCATATCGAGCAGGTGGCGGCGCGGCTGAATTGGCCGTGCATCCGCATCAACCTCGACAGCCACATCAGCCGCATCGACCTGATCGGCAAGGATGCCATCGTCGTGCGCGACGGCAAGCAGATCACCGAATTCAAAGAGGGCATCCTGCCGTGGGCGCTGCAACACGCCTGCGCCCTGGTGTTCGACGAGTATGACGCCGGGCGGCCGGACGTCATGTTCGTGATCCAGCGCGTGCTGGAAGTCGAGGGCCGGCTGACCCTGCTGGACCAGAACAAGGTGATCCGCCCGCATCCCTCCTTCCGGCTGTTCTCCACGGCCAACACGGTCGGCCTGGGTGACACGACCGGGCTGTACCATGGCACGCAGCAGATCAACCAGGGCCAGATGGACCGTTGGAACATCGTCGCCACGCTGAACTACCTGCCGCACCAGCAGGAAACGCAGATCGTGATGGCCAAGATGGGCGCCGACCCCAAAGATGGGCCCGCGCGCAAGCGGATCGAAGCGATGGTGGCGCTGGCCGACCTCACGCGCGCCGGGTTCGTCAACGGCGATATTTCCACCGTCATGTCGCCGCGCACCGTGATCACCTGGGCGGAGAACGCGCATATCTTCGGTGATCTGGGCTTTGCGTTCCGCGTCACCTTTCTTAACAAGTGCGACGAGGCGGAACGGTCCACAGTGGCCGAGTACTACCAGCGCTGCTTCAACGAGGACATCCCGACGGGGGTGCCGACACGCAAGGTCCTGTAAGGGTGAGCGGTAGCAAGGACAACGGACGGACCGAAGAGTTCAAGCGCGCCACCGCTGGCGCCCTGCGGGCAATGGCGCAGGCAGCGGACGTGCAGGTGGCGTTCCAGCCCGGCCCTTCCGGCGTGGCGGGTCGCCGCGCCCGCCTGCCGCTGCCGACGCGCGCCCTGCCGGCCGCCGAGATGGCGAAGCTGCGTGGCGCCGCCGACAGCGTGGCCCTGCGCCTGCGCCACCACGACGAGGCAGTGCACGCCGCCCGCTCACCCGGGCCGCGGGAAGCGAAGGACGTCTATGACGCGCTTGAGCAGGCCCGGGTAGAGACAGTCGGCGCCCAGCACATGGCCGGCGCCCATGCCAACCTGCGCGCCAGGCTCGCCGAGGAATGCGAGCAAGAAGGTTACGACCGGATGACCCGGCGCGACCAGCTCCCGCTGCCCGCCGCACTTTCCTTGCTGGCGCGCGAGCGGATGAGCGGCCAGGCGTCGCCGGACGCCGCTTCAAGGATCTTGGCCACCTGGCGCGACACGCTGGGCCCCGATGCGGAAGCTGCCCTGGCGGCGCTAGCCGACGCGCAGGCCAATCAGGCCGAGTTCACCCGTGCCGCCCGCAAGCTGCTTGCCGCGCTGAATCTCGCCGAAGCGGAGATCGAGGCCGAACCGGACGAATCCGAGGAGGAAGGCGAGGAAGGCGGCGAGCAAGCCGGCACCCAGGACAACAGCCAGGACAGCCAGGGCGAGAGCCAGTCGGAAGAAGACAACACGCTCGGCCAGCAGCCCGAGCAGATGCAGGGAGAAGCCGCCGACGACGAAGGCGAGCAGGCCGAGGAGGAGGAAGCCGCCACGGCCGAGGGCGACGAGAAGCCCGGCGGTCCGCAGCAGCGGCGGGAGCGCCCGGCCACCGATGACAGCGCCAGCTATCGCGCGTTCAGCCGCGCCAATGACGAGGAGGTGCACGCTGACGACCTCTGCGATCCAGACGAGTTGACCCGGCTGCGCCAGCAGCTCGACCAGCAGTTGCAGCACTTGCAGGGTGTGGTCAGCAAGCTTGCCAACCGGTTGCAGCGCCGGCTGATGGCGCAGCAGACCCGGGCCTGGGAGTTCGACTTGGAAGAAGGAATGCTCGACGCCGGGCGCCTCGCCCGCATCGTGGTGAACCCGATGCTGTCGCTGTCCTACAAGCGGGAGCGGGAAACGGAGTTCCGCGACACCGTCGTCACCCTGCTGATCGACAACAGCGGCTCCATGCGCGGCCGTCCGATCACAGTGGCGGCGATGTGCGGCGACATCCTGGCCCGCACCTTGGAGCGCTGCTCCGTCAAGGTGGAGATCCTGGGCTTCACCACCCGCGCCTGGAAGGGCGGCCAGTCCCGCGAGCGCTGGGTCGCCGACGGCAAGCCGCGCAACCCCGGCCGGCTGAACGACCTGCGGCACATCGTCTATAAGCCGGCGGACGCACCCTGGCGCCGGGCGCGCAAAAATCTGGGCCTGATGCTGCGCGAGGGACTGTTGAAGGAGAACATCGACGGCGAGGCGCTGCTCTGGGCCTACCGCCGGCTGACCTCCCGGCCGGAGCGGCGCCGCATCCTGATGGTGATCAGCGACGGCGCGCCGGTGGACGACAGCACGCTCTCGGTCAACCCTGGCAACTATCTCGAGCGTCACTTGCGCGAGGTGATCCGCGAAATCGAGAGCCGGGACTTCGTGGAGCTGATCGCCATCGGCATCGGCCACGACGTCACCCGCTATTATCGCCGCGCCGTCACCATCGTGGACGCGGAAGAACTGGGCGGCACCGTGATGAAGAAGCTCGCCGAACTGTTCGACGAGGACATGGCCAGCGCCTGGACCCGGTCGGGCGTGAAGCGGGCCTCACTCGTCGCCTAGCGTCTCGCGTGTGCATGCGCCGCCACCCCCGCTTCCGGACCGCTCCGAATCGCTGACGCCGCCGCGGCGGCTCTCGCGGCGGCGGCGTTTGCTGCGGGCAATGGTGATCGGCTCGCTGGCGTTGCACCTGCTCGCGCTGCTGTCGATCTGGTTTTTCCGGCCGCAACCGGCCACCGCGCCGCCGCCAGAGGCCGAGCAGGTCGCGATGGAGTTCGAGGGGCCGCCCGCCAGCACGCAGGAATCCACGCAATCGGCGACGCCAAGTCCGGCGCCATCAGCGGCGCAAGGCAACTCGGCCGCTCCGGTAACGCAGCCGCAGCCTGACGCCACCAGCGCCAGCACTCCGCCGCCGCCCACGCCAGTGGTGCCGCCGCAGCCGACCCCGCCGCAACCGGCGTCAGAGCCGCCCGTTCCGGACACGCCTGCGCCGCCCCAGCTTACCCAGCAAGCATCCCTGACGCCCCCGCCTGATCCTGCGCCGCCACAGCCGCAACCGCCCCCTCCGCAGCCGACGCCTACGCCGCCACGCACGCCGCCCACCGTTTCCTTGGGTGAAGACGAGGGTATGGAAATGCAGCCGCTGCCGCCCTTCGTGCCGCCGCAGCCGCCTGAGCCGCTGCCGCCCTCGCCGCTTTCGCCTTCCGCTCCGCCGCGGGTCGCCCGGCAGGTGCCACGCAACCCGTCTGCGTTTCCAGCGCCGCAAGACTGGTCTCTCAATGCCGGGCCGCAAGGCCGGTCGCCAGGCCGGACCTCGCATGGGCTCGACCTTTCAGTGCCAGGCGGAGGGAGCCGCGACGACTCGTCCCTAGGCTATGTCAGCGGCGCGCGGCCGAGCGGGGACTGGATGGGCGAACTGCGGCGCTGGGTGGATGCCCGCAAATACTATCCGGAAGGAGCGGTGCAGAGCCTGCAACAGGGCGACGTGACGCTGATGGTGCAGATCGACCGTTCCGGCCGCGTGCTGTCGGTGCAGATGGCCAACAGTTCCCGCTCGCCGTTCCTGGATGGCGCGTTCGTGGATTTGTTTCGCGGCGGCACGGTGCCGCCATTCACGCCGGACATGGCGGAGCAGACGACGACCCTGCGGGCGACGATGCACTTCGTGTTGCGGATCCGGTGACGGACGCTACGCCCCGCCCCAATGCATGGTCAGCCCGCCGTCCATCACCCAGGTCTGCCCGGTGACGTAGTCCGCGGCGTCCGAGGCTAGGAATAGGGTCAAGCCGGCAATCTCCTTGGCCTCGCCGGGACGTCCCCAAGGGATCGCTGCCATGCTCTTCTCGCGCGCTGCCGGGTCGTCGAGACGCTTCTGCGTCATCGGCGTGCCGATCAGGCCAGGAGCCACGGCGTTGACGTTGATCCTATCGGGCGCGACCTCGACAGACAGGCTGCGGACCAGCGAATTCACCCCAGCCTTCGCCATGCCATACGGCGCGCTGCCCGGCGTGGGCAGGTGCCCGGCCACTGAGCCGATGAATACGATGCGGCCCTTGCCGCCAGCCGCCTTGCGCAATCTCACGAACTCGCGGGCGCAGTAGAGCGGACCTTTCAGATCAGTTTGCAGAACCAGATCCAGCTCCGCATCGTCCATCTCGGCCACCGGCATGCCGCCCATGCCCACGCCGGCGTTGGCCACCAGCAGGTCCGGAGTGCCGAGCGCGTCCACCACGGCTGCAAACATGGATTTGACGGAAGCCGGATCGCCAACATCGGATTGCGATACGTGGACGCGCCGCCCAGCCGCCTCGACAAGACGCTTGGTTTCCGCGATGCCGTCCGCATCCGTGTGGTAGCTGATCGCGACGTCGGCGCCTTGTTGCGCGAACAACTCGGCGGTCGCTTGGCCAATGCCTGAGTCGGCGCCTGTCACAAGTACGATTTTGCCTTGGAGCTGCATCGCGGTCCCCCCTGCTTCCGGAGCGGCAACGCGCCGGACGGAACGGTTGTTCCGTCCGGGTCAGCCCGTCAGGCTGCGGCTTTCTTGGCCTGCGCGCGAACGATCCGGCGCTTCAGCACCTGCGCTTCCGCAGGCAGGTTGCGGTTCGGAGTGCCGAGCAGGAACGCGTCCAGCCCGCCGTTGTGCTCGATCGTCCGCAAGGCATGAGTGGTCAAGCGCACACGGATCGCACCGCCCAGCACGTCCGACAACAGGGATTGCTCCTGCAAGTTGGGCAGGAAACGGCGGCGGCTCTTGTTGTTGGCGTGGCTGACGTTGTTGCCGGTCAGCACGCCCTTGCCGGAAATTGCGCAACGGCGCGACATCGTTTGGGTATCCTCGAGGCTTGCGCGGTAGGTGCGGGGTTATGGCGAAGCATCCCTATCGCGTCAACCTGGGGTCAGCGAGAAGCACGTTTTGCTGCCGGCACGCGCCGTACCCTCTCCTTCCAGAGGCAAAGGGTGTGATGCTAGTTCCGCGCCATCTCCTCCGACATCCCGCGCAACTCCCCGCCGCGAACGCTGCCGATGGCGTTGGACAGGATCTGCACCACCGCATCGTCCGACAGCGTGCGCGTCAGCAGACCCAGCGAGCCGCCCAGCAGGGCCGAGGCGATGGCGATGGAGCTGATGTTCTGGCCAACCATGTACTCGATCGCCTTGTCCACTACCGCGCCGGCGTGGTTGAGGTCGGCCGGTGCGCCGTCATCTTGTGCCATGGTCATCGGTGCTCTCCTTGCCGGCCAAAGATGGCTGCGGGACAGATGATGTAACGGGCGCCGCAATCAAGCCGCGTCCGCGACCGCATGGAGCAACGGTTCCAACTCCGCCTCCGCTTCCTGCAAGCGCCACATGTCGGCATACGCGCCGCTCGCGGCCAGCAGCCCGGCGTGGGTGCCCCGCTCCGCCACGCACCCGTCCACCAGCACGATGATCTCGTCCGCGTCCACCACGGTGGACAAGCGATGCGCGATCACCACCGTGGTCCGGTTGGCGGATGCGTTGCGCAGGGCCGTGCCGATCTCCACCTCCGTGCGGGTGTCCAGCGCGCTGGTGGCCTCGTCCAGGATCAGGATGCGTGGATTCTTCAGGATGGTGCGGGCGATCGCCACGCGCTGCTTCTCACCGCCCGAGAGCTTCAGCCCCCGCTCGCCCACCACCGTGTCGTATCCATCCGGCAGCCGCAACACGAACTCATGCACCTGCGCCTGGCGTGCCGCGTGCTCGACCTCCGCCTGCGTCGCGCCAACGCGGCCATAGGCGATGTTGTAGCGGATGGTGTCGTTGAACAGCACCGTGTCCTGCGGCACGACGCCGATGGCCGCGCGCACGCTGGCCTGCGTCATCTCCCGCACATCCTGGCCGTCGATCAGCACCCGGCCCGACGTCGCGTCATAGAAGCGGAACAGCAGCCGGCTGATCGTGCTCTTGCCGGCGCCGGTCGGTCCCACGATGGCCAGCTTTGCGCCTGGCGCCGCGGCGAAGCTCACCCCATGCAAGATTTCCCGGTCTGGCCGGTATCCGAACCGCACGTTCTCGAATGCGACCGCGCCCGCCGCACCCGCGAGCGTATGGGCATCGGGCACGTCCGCCACCTCCTGGTCCACGGAAAGCAGTCGAAACATCTGCTCCATGTCCACCACGCCCTGCTTGATGGAAGCGTAAACGAAGCCGAGGAAGTTGAGCGGCTGGTAGAGCTGCATCAGGTAAGTGTTGACCAGCACGAACTTGCCAACCGTCATGTTGCCGGACACCACGCCCTGCGCCGCCATCAGCATGATCAGCGCCAACCCGCCGGCGATGATGGCCGCCTGGCCGATGTTGAGCATGTTGAGCGTGACCTGGGTGCGGACCGCAGCCGTCTCGTAGCGGGCAAGCGCGTTGTCGTAACGGGCGGCCTCGTGGGCCTCGTTGCCAAAATACTTGACCGTTTCATAGTTCAGCAGGCTGTCCAGCGCCTTGGTGTTCGCCTCGCTGTCCACCTCGTTCATCTGCCGGCGGTACTTCACCCTCCAGGAAGTGAACGCGACGGTGAACCCGATGTAGCTCGCCACCGCCCCGAAGGTGACCGCGGCGTAGCGCCAGTCGAACAGGTACCAGATGGTGCCGGTAACCAGCAGCACCTCGAACAAGGTCGGCAGCAGGTTGAACACCGCCAAGCGCAGCACCTGCTGAATGCCGGCCACGCCCCGCTCGATCGCGCGCGAAACGCCGCCAGTTTGCCGGTCCAGGTGGAAACGCAGGGAAAGGCCATGCATGTGGCGGAACGTGTCCAGCGCCACCCGGCGCGTGGTGCGCTGCTGCACGGCGGCGAAGATCGCGTCCCGCAACTCCCCGAACCCGGCGGAGGCGACGCGGACCAGGCCATATCCCAGGATCAACGCCATCGGCACCGTCGCCGGATGGTGCGCCGGGGACAGCGTGTCCACGGCCCGGCTGTAGATCAACGGGATGTAAACGGTCGCGATCTTGGCCAGCACCAGGCAAGCCGCCGCGGCCAGCACGCGGACGTGCGACGACCGGTCGCCCCGCGGCCACAGGTACGGGAGCAACGAACGGACGGTGAAAAGGGTGGACCGCGAGGGGACCGGCAGATCAAGGATGCGGCGAGCCATTTCGCCCATGTGGCGCCACACGGCCCGGCTGAAAAGGCTCGGGCCGCGTGACCGTCGCGTTCTTGCGGGTTACACCGACGCTCATGCCCTGCCTTCAACTGATGCGCCACGTGCTGGCCTGCAACAACGCCCGGCTACCAGGGGAGCGCTTGCCCTTCCGCGTCGCTGGGCAGGTGGTCGGCTCCGTGATGCCAGACGTTGCGGCGAGGTTCGAGACGGCGGTCGACCCAGATGGCCTTCCGTCCTTGGGCCAGCGCCTGACCGAGGCTGGGTATGGAACATGGCGCGGCGAGGCGTTCGATGTGCGCGCCACGGCGGAAGGGGCAGTGCTGGGCACGGTGGACCGGGGCGTGTTGCCGGTGCTGGGCATCGAGGCGGCCGGCGTTCACCTCAATGGCCTAGTGGAGCGCCCGGACGGGCTGCACCTGTGGGTCGGCCGGCGCGCGATGGACAAGAAGCTTGATCCTGGCAAGCTGGACCACATCGTCGCCGGCGGTGTTTCCGCCGGCCTGACCCCGGCGGAAACGTTGGTGAAGGAAGCCGGCGAGGAAGCGGGGATGCCTGAGGGGCTCGCTCGCAGCGCACTTCGTCGCAGCGTGATCACCTACGCCGCCGAGCGCCCGGAGGGCCTGCGCCGCGACCGGCTGCATTGCTACGATCTCGTGCTGCCCGCTTCGTTCGAACCGAGCCCCGTCGATGGCGAGGTGATCGCGTTCGAGCTATGGCCGATCCGGCGCGTGCTGGACGCAGTACGCGACACGGATGCGTTCAAGTTCAACGTCAACCTGGTGCTGATCGACTTGTTCCTGCGCCTTGGGCTGGTCGGCGACCCGGAATTGCGGCGGGCGTTGGGAGCCCGGGCGCACTAGGGCGACCGACACCGCCATCGGCTGTGGGCGTCAGCTATGGACCGTCAGCTATCGGGCTGCGCCGTCGTGATCGGGATCTCACGCGGGTCGGCCTGTTCGCCGCGCAATTCCCGCTCCAGATCCGGCTGGTCGTCGCCCTCATCCTCCTCCTCGGCCTCATCCCGGCGAGGGCCGTTATGCTGCGGCGGAGACGACTGTGCCGCGTGGCCGTTGACTTGGCCATTCTGCGGGCTCTGCTGCTGCGCCTGGTTGATGGCATTGATGATGCGGAAGTAGTGTTCAGCGTGCTGGAAGTAACCCTCCGCCATCACCCGGTCGCCGCTGCTGGTCGCGTCGCGGCCAAGCTGCAAATATTTTTCGAACAGTTGCTGGGCAGTGCCGCGGACGCGCAGATCGGGGCCGTTGCTGTCGAACACATGGTTGCGGTTGAGGGGAACGTTGCCGCTCTGATGCCGGGGCGGTCCGCCGCCACCACTACCGCCACCGCGGTTGTTACGGCCACGCATGCGTTTTATGTTCATTCGGTCTGGTGCTCTTCCAGTTTCGATATCGGCCCGACCATTGGCCAGTGCCACTCGGATTGATGGTTGGCTTGGCGCCTACCCATCCCCAATGCCTCCAAGGCAAATCGGGTGCATCCACGACGGAGATACCCTACCGGTCCCGCGGCGGATCGCCAACCTATTTCTCGCCGGACGGCCGGATGGTCAAGGCCCGCTCGACCCCTGAAAGATCCAGCCGCGCCGCACCGGGCCTCAGTCCTGCCGCCCGTGCCAGCTTTGCCACGGCGGCACGCTGGCCAGCCCCTACCTCCAGGATGGCAACGCCCTCCCCTTCCAGCAAGCCCGGCAACGCAGCGGTGATGGCCCGGTAGGCGGCAAGTCCGTCCGCGCCGCCGTCCAGTGCCGAACCCGGCTCGAAGGACGCCACCTCCGGCATCAGGCCGGCGATGGCGGCGGCCTCGACATAGGGCGGATTGGCGAGCACGAGGTCGAATCGCCCGCCGATCGCCGCCGACCAATCCCCGCACAGGAAGGCGGACCGGCCAGCCAGGCCAGTCCGCCCCGCGTTACGCCGCGCCAGCGCCGCCGCCCCCGGAACGCGGTCGACCCCCACGCCGAACGCCGCGGGAAACTCGCTCAAGGCCGCCAGCAACAGGCAGCCGGTCCCCGTGCCCAGGTCCAGCACCCGGCGCGCCGAGCGGGTGGGGAACGCGGCCAGCGCGGCCTCGATCAGCGCTTCCGAGTCGGCGCGGGGGATGAGCGTGTCCGGGGTCACCAGCAGGTCCAACGTCCAGAATGGCTGGTGGCCCGTGATGAAGGCCAGCGGCTCCCGCGCCGCACGGCGCTCCACCATCCGCTCGAACCCCGGCGCCGGCGCATCCGTGTGCAGGTCCCGCAGCAGGCCCGCGCCGTCCAGCCCGGCCGCGTGGGCAAGCAACAGCCGCGCTTCCCGCCGCGGCGCTTCCACGCCGGCCGCGTCCAGGATGGCGGCGGCGGCGGTAAGCCGCTCGGCCAGCGTCACTCGTCGGCCGCGAGCCGGGCGGCCTGGTCCTCCGCAGTCAGCGCGTCCACGATCTCGTCCAGTTCGCCGGACATGACGCGGTCGATCTTGTGCAGGGTCAGGTTGATGCGGTGGTCGGAAACCCGGCCCTGCGGGAAGTTGTAGGTGCGGATGCGCTCGGACCTGTCCCCCGTTCCCACCTGCGCCTTGCGGTCCGCCCCCCGCGCCGCGTCCAGGCTGGAGCGCTGCTGGTCGTACAGGCGGGAGCGCAGCACTTTCATGGCCTTGGCGCGATTCTTGTGCTGCGACCGCTCCTCCTGCATCGCCACCACCACGCCGGTCGGGATGTGGGTGATGCGGACGGCGCTGTCCGTCTTGTTGATGTGTTGCCCGCCCGCGCCGGACGCGCGGTAGGTGTCGATGCGGAGGTCTGCCTCGTTCACCTGCAGATCCACCTCCTCCGCTTCCGGCAGCACCGCCACCGTCACGGTGGAGGTGTGGATGCGGCCCTGGCTCTCCGTCGCGGGCACGCGCTGCACCCGGTGGACGCCGGATTCGTACTTCAGCCGGGCGAACACGCTTCGGCCGCTGATCTCGGCTACACCCTCCTTCAGCCCACCCAGCTCGGTGTCGGCATAATCCAGCACCTCGAACCGCCAGCCCTTGGCCACGGCGTAGCGCTGGTAGGCGCCGAACAGCTCGGCGGCGAACAGTCCCGCCTCGTCGCCGCCGGCGGCCGGGCGGATCTCCAGGATGGCGCTGCGCTCGTCCGCCTCGTCCCGCGGCAGCAGGGCCAGGCGGATCTCGTGTTGCAGCCCGGGCAGGCTGTGCCGCAGGGTGCCCAGTTCGGCCTCCGCCAGGTCCTTCATCTCCGGGTCGGCGAGCAGCGCCTCCGCCTCGCGGGCCGCGCGCTCGGCGGTGCGCAAGTCGCCGATGCGGGCGACCACCGGCTCAAGTCCGGACAACTCGCGGGAGGCCCGGGCGAAGGCGTCGCCCGACAGCCCGGCGGTGAGCTGGGAGCGCAGCTCCTCCGCGCGGTCCACCACGCGGTCCAGCTTGATGTCGAGCGGGGTCACGGCAGCAACCGGGCCGGGAGGCTGTCGATGGCCACCTCTTCCTGCACCCCGGTGTCCAGGTGCTTGAGCTGCGCCACGCCGCGCGCCGCTTCCTCCGCGCCAAGGATCACCGCGGCCCGCGCGCCGATGCGGTTGGCGCGCTCCATGCGCCGCTTGAGGTTGCCGCGATAGGCCATCTCCGCCCGCACCCCCGCCCGGCGCAACGCTTGCAGGACGCCGGACGCGGCGTCCTCGGCGCCTTCCCCCACCGGGATCACGGCGACGGTGGCGGGGGCGGCCGGCGCTTCGGGCAGCAGCATGGAGATCCGCTCGATCCCGGCGGCCCAGCCGACGGCGGGGGTGGGCGGGCCACCCATCTGCTCCACCAGCCCGTCGTAGCGCCCGCCCGCCATCACGGTGCCCTGGGCGCCAAGCCGGCCGGTCACGAACTCGAACGCGGTGTGGTTGTAATAGTCCAGGCCGCGGACGATGCGCGGGTTCTCCCGGAACGGCAGGGCGAAGCGGCCGAGATGGCCGAGCAGGGCGGCGTAGAACCCGGCCGCGTCGGGGGTGAGGAAAGGCGCGATGGTCGGAGCGTCGGCGACCACCGCCCGGTCTGCGGCCTCCTTGCTGTCCAGTATCCGCATCGGGTTGCGCTCCAGCCGCTCCTGGCTCTCGGCCGAGAGAGCGTCGCGATGGGCGGAGAAGTAGGCCACCAGCGCGGCGCGGTAGGCGTCCCGGCTGGCGCGGTCCCCCAGCGTGTTCACCTCCAGCACCGTGTCCGCCGCGATGCCGAGGCGGCCCAGGATATCCCAGCCGCAGGCGATCACCTCCGCGTCCGCCAGCGGCTCGGCGGGGCCGATCAGCTCGGCGCCGATCTGGTGGAACTGGCGGGTGCGGCCCTTCTGCGGACGCTCGTAGCGGAACATCGGCCCGGCGTAGAACACCCTTTGCGGCAAGGATTGCGTCAGCCCGTTGGTCACCAGGGCGCGGCAGATGCCGGCGGTGCCTTCCGGCCGCAAGGTCACGCTGTCGCCGCCACGGTCGTCAAAGGTGTACATCTCCTTCGTGACCACGTCCGACGTGTCGCCCAGGGTGCGGGCGAACACCCGCGTGTCCTCGAAGATCGGCGTCGCCCACTCGTCGAAGCCGTACAGCGCAGCGGTGCTGCGGGCGGTTTCCACGACTCGGGCATGGCGGCGCTGGTCGCCGGCGATGAGGTCGTGAGTGCCACGGGGCGGCTGCAAGGCGGACATTGTGGGTAACCGGCGCAAGAGAACGGGCGGATGTCATCGCCGGTCGGGCAGAATGGTGCAAGCCGCTTGACAGCCGCGCCGGCGAATGGGTGTTCGGCAGCCGTGCCGAACACTGGATTATCTGGAGAGATCACGATGGCAGGCAAGCTCGCCGGGCACACCGCCCTGGTCACGGGCGCATCGAGCGGCATCGGCGCGGATGTCGCCCGCGTGCTGGCCCGCCAAGGCGCCGCGCTCGTGCTGGTGGCGCGCCGGGCCGAGGCGCTGCACCGCCTGGCCGACGAGTTGCGCCGGAGCGCAAACGCGGATGTGACCGTGCAGCCGGCGGATCTGGCGGACGAAGCCGACCGGACGGCGCTGGCAAGCGAGGCGGGCAGCGCCGATATCCTGGTCAACAATGCGGGACTTGGCGTGTATGGGCCGTTTGCGGACGCGCCGTGGGAGCAGTTGCGCCGAGCGCTGGAGGTGAACGTGGTGGCGCTGACCCACCTGACGCATCTTTTCCTGCCCGGGATGCGCCGGGCTGGATGGGGGCGCATCCTGCAAGTCGCCTCCACTGCCGCGTTCCAGCCAACGCCGGGCTACGCGGTTTACGGGGCGGGCAAGGCGCAGGTGCTGTCGTTCGGGATCGCGCTGAACCATGAGCTGCGCGGCAGCGGCGTGACATGCACCACGCTCTGCCCCGGCACGACGAAGACGGAGTTCTTCGGCGTGGCGGGCCAGACGCTGAACCGGTTCCAGCGGGCCACGGCCATGTCGAGCGCGGCCGTGGCGCGGGTCGGGGTGAATGCGATGATCCACCGCCGGCCCTACGTGGTCGCGGGCCGGGCCAACGCGCTCAGCGCCCTGGGCGGCCGCCTGCTGCCGCCCGTCCTGACGGCGCGCCTGGCGGCCCTGGTGCTGCGACGGGGCGCGTCCGCCGCGTGACGGACGCCGAACTGGCGGAACTGCTGCACTGCTGCCCGACGCTCTACCACATGGCGGAGCGCGGCAGTTGGCCGGGCATCCGGCGGCACGGGCTGCTGAGCACGGCCGCGCTGCTCGACCTGTTCGGCGTGCCCCCTGCCGGGCGCGCCGCGATCGAGGCGGCGCACCGGCCGGCCGGCGTCACCTTGCGGCACCCTTGCCACGGGTCTGCCACGATCCGCGACCAGAAGCCGATGAGCGACGCCGCCCTGCGCCGTTGCCTGGAAGGCGGCATGACGCCGCCCGAGTGGTACCGGCTGCTGAACGGCAAGGTGTACTTCTGGCTGACGCCCGAGCGCCTGCACAAGCTGCTCCGCGGCAAGGAGTACCGCCATGCGGAGCACGACGTGCTGGAACTCGATGCCGCGGCGCTGGTAGCGGCTTGCCGGGACAGGATCACGCTGAGCCCGATCAACAGCGGCGCCACCTTCAACCTCGGCCCGGCGCCGCGGGGGCCGGAAACGTTCCAGCCGGTCGAGCGATACGATTACGCCAGCCGCCGCAAGCGGCGCCCGCCGGCTGGATGCGTGACCGAGTTGACGGTGACGCATTCGGTGCCGGACGTGCATCGGTTCGTGCGGCGCGCGCTGGCCATGCGGGGCGACGCGGTCACTGAGATGCTGTACGAGCGCGACGGCGCGCGAAACTAGAATTTCTGCGCGATGCCGGCCAGGATGGTGCGCCGCAGCCCGAACTGCGGTGCGCCCACGCCCACCCCCGTGCCGTTCCTGATCTCATAGGTCCGGTCCAGCAGGTTGAGCACGTCCAGCCGCAACTGCGTCTGCCCGACGTAGCCGGTCTTGATCGTCTGCACCGCCGACAAGTTGAACGTGTAGTAGCCTGGCAGGGCCTTCCCGTTCGGTATGTCCTGGGTCGCCGTGGTGTAATCTGCCCGCAACCCGCTGCCCACGACCAGGTCCGCCGACAGCCGCGCGGGCGATTGCGTTCCCGCGAACAGCGTGTAGGCGGCGCCCCCCGACCCGGTGTAGCGCTGGTCATGGTCGAGGTGGATCCAGCGCCCGCTGATGTATTGCAGGTCGGCGGCGCTGAAGTTGAATTGCGAGGAGACGATGTCCTTCCCGATCGCACGGGAATAGGCGAAGTTCGCATACAGCGACAAAGGCCCATGCTCGTAGGAGCTGCTTAGCTCGACGCCGTCGGCCTGCCCTTTGCGGTAGTTGAACGCCGTCAGGATGATCGGGGCGCCGAACTGCCCCTCGTCGATCAAGTTGCGGGCAGCCTTGTAGTAGGCGTCCACCCCGGCACGCCAGCCAGGCAGGATCACCTGGTCAATGCCGGCGTCGAAGTAGTTGTCCCGTTCGGCCTTGACCGTGTCATCCTGCGTGACTTCGGATGCCGCCGACGTCCCGGCGAACTGCCCGACGGTGTTGCCGGACACAAGCTCGAACGGCGGCGGGGTGAAGTACCGCGAGTAGCCGGCATGCGCCGTGGTGCCTTCGTAGGGCCGCCAGACCGCGTTGATGCGCGGGCTGACCTGGCTCTCGTTGGTGTACTCGTTCACCTGGTCGAAGCGCAGGCCGTAGTTGACCGTAAGCTTCGGGGTGACGCGGTACTCGTCCTGCACGTAAACACCGAACAGCGTGCCGGTCTTGCCGTTGCCGTCATGGATGCTGAACGGCGTATCGGAGGTTGGCGTCGTGCCGCCGGCCGGCTGCAGGGCGGAGATGATGCCGCCCCCCGCAATGGCGCCGCCCGAGCCGCCCAACGCGGACACGACGGAGGAGTCCGTGCTGGACACGTCGCGCTCGCCGAAGACTTGGAAGCCGGCGCGGATCGTGTGCTGCTCGTTCACCCGCCAACTCGCATCCGTCTGCTCGCCCGTGGACATCAGCGAACGCGCGGCGGTCTGCGACACGCCGTTGAACAGCAGGTCGCCGATCGGGTCGGGCGTGTAGTACAGGCTGCTGTAGCGGGTGAAGACGGAGGTCTGCACGTCCAGCGCGCCCCACTGCTTCTGCAGCGACAGGATGCCGAAATCGGTGATCTCGCGCTGATGCTGCGTGAGGTTGGTGCTGTCGAAATCGCTGGTGCCGTTCGCCGAAAGGCCGAGCGAAGGCGTCTGCCCCGGGTTGTTCGGGAGCTCGAAGAACTCGTTGGAGTAGCCGGCCAGCAGGCTGACCCGCGCCGTGTCGTCGATGATGCCGGACACGTGCGCCAGGCCGTGCGTCTGGTTGGACAGGTCGTGGATCGGGTTGAAGCTGCCCGTCGGGTTCTCGATGCCGACGCGGGTGTGCAGGAAATCACCCGTGTAGAAGTAGTCGATGGCACCCCTGGAACCGCCGTAGGTGATGCTTGGCTGGAAGTAATCCCGGGCGCCGCCGTAGATGGAAATCTCCCCGCCCGGGTCGGTGCGGCCCGACTTGGTCGTGATGTCCACCACGCCGGCGGTGTTGAAGCCGTACTGGGCCGGCAGCGACCCGGTGATCAGCGACAGCGAGTGGGCGAACCGGTTCTCGAGCGTTTGGCCGAACACGGACAAGCCTTCTGGCAACTGCACGCCGTCGAGGCGGTATTGCACCTCGTTATGATCGCCGCGGACGTGGATCTGGCCGAAGGAGTCCTGCGCCACCCCTGGCGCCTGCAACAGCGTTTGGTTGAGCAGCGCATTGTCGCTCTGCGGAATGGCCTCGATCGCTTGGCGGCTGAACTGGTAGTTGGTGGCGCCCAGGCTGGGAAGAAGCTGGCTGCGCGCCTGGTCCAGCCGGGTGCTGACCACATCCAAATCCGGCAGGGCCACGTCGTCCCCGGTCCCGGTTCCGAGCCTGACGGACGGCCCGGCGGCAGTCCCCGTCGCCGGGTCGGCTGCGCGGCTTGGAGTGCCAACCGCAGCAGCAATCACGCCGCCTAGCACGGCAGCACCCCATACCCTCATACTTTACCCTCAAGCCCTCGCCGATCATCACGACCGGCTCTACGATATGTTATACGGTAAAGTAGAACATTATAGTGTCAACCAGATTGCGGTTGCGAACGGCGCCGAGCCAGTCCGGAACGCGGGGCGCGCTGCCGTGGCCTTTAGCCGCCGCCTTGATGCTGCACATCATGCTGATGGCGGCCTTGCTCGCTCAGGCTGGCCAGACATCCATGAACGCGGCGGCGATCCAGCCGATCGAGATCACCTTGGAGGCGGCGCCCACGCCGGCCGCGGACGCCGCAGCGGAAGCCGAAGCAGAGCCGCCGTCCGCCTCACCCGCCGAGCCTCAGCCAGCCCCGCCGCCGCCCGAGCTGCCCCCGCCCCAGCCACCCCCGCTTGAGCCACCCGCGCCTGAGCCACCCGCG
>CAXTLC010000048.1:0-36608 GCA_964245075.1 uncultured Acetobacteraceae bacterium
CTAGACAATCAAAGGTTAGCTCGGCTTGGAGTTTGCGGATGCTCTCCTTGATCGGCTGACCTGTCTGGGAACTCGCCCAAGTTCTCTTGAATCGAAGCTTCCTCTACACGCTGACCGGCGATAATGCTCGGGTCGTCCTCATTCGGCACTGGAAGTTGGCCCGCACCAGCGCTGTCCTGCATCCCAATCAGTTCTCGCGCGCGTTCCCAATATTCCAGATCGTTTTCGTGAGGCCGCCCATCGGCCTCCCACAACGCGTAAGCTCGCTCACGGATGCGCTGCTCGCGCCCGCTGTCGTCCTCAAGGGGATTGTCGGACATGTCAATTTCCTCAGTCGTCTCACAGGCAACACTTGCGCTAAAGTTTAGTGCCAAGGCAAGGCAGAGCAGGTCATAACCCAAAGTCTTGATCAAGTTGCGACTTCCACGCAGTCGCAACCCTTACATCATGGGTGCAGAAACTGCCAGATTAGATTATCAAGGCGCTTGGCAGGGAGCAGCTATGATCGAAACGGCCGTTTTCGGGGTCTTCTATCGGGCATCGGATCGCCTGCTAGTCACCAACGAGGTCGCCTCAGATGGCACCGTTCGTCAAGCATCCCAACAAACTTCGCGAAAACCGATCACATCAGTGCTGCCCCACGAGTTGGCACCGGTGTTCCCGAACTCATCCATACCGCAGCCAACGAGCGAGCCTTTGGTGTTCCCTCGGTATGCCGGACCTGTGGAGCCGCCGCTTCCTGAGATTGACTCGAGACTGATCATCCAGGAACCAGGTAGCGGGCAACAAAATACCTTCGATTCAGAAAGCTTGGCTGACTCAATGGTGGCGTGTCAGGCCGATCAACTCGGGCTGGCTCACCCTGCGGCCATCTCACTGAAAGTGCGTTTGCCCGGATCTGAGAGCTTAGAGTTGGATGCAACCGGATCAGGCGTGTATCGGCCTACCAGCCTGAATACGAAAGCGCAATCTGAGCAAGCCCGCAATGACGTTGCCAGCGAGCAGGTCGGACTAGCTTCCGGAACGCAAATCCTGACGTCACGAGGGGAGATGGAAGTGCAGGATTTGATTGCAGGCGATATAGTCCTTGCTCTACGTGGACCGGCGTTGCTTCCGCTTTTACGGGTCGGCAAGGCCGCCTATACCAGAGTGTCCGTCGCGATCGAGGCAGCGGCGCTTGGACCGGATCTGCCTCGCCGTCTACTTCGTGTCGGGCCCAATCAACCCATCTTCCTGGACCCCGCACCTGTGGCGGCTTACACGCTTGTGAATGGAGGAACTATCCGCTTCGTGGATGATGATGTCGTCGAACTTTTCTGCGTCAATTTTGGCGAGGCTGAAATTGTACTTGCCGAAGGCGTTCCACTGGCAAGCGCGGATCAAATCGGCAACTCATACAATTGATGGACAGTGTTCTCGAAGGAGCGACGGAGGATGAGCAAGCCATGCTCACTGATCTCGTTGAACTCTCCCGGGAGCCGAAGACACTGGAAGTGTTGCTGGCCAGATTAAACTATCGAACGCAATCCATCGGAACAGGTTGGTTTGCCGCTGGATCAACAGATCTTCCTATATTGCTTTTCCCACTTCACACCAAAACAGAGTTAGCGCTCTGCCGTCGGCAATTGCTCGGCCGCGATGTCGCGCGCAACTCCACAATTGCTGCCGGGTTGGCAGCACTTCGCTCGGTGACTGTTCGACCCCCCTTGCTGTTCGTCGGCGACAATCAATCTTTGCTTGATAGCATAGAACCGGCCAGGATCATCAGCTTGCAAGGCGGCACTGTGCCGCGAATTTGGCCGGGCTGTTTCGGGAGGTTCGACATGCTTGTCCGCGTGACCGGGCGCCCTGCACACCCAGGACAGTCGGACGTGGCCATCAACGTGATCGAGGCCATAGTACCGGCGTTGGAGGCGTTGCTGCGGTTGAATGTAGATCTGCGTGATCGCGACCATTGCCGTCAACAGATACGAGATGCCCCGCTTCGACCACGCTTGACGGTTAACGCTTTGCATGGTGGGCATTCCGGTGCAGTCTTGCCGGGTCTTGTCGACCTGGTCGTGAGTCGGCGATATGATCCGGCTGAAAACATTGAAGCGGCTATAACCGAGATTGAAGCCACCTTACGAAACGCCATACGTCCAGAACTGTCTGTCGAACTGTCCGTAACCGATCACCAGTATCCAGCGCCCGAGAAAGACGCTCCCCCATGCAGCCGAGAGCAGCAGGCGCTCAATACCGGTTGGGGATGGCCGCAAGTTCCCTTCTGCTCGTCACGCCCCCTTGTTCCAGGTGCAGTGCTGTTCGGCGGTCTCGAACGGCCAGACTGCGACCCAGGGAGCAACCACGCCGTCACCAGCATGGACGACATGACGGCTTTGGCTCGAAGCTTGCGTACGTTGCTTTCCAGCGAATGAGACAGAAACCATTGCATCCGAACCCGTCCTTGAATAGGCCGGCACCATGAAGCTTACCACGCTCGCTACGGTGATCGCTTGCGCCTGCTCGAGTTCAGCATTGGCACAAAAGGGCGTGTCGCCCACAACAGTCATCGTTGGCGGTCATGCCATGGCGTCGGACCGCAACTTGGTGGACAACCTTTCTCAGTCTGAGGACCATACGGTCCTATTAAGCCTGTTGCGCACCGCCGGTATGGCTGATGCTTTACAAGCGCATGGGCCATTCACTCTATTTGCTCCGACCGACGCAGCCTTTGCGGCGTTGCCGACTGGCCTAGTGGACTCTCTTCGTCAACCGGAAAACAGAAGCGGCCTGGTCGCTTTGCTTTCCATGAATATCCTGCCAGGTAACTTTTCCTCGGCCCGGTTGCGCTACTTGCTGCGTGCCGGGAAAGGGACAACAGAACTGGAAACGGTGAGCAACGAACGCGTCACATTATTCAACAATGGTCCGTCCAACATCGCCCTTCACGACATGAAGGGCGATGTCGCGTCGATTACCTTCTACGACGCGAAGCAGGCCAATGGCGTATTGTTCGTCACTGACCGGGTGTTGCAGCCGGGTTGACCGAAACCAGCCTGCCGCCGAACAGCACGGCCCCAGTCGGCGCGCCGGTTGGAGATCCGCCGGTAGGCTCGTCAGACACAAGAAGCTGCTCCTGTGCAGATGCACGATCTGGGGGCGTCACGACGCGTTGACCGGGTGGTAGCAAGCCGAGAGAAACCGGCGTTGTCGCCCCCTGCGGCAATCCCCAGAGCTGATAGCTTCGCCCAACCGGAGCGGGCGCAGTGTCAAAGCTGGTGATCGTGATGGATCCGTCTGGCCGGGACTCCGCAAGGAACCGTGCTGGACTGTTGAGGGGCGCCAAGGCTGCGGCGAACCGAGGTGACTCCGAGGGGGTGGCGGGCGGACGTGGCAGGAAGGCAAATAGTGCCAAGCTCGCCGCGAGCGCGAGGGAGAAACCGGTTGCTGCCTGCCAGGCCCCGAGGCCTCGCCGTGTAGAACGCCGGTCCGAACCTATACCAGTGGCTAGCGCCAAACGGGACCAGAGCGCCGGTGGCGGCTGCACCGGCGAAATAAGCCCGTTTAGCGGCCTAAGACGATTTTGCCAGTAGAGGATTTCCGCCGCAAAGTCAGGATTACGGGCGGCCATTGCCTCTGCGTCCCGCATTTCCGCCAAGTCAAGCGTGCCCAATGCGTACTCGGCGGCCAGCAACATCGGATCATCGTCGATGGTCTCGCTCATGACCGGGTCCTAGACGAGGCAGACCCACCTTCGAGACACGCCCGAAGCGCCAACAGCGTTCGGCGAATCGTCGATTTGACCGTTCCAATAGGCTGGCCGACACGCGCTGCGACCTGAACGTGGGTCAACCCATCTATGAAAGCCAGAATGACCAGCCTGCGGCGCGGAGGCTCAATTTCAAGCAAGCAGGAGCGCAACGTGGCACCTTCCGCATCGGATACGAGCCGGGTCAGCGCGTCTGGATCTTCGTCCATCTGCTCCGGGATCTCGATCCCCGTGGCCTCCCTGCCCTGCTTGCGAGCGATATCTAGCGCACGATACCGAACAAGGCTGACCAGCCACCCATCAGCATTGCCGCGCTCGACATCGTAACGTGCGGCATTGCGCCAAACCTGCAACATCGCATCATGGACGGCATCGGACGCGAGTGCCGGATTTCGAGTGATGCGAAGTGCCACGGCATATAGCCGCGGAGACTTCTGCTCGTAGAGCGCCCGAAATCCCTTCGCATCGCCCCGGGCGCAACGCTCTAGCAATGCGGCCGACTCATCGTCGCCACTCATGCTTCGCGCGCCATGTGAATTATCCGGCATTCCAGTAGACTTATTAGCGGTCAGGAACCCGGCCATCAAGATGGCAATGGAATACACCTCAGTCATTGCACAAAATCCGGCTTCATGAAACTAATACGGAGTTTTGAGAAATTTGGATGCAGATATCGTTTTAATGACGCCGGATCGGCCAAATGGCAGCCAAACTGCTGGCAGTAAGCTCGACGCAGCGACGGGAAGCTTCATGCCCCGCGGCATACCGGGCAAATTACGGCGATGACGGTTCAGGCTCGACATTCTTGGGACCAATAGCCATTTCTGTGACCATGATGGAGGTGATTTGATGACAACTCAGACTGCAACGTTGGGCGGTGGCTGCTTCTGGTGCTTGGAAGCTGTTTATCGTGACCTGCGCGGGGTCACTTCCGTGAAATCCGGGTATATGGGCGGCTCCTTGGTCAATCCGACCTACGATGCCGTCTGCACTGGACGAACCGGACATGCCGAAGTAGTCCAGGTGCAGTTTGATCCGGCAGAACTCGACTATGCCGACCTGCTTCGTGTGTTCTTTACCATTCACGACCCGACAACTCTCAACCGTCAGGGCGCCGATGCTGGGACCCAGTATCGCTCAGTGATTTTCACTCACTCAGACGCGCAACAGCAGACGGCCAAGCAGGTCATGGCTGAGATCACCGGCGCGAACCTTTATGGCAGCAAGTTGGTGACCGAAGTGACTGCAGCGCCATCCTTCTATCCGGCTGAGGTGGAGCACGACCAATATTACGAGCGTAACCCTCATGCTGGATACTGCCGTGCCGTTGTAGCGCCGAAGGTGTCCAAGTTCCGCAAGACGTTTGCGGACCGGGTTCGTTCCGCCGCCGCATGAGCCGATAGGATCGCCTGCCCGATCACGGTCGCAAGCCCGGGTACGACGGCATTGCCCAATGCCGTTACCCGCGCACGGCGGTCCAACCGGGTGGGAAGCCCATCAACCACTCGAGCCAATCCGGGTTCAGCCGGCCACCCACGGTGTCGCTCAAAGGGCAGGCACGTTGCCGACTCCGTTGCGTGGCGCAACCTGCTCTCCAATCCCGTGCCCGCGGCGTGGGCCAGAACGAAGGCGCGTTGCCTCCGGTGAGGCGCTCCGGCATGGGCAGCACCCACCACGAGCGGCCAGCAGGCGTAGTTCTCAGCTTCCAATCCCGCGAGCAACTGGTCCGCACCGCGAACGCGCAGCGCAGGAACGTTCTCAGCCAACACCCAAGCAGGTCGGCATTCCTTGACGAGGCGCAGCATATGCCACCACAGGGCGCTGCGCGCGCCATCCAGTCCGGCGCCATGCCCGGCTGAACTGATGTCCTGGCAGGGGAAGCCGCCGCAGACCAGATCGGGCAGCGGCACGCCATCGGCGCGCAACTGCTCGACTGACAGGGTTCTGATGTCGGGAAAGCAGGGCACGGCCGGCCAATGCCGGCGCAGGATGGAGCGGGCGAACGGCTCTGTCTCGCAAAAGGCGACAGGCCGCATGCCGGCTCGTTCGAGGCCGAGAGCAAAGCCGCCGATGCCGCTGAAGAGGTCAAGGAACGTCACAAAGAAAGCTTAAAGACTGAGGCATAGGTGAGGCCTACTACGCCGAAGGCAGCAGTTGCAATAGGCAAGACCTAAGACTAAAGGTGACCTATTCCTGATGGAGCTGTCTGAATGGCGAAGGCGACCCCGGCGACGCGGCTGAAGCGCATGTTGAAGGAACGCGGGATGACCGCCGCTGATCTCGCGCGCAAGCTGGACGTATCGCAACCTACAGTTCACGCCTGGGTGACTGGCCTGCATGGCATGCGGCTGACCAACGCTCGGCGGGTGGCAAAGGTGGTAGGGGTGCAGGCATCCTGGCTGATGTTCGGGGCAGATGCGGCCGCGGAAGGCAGCGCGCAGGGTGCTGAGGAACTGGCGCTGCTGCGGTTATGGCGGGAGCTGGGCGAGGAGGAGCAGGCGTCCGCCATGCGGCGGCTGACCGCGATCCGCCGCAAGCAGGGGTGAAAACCGGTTGCTGGGTGGGCGTTGACATCCCATGAGTGAAATCCCCCTCAGTGTCCCCGAAACGGTGGCAGGGAACATCGATACAATTCTGGAATTGGAGCAGGAGGCAGACCATGGGCGCTCCTTGGTTTCGAGGGTTGCCCATACCGTCGGCGAGATGGTCGGCTCGGTCGCGTTTGCCGCCGTGCATGTCGGGGCGTTTGCAACCTGGTTGCTGCTGAACAGCGGTCTTTGGCCGCATATGATGTTCGACCCTTACCCCTTCACGTTGCTGGGCACCATGGTGTCGTGCGAGGCCGTCGTGCTGACAACGTTCGTGCTGATCAAGCAAAATCGAGAAAGTGAGCGGTCGGAGCGCCGCTCCCACCTTGATCTTCAGATCAACCTGCTCACCGAGCAGGAAGTGACGAAAGTGCTGCGGATCGTGCAGCAATTGTCGGAGCGGGCCGGCTTGGCCGTGCAGCGTGACCCCGAGTTGGAAGAGTTGATGGAGCAAACCACGGTAAGGAATCTGGCCGAGCACCTGGAAGATCGCCATGCGGGCAGGCGTTCGGAGACGTGAACGCGTGCACTATCCACCTGGTGCGGCATGGAGCGCACAGCCTGGTAGACCGTGTTCTGGTTGGCAGGGCGCCGGGCGTAGCCTTGTCGGACCTGGGCCAAAGCCAGGCGGCGGCATTGGCAAGGCATTTCGCTGCAATCGGGATTGAAGCCGTGCTGACCAGTCCAGTGCAGCGGGCTGCCGAAACGGCAGCCCCAATCGCGGCGTCATTCGGACTGTCGCCGCAGGTTACGCCGGGGCTGGAAGAGGTGGATTTCGGCGCTTGGACCAGGCTGTCATTCGACGAGTTGGCGGGATTGCCCGCTTGGAGCGCGTGGAACCGGGCACGAGGCTTAGCGCCTACGCCGGGCGGAGAGACGATGCTTGCCGTACAAGCACGTGCGGTCGCGACTTTGGAGCAGGTGCGGGCGGTGCACGGGGCGGTGGTGGCCGTCAGCCACTCGGACGTGATCAAGGCCGTGCTGGCCTACGCACTCGGTATGCCGCTCGATCTGCTGCACCGGTTGGAGGTGGCTCCGGCAAGCCGGTCGGTGCTGGTGCTCGGTGACGATTTTGCCCGGGTCGAGGCGGTCAACCTGCCCCTTTGAGCGCGGCGGCAAGGTTTGCCAGCGGCACCGTCCAATCACCCGGGCTGCCCTGCCGGTAAATCCGAGCAGCACTGTACCAACACGTTCGCTTGTCCTGGCCCCAACGCCAGTCCGCATCCGCCTTCAACAACAGGTGCGTCGGCCGGCCGAGTGCGCCAGCAAGGTGCGCCACCATGGTATCCACCGTCACCACAATATCGAGCGAGGCGATCAGCCCGGCAGTCGCTGCGAGGTCCATGTCGCCTGCAAGCGGGTCGGGCAATCCGGACGCCCCGCGTTGCAGGCTGACCGTGCCGGGTGGCAACACGGGCCGGAGCAACGGCAAGGGCACCGAGCGAGCCGAATCCCAACTGCCCGCCTGCCAGCAGGCACCGACGCTGGCGCCCGATATCGGGGTGGCGGGTACGGCCAGGTAGGGAACTGGCGGTGGCTCGGCCCGCAAGGCATGCTGGAGCTCCATGATCTCGATGGCGTGAGTTGCCGGCACTGGCGCGGCAGGGTCGAACGGAATGACCCGATCAGCCGCCCTCGCGAGCAGGGGCAGCAGTTCGGGCTGCACCTCGAGCGTCACATGGGCAGCACGCTCGCGAAGCGCTGGCAGGAAGCGGGCGAACTGCAAGGTGTCCCCCAGCCCGTGGTAGCAACGGACGACAACATGGCGATCATGCAGGTCCCATCCAGACCACACCCAGCGCTCGTGGTAGGGCCGGGCGTGATTGTCGCAATCAGCTGGATCACGGCCGAGCATGATGGCATCGGCAATGGCCCAGGCGGTGGTCAGGTCCCCACGGCGCATCGCCTCCATCCATGGGTCACCTGTCACAACGCAACCCGGTCAGCGTTGATTGAGGTTGCCGATCGAATGTGGCTGCGGGAGCGCCGCAGCGGGACGTTGCGGCTGGAACACGGCCTGCGGAGGGTGTGCTGCCCAGGGCGTCGCGCGCATCACGGAAGCCGGCGACTGGACGACTGACAATGGAAGGCCTCGCGGTATTGCGTGCAAGAACGGCCCTGGCGGCCGGACCGGCAGCAGCGGGCGAGCAGGAGGAGAAACCAGCGCTGGGCGGGCGAGTTCAGCGAACCCGACCTGATGTCGGGGCTGAACGAGCGCAACGGAGTGCGAGACAGTCCCAGGCGCAACCTGGCGCAGGATCCCCGGCGGCATGGCGCGAGACTCCTGCACTGCCATCGCACTCGGGCGCGGTGCGACCGAGTTCAGCGATTCGAGACTGGCGGGCGTCAGGCTGGAAGTTGTGGGGCGGGAGGCTGGCGTTGCCAGCGTGCTGCCCGGAGCGGCGTGCAACACGGCAGGGCCAACACCGTCCTGGGCCACACGAGCAGGGGGGATGAAATTGAACTGCCGAGCAATTGCCGGGGTGACGCCGGCTGTCATGGCCGTCGGTGTGGCCGACGCGCGAAACACGGCGTACGCACGGGTCAATTGCTGCGCGGTCATCTCCTGCAGGTCGGCAGCAACCGGGACGGACCGCGCCATCGCCGCCGACGGCACAACGGTGATGGCGCGGTAGTTGGCAAAGCTGTCAATGGCCATGCGGTTGTTCCCGACAGATGCGCTGGTGATGGAAACGCTCCCGACCTCCCTCGCGTTCAATCGGCGCACGTAGCGCAGGTCGCGGCTGTAAGGCGGATAGTACGCCTCTCGTGGCCCAAGCGGCAGCCAACCGATTGCCGCACCTCCCGCGAAGCCGAGGGCTCCCCCGAACGCCGCCGTACTGGTGAAATCGACGAAGCTGACAAGCGCCGGCGCGTAACAGGGCGCCGCATACCCCACAGGGCCGGCAACGGCAGCCGGGGCCACGGGAACCCAGACCCAGTTTCCGTCAAGCTGCGCCCAGCGGCCGTAGTGGAATGGCGCAAAGCCCCAGGCCTCGTCGTCAATCCAGGTCCACCCCCAGGGTGCCACGTAGGCCCAATGGCCATCCCGGTACGGCGCCCAACCGTCCGGCACCGGCGGGTACCACACGCTGCCGTATTGCGGCGTTTCCTGCCAGCGTCCCTCCGCTTGCAAGCTGGCGGAGCCGGTCATCTGCTGCACGATCGGCGGAACCGCCGCCGCAGCCTGCGGAACCAGCCGCTCCTCCGTCAGAGCGGCGGTCAGGAAGGCATCCTGCGTGATCGGGCCGACACTGCCTGCGAACGGGTCAGCGCCGGTGATCGACGCGGTCTGCCGCGCGTTGACCTGCAAGGACAGGTTTTCGCCGGTGACCTGCGCGGCGCCATCCACCACGGTGACGGTTGTCGGATGATCGGCGTCCCCAGCGACGATCTCGTAGCGGCCAGCGGAAGCAATTCGCACCGTGCCGCGCGGGGTCTGGACCGTGTACCCACCGCTTCCCGCGACGTTCCGAACATTCAGGTAAACCGCGCCTTGCGGCTCCGAAGCGGCAAGGCTGTGATCGTCCACCGTGGCGATGTCCAGCTCGGTGGACGGCGCAAGCGCGATGCGGTCGGGCCCGACTTGCAAATCCACGTGGGAATCGGGCTCAGTCCAAAGCGCATTGCCGTTCGTGACCGGGAAATTGAGTGCTGCCGGGTTCCAACGATCCGCATCTGCGCCGTGGAAGAACACGGCGCCATTCACGCGGGCAACCCGACCGACCCGGTCTGGCGGCACGGTGCTGGCCGGCGTAACAGGCGGCAGCGCCGCCCAAGCAGGAGAAGCCGCCCCAATCGCCATGAGCAACGCCACGACGAACGCCGCCGGGCACCTGCCAGACCGTTGAGCGAGCATCTCTAAACTCCAGTGGCGTGCCTGTGTCATGGCCGGCGAGAATAGCAGCTAACAAATTCTCACGTAACGCAATGTGACGAGTGATGTTTTCCCGCGTATTTGATCTAAATAAAGCGCACCAACTCAGTGAAGGAGTAACCATGGCTAAGCAGTTCTTGCGTCGGTTGCTCATGCCAGCCTGCTTGATCATGGGCTTATCGGGCTGCGTGGTGGAGCCGTACGGTTATTACGGATACGGGTATGGCGCCTCGTACCCCTACTACTACGGCGCCGGTTACCCGCTCGGAGGGTACTACGGCGGCTTCTATGGGTCCGGATCTGGCTACTACGGGTTCTTCGGGCCAGGAGCATACGGGTTCTACGGCCGTAGCTTCGGTGGCTACTTCGGACCGGGTTTCGGCTATGCCCGCTTCGGATACGGGGGGTTCGGATACGGCTTCCGTGGCGGCTACTACGGCGGCGGCTTCGGCCACGGCGGGTTTGGCGGCTTTCACGGCGGCTTCGGCCACCGCTGATCTGCTTAGGCGAGCGGGGCGGCCGGAAACGCGCCGGCCTGCTCGATCACCCAAGCGCCACGCAGCACGAGGTCGTCCCGGTACATCGGGCCGGCAAGCTGCACCGACCGCGGCATTCCATCCTGCCCGGCCGGCATCGGCACGCTCACCGCAGGCTGGCGAGACAGGTTGTAGAGGAAAGTCCACGGTGCCCACTCGGTCCACAAGGCGCGGATCGGGTCGCGTGTGGGCGCATCGGCCAGCGGCGGACCCGCTGGCACAGTCGGACTCAGGATCAGGTCGAAATCGGCGTGCAGCCGCGCCATCGCGTGGGCGGCCTCGATCCGCAGCGCTTCGGCGCCCACCAAGTCGGTCGCCAACATGCCGCCTTCGGCCGCCGCCACGTCCAGCAACCCGGCATCCAGCCTGGCGCGATCAGCTTCGGCCGTCATGCTGACTAGGCGGGCCAGGGCAACACCCCACACGCGGCCGAATACGGCGCGGATGTCCGGCAGCGCAGGCTTGGCCTCCTCCACGACGGCACCGGCATCCGCCAGCAGAAGCGCGGCCGCTTCCACGGCAGCGATGCCCTCCGCATCGACCGGTGCGTCGAACCCCGGCCGGCGCAGAACGCCCACCCGCAGGCCGGCGACCCCTAGCGGCAGGTCCTTCGTCCAATCGCGGCCGTCATCGGGCAGGCAGAACGGGTCCCGCCGGTCGAACCGGGCAAGCGCGGTCAGCATCAGGGCGCAATCGCCGGCCGTGCGCGCCATCGGCCCGGCCGCCGCCACATTGGCGAACGCGCCGAGCGGCCACTGCGGAATGCGCCCGAACGTCGGCTTCAGCCCGACCAACCCGCACCAGGCTGCGGGAATGCGGACAGAGCCGCCCGCATCCGTGCCGATGTGCAGCGGGCCGAAGCAGGCGGCCCCCGCAGCACCCGCCCCGGACGAAGAGCCGCCGGTGGTTCGCGCCATGTCCCAGGGATTGCGGGTGATGCCGTGCAACGGGCAATCGCCAGGCGTTTTCCAGCCGTACTCCGTCGTTGTGGTCTTGCCGACGATGACGGCGCCGGCATTCTTCAGCGCCAGCACGGCCGGCGCGTCGTCAATGGCGGCTGTGGCCGGGGTGAGCAGGCTGCCGCGGCGGGTCGGAAAGCCTGCAAGGTCGAGCAGGTCCTTCACCGTGCAGGGAACGCCGTCCAGCACACCAAGCGGCCGGCCGGCCCGCCAGCGTGCGGCGCTCTGCCCGGCTGCCTCAAGCGCACGCGGGTTCAGCACGGCGAAGGCATTGAAGCGGGGGTTGAAGCGGGCGATGCGCTCGGTCACCGCTTGAAGCGCCTCCACCGGGCTGAGCGTGCCGCGGCGATAGTGCTGTAGCAGCAGCTCGGCCGGCATCAGCGCCGGATCGGTCAATCCGTGCACGCCGTGGGGATTCCAGGGCTGGCATCTGGCGCTTGAACGCCGGGCAATGGGCGGAAGCCGTGGGCCTGGCAGGCCGACACGCAGGCGCGGGACACCAAGAAATCACCCGAACCCGAATGGAGGTCCGGCGACTGGCAATCCACGGTGGCGCCCGTGTGGGGATTGACCAGCACGAGCTGCGGCTGGCGTGCAGCGCACCCGCCCAGGGCCAGCACAAGAAGCAGCGCCGCCCTCATGCCACGTCCGGCGCCTGCGCCACAGCGGAAGACCACGGAGACATCACGTCGCTGATGCCGGTGTGCTGCCCGTCTTGCAGACGGATCAGGTTGGGGCAGGCGAAATTCACCGGCAGCACGCCGTGCTCGACCACCGCGACCGGCCCATCGGCGCGCAGCGCGTCCAGGGTGGCGGCGGGAAGCCGGGCATCGGCGTTGACGTGGTCCGGGTCCGACACGTCGATTCGCGGATGGTGGGCGGCGGCCGAAGGGTCCATGCCGAAATCCAGCGTGAAAGCGAGCATCTGGGCGACGGCCGCCATGATCCGCCGTCCGCCCGACGCTCCGGTGGCGAGCACGGGGCGGGCGCCTTCCCGCACGATCACCGGGCACATGTTGGTCAGCGGACGCTTGCCGGGTGCGGCGGAGTTCGGCCGGTCGGGCCGAGGATCAAACCACATGATGCCATTGTTCAT
Organism: uncultured Acetobacteraceae bacterium; assembly: GCA_964245075.1. Taxonomy (GTDB): domain Bacteria; phylum Pseudomonadota; class Alphaproteobacteria; order Acetobacterales; family Acetobacteraceae; genus LMUY01. The sequence continues at coordinate 12,808 of CAXTLC010000048.1, forward strand.
CAGCACACCGGATTTCGGCAGCACGACACGGCTGCCCATGGAGGACAGCAGGGTGGTCGTCAGGGCGACCGTGTTGCCGGCCTCGTCGCACACAGTGAGATGGCTGGTGCAGCTTTCCGCCGCCTTGGGTTCTGTCTCGCCCATGCTGGACAGGCGATCGGCATAGGCGGACCGCATGGCCCGGGCCAGGGCAGCGAACCAAGCCCCGTCCGGGCTCGCGCCGGTTGGCACCTCCCGCATGGCGTTCAGCACGGCGGTGAAGGTTGGTCCGGCCGTCAGCCCGCCAGCGAGTTGGACCGTGCGGCCACGCCATTCCACCGTTGCAGCAGGAGCGATGCGTGCCTCACACCGGCGCAGGTCGTCGGCTGTCAGCACGCTGCCGACGTCACTGCAATCCAATGCCAGGGTGGCTGCGACGTCACCATCATAGAAATCACGCAGCCCGGCGGTGGCCAAGCGATCCAGCGTGTCCGCCAAGCGGCCGAGCGGGAAGAAGCCAGGTGCCCCCTCGTAGGGCGCCACGGGCGGTAGGCCGCCCGGCAGATAAACCCTGGCGCTTTCCGGATACAGGCGTAGTCCCGGTGCCGCGTTCGCGATCTTCAGCGTTGTGAACCAGTCCTGCGACAGCCCGCGGCGCGCCAGCGCCAAAGCCGGGGCGATGACGTCAGACAGTGGCAGCGCCCCCCAGCGTCCGTGCATGTGGGCATATCCCGCCACGGCGGACGGGATCGCGAAGGAAAGCGGGCCGTGGATGTTGGCGTCTCCCTCCACCTCGGGCCACTCGAAGAAATCCTTCTTGATGCGGCCAGTCAGGCGAAAGGCGTCGGGCCGCAAGCCAGCGGGGGCAACCGGACCGAAGTCCACCACCTCGGCAGCGGGCTGCCCGGCGCGATGCACCAGGGCGAAGCCGATACCTCCGAGGCCGGAATTCCAAGGCTCAACCGCGGCGAGTGCCAGGGCGGTGGCAACGGCCGCGTCCACCGCGTTGCCGCCGGCATCGAGCACGGCGGCCCCGGCCAAGGCCGCGTCCCGGGCTTGCGCCACCACCATGCCGCGCCGCCCGGCAGCAGCGGGCTTGGTAACCGACCAGTTCTGGGTGACGCGCGGCGGCGGCTGATAGATCACGTGATTCGGCCGCCTATCGCCGGTCCAGCAGCAGGACAGTCACCGCCGTGGAGAGCGTGCGGCATATGGCAACGGCTCCGATCAGCCATATGCCGTCCACGACAAGGGTATGCGCGGAATAATAGCGGCCGTCGAAATAGAACCAAAGTGGCACGCGCGCGCGAGCCACTTGCAGAAGGTCGGCCGCCGGCCCTTCAAGGGTGACAGCGTCAAGGATGCGCGGGACCGCCCACCAGATGGCGCCGGCGAACAGGCAGAGCGGTGCCAGGAACTCGGCCAGGTGCTCGGCAAACAGCAGGGCAGCGTTGACTACGGACCAGATAGCGACCTGTGCAACGCGCCCGGCCAGGGGGAGGACGCCAAACGGACGTTCCTCGTCCACGCCGCGGTCGTCAATGTCGAAGCGGGTCAAGCTCATAGCGGTCTCCGGCGGACCTGACCTGGATAGCGGTCCTCCGACCCGAATGCCATCCCTGCCTGCCGGTTCAAGACACCGGCGCGCCGCGGCAGACCGATTGCGGCAGCGTGCCGGGCGCCGGCGGCGTTACGGTGAACGACTTGGAGGTGATCAGCTGCTCACCCGCATGGAACTCGAAAATCCAGGTGCCCGGCTGCATCTCCCAACCGTTCTCAAACTCGAAGTATGCGCCGACCTCGCCGTCAATGACTGGCGTGTAGAACGAATCCGCCATGCTGGTGGCGCCGTCCAGGCGGGTCAGCAGCGGATGCCGCACAGTGACCCCCACCTGCAAGGGAACAGCCTCACCCAGCCCGGCCGCCAGCCATGCCTGAACGCCGAAGCGGCTGCATAGGCGGGCCTCCATCTGGTCAGTCGTGCGGGTGAAGCGGGGGTCGGCGATCGTCTGGCCTTCGCTCAGCGCCTTCAGTTCGGCTGTGTCGCTCATCGGGCCCGTGACCTGCGCGTCAACTTCGCCCCAACGCACGACCACGCCTCCGACCCTGGCCTGCGCTGCCGAGGCCAGCAGCAACGAAGCGCCCAGGAAGCTGGACACGGGGCCGAGCATACGGAGCCGTTGCGCCATTCTTGCCTCACCACCCCCTGTTGCGCGGACACTATGGCAGGACGGCGGCGGAATAGGCAGCCCAGCCTTCCAATGCCACTTCCTTCCGCATAGGGTTCGTGCCGCTCCGAGATGCCTCGAGAAAGGATACTGCCCGCATGGCCCTGACATCCCGCCTGGCGGCCGCCCTGCTTTACGCCGCGATCGGGTTCGCCGCTCACGGAGCGTCCGCTGCGACGTTCCGCTGGGCGAATGACGGCGACGCCAACTCGATGGATCCGTACACCCGCAGCGAGACGTTCCTGCTGACCTTCACGCAGAACTTCTACGACCCGCTGGTGCGCCGGGACCAGGACCTCAAGGTGCAGCCGGCGCTGGCCGAAAGCTGGGAACAGCCCAACGACACGACGTGGCGCTTCCACCTGCGACACGGCGTGGCCTTCCATGACGGCACGCCGTTCACCGCGGACGACGTGGTGTTCAGCTACGGACGGGTGATCGCGCCGGGCAGCCAGTTGAACGCCTATATGCAGGCGGTGGCGGAGGTGAGAAAGGTCGATGACTTCACCGTCGACTTCATCACCAAGGTGCCCGACCCGATCTTCGTGCAGGAGATCACCTTCTGGGCGATCATGTCCAAGAAGTGGTGCGAGACCAACCACGCCGAGCAGGCGATGGACCTGACCAAGAAGGACGAGAACTTCGCCACCCGGCACGAGAACGGTACCGGCCCGTTCATCCTGGACATCCGCGAGCCTGACCGGCGTACCACGATGCACGCCAATGCCGCATGGTGGGACAAGATGCCGGGCAATCTGGACCGCGTGGAGTTCAACGTCATCGGCAACGCTGCGACCCGGGTCGCAGCGTTGCTGTCCGGCGACGTGGACATGATCTACACCGTGCCGCCGCAGGACATGCAGCGACTATCCGGCAGCGCGGACCTCAAGGTGCTGCAAGTGCCGGAACTGCGCACGGTGTTCCTGGGCTTCGATCAATCCAGGCCGGAGCTGCTGAAGTCGGACGTGAAGGGCGCCAACCCGTTCAAGGATGTCCGCGTGCGCCAGGCATTCAACATGGCGGTCGACATGAAGGCGATCCAGCAACGCGTCATGCGTGGCCAGTCGCACCCGACCGGCTTGCTGTACGGCCCGGGAGTGAATGGCTGGACCGAGGCGTCCGACATGCGCTACCCGCTCGACGTCGCCGGCGCCAAGAAGCTGCTGGCCGACGCCGGATACCCGGAAGGGTTCGGCGTGACGCTGGATTGCCCGAACGACCGCTACATCAATGACGAGGCGATCTGCCAAGCGGTGACCGCCATGCTGGCGCGCATCGGCGTCAAGGTGACGCTGAATGCGCAAACCCGGCTGCGCTACTTCGCCGAGATCAGCAACCCGGACTACCACACCAGCTTCTACATGCTGGGCTGGACGCCAAACACGTATGACGCGCTGAATTCGCTGTTCAACCTGGCAGGCACCCGCAACGGCACGCGCGGCGTCTTCAACGACGGCGGCTATTCCAACCCCCGGTTCGATACCTTGCTGGACCAGATCGCGGTCGAGCTGGACCCCGCCAAACGGGACGCGGAGATCGTCGCCGCGTCGAAAATCCTGCAAGATGATGCAGCCTTCATGCCGCTGCACCAGCAGGTGGTGGTGTGGGCGGCGCGCAAGAACGTGGACCTGGCGCAGCTCGCGGACAACTCCTTCCCGCTGAGGTTTGTGACGGTGAAGTAGGCCCCTCCTTCCCCGTTTAGCCCTTTCTCCTGGAAAAGGCTGGAATGGCAACGGAGGGCGGGGTGAGGTTTCGACGCGAACGAACCACATCCCGGTGACGCCGGGTCACTCCGCCGCCATCGCGTACGCTTCCAGCGGCGCGCAGGTGCAAACCAGGTTCCGGTCCCCGTACACGTTGTCCACCCGCTTCACCGGTGGCCAGTACTTGTTCGCCCGCACCCAGGGCAGCGGAAACGCCGCCTGCGCCCGGGGATACGCGTGCTGCCACGTTTCCCCCATCACCTCGGCCGCGGTATGGGGGGCGTTCTTCAGCGGGTTGTCCGCCCGGTCCAGCGTGCCGGCGCCGATGGCGGCGATTTCCGCCCGGATCGCCAGCATCGCCTCGCAGAACCGGTCCAGCTCGGCGAGCGGCTCGCTTTCGGTGGGCTCGATCATCAGCGTGCCGGCAACCGGCCAGGACATGGTGGGGGCGTGAAAGCCATAATCCTGCAAGCGCTTGGCGATGTCCTCCACCAGCACGCCGGCCTCCGCCTGGAATCCACGGCAGTCCACGATGCACTCGTGCGCCACCCGTCCGCCTTCCCCGGCATACAGGATCGGGAAGGCATCCCGCAGGCGGGCAGCAACGTAGTTCGCGTTCAGGATCGCCACCTGCGACGCCAGCGTCAGCCCGGCCGCGCCCATCATCCGGATGTAGGCGTAGGAGATCGGCAGGATCAGCGCCGAGCCGAACGGCGCCGCGCTGACCGGGCCGTAGCCGCTGGCCGGCCCGGCGTCCGCGCGCGCCGGGTGGTTCGGCAGGTGCGGGGCGAGGTGCGCCGCCACGCCGATCGGCCCCACGCCAGGGCCGCCGCCGCCATGCGGGATGCAGAACGTCTTGTGCAGGTTCAGGTGGCACACGTCGGCGCCGATCGCGGCCGGGCTGGTCAGGCCCAATTGCGCGTTCATGTTGGCGCCATCCATGTAAACCTGTCCGCCATGCTCGTGCACGGCGGCGCAGATGGCGCGGATCGCCCCCTCGAACACGCCGTGCGTCGAGGGATAGGTCACCATCAGGGCGGCCAGCCGGTCCGCGTGCTGCGCCGCCTTCGCCCGCAGGTCCGCCAGATCCACGTTGCCGTCCCGGTCGCACCCGACCACAACCACGCGCAGCCCCGCCATGGTGGCGCTCGCCGGGTTGGTGCCGTGGGCGGAGGACGGGATCAGGCACACGTCCCGCCCGCCCTGCCCCCGCGCGGCGTGGAAGGCGCGGATCGCCAGCAGCCCGGCATACTCGCCCTGGGACCCGGCGTTCGGCTGCAACGACACGGCCGCGAAGCCAGTCGCCGCCGCCAGCCAGTCGGACAGGCGCGCGATCATCGCGTCGTACCCCGCTGTCTGGTCCGCCGGCGCGAAGGGGTGGATGTCGGCGAAGCCCGGCAAGCTCACCGGCACCATCTCCGCCGTCGCATTCAGCTTCATCGTGCAGGAGCCGAGCGGGATCATGGAGCGGTTCAGCGCCACATCCTTGTCTTCCAGGCGCTTGAGGTAGCGCAGCATCTCGTGCTCGCTCCGATGCGCGCCGAACACCGCCTGCGGCAGCACCGGCCCGGTCCGTAGCAGCGCCGCCGGGATGGAAGCCGTGGCGCCGCCCAGTTCCGCCCCGAGCACGCCGGCCAGGACGGCAAGCTCGGCCGGGGTGACCGTCTCGTCCACAGCGATCGCCACGCCCGTCGCATCCAGCCGGCGCAGGTTGAACCCGGCCTGCAACGCGCGAGCCATCAGTCCGTCCGCGTCCGGCGCTTCCAGCGCCACGGTGTCGAAGAAGGCGTCGTGGCGCAGCCTGAGGCCCGCGCGCGCCGCTGCGTCCGCCAGGGCGCGCGCGCCCAGGCTCACCCGGCGCGCGATGCGGGTCAGCCCTTCCGGCCCGTGCCAGACGGCATACATCCCCGCCATCACCGCCAGCAGCACCTGCGCGGTGCAGATGTTGCTGGTCGCCTTCTCGCGCCGGATGTGCTGCTCGCGCGTTTGCAGGGCGAGGCGCATCGCGGGCTGCCCGGCGGCGTCCTGCGACACGCCCACCAAGCGGCCCGGCATGACGCGCTTGAACTTGTCCGCGGTGGCGAAGAACGCCGCATGCGGGCCGCCGAAGCCCATCGGCACGCCGAACCGCTGCGCGGAGCCGACCACCACGTCCGCCCCCATCCGCCCAGGCGGCGTCAGCAGCACCAGGCTGAGCAGGTCCGCGCAGACGATGGCCAGCGCGCCGGCCTCGTGGGCCGCGGCGATCTCGGCGTGCAGGTCCCGCACCGCGCCCGCCGTGCCCGGGTATTGCAGCACCACCGCGAAGGGCTGCGCCGCCCCGATCGCGGCCGTGTCCCCCGGCGCGAAGCGCGCGAGCGACCAGCCGAGCGGCTGCGCCCGGGTGTTCAGCACCGCCCCGGTCTGCGGGTGCAGGTCCGCACAAACCGCGACGGTGGCCGACTTGGTGCGGGACGATGCGTAGGCCATGGCGACCGCCTCCGCCGCCGCGGTCGCCTCGTCCAGCAGGGACGCGTTGGCGATCGGCATGCCCGTCAGGTCGGACACCATGGTCTGGAAGGTCAGCAGCGCCTCCAGCCGTCCCTGCGCGAGCTCCGCCTGGTACGGGGTGTAAGCGGTGTACCAGCCCGGGTTTTCCAGCACGTTGCGGCCGATCACCGGGGGGGTGTGGGCGCCATGGTAACCCTGCCCGATCAAGGACCGCAGCCGCCGGTTCTGCCCGGCCAGCGCGCGCAGCTCCTCGATGACGGCGATCTCGCCGATCGCGTCGGGCAAGCCGGTCATGGGCGCGGTCCGGATGTCCCCGGGCACGGTCTGCGCGGCCAAGGCACGGAGGCTCTCGGCGCCCACGGCGCGCAGCATGGCGGCGATGTCCGCCTCGGCAGGGGCGACGTGGCGGTGGACGAAGCTGTCTTCCAGCGCGGCAAGCTCGGCCAGCGCGTCCATCACGCCGACTCCGCCAGCAGCGCGTCATAGCCGGCCTGGTCCATCAAGGCATCGAAGGCGGCGGTGTCGGACAGCGCGAGCCTGAAGAACCAGCCCTCCCCCGCCGGGTCCCGGTTCACCAACGCCGGGTCCTCGGCCAGCTTGCCGTTGATCTCGGTCACCCGGCCGGCGAGCGGGGCGTACACGTCGCTGGCCGCCTTCACGGATTCCACCACGGCCACGGCCTCCTCCGGCGCGACCTCGCGGCCCGGCTCCGGCAGCTCGACGAACACCAGATCCCCCAGCGCGTCCTGCGCGTGGGTGGTGATGCCGACCGTGGCGGTGTCGCCGTCCAGGCGGACCCACTCGTGGTCCTTGGTGTAGCGGATCATGGCGGCTTCTCCTTCAGCGGGCGTAGCGGTGGGGGACGAACGGCAGGGCGGCGACGCGCGCGGGCAGCAGCTTGCCGCGCACCAGCAGGTTCAGCGCCTGCCCTTCCGCCGCCAGGTCCCGGCGGACGTAGCCCATGGCGACCGGGCCGCCGACGGTGGGGCCGAAGCCCCCGGAAGTGACGCTGCCGGCGTCGGTGCCGTCCGGCGCGGCGATCGTGGTTTCCGCGCGGGCGGAAGCGCGGCCGTCCGGGCGCAGGCCGACGCGCAGCCGGGTGGGGCCGTGCTCCAACTGGTCGCAGATCGCCACCGCGCCAGGGAAATCCCGCGCGTCCCGCCGGCGCTTGGCGACCGTCCAGGACAGGTTCGCCTCCACCGGGGTGGTCAGCTCGTCGATGTCGTTGCCGTACAGGCACAGCCCGGCCTCCAGCCGCAGGCTGTCGCGCGCGCCCAGCCCGGCAGGGGCGACCTCCGGCTCGGCCAGCAGGCGCTCGGCGAAGGCCACGGCGTCGGCCGCGGGGACCGAGATCTCGAACCCGTCCTCCCCCGTGTAGCCGGAGCGGCTGATCCAGGCCGGGATGCCCGCGACCGTCAGCTCGGCCGCGCCCATGAAGCCGAGCGCCGCCGCTTCCGGCGACAGCCGGGCCATGGCGGTGGCGGCAGCCGGGCCTTGCAAGGCGAGCAGGGCGCGGTCCTCGTGCCGCTCCGCAGCGACTTGCGGGATGCGGGTGGCGAGGTGCTTGGCGTCCCCGTCCTTGCGGCTGGCGTTGACGATCAGCAGCAAGCGGGAGCCGTGGTTGGCGACCATGAGGTCATCGAGGATGCCGCCGGCCTCGTCCAGGAACAGGGTGTAGCGCTGCCGTCCCGGCTTGATGCCGCGCATGTCGCCGGGCACCAGGGTTTCCAGCGCGGCCGCGGCGTCCGGCCCGTGGAGGCTGATCTGGCCCATGTGGGACACGTCGAACAGCGCGGCGCGCTCGCGGCACTGGGTGTGCTCCGCCAGCACGCCGGACGGGTAATGCACCGGCAGTTCATAGCCGGCGAACGGCGCCATGCGGGCGCCGAGCCTTCGGTGCAACGCGTCCAGCGGGGTGGTGCGGAGCCGGTCCGCGTCGGGATCGACGAAATCTTCTGGGGTGAACTCGGACAAACGGGCGGGCTCCGCGCAGCAGGTCGCCCGCCGGCGTGATTGCCTGCGGGAACGACCCCCCTCTGTCGCGGAACCTGAGAGATTCGGGCGCGCCGTGAGCGACCCTTACTCCGTCGGTGCGCCCCCGTTGGCAGAGGCGGCTTTCCAGAGGCCCTAGGCTCCGTGCGGTCCTTTGTGCCTGAGCGTTTCCGGGGGCCGGTTGCGCCTTCGGCGGCAGCCCCCCGGAAAACGGAGGATGCTGCTCTCTCCCGCACGGGTGGTTCGGGCAAAGGCACCATGGCGGAAGCATGCCGGGCGCGCAACCGTTCTGCTCGGACGGGTGATCCCTCCGGCGTCGAACTGCGACGGCTGTTCCCTGGGATCGCCGATTCCCGGAAAGTCCGGCAGTGCGCGCAAACGATCGCAGGCTGAACCCGCCTCGTCCTGATGCGTCACGGACGGTGAGACACGGCTAGGCTGCCGGCGCGAAGGCGGTGGGTCCGACCTGACCTGCACCTTCGATGGACGCGGCAGGACAGTGCCGGTCCGCTGAGACACGTCCGGCCTCAGCCGTCCTGGGTCACCCCCGGCGTGTAGCTGAAGCCAAGCCCGGCCGTGTGCCCCTGATCGAAAGCGTCCTTCAGCACGCGGCGTCCGCCGGACCGGCTGCGCGCACGCAAGTTGAGTCCCAGCGACGACAGCTCCTCGTCCACGATGCCGGCCTTCACGACCACGAGGTCACGCCCCGAGGACCGCCGCAAGGCAGCCTCGCGCTCCTCCCGCAATCCCTGGAGCTTGGCCGTGATGCCTTGCCCGAGGCCGGTCTGGAAGGAGTTGGTCGCCGTGCGGCGCAGACGGGAGGGCAGTTCGGCATAGGTCGCGCCGGCCCGGAAGGACGCCGTCTCGCCGAGGAAGGCCAGGTCGATCAGGTCGTAGAGATAGCGTGCCGCCGCGACATCCGCCGGCAGGCCGAAGAACACGTAGCGCAAGGTGCCGTCCGGTGCCTTCTCGCCCCACACCCGGCAGTCGAAGAACGCGGCCGTCGCGGGCACGCAATCGTCCAGCGGGCCGGCCCGCTTGCGGTCCGTTTCCACCGCCACGCCCTCGCAGGACTGCTGCCGCAGGTCGAACTCGCTCAGGCTTAGCCCGTAGCGGTCGAGCAGCTCGGCCACCTTCTCGGCCGCGGCCAGCGCCTCCTGTTCCGTGCAGCCCTGCTCCACCGTCTTGGCCCGCAGCGCCTGGATGCGCCCGATCAGCTTGTCGAGCTCGGCATCGGCCTTGCGCCCGCCCGGTGCCGTGCTGCTGCCAACGCCCAGGCGCTGCCTGACCTCGTTGAACACGTCGCGCGTGCCGGGCGGCAGGTCTCCCACGGCAATGCCGGCGTCCACCGCGTCCTGGACCATCGGCCAGCGCAGCGCGCCCGAGCCGGCCGCCGCCCGGCGGACCAGCGTCTCCATCTGGATCAGCGCGATCGCGGCATAAGCGCCGGACAGGGCCTGCAAACCGTGCTCGCGCGTGTTGGCCGCCGAGGCGAGCATGGCGACGACCGTCTCAAGATCGGCCTGCCCACGGACGAACTGGAGGTCGTCGGCATCACGCGCGGCCCCGGGTTCGGCCCATTGCACGGCCAGGGCATCAAGGCCGTCCGGCTCGTCCGCGAACCCGTCCACCTCCCCCGGCAGCGGGGCATTGAGGCCGGGAATGGCAACGGTGCCGTTCTGCAACGCATGCCGGAACACCGCTTCGGCACACCTCAGCGGGCTTACCAACTCCCGCCGACCCGGCCGGACGAACCCCAGAGCCACCGCCAACCCCGCCTCGTCGATCGGGGTCACGGCGCTGGCCAACATCTCCGTCCCGTCCGGCAGTGGAGCCAACCAGGCGACCAGGTGCAGTCCGGCCAAGCCGGGGTGGACCGACTCCTCGTGGACCCGCAGGCGCTCGTGGGACGCAAGATCGCACAGCCGGGTCTCCCCTTCTCCGGCGACCTCGACCTGCAGCAGCCGGAACCGGGCCCGGCGCAGGGCAGCAACCGCAGCGGCCTCGGCCGCTTTCAGTGCGCCACGCTGCCTGACAAGACGGTCCACCGCGGTCGAGCCGCCGGACGACGGCGTGAACAGCGACAGCGTCGTCGCCATCATCAGCGCGTCGGCCATCAGGGCGGCCTGCCGGTCCGGCGGGAGGGAGGCCGTGTCCAGGCGGCCCAGCAGGTCCCGCACGATGCCGGCGACACGAGGCGGCGACAGGCATGTCAGGGCGTCGAGCAGCAATCCAGAGATCGCCTGGCACACGCTATCCACACCAGCAGCCTGCATCGCTACCGTCTCCCACACCGGTGCCAGCCAACCGCGATCGCCCTGAATAAGCCAGCCTTCGACTCGCAAACAAGCGAGCTTCGCCGCCTCGCCCGGACGGCGGATGTCTACCCATGGTGCCCGGGCGCAGTACCCGGGACCGACCTGCATGCCGGCCGACCTGTCTGTTGCCGACAAGCCGCCGGCCAGCACTGCCAAGCTGCTCATGGTGTTCCAGGCGGAGCTGTTGCCGCACGGTCCAGCCCACTGGGAAGAGCTGTTCGACCGCTTCGAAGACGTGATGGCAGAGCCACGGAACGCTACGATTTTGCGAAAGATTGACGAGTATTAACCCCGATACGCAATGGCGTTCATAAACAGGACAGGGCATCATTCCAGGAACATACGTCGCATTATCCGCTTGATCCTGCGCCGCTTTGAGCCAACATAGGCAGGCAGCCGGGCATAACGCCCGGCATTCCCTGAGGAATCACTGGGCCATGGCCTATACTCCCAACTTCCGGACGTACGCGCCCGCGAGCGCGGCCAATGCCGCGGCGCTCGACGCCGGGCTGCGCGCCTACATGCTGCGCGTCTATAACTGGATGGCGTCCGGGCTGTTGCTGACTGGCGTTGTCGCCTACGGCATCGCGAACACGAGCGCCATCAACTACTTCTACCCGCTCGTGGAAACGCCATACGGGCTGCGCCACACGCAGGGTCCGCTTGCGATCGTCGCGATGCTGGCGCCGCTGGCGTTCGTGCTGGTGCTGTCGTTCGGCGTGAACCGGCTGTCCCGCCCTGCGGTGCAGGGGATCTTCTGGGCGTTCTGCGCCGCCATGGGCGCGAGCCTGACGTCCATCTTCCTGGCCTACAGCGGCGAGTCCATCGTCCGCACCTTCTTCATCACCGCGGGCACGTTCGGGGCGATGAGCCTGGTGGGCTACACCACGCGGCGGGACCTGTCCGGGATGGGCTCGTTCCTGATGATGGGCCTGATCGGCATCATCCTTGCCAGCTTGGTGAACATGTTCATCGGCAGCAGCGGGTTGCAGTTCATCATCAGCATCGCCGGCGTGCTCGTGTTTGTTGGCCTCACCGCGTATGACACGCAGCGGATCAAGCTGACCTACACGCAATACGCTCATGCGGAAGGCCAGGATGCGGCTGCCAAGCGCAGTGTGTATGACGCGCTCAGCCTTTATCTGAACTTTATCAACCTGTTCATGCTGCTGTTGCAGCTCACAGGTGGGCGCAGCAACAACAACTGAGGCTGAAAGCGGCGGTCCTTTCCATCTTGGAAGGGACCGCTGCGGCGGACGGTGCCTTGCCTGTCCGCCAGACGAGGTCAGACCCGGCGGATAAAGCCGGGCTCGGCGGGCGGGTCAGCCCATTCTTCCTCGATACGGCTGACTGACGCGAGGAGGGGGCCGCGGCGGCAGGCCCTGAGCAACTCCTGCACGGCGGCCGTTTCCCCGTAGGCCAGTGCTTCCACGGCGCCGTCCCCCCGGTTGCGAACCCAGCCGGCGACGCCCAACCTTCGCGCTTCCTGAACCATCCAATCTCGATAGCCGACGCCCTGCACGCGACCGGTGATCACCAGGTGCCGCGCCCTCATCGCACCAGCCGCATGAAGCGGGCCGAGTCGTCCACATCGCGCGCAAGATTGGCGGCACGGAGCTCCGCTTCCTCGTCGCCGCCCCATAGCTCGGTCTGGAACGCTTCATCCACCCGGGACAAGCCGAATGCCTCGTCCGACGCCAACTTGCCGCGGGCAACAGCAAGCCCCAGGACCAGGCTGCCCAGCGCCGGAACCAGGATGCCGAGCCCCGCCAGCACCCACCCGCTTTCCGTCGCGACGGCCCGGCGCAAGGCAGCGACTGCGTCCGGATGCTGCCTGACGTGCACCACGCCCGCCGTGACCGCCAAGGCCGCCCCAAGCGTCGTGCGGGACCAGTCCAGCCACGGGTTCCACGCGGCAGCCTGCCGAAGCACCAGCGCGGGCGGCTCGTCAGCGCGGTAGCAAAGCAGGTCCGTCTCGCCGTAGGCGGCGACTGCGGCGGCAACCGGCGCCGGGTCGGGCGCGATGCGAAGCTGCGCCGTGCCGGCCAGGCGGGTGAGCGGGACGTCCGTGTAGTCCATCTCCCCCGTTTGCGCGCCGGCTGCCTGCCATTCCGCCGCCACCGCGTCGGCCAAGGCCCGTTGCGGCACCAGCAAGGGCGGGCCGTCCGGCAAACGGAGCGGCTTTCCGTCAAGCGCCACGCCCCAGCCGCCGGATGCGGGGACCGCGCGCGCCTCGGTCCAGACGCGCCTCATCGCAGGATGCTCCGCAGCAGGTCTGCGGGCTTGGGCGGCTTGCCCGGAGGCAGGTCTGCGGGCATCCGGCCGGTGTGGCCGTCCCGTGCGGCCGCGAGTTCGGTGGCGCAGTTGTCCGGGGGGCCGGACAGCCCGCCCAGCGTGACGCCGACGCGATCGGTTCCGGACGCGGGGTTCAGTGCCACGACCGGGTGACGCCACGGGCCGTCGAGCCGCAACGGCGCTGCCACGCCCGCGCCGCCAAGCCGCAGCAGGGGGCGGAGCCGAAGGGCGACCGTCTCGTCGACGAGGTTCAGCGTGCCCGTGCCGTCCAGCGACAAGCGGGCGGTATCCAGCTTCAGCGCAGTCAGTGCCACCTGCCCGTCCTTCGCATCCGCTCGCAAGGCAAGGCAGCGCACACGGGTGCTGCCGCCGGGGTCGAGCCCCGCACCCATGGAACGCAGCAGATCAGCCAGCAGGGCGGTGAGCACGGCGTTCGACACGGCCCCGTCCACCACGGCAAGCCCGGCGTGCCCGTCCAGCGTGGATGCGAGCGCGTGCGGGCTGGCCCCGGCGGCGTGCAGCGCCACGTCGACCTCCGCCGTCGCGTCCGACCCGCCGGGCAGGCCGGCCAAGCGCAGCAACGGGTCGAGCGCAAAGGCCGCCGAGCGCACCGTCAGCGCCACCGGCGGCGCGGGCTGGCGAGCATCGGCGCCGGCCGAGAAATCCATCCGGCCTTCCGGCGACAGGACGGATGCCGGGTCCAGTTGCAGGACGCCGTCCGAGAGGACGAGGTGCCCGGTGGCGTTGCGGTAATCGACACCGCCCGCCCGCAGCGAGCCGATGGAGGCCTGGACGTCCGCGTCGGCCTGCCGGAGCGCGGACCAGGGCAGCGGCGCATCGGAGAACACCCTCCCTGGCACGGCGGGGGACGGCGGAGCCGCCGCAGCCGCGGCGGTGGGTGGAGCCGGTGTGGCCGGCGCGGGTTGCAGCCGGCGGATCGCGTCCACGTCCAGCCGGTTGGCGTTGAGCGTGCCCCGCAACGCCGGGCGGGGCGCCAGCGTGACGGCGAGATCACCTTCCGCGTCGCCTAGCCCCGACGCAAATGCCAGGTTGTGGAATGCCGCACCCTGCCCCAGGGGCGCCAGGTCCGTCGAGAAACGCCAGGGAGCACCAGCCAGCGTGCCACCTGCCTGAACCCGGGCGAGATGGCCGGCGGGCCAGGCCAGCGCCAATTGTTCGAGCGACAAGCCCGGCAGCACGGCGCCGAGGTCGGAAGCGCCGACCGTCAAGGAAACATCCTGCGGCGCGCCGCCATTGCCTAGCAGGGTCGCGCCAAGATGCACGGCGTGCAGCGGCGGCCAGTCTGGGTGCTGCAAGATCGTGCCAAGGCTGCGGAGGTCCGGCACCGCCGCCTCCAACCGGCCGGTGACGCTGCGGGCGGCCGGGTCAGCGACGCCGTCCAATGCCAGCGTCGCGTTGCCGATTGCAGCGGACAGCTTGACCGGCCAGGGACCTGGAACGGACCCGGTGACCTGCGCCACGCTGCCGAGCGTGGCATCCAGCCTGACGGCCGCCCCGCCAGCTTGCGCGTCCGCCAGCAGGTGCGCCGGCTGGTCGCCGGCGTCCAGGGCCGCGTGCGGCAGGTCCACCACCAGCGTGCGCCCGGTGGCGCCGTCATGCCAGGTGACGCGGCCGGACTCGACGAGCAAGCGGTCCAGCAAGGGGGGCCGGTGCCGGGCGGATTGGGACGGGGCGGCCGGCGCGGGGGATGCGGGGTGGTCAAATTGCCAGTTGGCGTGGCCGGACGCGTCGGTTTCCAGCAGGATGTCCGGGCGTACCAGGGTGACGCTGGCGATCTCCACCTGGCCGGTCAGCAGCGGCAGCAGCCTCACCCGCGCTTCCGCCCGCGCCACGACCGCCATCTGCGGGCGGGTGCCGCCAGGCATGTTGGCGAACGAGACGTCCTCCGCTTCCAGCACCGGGGTCAGCCCCCAGCCGAGGCGGATCGGGCCGCCCAGGGTAAGCGTGCGCCCGGTGGCCCGGCCCACGGCAGTCACGATGCGATCCTTCTGGCTGTTCGGGTCGAACAGCAGCGCCGCCGTGGCGCCGGCGCCGAGCATTGCCGCTCCCACAGCCGCCACCGCGATCAGCCAACGTCTCGCCATCAGCACCTCTGGGACAATTGCTGCCCTATCTAGAGCATCATCCGGCCGTACGCGGTCAGCCGCCGGATAAAGATGCTCGTGAACACGTTAAGCTAAGGCTTCCTCCAATCCGCTTGGATCGGAGAAAGCTCCAGCGAACCGCTTTCCTGGGAACGACCATCAACCCTGTCAGAACGCGGATCGTTCGGCGTATGGGCTGCACTTGCCACTTAGAAGCGCCGAGCCGCCGCCGGGGTGGGCGGCGCTCCGAAGCCCAGCGTGCTGAACGTGTCGCGCATGTGCGGCGGCAAGGGCGCGGACACGGCGAGCGTGCCCCCCGCCGGGTGCGGCAGAAGCAGGGAGCGGGCATGGAGGTGAAGCCGGTCCGCCAAGCCCTCGACGAAGGAGCCGCCGCTGCCGTTGTCGCGCGGCTCGGCGTATTTCGTGTCCCCCACGATCGGGGTTCCCAGGCTGACGCAGTGCACGCGCAGTTGGTGGGTGCGGCCAGTCAGCGGCTGCAACTCCAGCCAGGACAGCTTGCGCCCGGCAGCGTCAAGCAGACGGTAGTTGGTGTAGGCGCGCTGACCCTCCTTGTCCTTGCGGTCCGTGGCGACCGTCCGCTCGCCCCACGCGCCGGAGACGCGCTTGAGCGGCTGGTCGATCTGGCCTTCTTCCGGGTCCGGGTGGCCGACGACCACCGCCCAGTAGGTCTTCTCCACCTCACGGGTGCGGAAGGCGGCGGCAAGCTTGGCGGCGGTGCCGGCGGTGCGGGCGAGCAGGATGACGCCGGAGGTGTCACGGTCCAGCCGATGCACCAGCCGGGGCCGGTCGCCACCGTCGCGCAGGGCATCCAGCATGCCGTCCAGGTGCCGGGTAATCCCGGGGCCGCCCTGGGTGGCGAGGCCGGACGGCTTGTTCAGCACGATCACCTGGTCGTCGCGGTGGAGCACGGTGCGCTCCAGTTCCTTGACATCCGCTGGGGAAACGGCGGACGCAGGCTTGTCCGGGGCGGCTGGCATCGGCGGCACGCGAACGGCCTGGCCCGGGGCGAGGCGGGCGGACGCTTCCACTCGCCGGCCGTCCACGCGCACTTGGCCGGTGCGGCAAAGCTTCTGTAGCGCGCCCTGGGTGAGCGCCGGGTAACGGCGGCGCAGGAAGCGGTCCAAGCGGGTGTCCGCCTCGTCGTCCGACACGGTCTGGATGGAAACGGTCATGGACGGTCCTGCCGGAGCGCCCCCCAGTGGTCCATGCGCCGCTTCAGCTCCGCCTCGAACCCCCGGCCCGCCGGCTGATAGAACGCCTGCCGCTCCATGCCGGGCGGGAAGTAGTCCTGGCCGGAGAAGGCGTCCGCCGCGTCGTGGTCGTAGTGGTAGCCAGCGCCGTACCCGAGGTTCTGCATCAGCTTGGTCGGCGCGTTCAGGACGTGCGCGGGCGGCTGTAGGCTGCCCGTGTCGCGCGCGGCGCGCATCGCGGCTTTCCACCCGGCGTACACCGCGTTCGACTTGGGCGCGGTGCCCAGGTAGACGACCGCTTGTGCGATGGCCAGCTCGCCTTCCGGACTGCCGAGGCGCTCATAGGCTTCCCAGGCGGACATGGCTTGGAGAAGGGCCTGCGGGTCGGCCAAGCCCACATCCTCGGAGGCGAAGCGCACGAGGCGGCGGGCGATAAAGCGCGGATCTTCCCCACCGGCCAGCATGCGCGCGCACCAATAAAGGGCGGCGTCCGGGTCCGAGCCGCGCAAGGATTTATGCAGGGCGGAAATGAGGTTGTAGTGCTCCTCCCGGTCACGGTCATACAGGCCTGCGCGCCGGGCGAGCAAAGCGGCCAACGCCGCCGGGTCGAGCGGCGCGGCGCCGGGCGGCAATGCCTGCAACTGCTCCACCATGTTCAGCAGGTAGCGCCCGTCTCCGTCCGCCATCGCCAGCAAGCCCGACCGGGCCGCAGCGGTGAGCGGGAGCGAACCGGCGGCTTCCACGCGGGCGAGCAGGGACCCCAGCGCGTCTTCATCCAGGCGGCGCAGCACCAGCACTTGGCAGCGCGACAGCAAGGCGCCGTTCAGCGTGAAGGACGGGTTTTCCGTCGTGGCGCCCACCAGCACGACGGTGCCATCCTCCACCACGGGCAGGAAACCGTCTTGCTGCGCGCGATTGAAACGGTGGATCTCGTCCACGAACAGCAGGGTGGATTGCCCGGCGGCGCGGCGGCGGCGAGCCTCCTCGAACACCCGCTTCAGGTCTGCCACGCCGGAAAACACAGCCGAAAGCTGGGCGAAGTGCAGACCGGCCGCGTGGGCCAGCAACCGGGCGATCGTGGTCTTGCCGACACCCGGCGGCCCCCAGAAGATCAAGGAGGCGAGCGAGCCGCGGCCAAGCATGCGGGTGATGGCGCCGTCCGGGCCGAGCAGGTGGCCCTGCCCCACCACGTCCGCGAGCACCGCGGGGCGCAGCCGGTCGGCCAGGGGAGCATCCGCTGGCGCCGGCACGGTGAGTGGTTCGGCGCCGAACAGGTCAGGCGACGCGGGCCGGGCGCTCATGAAACGGCGGCGGTGCAGGCGGGGCCGCGCAACACATCCGTGTCCGCCTGTCCTGCCTCGTCCTGCAAGGTAAACAGCACGTCGCCCAGGGTGACGGCCGCCAGGGAAGCGCCCGTGTAACCGGTCAGGGTGCCGCCATTGTCGATCGGATGGGTGGAAAGGCTGCCGTCCGGCTCGCGGCGAAGCAGCTTGCCACATAGGGTGAAGCTAAGCTTTTCCGTATCCGGCACGGTCGCCGTGAAGCTGGTATCCGGATGGTCCGGATCCACGTGGAGCGTGCCGGCGAGCACACCGGCGAGGTAGATGGTGATCGTTTCTTCCTGCTGCCCGGGGCCGAGGTGGTCGGATAGGGTCAGCGTCGTCCGGCGCAGGGTCTGCGCGCTCGCCGTGAAGGCCAAGCCGACCGCCGCGACGAGCGCTGCACGGCCAGCCCAGCCCATGCCGTCAAGCCGCCTGTTGCTCGGCATCCTCCGGGCGAAGACCGCTGTCCAAACCCTTGGCTGCCTTGTCACGCTCGACCAACTCGATCACAGCCATGTCGGCGGCGTCGCCGTAGCGCATGCCGGCCCGCAGCACCCTCGTGTAACCGCCGGGGCGCGCCTTGTATCGGCCGGCCAGCGTGTCGAACAGCTTGGCGACGATCTTCTCGTCACGAAGCTGCGCGTAGGCTTGCCGCCGGGCGTGCAAGCCGCCGCGCTTGCCAAGAGTGATCAGCTTCTCGGCCACCGGCCGCAGTTCCTTCGCCTTGGGCAGGGTAGTGGTGATCTGTTCGTGCTTCAGCAACGCCACCGCCATATTGCGGAACATCGCGAAGCGGTGGCTCGTAGTGACGCCGAGCTTGCGGCCGCTCACACCATGACGCATCTGGTTTTACCCCTAAAACGGCTCATCCAGCCGCTTGGCCAGATCTTCGATGTTTTCCGGCGGCCATCCAGGGACGGTGATGCCGAGCGTCAGGCCCATGTTGGTCAGGACCTCCTTGATCTCGTTCAGCGACTTGCGGCCGAAGTTCGGGGTGCGAAGCATCTCCTGCTCCGACTTCTGCACCAAGTCGCCGATATAGACGATGTTGTCGTTCTTCAGGCAATTCGCCGAACGGACCGACAGCTCCAGTTCGTCCACCTTGCGCAGCAGGTTGCGGTTGAACGGCAGGTCGTCGTGATGCTCCTCCGCACGGAGTTGCTGCGGCTCGTCGAAGTTGATGAAGAGCTGCAACTGGTCCTGCAGGATGCGAGCGGCGAGCGCCACCGCGTCTTCCGGCGAAACGGCGCCGTTGGTTTCCACCGAGAGCAGCAGCTTATCGTAGTTGGTCAGGTTGCCGACGCGGGTCGGCTCCACTCGGTAGGACACGCGGCGCACCGGCGAATAGATGCTGTCCACCGGGATGAGGCCGATCGGGGCGTCTTCCGGGCGGTTGCTGGCGGCAGGCTCGTAACCCTTGCCGAGGTTGACGGTGAATTCCATACCGAGCTTGACGCCTTCATCGAGCGTGCAGAGCACCAGTTCGGGGTTCATGATGTCGATGTCATGGCCGGCCTGGATCTGCCCGGCCTTGACCTCGCCAGGGCCGGTCGCGGTGAGCACCATGCGCTTGGGACCATCGCCGTGCATGCGCAGGGCTAGCTGCTTCACGTTCAGCACGATGTCCGTCACGTCCTCGCGGACGCCGGGGATGCTGCTGAACTCGTGCAGCACGCCGTCGATCTGCACCGCGGTGACGGCAGCGCCTTGCAGGGACGATAGCAAGATACGGCGGATGGCATTGCCGAGCGTCATGCCGAAGCCGCGCTCCAACGGCTCCGCCACGACCAGTGCGGTGCGGGACGGATCGGCGCCGGGCTCGAACTCCAACTTTTCCGGCTTGATCAGCGACTGCCAGTTGCGCTGCATGACCAAGGTGTCGTGTCTCATGGCGATCCGGACGCCACGACCATACCGCAACGTCCGCCTTTCATCTTGTTCGGTCCAGAATCAGACGCGGCGGCGCTTGCGCGGGCGGCACCCGTTATGCGGGATCGGCGTCAGGTCACGAATCTGGGTGATGGAGAAACCGACGGTCTGCAAGGCGCGCAGTGCGCTCTCGCGGCCGGAGCCAGGACCGTTGACCTCAATCTCCAGGGTTTCCATGCCGTGCTCGCGAGCTTTCTTGCCGGCATCCTCGGCAGCGACCTGTGCGGCGTAGGGCGTGGACTTGCGGCTGCCCTTGAAGCCCTGCATCCCAGCGGACGACCAGGCGATGGTGTTGCCCTGCGCGTCGGTGATAGTGACCATAGTGTTGTTGAACGTGGCATTCACGTGCGCCACGCCGGAAATGATGTTCTTGCGCTCCTTGCGGCGGGGACGCGCGGGGGCTTTCGCCATGAGGTGATCCTGCTTTCGAACGAGTTACTTGGTGACCTTCTTCTTGCCGGCGATCGCCACCGCCTTGCCCTTGCGGGTGCGGGCGTTGGTGTGGGTGCGCTGGCCGCGCACCGGCAAGCCGCGGCGATGGCGCAGGCCGCGGTAGCAGCCCAGGTCCATCAGCCGCTTGATGTTCATCGCCACCTCGCGCCGCAAGTCGCCCTCGACGCGGAACTCGCGGTCGATCAACTCGCGGATGCGGAGCACCTCTTCGTCCGAGAGCTGGTTGACCCGGCGCTCATCGGGGATGTTAAGCTTGGCGCAGATGTCAGCAGCTTTCGTCGGCCCGATGCCGTAGATGTATCGGAGGCTGATCGTCACCCGCTTGTTCGTGGGAACGTTGACACCGGCAATACGCGCCACGGCTGAACTCCTGCTCGTCCCCGCACCGGCTTTCGGCCTGATGCTGGGAATGGTTCGGCAACCTGCTCGCGCGGGCGCTGGGCTGCCGGTAATGATGTGTGGGCGCGAGCGTTGCCGCTGCACCAGATAGCCTGCTTATAGCCCCAGTTCGGCCTGAGTCAACGAACCTCGTTCACATTTAGGTGAACGTGTTCGGAGGGCAACGTGGCCAGCACTGCCTTGATCGCGGCAGACACGTCGTCCACGGACGCTAGGCCATCCACGCTATGCAACCGTCCAGTGGCTTCGTAATGCGGCAGGATGGGCCGCGTTTGCCGGTTGTACACGTCCATTCGCTCGTGCACCGTTTCGCGGTTGTCGTCGGGACGCCGAATGAACTCGGTCGAACCGCATATGTCACATACTCCAGCCACCCCGGTGGGCCGGAACGTGTCGTGATAGCTGGTGGCGCATTTCGCGCAGGTGAAGCGCCCGGCGATACGCTCGATCAGCGCCGCCTCGTCCACCTTGAGTTCGATGACCGCGTCCAGCTCCAATGCCAACTCGGTCAGCATGACGTCCAGCGCCTCGGCCTGCGCGACCGTGCGGGGGAACCCGTCCAGGATAAAACCTTGCGCGCAGTCTGGCTGGCGGACACGCTTGGCCAGCATCGCCACGATGATGTCGTCTGACACGAGCCCACCGGAGGCCATGATCGCCCTCGCCTGCAACCCGATCTCGGACCCGGCAGCGACCTCGCCGCGCAGCATGTCGCCGGTCGAGATCTGCGCGATGCCGTGCGCGTCCTGCAGCCACTTGGCCTGCGTGCCCTTTCCGGCGCCGGGCGGCCCGAGCAAGATGAGCTTCATCGGGTGCGGCCCTTCACCCGGGATCTGCGCATCAAACCCTCATACTGATGGGCCAGCAGATGGGACTGCACCTGCGTCACCGTGTCCATGGTGACGGACACGATGATCATCAGGCTCGTGCCGCCGAAGTAGAACGGCACGTTGTAGTTGGCGATCAGAATTTCCGGCAGCAGGCACACGACGCAGAGATACAAGGCGCCAATGGTGGTAAGCCGGGTGAGGATGCGGTCGAAGTAGTCCGCCGTGTTGGCGCCCGGGCGGATGCCGGGGATGAAGCCGCCATACTTCTTCAGGTTGTCCGCTGTTTCCTGCGGGTTGAACACCACGGCGGTGTAGAAATACGAGAAGAAGATGATCATCCCCGCATACAACAGGAGGTAGAGTGGCTGACCGTGCGCAAGCTGCGCCGAGAGCCAGCCGAGGATCGAGTTTGGGTTGCTTTGCCCGAACCCGGCGATCGTCGCGGGAATCAGCAGAATGGAGGAAGCGAAGATCGGCGGGATCACCCCGGCCGTGTTCACCTTCAACGGCATGTGGGTCGAATCCCCCCCAAACATGCGCTGGCCGACCTGGCGCTTGGGATACTGCACCACGATGCGCCGCTGCGCCCGCTCCATGAACACGATGAAGGCAATGACTGCGGCGGCCACCAAGATGAAACCGAGGATGAACACCGGCGACAGCGCTCCGGTGCGCCCCAGTTCCAGCAAGGTGGCCAGCGCATGCGGCAGGTTGGCGACGATGCCGGCGAAGATGATCAGGCTGGTGCCGTTGCCCACGCCGCGGGCGGTGATCTGCTCGCCCAGCCACATCAGGAACATGGTTCCACCGGTCAGCGTGACGACGCAGGACAGGCGGAAGAACCAGCCGGGGTCCAGCACGGCGCCCATGCCGGCGTGGTCATGGAACGCTTCCAGCCCCACTGCGATGCCATAGGACTGGAACACGGCGATCAACACCGTCAGGTAGCGGGTATACTGATTGAGCCTCTTGCGCCCGCTCTCGCCCTCTTTCTTGAGGGTTTCGAGCGTCGGGATCGCAGCCGACATCAGTTGGATGATGATGGAAGCGCTGATGTAAGGCATGATGGTCAGCGCGAAGACGGTCATGCGGCTCAAGTTGCCGCCGCTGAACATGTCGAACATGCCCAACACGCCACCGCCTTGCTCCGTCATGGCTTGGCCCATCACGCCAGCGTCGATGCCGGGCACCGGGACATAGCTGCCGACGCGGTACACGACCAGCGCGCCCAGCGTGAACCAGATGCGGTTCTTCAGCTCGGTCGCCCTGCCGAAAGCGCCGAGGTTCATGCTGCCAGCCAACTGCTCGGCGGCCGAGGCCATCCGCGTATCCCCCTGTTCGTGTCCTAGTGTGCCGCGAGGATGACTAGGGGTGCAAGTATGCGGGGCTCCGCCCCGCATCCCGCCAAAGGACGGTCGCCCCTTGGAAACCTTTATGCGAAGGAGTTCAGGACGAGATCCGGCGTCAGCTTGCGGGCTCCGCCACGACGGCCGTTGTCGTCACCGTTCCGCCAGCCGCCTCCACCGCCGCCTTGGCCGAGGCGGAGACGCCGGAGACTGTCACGGTGACCGCCGTGGTGACGGCGCCGCGTCCAAGCAGGCGAACGCCGGCCACCTTGGCCAGACGCACCAACCCGGCTCTCGCCAACGCCGCCTCGTCAATGGCGCCAGCCTCCAGCTTTCCGGCGGCCAATGCCTTCTCGATCGCACCCAGGTTCACCGGGGCGTATTCCTTACGGAAGATGTTCTTGAATCCGCGCTTTGGCAGGCGGCGATAGATTGGGAGCTGGCCGCCCTCGAACCCATTCAACGCCACGCCCTCGCGAGCCTTCTGACCCTTGACGCCCTTGCCAGACGTCTTGCCCTTGCCAGACCCGATGCCCCGGCCCCGGCGCTTGAACTTCAGCCGGGACCCAGGATTGTCCCGCAACTCGTTCAGCTTCACGACAGCTCCTCCACCCGTACCAGGTGATGCACCTTGCGGATCATGCCGCGCACCGCGGGAGTGTCTTCCAGCGTGGCAGCCTTGCCGATCTTATCCAGGCCCAGGCCCACCAGCGTCGCCTGCTGGCCCGGCTTGCGCCCGTTGCCCGATGCCGTCTGCACCACCCGGACGCGGCGCTTCTCCGCCTCAGACATCGGCCACGGCCTCCGCGTCGGGCGCATCACGCTTGCCCAGGATGTCGTTGACCTTCTTGCCACGGCGGCTGGCCACCGACCGCGGGCTGGCGCAACGGCCCAGTCCGGCGAACGTCGCCTTGACCATGTTGTGCGGGTTGCGGCTGCCGAGCGACTTGGCGACCACGTCGCCGATGCCGAGCGCCTCGAATACGGCGCGCATCGGGCCGCCAGCAATGATGCCCGTGCCTGCCTCTGCCGCACGCAGCACCACGTGGCCGGCGCCGTATTCACCGTGCACGTCGTGGTGCAAGGTGCGGCCCTCCTTCATCGGCACGCGGATCATGGTGCGCTTGGCACGGTCGGTCGCCTTGCGGATCGCTTCCGGCACCTCGCGCGCCTTGCCGGCGCCGTAGCCGACGCGGCCCTT
>CAXTLC010000049.1:0-8638 GCA_964245075.1 uncultured Acetobacteraceae bacterium
GACCCTGCCGTCGAGATCCTCCACCTAAGTTTTGCGTCCTACCACGTCACCCTCGGCGCGGTGGAGCAGTTGCACACCGGATGCCGCTGGTCCGAGGAGCCGGTCTAGTTCGGCGATCTCCGCTGCCTACTCTGGAGCGACAGCCCCAACCACCGCATCCTGCGCGGGGACGAAGAGACAGGCACCACCTCCGTGTTCCGCCGGCCATCGAACAATGCTAATGGCAGCATCACTGTTCTCGCCGACTACTTTGACGGCTATACCTGAATTCTCCCAACGATGCGGTTGTGACCCGGAACTGCTCGGTCTGGTCCACCGATCCAGAGTTTGACGTCCTCGGCTATTACGAAGGTGAACAGGCCGATCCTGAATTTCTGACCCATGTTCACCGTATTGACGGCGTGACTGGTGCCTTCACGGTCGCCACAGACGCGGTTGCCTATCCGAATGGACTGGCTTTCTCCCCCGATAAGCAAATCGCCTACATCGTTGAATGCGGCTCCACAGCACGCAGGCTGATCGCATTCGACATCACTGCGGACGGCCAGAGGTTGTCGAACCCCCGGGCGTTCATCGACGCCAGCCACGGCACCCGGGCGGTTTCCGCTGTGACATGGACGGCAGTCTATGGTGCGGCTGGGGCATGGAAGCGGGTTTGGATGGCGTGATGGTTGTTCAACCCGGCGGGCGTTCCGATTGACCGCATCGCCCTTCCGGAACGCTGCGCCAACCTGTGCTTCGGCGGCCGCCACCGCAACTGGCTGTTCGCGGCCGCCAGCCAGTCGCTTTATGCATTCTACGTGCAGACCGAGGGCGTTGCGGGTGGTTGATCCGTACCGCCCTGGCCTATCCTTGCTATTCTGCGACGACGGCCCGAACGGCGTCCGGCCCGAATGCCCGCTCCATCCGCCGCACCGTGAAATGCGCCCGCGCCAACTCCCGATAGTGGCTTAGGAACGCCGCGTTCACGGCGGCGCCGCCGATGGCGCCCACGAGCGGCACGGCCTGCAACGCGAACTTCCGCGACAAGGTCACTCCGAACCGGGAAGCGACCTCCCCCATCAGCATCGTCAGCGGCCGGCCCTGCAACACCATGCGGGCCGAAAGATAGCCCATATCGTATTCTTCCTCTCCGGCGCTCCCGGGCGTGAGTGCGAACACCTGGAGGCATGCCGCGCGGGTTTCCGGGTCATCCAGCGCTTCGCCTTCGTCCTGAGCAATCCTTGCGACCTCCCGCATGATCGCCAGCGTCGTCACCGCGGCGTCCGCCACGAAGCCACCCACCCCAACAAAGCCGCCCACCGCCCCTGAGATCATCACCAGTGGCCTGGCGAGCTGCCTGCTGCGGACCTGCTCGCCACTCTCCTCAAGCCGCAGCACGGCAATGTCGAACGCGCGCTTCAGGGCCGTTTCCGCCACGGCGTGCATTGCAGCGCGACCACCGGGCACCGCTCCAAGCGCGCGTGTTCCCATCTGGAAGCCTCGCCCAACAACGCCGCCAACCATGTCCGCAAGCCGCATGACCAGCCCGCCGCTTTCCCGAAGCCGCGTGAGCGCCCGCACCAACTCTGCCCGTGACTCCGAGTCCATCGTCGTCGCCACCGCGACTGCCGCCGCGCTGTCTTGTACTGCTTCCATGACCTACTCCTGCGTTCGAGCCCGCTTAAACGCCCGGCGTCCCGCCCGGCTCCCTTCGTGGATGTGCGAGCCGGCGAGCCAGCCTGAGGACCTCGGCGCGCTGTTCGACGCCGCACGCCCGGTACAACCGCAGCATGGCCAGTTCGTCACCCGTCAGCCCGTCTGGTCCCCGTGCCGCCTCGCCATGCAAGAGCACCTCCACCGAAACGTCCAGCGCTTGCGCGATGCGCGACAGATTGCCACTCACCTGGCCCGCGCGGTCGGTTTCCCACTGCGCGACTGCGCTGCGCGAGACGCCCGTTGCGGCCGCAAGCGTGGCCTGGCTGATCCCTCGTTCCCGCCGCAGCGCCGCAATCCGTTCTCCCACGCTCATCGCTTCACCTAAAACACAGAAGAACAATTGACGAACATAAGTTAGTTTTGCTAACACTCGGCCTTCCCGAGGACGACACGATGCCGACTCCAATCAACTGGACCAAGCAGGCCGATGCCCACCTTCTGCGCCTGCGTGCCGATGGCCTCGCGTGGCATTGCGTCGCAAGCCATTTTGGGATTGGCCGCAACGCCGTCATCGAGCGCGCGCGCCGGCTCGGCCTGCCTCCGATGACACGCCTCCAGCCAGCCCCGCGTCCCGTTCCAGAGCGCACTGACCGCCCTGCCCTTCCCGCCGGCCATCCTGTGTCCTGGCGCGCCATCACCGACAACACTCCGCTGCATGATGAGCCTTATCCCTACCCCGTCTTCCTTTGACCGACATTTTTGCACGAGAGCCACGCGATGACCTCATCCCGCCTGACTGCCACCCCTGTCCGTTCGACCTCCATCCGACGTGCCGGCACCATACCGCTTGCCGTCCCGGACGCTTTCGACGCCCGGCGTGTTGCCCGGCGGCCTCAGCCACTCAACCGAGTTCCGACCGTCATTGATGCGGAGACTGTTATCGCGCGGCTGGAGGAGGCCGGGCACACGCTGCTCTGCCTTCCCCGCACCGGGCCGACTACCGCATTGCGACAAACGCGCCATCAGTATGTTGCCGAAGCGCTGGAAGCCTACGCGGCCACAGATGAGTCCCGCCCGCGTCCGCCAGTCCCGCCGGCCAACCGCATCACCCGCATGGATCAGGCGCTTTCCTGGATTCAGCTTGTCCCGGCGGACAAGCTGGCACTGCGGCGCATCGTTGGCTGCCGTTGCTTGGTCAGCCCGCTCACCGGGCGTCATCTTTTCAGTTGGCGCCGTTTGGCCCGCCTGCTCGGGGCTGACCACAAGGCTGTTCAGCGCTGGCATGCCATCGGCATCGACACGATCGTGGCAGTGCTCAACCGTGACAATGCGCTGGCCAGCGCCTGGGACAGGCTCGGCTGAACGCTACCTCCGAGTAAGCGTCACGGCCGCCCGGCAACGGGGCGTGGCGAACCGGCCCACGACTTGGTTCCCGGTCCGCTCACCCTCGAACACCTGCGGGAACGGCTTGCGGTCGGCGCCGGGCGTATTGTTTCCTGCGAGCACGTGTCCGGCGCCGTTCACATGGCCGCTCAAGACAAGCACGCCGGTGGTGGGGGCGAACTTCGCTGCTTCGCCTCGCAGCAGAAGCGTCGCCGTGGCCTTGCCCTGGTCGTCAAACCCGAGGCCGCAGGCGCCTTGATCCGTGGTGAGGGGACCCACGAAGCGTCCGTCTCCAGACGCCGTGCAGGCGGAAAGGAGAAGAAGCAACATCGTTGCAGCTTTCATGTTCAAGTTATCATTTCCCTTGCCCAAACGCCCCGACATAAGTTAGGATTTTCCTTATACTGCCATCCCGTCCGCCTGCGTTCAGGATAGACAGGAACACCCAGCCTTCGCTTTTCGGAGACAACAAGCCTTGGCCAAACGCCCCAGCGAGGCTGACCCATCGCAGCACGCTGATCCGCAGAGCATGCCGCCGCCGCCGCCCGACGCTGATACCATCTCCCCGCTCTCCCTCATCCTCAAAACCATGCGCGACCGGTATGCCGCGCACGACCATGCGGGCGCCATTGCGCTGGCTCGCATCGCGGCTCCTTACCTGCATTCCCGCTTGCCGGCTGCCACATCTCCCGCCGATCTTTCCGCCATGACCGATGCCGAGCTGGACGCCGTCCGATCTCAGGATTGAGCGCACCCTCCGCAAGAGCATCCGCGCCGACCTCGCCGCTTGGGCCGCCCTTGCCCTCGCCCCCCGTGGCCATCAACCTGCCGCCCATCACCGGCTTATCATGGCGGAACTTGAGAACGTCGCTGCCGGGCGAACCGACCGCCTCATGCTCCTCCTGCCACCGGGCTCTGCCAAGTCCACCTACGCTTCCCTGGTGTTCCCGCCGTGGTGGCTTGCCCGGCATCCGCATTCATCGGTCATCGCGACCAGCCATACCGCATCACTCGCCCGCCACTTTGGTCGGGGCGTACGCACGCTTGTCGAAACGCACGCTGCACGCCTTGGATACGGGCTCGACCCTGGCAGCCGCGCAGCGCACCGCTTCGCCACCACGGCCGGGTCGGAGTATTATGCCACAGGAGTTCGCGGGCCGATTACCGGACGCCGCGCCGACCTGATCCTGATCGATGACCCGGTGAAGTCCCAAGCGGAGGCGGACAGCCCGGCGGCCCGCGACCAGCTTTGGAACTGGTTCCGATCCGACCTGGTCACCCGGCTCAAGCCTGGCGGACGCATTGTGCTAATCATGACACGCTGGCATCCGGACGACCTCGGCGGACGGATCGCCGAGGGTTCCGATCCGTGGCGGGTGCTTCGGCTGCCTGCGCTGGCTGAGCCGGGCGACCCGCTCGGACGGGAGCCTGGTGCGGCGCTCTGGCCAGACTGGGAAGACGAAGCCGCGCTGGCGCGCAAGCGGGCGCTGCTCGGCGAACGCTCCTTCGCGGCGTTGTTCCAGCAGGCCCCCCGGCCTCGGCTGGGGCGGTTGTTTCATCCGGCAAAAATCCTGGTCCAGGATGAACTGCCCACGACCGGAGCCGTCCGGGCGTGGGATCTCGCGGCAACAGCGGAGGCACGCGGGCGGGACCCGGACTTCACGGTCGGGCTCAAGCTCGGGCGCGACTGGGCGGGTGGATACGTCGTGCTGGACGTGGTGCGCTTCCGTGGCGGTCCGCACGAGGTGGAGCAAGCGATTGCCGCCACGGCTGCGGCCGACGGTCCGCACGTCGCGATTGGGCTGCCGCAGGACCCTGGGCAGGCCGGGAGGGCGCAGATCCGTTACCTTACGGGGCGGCTTGCGGGGCACCGGGTGGTGTCCAGCCCGGAAACGGGGGCGAAGGAGACGCGGGCGATGCCGGTGGCCAGCCAAGTCAACGCGGGCAACGTCTCGCTCCGGCGCGCGCCGTGGAACCGGGCCTTTCTGGAAGAGTTGCAGGACTTTCCCGATGGGACCAAGGACGACCAGGTGGATGCGCTCAGCCGCGCTTTCGCCATGCTGACCGATGCGCCGGCACCTGCACGGCGGGCCAGCCTTTCCCACATCAGCCGTTGATAAGAGAACACGGCCACGAATAATTCCTGACATAACCGGGGCCGCCAGCAGCACGGCTGGTTTGGCCACGGGATGGGTTTTCGTAATACCCAACATGTTGACGACAAGCTGGAAGGGTTTGACACAGGCGACCACATCATTGGCTTGCAAAAGGATGCGAACAGCAGCGTTGTTGAAACAACGGTGGATGCTACGCGTCATGCAAAAGGTGGCATACATGTGATTTTAGCCAAACCACACGGAAGGTGATGCTGCCTCCTGTTGTAAACATTTCGAAAGAAGTGACACGCGTGATTGCTTTCCTCTTGCCGGGCGATCACCCGAAAAACCTGCGTGCGACGTCATTCAGCTTCAGGCCTTACCAAGGCGACAAGCAAGGTCAAGTCGTGCTTCGCTCACATTTCTTCAAGTCACTCTCCGGGGATGACCTGGAAATGATCCAGGACTTGGAATGCGAGCTGTATGCGCACAACGATGACAAGCTTTACTGCGTTCTTGAGGCGCAAACGATCCCGGTCGGAACAGGTCTCGATTTCCTGCCGCACGTCGCTTGGATCGATGGCGCGGAGGTTCACCGCCGTGCGTGACAGGGCATATTCGTTCACCCATACACCGGCATAAGAAAGGACTTGCCCAAACGCCCCAGTTTGGATTAGGTTCTTCCTTACGATCTCCCGAATTTATACCAGAAGCAACCCGATGTATTGACCGTTGCCGAGAGCAACCGGACCGGGCTGCCCAACTCTCCTTCTGCCTGCCTGCTTCTTAGGAACCCGCATGTTCCAGACCATCTGCAACCTCATTCCCACGGACCCGGACATGCCGGAGCGGGCACGGCGGCTCGACATTCTCCGCCGTGTGCTTGCCGACACGCTCTACGACTCGCTTCCACATGACTTCCACGAGGAGCGTACGCCGGGCGGAGAGTATATTCCGCTTCGTCTTCGCCGCCCGTCGGTACGTTATGCTATGGCCCGCATCGTTACCGAGGATAGCGTGGCGCTGTTGTTCTCGGAAGGACACTTCCCAACAGTCGATTCGCCTGACCGTGCGGTGCGGGACACGCTCGCCAGGTTGTTCAAGGCCGCCCGGCTTAACGAAGTCATGATTGATGCGGCGCTGCGCGGCTCGATCGGCAGTGTCGCCATTCTGATGCGCGTGCTTGGCGGACGACCCTTCTTCACGGCTATGGACACGGTCAACCTCACCCCCACTTGGCGGCCGGACGCGCCCGACACGCTTGCCGCGGTGACCGAGCGCTACAAACTCCCAGGCACTTCCTTCGCCGCCGCCGGATACACAGTACCGAACTTAGGTATTCCATACTGGTTCACCCGGCGTTGGGATGATCAAGCCGAGACGTGGTTCCTTCCGCAGCCGGTAATGGATACCGGGCTACCGACGCCGGACCTGGAGCGATCCGTTGTCCATGGGCTGGACTTCGTCCCGATCGCATGGGTCCGCAACCTTCCCGGCGCATCCTGGACCGGCGACCCGGCGGACGGCGCCTGCACGTTCCGCGCGGCGATCGAGACTGGGATCGAGATCGATTACCAGCTTTCCCAAGCTGGCCGAGGACTGAAATACAGCTCCGACCCGACGCTGCTGATCAAGGAGCCGGCCGGGCTCGATGGCGATCTGGTCCGCGGGGCGGGGAACGCGCTGATCGTATCCGAGCACGGGGATGCCAAGCTGCTTGAGATCGGCGGCACCGCCTCCTCAGCGGTGATCGAGTATGTCCGGACATTGCGGGAGTTCGCGCTGGAAAGCGTGCATGGGAACCGGGCCGATGCGTCCCGACTCTCGGCCGCGACGTCTGGCCGGGCGCTGGAATTGATGAACCAAGGGCTGCTTTGGCTGGCCGACAACTTACGGATCTCGTACGGCGAGGGCGCCCTGCTCACCTTGGCCCGCATGGTGCTGCGCGCCGGCATCACATATCAGCTCCGATCGGGCGACGCCGATGTGCCGAAACTTGATCCGGCGGCGCCGCTCTCGCTGCTCTGGCCGCGGTGGTATCCCGAGAGCGCCGAGGACCGGCAGCGTGACGCCTCCACCCTCACCACCCTCGTCACCCACAACCAGCTCAGCCGCGAAACGGCGCTCAAGGCACTTTCCGGGACTTACGACATCGAGGACTTGCCCGCCGAACTCGCGCGCATCGCTGCTGACGCCGCAACTGCTTCTCCGTTCGAGACCAAGCCAAGTGAAGCGTCCCGGACGTGAACCCTATATCCCTTAACAAAGCGAAGACATGACAGACGAACCGACCGCCCTGCCCGCTGCGGAAGACCCCGTGGCTCTCCGCAAGCAACTCGACCAGGCTAACCAACGCGTCATCCAGGCCGAGCTTAGGAGCCATGCCATCCGCGCCGGCATTCTCGATGTGGAAGGGCTCAAGCTGCTCGACATGACGTCCCTACGCCTCGACCAGGACGGCAACCTTCCCGATGGAGCCGGCACGAT
Organism: uncultured Acetobacteraceae bacterium; assembly: GCA_964245075.1. GTDB lineage: Bacteria > Pseudomonadota > Alphaproteobacteria > Acetobacterales > Acetobacteraceae > LMUY01. Next base: position 7,605 of record CAXTLC010000049.1, read on the forward strand.
AGCGACCCTGAAGCGCGACAAGCCGTGGCTGTTCCCCAGGCCCCACAGCAGCAACCCTGCCGTGGCTCCGGCGCCTGAGCCACCCAAAACTCGGATGGCGAAGGAGATGAGCTACGAGGAGTGGCAGACCGCGCGCGCCCGGCTGATCCGCGGGCGGTAGCGCGTGGGATGGCAAGATCAGGGCCGGCAAACGCATGGCTATTTTGGCAGTGGAACTTCGACCTTACCCACATTAAACAGCTCTCCTGTTCTGCCCGTCGGAGATGACGGAATGCCTCGAGATCGGGCGAGACAGAAAGAGCAAGTGGATGAAGTCTGCAACCGATTAGGACTCAATAAGGCCCAGCGTAGAGTTTTGCACAACGAAATTCATGGTGAAGATTGTAGTTACAATAGAATACTGGAACGCGCTTTGGAACTGTTTGAAGAATGAGTTTTTTGACACCTGATGAGCCGCTCATCCGGCAACTATTTCAGCCGATCGTCGGCTGGCCTTGTTGGGGTACAAAGCGCATCATAAGCAGCATTGTGTCTTTGCAGTTCGGTTCAGTCGCAGTTTTCTCACGACCGTCTGTTATGTCTCTCCGCAACGCGGCTGAGGGCCGGGAAAACAGTCGATCAGTCAAGATGACTCCGCCGGGTGGTGAATGGGAGTTCTCACTGCTTAACGCCGCCTGGACAATCAGAGCCGAAACGGTCACTGCCACCGATGATTTATCGACTGATCAGGAGATCGAAGAGGTGTTGGCCGCTTTGAACGGACAGACTCTGCTCGAAGTGGGGTGGGCTGCCGGAAACAAGTTGGTCTTACGTTTTAGAGAAGGCGGCACAATTCAAGCATCCCCATCTTCACGGCATAAAGCGGAATCGACGATGTGGTGGCTTCTCCAAACGGGAGGGCAAGAGATTTCTCTTGATGGCAACGGCTTGCTCGATATTTCATATGCCGAGCCTAGGTAGGAGCAGTGTTGCACTTTTAACTAACAAGGCTAGAGGAGAGTCGGTGTTGCCAGGATCGTAGGTCACAGCAGCCT
>CAXTLC010000049.1:8738-16573 GCA_964245075.1 uncultured Acetobacteraceae bacterium
TGAGGATGACGCCACCGGGTGGTGAATGGAACCTCTCGTTCCAATCGGCGATCTGGACGATCACCGTGGATGACGTTCGTGCTGGTTCCGCGATATCGCGAGGTTCGGAAATAGAGGCCGCGCTGGAACGCGTGAACGGGCAGACTCTTGCCGCCGTCGACTGGACCCAGAATAGCAGCCTGATTGCCAGCTTCGCCGAAGGTGCACGAATGGAAGCGTTCAGCGACCGAACCGAGCCAGACGCGATCATGTGGTGGCTGGTTCAAGTCAATGGCAACAAGCTCTCAATGGATGGCCGAGGGCTGCTCGACTTCAAGGACGGTGTCGCACGTATCGGGAGTTCTTGAGGCTTCAAAGTGACAACTTCGTTCGCCAAATCCTCTGGACTTGCCATAAGGCTGGGGAACTGATCATTTCGATCTTCCGTCAGACGTCCGAGGCTGGCCAGGCCGACCTGCACCGGGAATTGACGAGACGCTTGCCACCATGCCCGAGTTCTTGATCAGCTTGATCATCGAACGGCACTCTGCCGTCAACCCCTGCAAATTTGCCGACCGCTAGTTCCGCGCCTCACCGACCTCCTCCGAGTGCACCATCCCCAGGTGACTCGTCAGCGCCTTGACCATCCTCTCCACCTCCGCTGCCGGCAGAACGAAGCCAACCGTGCCGAAGGCCGGGTGCGCGAAGGCGAGCATCGAGCCCTCCGTCAGCGCTTCCGGCCGCACCATCCAGGCCGGACCGATCACCGCCTGCATTGCCGCGACGTCTAGCCTGCGCTCCTTCGTGTCCGCCGGCATGGCGGCGAGCAGCCGCGCCCGTGCCGCCCCCAGCGCACTGATCAGCTCCAGCAACTGACCCGGCGTGAGCGAGAGCGCACCCTGCGCCCCGCTTCCCGGCAACAAAGTCAGCAACGCCTCACCCTCGCCGAGCGCAACGTTCATCCGCGGCTGCGCCATATACGCTTCTCCTTATCGAAGGAACCCAAATGGGCATCCAGAACTTCCCGCTCGCACTCCAGGAAATCATCCAACTCGGTTTTCTGGAACGCGAATTCGAGCATGCACTCACCTCCCGGCTCGGCTACCGCGCCATTGCCGACCGGGAGGACTTCGCCGTCGGCATCGGCGAGACGCTCACCAAGACCCGCGCCGGGCTTAAGCCTTCCGTCACGACGCCGCTCGCACCGGCCACCAACACCAACCTTGACAACGGCCTGACGCCGACCAACTGGGGCGTCGAGCAATATACCATAACGATCAACCATTATGCGTCCACCATGGATCTCAACATGGTGACGTCGCGGGTCGGCATTGCCAGCCAGTTCGTTCAGAACGCATACACCAACGGCGAGCAGGCTGCCCGTTCCCTGGACGAGATCGCCCGCAACGCCCTGTTCGGGCCGTATTTCGGCGGCAACACGCGGGTGCGCACCACACTGTCCGCGGCCGGGCCGGTCGTGGCGGTTGATGACATCCGTGGGTTTCAGACCGTGTTCGTTTACGGCGTGCAGACCCCCGTCGCCAGCTCGGCCACCGGCCTGACCGTCACGGTTGGCGCGAATGCTTACACGTTGGTGGGGGCGACTGCCGATGCGATCAATGTCTCCACCACTCCGGGCGGGGTTTCCGGCACTCTGACGTTTTCGAGCAACGTGACCACGGCTGACGGCACGGTGGGCAGCACGATTCAAGCTGCCAACGCTTCCGTCATCATACGCCCCAATGCCCGTACGAACACCGCTGCGCTCGCCGCTACGGATACGCTCAGCATGTCCAACCTGCTCGATGCGGTCGCGAAATTGCGAATGAACGCAGTACCGGACGTGGGTGGCGTATTCAACTGCTATCTGGATCCCGTCAGCGCCCGCCAGTTGTTTGCCGACCAGGATTTCCAGCGCCTGTTCCAAGGCGCCACCTCGGCGAACCAGGTGTTCAAGATGGGGATGATCAACGACTTCCTCGGGCTGCGCTTCATCCCCACCACGGAAGCCTACGTCCAGCCGCATCCCACGCTGGCCGGCGCCGTCATCCGCCGCCCCATCATCTGCGGCAAGGGCGCGCTGATTGAGGGTGATTTCGCCGGCATGGCCGCAAACGATGTCGCTCCAAAGGACAGCATCGTGTCCATGGTGGACGGAATTGCCATGGTTACCCGGGAACCGATCGACCGTCTGCAGCAGATCATCGCTCAGTCATGGTACTGGATCGGCGGCTTCTGCGCTCCCAGCGACACGACAACCAATGCCACGATCATCCCCACGGCGACCAATGCTTCCTACAAGCGTGCCGTCATGATCGAGCACGTAGGTTAGGACTTACTGACCGATTTCTTGTTTATTCCCCTTTGGAGGGGGCCGGGTCAGGGCAAAGCGCCTCTCCGTCACAGGGCCTTCCGCACCATGCTTACCGATCCCGAAAAGACCGATGCCCGCCGTTTTTGCGGGTATCCCGCCTATGGTGCGGCCTCCAATGGCAACACTGGCTGGCGCTTCTATCAAGCTTATGGAGCCCTCGAGTACCGCCTCAACAATCTGTCCGCATCGGAGGAGGCCGTCCTGCGCCAGCATCTTGCGACGCTCCGCATGTTCGAGGCGGCCATTCCAGCCGCAGCCGACAACTTGGATACCTCTGCGGCGGCGGTGTGGACGCATAATCCGGCCGAGATCGAGCAACGGCAGCGCATAGAGCGTGACTGGGGACGCCGACTATGCGGCTTCCTCGGCCTGCCGCCCGGCCCGGCCCTGCTTGGCCAATCCACCGTTGCCCTGATCATCTGAGGGTCGCCCCGTGCAAGTCGCCACATTGCAAGACCGCATCGCGCGCGGCTTGGGTTCTGCTGCCCGACACGTCGGTGCGGATTGCGACGCGTTTCGCCCGCAATCCGCGACGGCCCCGCTTGCCCCGGAAAACCGTTTCCTTCGGCTTCCTGCTGCCTTCACTGCGGAGGACCTAACCCTGCGGCGTCCGGCCGGGTACGGACGTCCGACCTGGTCCGGGATCTTCGACACGGCCTATACCCGGCCAGGCGACTACCTTGCCGGGCCGGCTGGAACTTTCTTCATCGCAGCCCAACAAGCGTTGCTGCCGGCCTTGTGCGTTCTTACCACCCGCACCCTGAGCGTGACCCGCTCCGCCGCACCGGCAGAAGCGGGGGTGAACGCCTATGGCGGCCTCACGACGGCCACCGCCACCACGGTGCTGGCTGGCTGGCCTGCCTCGGTCCTGTTTGCTGGCGTCGGCTCCCCCGGTGATCTGCCCGGCGACGCCAGCACGCCTACCTGGACGGTTCTGCTGCCTGCGACGTCCGTTCCGCTGTACCCCGCCGACTTGCTCACCGATGACCGCGGAGTCTCATACACCATCGAATCCACCGAACTGACGGCGCTGGGTTGGCGACTCCTTGCCAAGCAGGCTGTTCCCTGATGCCCGGCCAATCGGATGCTGAGACCGCCCTCATCCAGCTTGCCGCCGCGGCCCTCTACCCGAACGGCCCGGCCGCACCTCCCGCCATCCCCGCCACGATCCGCATTTACCGCGGTTGGCCCAATTCCGCCGCGCTTGATGCGGACCTTGTCGCTGGCAGAGTTAATGTCACCGTGTTCCCCGTTCCAGGAGCCACCCGGATCACCACCCGCTACGCCCCCGATTGGCTGCCTGACCCGGTCGATCCAACGCTTGCCGTGTCCGTCTCGGGCAGCGCTGCCACCTTCGCCGGGTCGGCCGATCCAGGTCAACTGGCCGGGGTGCTCGTTGAAGGGCAGTCCTACGTTCACCGCACTGCCGCCGGTGACACGCCATCCCTCGTTGCCGCAATCCTCGCGGCCGCGATCAATCCGGTCCGCCCTGCCACGGCGTCCGGCCCGGTGCTTAAGCTGCCCGGTGCGGCTACGGTAACCGCCCGCACGGTCGCGGATGCCTCCGCCGCATTTGAGATGCGGCGCCAGCAACAGGAGTTTCGCATCACTGCTTGGTGCCCTACTCCCAACCTGCGGGATGCGGCGTGCGACACGATGGACGTGACCTTTGCTGCCACGCCTTTTCTGACCTTGGCAGACGGGTCTGCCGCCCGCCTACGCTACGCCTCCACCACCACCTTCGACCAACGCCAGGACGCCGCCCTTTACCGCCGCGACCTCCTCTACACCGTCGAGTTTGCCACGACGCAGGTCGCCATCCAGCCATCAATGCTCTTCGGCAGCCTGGGCCTCGGCGAGACAGTCATCACCGCCTGAACGGAGCTTCCATGGATTTCACCCTCGTCGTCGTGCGTCCTTTCGGCCCGCACGCAGTCGGCGACCGCATCACCGACCCTGACGCCATCACCGCTGCGCTCGCCTCTGACCACGCCGACAGCGTTGTCGCGGTCCAAGCGCCGGCCGAACCGGGAGGACACTAAGCCATGCCGATCGTCCAGCAAGGCTCGATCAACACCACGGCACTTGTGGTTCCGGACCTCTACGTCCAGATCGTGCCGCCGCAGAATCTCGTGCTCAACGGCGTGCCCACCAACGTGCTCGGCATCGTCGGAACGGCGTCCTGGGGACCAGCCAACCAGCCTGTCACCCTGGCCACCATGGCCGACTACGCCCGCACCTTCGGCCCGGTCGTCGCACGCAAGTATGACATGGGCACCCAGGTTGCGACGGCGGTGCAGCAGGGCGCCAGCAACTTCCGCTGTGTCCGCGTCACCGACGGCACGGATACGGCCGCCAGCTACGCGCTGTTTTACGCTGCCGGAGCATACCCTTTCCAGCTCGTTGCGCGCTACACTGGCGCGCTCGGCAACAGCATCGCGATCCTGCTCGCACCCGGATCGCAGGCGGGTTCCTGGCGCTTGACGCTCAGCGTTCCCGGGCTGACGCCCGAGGTATTCGACAATATCCTGGCACCGACGCCGGCGGCGCTCTGGGCCAACTTGGCCAATGCCGTGAACAGCGGCGCCTCCGCGCTACGCGGCCCGAGCCAGCTTGTCGTCGCCTCCCTCGGCACAGCAACTGCTACGGCACCTCAAACTCTCTCCAACCAGACGTTGTTCGGCGGCACGGATGGGGCATCCAACGTCAACGCCGCTACTTTGGTCGGATCCGACACGCTGCCGCGGCGTGGCCTCTACGCCCTGCGAGGCCAAGGTTGCAGCCTTGGTCTGCTTGCGGACGCCGATGATCCAGGGCAATTCAGCGTGCAGGCGGCTTTTGCCCTGTCCGAAGGCGCTTACATGATCGCAACCGGTCCCTCTGGGGACGCGATCGGCAGCGCTATCGCCTCCAAGCAGGCGGCCGGGCTGGATACCTATGGCGTGAAGCTGATGTTTGGCGACTGGATCTACTGGTCCGACCAGGTCAATGGCTCCGTGCGCCTGGTCTCGCCGCAAGGGTTTGCCGCCGGGCGGCTTGCCAACCTTTCCCCTGAGCAGTCGAGCCTCAACAAACCGCTGTATGGAGTTATCGGCTCGCAGAAATCGGGCAACCCTGGCTCCGGCCAGACGACCAGCTACAGCAGCGCGGAATTGGCGCAGCTTCTAGGCGCGGGGATCGACGTCATCGCCAACCCGCAGCCAGGCGGCAATTTCTGGGGCGTGCGCGGCGGGCACAACTCTTCCTCCAACGCGGCGGTGAACGGGGACAACTATACCCGGCTGACCAACTATATCGCTAGCACCCTGGCCGCCGGGATGGGCCAGTATGTCGGCCAGGTGATCAACGCCAACCTGTTCCGACGCATCCGCTCGACGCAGCTATCCTTCCTGCAGAACTTGCTCTCGCAAGGCGTTCTTGGCAGCACTGACAGCTCCACCCCATTCAGCGTCATCTGCGACACGTCGAACAATCCTGCCAGCCGTACCAGCCTGGGCTACGTGCAGTCCGACTCGCAAGTCCAGTACCAAGCGATCAACGAGAAGTTCATCGTCAACATGGAAGGCGGGCAGACCGTCCAGGTCAGCCGGCAGACCCTGCCCACGGGCCAGATCACAAACTGAGGAATCGCCTAAATGCCGACAAATACATTCACCCTGGGACGAGATTGTCAACTCGTGGTTATCGGGCCGCAGGGGCGGGTTGACCTGACGCACGTCACCGGGTTCGAGAGCCGCCAGATGACGCAGCCGATCCGCATCGATCGGCTCGATGGAACCCAGCTCGCCGCCGAGCTGCCGAAGGGGTGGGAAGGCTCGTTTGACCTGGAGCGGGGCAACAGCACCGTGGACGACTTCATCGCCACCACGGAGCAGGCCTATTTCGCGACCGGACAGCTTCCTACCAGCACGCTCTACCAGTACGTGACGGAGGCGAACGGCAGCACCAGCACGTACCAGTATGACGGGGCGGTGTTCAAGCTTTCCGCGGCGGGCGCTTGGCGCGGAGATGCCGCGGTGAAGCAGAGGCTCGAGTTCTTCGCCACCCGGCGCAAACGGGTTTAGCCGTGTCCGCCCTGCTTCCTTTCGGCAGAAGGCTGAGGTGAGGGCATGACCACACACGCATCAACGCGGAGCGGGAGCTACCGATGACGCCCACCCAGTCCTTCATCGCCGCCGCACAAGACGTCCGCGACGTCACCGACGCCAGCGGGCGCGTGCTCACGGTGCGCCGTCCCTCCACGCTGGACCGGCTGCATCTGTTCAAGGCGGTCGGCCCGTCACTGTCCAACAACGACCGCTACCTCGGCATGGCGATGCTGGCGTTCGCCGTGATCGCGATCGACGGCGTTCCGCTGCCCCGACCGGCCAGCGAGCAGCAGATCGAGGCTGCGGTGGAACGCCTCGGCAGTGCTGGACTTGACGCCATTGGCAACTCGCTTGCCCCTGACGACCTGAAAGGGCTGGCGACCGCCGCCCCGGGAAACTGAGCGAGCACCCCGACCTCGTGGACAGTCTCTACCTTGTCCACAAAGGGGTGCCATTCGACGTCGTTTTCTCGCTTCCTCGTTCTGAACGCCTTGCCTGGGTCGTTGTTATGGGCCGTCTCACGACGGGGCGTACCTTTGACTGGGCAACAAACACCTGGGGCGACGAGACATGATCGGCTCCGATCCACTGGGGCGAGCTTCCGCCTATGCCGATTCGATTACAATACCCATCACATTCTCAGTTCCCGCGATCAAGATACCGAAGGAAACCGGCCGCTTCGACTCGCTTGAGGCAGTCATTCTTCCAGCGAATGGTTGGCCGCAAGGGAATGCCGAAATTGGGGCTAAGACCGTACGGACAGCTTCAGGCTTGGTTCGCGACATTGGCCCATCGCAGACTTTCCATGCGCAATTCGAACCGGGCGATGAGCCGCTCGGGCCAGGTGCCGAACAGACAATCGAGGAACTTCGGGCGAAAAGCGAAGGGCGCCCGGTAGCGCCGTCATTCCCGCCAAGGCCGTTCGCAGCAGAGGAGATACGTAGCCTCACACAGCTTTTTGGGCAGAGCGTCGCCGGTGCTAAGAGTCTGCTCCAGCGACTCGAAACAGAAGGCTCCGTGCCACTTCCGCCTGGTTTGGATCGTGCTGTGCTTGAGCGTTATGCAAAAGTGGCTGAGATTGCAATCGCACGTGGTCAAGACAAGATCGGAACGCAAGCATTGCGACTAGCTGCAATAAGGCTTATCATCAGAGGTCTGCCATGATCCTATCAGCTTCACAAGCGATGCAGCAGGCGTTGCGGGAACACGCTAGTTTCATCGGCCCTCCCGCTACAGCAAGAGAAATCTCTGATTTTGAGGGTAAAACCGGCGTGTTTTTGCACGACGGCCTAAAGCTTCTTTACAGCCTTTGTTCAAGTGTAGAAGCTAGCGGTGAAAGTCTGATTTCAATTTGGCCGTTAGACCGCCTGATTCCTGTTGTGCACCAAAATGAT
>CAXTLC010000049.1:16673-34984 GCA_964245075.1 uncultured Acetobacteraceae bacterium
TTTTGCATAAAGCCGGCCAAGCAATTGCGACGCGACCCTCACCATGCTTATTGTCGGCAAGTCTCCTTTCTAATACACGCGGAGGTCTCCTACGCCCATGACCCCGGGCCAGGCCGCCATCGCCCTGGCCGATCTTCCCGTCATCGACACTCTCACCGCCGCTCTTGCCACCCAATCAGCCCGGCTTGCCGAGCAGGTGCGCGCCAACCTTGCCAACCCGCCAGGCGGGCCGCATCAGCTTCCCTGGTGGCACACCGGCGCGCTGCAATCCAGCATCACCAGCAGTTCCGACGAGCTGTCAGCCCAAGTCGGCTCCAATGACCCGGCCGCGGCGCCGCAGGAACTAGGCACTGCGACCGTTCTTCCGCGTCCTTTCCTGGCTCCGGCCGCGGCCTTGCTTGCCGAGCCGATCGCTCGCGACATCGGCCAAACGCTTGCAAACTTGCTCGCACGCCGGATGACGTAGGCCAGCCCTTACATAGAGGCACCGCTCCATGCTCGAAGCCTACGAGATCGGCATCTCGCTCGCCCTACAGGACGGCGTCAGTGCCGGCATCGCCAGTATCCGGCGTGATCTCGACACTCTCGATCGCGCGATCGCCGCGACATCGCAGAACCTGGCCCGCCTTCAGACCCAGGCGGGCAGCGCCGCAGCGGTTCACGCGCCGGCTCCCGTCAGGACCCCTTCTATCCAAAGCACCGAGTCGCCTGCTCTACCTAAACCGGCTCAAGCGGCCATCACGAAGCCCGTAAGACCCTTGCCGGAACCGAGCCTTGCTCGTCCGGTTCCACCAGCCCAGGCCACTAGGCAGTATACTACGTCAGCGCCTGCGAGGGTGCCTGAGCCGCAAGAAGCTGCCGTTCCACCCGCGGCCGCCGGTTTAGCGTTTCCGGCCGTTGCCGCCCCCCCGCCCGCCCGCCCGCTGCCGCAGCCTGTACTTTCTTCTGCGGTGGCCAGCGCTCCAGTTCCTCCGGCACCCGCCCGCCCCATCCCCCTCATGGAGCGCCCAACGCTTCCGGCAGCCTCCGCGGCACTGGCCGCTCCGCTTCCCATTGCGGCTCCGACCCGTGGGCGCGATCCGCCGACCCGCTCCGTTGCACCACCTGCCCCGCTCCACTCCTTTCCATCAAGCACACCGGGCAGCCCCGCCGCACCTCCACCTTCAACTGGCCCCAGCTCCGCCCCACGCGGCCCAGCGTCGATCGCCCGCCAGGCCGAGTTCCAGCGCCAAGAGGCAAGGCCGGCAATGCCCCGCCCGGCAGTACCGCCCGCCTCGCCGGCATACCGCCCACCCTCACCCGGTGCGCCTGTTCAAACAGCTGGTCCACGTCCGTCACGCGCCGTCTCCGTCCCAAGCACGCCGAGCGCGCCTTCCGTCCCACGCTCCGCCGCGCCGGCCTTCGCGCCATCCGCAGCCCCGCCGACAGGGCAGCAAGGCTCCTTCGCGCCCCCGCCGCCAGCGCCGGCACCCATCACCATGCAGGGAGACATCGTCCTCGACGGCGCGCGCGTTGGCCGCTGGATGGCCAGCAACCTCGCCCGGCAAGCCGCCCGCCCCCCGGCCGGTCCTACCGGTCCCGATCCCCGCCAGACCCCACTCTGGTCCGGCCAAGCACAAGGCTTCTGAATGTCCGATTTCAGCCTGACCCTCGGCCCCGTCGCTTTCGCCGGCTTCGAACTGCCCAGTTCCATCACGATCGGCGGTCGGCAGCGCCTTGCCATCCACCGGCTGCCCGGCGGCATCCGCGTCATCGACGCCCTCGGGCCGGACCCGGCGGACATCGCGTTCAACGGGATTTTCACCGGCCCGGACGCCGCTGACCGCGCCCGCCTGCTCGACACGCTGCGCATTGCCGGGTCAGCGCTGCCATTGGCCTGGGACGCTTTCCTTTACACTGTTGTGATCGAGCGATTCGAGGCCGACTACCGCAGCCCGTGGTGGATTCCCTACCGCCTGTCCTGCGCCGTCCTGCGTGACGAGGCCGCCGCAGTGGTTACCGCCGCGGTCAGTCTTGCCCCCGCACTCACTGCGGATTTGCTCGCTGCTGGCTCGGTGGCTGCCGCGGCGTCTGTCGCCGTGTCGGCACCCGGGGCCACGACGGCCGGGTCAGCCGCCTACGCTGCCGCCCAGGCTAGCCTCGACACCACCCTGACCGGCCTGGACACGCAGGTTTCCGCTGCTGAACCGGCGCTGCAATCGCCGGACTTGCCGACGGCCGTCTCGGCCGCCGGGCTGTTGGCGCAGCTTACCGCCGCCCGGGCCTACACCGCCCGTGCCGCTCGCAACCTGGCCGCAGCGAGCACTTGATGCTTACCATCACCGTGGCTGGCGGCAATCTGTTCCGGATCGCTGCCGAGCAGCTTGGGGACGCTACGCAGTGGATCCGGATCGCACAGATGAACAGCATTCCGGATCCGATGCTCTCCGGCTTGGTGACCCTTCGCATCCCCAATCAGGATCCTGCGGCAGGGGGCGGTATTGTCCGGCAGTAGTTTCCGCACTCCCAGCATCACCGTTCTAGGCGATGGCGTGCCGCTACCCAACCTGATGGATGCGGAGATCAGCGGCAACGCGCATTTTGCCGCCGCCCGGTTCCACCTGCGGCTCGCCGCCGACCCAGAAGCGGCTGCCGCCCTGTTGCAAGCCGGCACGGTGCTCGACGTCCAGCTCAGTTTAGGTGGCGGATCTTCCGTCAGCGTGCTGCAGGGTGAGGCGGACAGCGTCGCCATCGACGTGCTCAACCGCACGGTGGACATAGATGGCCGGGATCTGACGGCCCGCCTGCTCGACGCCCGCACGCAGGAGACCTTCAGCAACCAGACTGCAAGCGAGATCGCCGAGAGGCTTGCCGCCCGGCACGGGCTGGCAGCGAATGTGACCCGAACGACCACCCTTGCTGGACGCTACTACTCCGATGAGCACGACCGCATCACGCTCGGCCAGTTTTCCCGCGCGACGACCGAGTGGGACCTGCTGACCTTCCTCGCCGCTCGCGAAGGCTTCGAGGTGTTCGTCACCGGGCAGAGTCTTGTTTTTGCCCCAGCCCCAACGGCCGCGCCGGCTCTTACCCTCACACCGGAGCTTTGCCTAAGCCTCCAGCTTGAGCATGCGCTCACGCTCGCCCGTGACATCGAGGTGACCGTCAAATCCTGGAACACGCGGCAGCAATCCGCTTTCACTCAAACGGCTCGCAGCGGTGCGCGGGGGGGGAAACGCGGCGGACCGCCGCAGCGCATTGTCGTCGTGCGGCCGAACCTCTCCCCGAATGACGCGCTCCAATTGGCACAGCGCGTCCTTGCCGATCTTTCCAGCCATGAACGACTTGTTCATGCGGAGTTGCCTGGTGAACTGACGCTGACGCCCCGCGCCCAAGTGGAGCTGACAGGAACTGGCACAGACTTCGACCAGGTCTATTATATCGCGGAACTTGACCGCCATTTTACCGTCGAGGGCGGCTTCACTGAGCGCCTTCGGCTCAAGAACACGCCAACCATGGCCAACGCGACACCACCCGCGGACGAGGCTAGCCCGTAGGACATCCAAATGGACCGCCTGCTGAACACATTGAAGGCGCAAGGCGCATCACAGGACCAGGCATCTGGAGTTCCTCGCTTCGGCACTGTCACCTCCGTGGACCCGTCCACCGCGACTGCCCGTGTCACGCTACAGCCCGAGGGTGTGCTGACCGGCTGGCTTCCCCTGCTCACTCCCTGGGTCGGCAACGGTTGGGGCCTCGTCTGCCCACCATCGCCCGGCGACCAGGTGCTCGTGTTTCCGCAAGAGGGTGACGCCGAGCACGGCCTAGTCGTTGCCGCCAGTTGGTCGGCGCAAACGACACCCCCTGCGGCACCTCCTGGCGAGTTCTGGCTTGTGCACCGATCGGGCAGCTTCCTCAAGCTCCAGAACGACGGAACGATCCAGGTCAAGGGCGACCTTCATGTTGCCGGGGACGTTTACGACAGCCATGGCCCTATGAGCGCCTTGCGCGCTCATTACAACGCGCACATCCACCCGCCCCAGAACAGCCAGACAAACCTGCCGGACTGAGCCGGCTTAAGGAGCGTCCTCATGCCGGACCTAGCCCACTTTTGGGGGAGCGACCTTGCTTGGTCGCCCACGGGAGATCTCGCCTGTGCCGATACGCCCAACATCACCGGGCAACGCGTGTTACGCCGCTTGCTGACTACGCCGGGGGAATACGTGTGGGCGCTCGATTATGGGGCCGGGCTTGCGGCCTTCGTGGGCCAGCCTGGCGCCGCCGCTTCTATCCGGGCCGCCATCCGCGGGCAGATTTTTAAGGAGACTGCCGTCTCACACTCGCCCGAGCCGGTGATCGACCTGGTTCCGAGCTCATCCGGCACCCTCTACGTCCACGTCCGCTACGCCGATGCGACGACCGGCGCGACCCAAACGGTCGCCTTCACGACCTGACCCGAAAGGCGCTCCATGCAACTTCAATTGCAGGACTTCACAACGCTCGTCCGTTCCATGGCGGCGGGCGTCCAGGGTAGCGCCCGCATCCTGCTGGACCTGACGGCCGGCAGCGTGCTTCGCGCTATCCTCGAGGCAAACGCCTCGCTTGCGCTTTGGCTGCAGTGGCTGATCGTTCAGGTTCTGACGGCGACCCGTGCCGCCACTTCCGTCGGGACTGACCTCGACACGTGGGTTGCTGATTTTGGGCTTGCCCGCCTGCCCGGGCAAGCGGCGACGGCCACCGTGACGTTCTCGCGCATCACGTCCGGCTATGCGGCAACGGTTCCTGTCGGCGCACAGGTGAAGACCGGCGACGCCACGCTCACCTTCGCCGTGCTGCCGGATCCGGCTAACCCGGCTTTCACACAAGCGACGGCCAGCTACGCGCTTGCCAGTTCGGCGACCAGCATCACGCTTCCGGTTCAGGCGACAGTCACCGGCGTGATCGGGAACGTGCAACCGGGCGCCATCTCCCTACTCGCTTCCGCCATGCCCGGGATCGACGGGGTGACCAACACGGGCACGGCGGCAGGCGGCATGGATGCGGAGCCAGATGCTGCCCTCCGAGCCCGCTTCGCCAACTTCATCGACAGCCGCTCCCGGGCAACTCCGGCCGCTATCGCGTTCACTATCCAATCCCTCCAGCAAGGCCTCAGCTACGTTCTCGCAGAGAACGCCGATCCATCAGGCGCTGTCCGTCCCGGGTTCTTCACCGTCACCGTGGATGACGGTTCCGGATCTCCGCCGCCTACGACGCTTGCCGCGGTCTCCGCCGCGCTCGACGACGTGCGACCAGTCGGCAGCCAATTTGCCGTCCAGCCGCCCATCCGGCTCACCGCGAACGTTGCCGTCACGCTGCAAACAGTTTCGGCCACTCCTGCCGTTCCTCAAGCTGCTGTGGTCTCGGCTGTCAACGCTTACGTCACGACCCTGCCGATCGGCGGACCGCTCCGGCTTTCGCGCTTGGCGGCGATCGCGTACGCCGCCGACGCGACCATCACGAACGTCAGCGCCTTGTCCATCAACGGCGCCGGAGACCTTGTCCCACCATCGTCGGGCATCATCAAGCCTGGCACTGTCACGGTGAGCTGACGTGACCGGCGACCCGTCCGACATCATCGCCCGTCTCAAGGCGGCGCTGCCCACCCGCTGGTTTCCGGATACCACGCCGGTGCTGGACGCGATGCTATCCGGCTTGGCCACTGCCTGGTCATCGCTTTATGCCCTGCTCGCCACCGTCCGGCTGCAATCCCGGATCACCACCGCGACTGGCTCCTTCCTGGATGGTGCCAGCGCCGACTTCTTCGCCAACCGCCTGCCGCGCGGGACGGCTGAGCCGGATGCCGTGTTCAGCGCCCGCATCCGACAGGCACTTGTCCGTGACCATGCTACCCGCGCGGCTCTCTCGTCCGTGTTGCAGGGTCTCACTGGGCGCACCCCGGTGATCTTCGAGCCTGCCCGCATCGCTGACACCGGCGCCTACGCCACGGGCGATCTTGCCTATGGCGTTGCGGGCGCCTGGGGCAGCCTGGCCCTGCCTTTTCAGGTGCTCGTTACTGTCCGGCGGCCTCAAGCCAGCGGGATTGCCAATGTTGCCGGGTATGGCACTGGCGGCCCGCTTGCTCGCGCCAGCCTTGTCCAAGTCAGCGGCCAGGTCACCGATTCCGACATCTACGCGACGATCACCTCCGTCATGCCGACGGCCGCCATCGCCTGGACCCGAATCACCAACTGAGGATATCCCTACGTGGATCGCCAGATCGTCTTTCCGGGAAGCATCCCGCTCGACACCGACATCCTTTCCATCCAGCGTAACGCCATGGTGGCGCTAGGCTACTTGGCCCAGGCCACTCTTGGTGGCGCCACAGTCATGGACGGCCTTGTTTGCTCGCCGACCACACCGGCCAGCCTTACGGTCTCCCTCGGTCCGGGCAGCATCACCAGCCTCGACGTGATCGACAGTTCGCCGTTCGGCTCGCTGCCGGCAGCCACCACCGCTCCGCTCGTCAAGATGGGCATTACCACAACGCCAACGACCTTCACCCTTACTGCTCCTGCGACGTCCGGCCAGTCGATCAACTACCTGGTCCAGGCCAGCCTTGTGGAGACGGACGGGACTCCGGTCGTGCTGCCCTACTACAACGCTGCCAGTCCGGCTCAGCCGTTCAGCGGCCCACAAAACGACGGCGTCGCCCAGAACACCCAACGGTTCCAGCGCGTCCAGTTCCAGATCAAGCCTTCCCCGCCCGCCAATGCCAACTCACAGGTTACTCCAGCAGTCGATAGCGGCTGGGCTGGCCTTTACGTCATCGTCGTCAATTACGGGCAGACCCAGATCACTGCCAGCAATATCACGACCTTCCCGGGCGCGCCCTTTGTGGCCTTCAAGCTCGCGACGCTCACGCCCGGCTTCTCGCGAATGGCCACATTCACATCATCCGGGAGCTTCACCGTCCCAAACGGCAGCACGCTGGTGAAGGTGCGCCTATGCGGCGGCGGCGGCGGCGGCGGGTCCGGCGCTCCCAACCTCGGCGGCGCCGGAGGGGGCGCGGGCGGTTATGCCGAAGGTGTCGCAGCCGTTCAGCCTGGCCAAATCATCCCTGTCACAGTTGGGTACGCCGGCATTGGCGCGGCCGCAGGCGGTGCAAACGCGGGCGGCGGCGGCTCGAGTGCTTTCGGCACATCCATCTCGGCGACGGGCGGCAACGGCGGCGCCTCGGCCGCTTCCTTCGCTTTCGGTGGCAATCCGGGCCTGGGCACGGGCGGCATGTTAAACCTGGCCGGCGGTTACGGCTCGGACGGCTGTGGCGGCAATATCATCTTCCCCGGCAATGGCGGCGCATCCTTCTTTGGCGGCGGGGGCCGCGCGGCGTCGGTCGGCAGCGCCACGCAACAGAACGGCATCGCGCCCGGATCCGGCGGCGGCGGGTGCTACAATGTCAACGGCAATGGCGGCTACGGCGGGCCGGGCATCGTCGTGGTGGAGTTTTGATGATGCGCGCTCTACTGCCCATTTGCATCCTCCTCTGTCCCATCGCAGCCTGGTCAGACTCGCTCCGTAGCTCCTATTCCACCGGTGACGGCCGTGCCGGCACGGTTATCATCGCCTGCCCCAGCCAGGACGGCAGTTTTTCCGCGGCGCCCTGCTCTATCAGCAAGCCCGGCACGGTTTCCTACGTAGCGCCGAATGCGGGATCAATCGTTTCCGCCAACACGCCGGTCACTGTTTTCGGTGCCGGCACTGTCGCGACCGGGTGCGATTTCGTGAACACGGGCTCTTCCGTCCTCTACATCGATTTCACCAGCACTGCGTCCGCCGGCGCGTCCACCTCCATTCCGGTCCAGCCTGGGCAATCGTTTCATTGCCCTTATCCACCCACCGGCGCCGTTTCCGCCGTGGCAGCCCAGCCGCAATCCTTCGTAGCGATCCGCTACTGACCCGTTCCGCCAGCGCTTCCGCACTCGCTTAGGAATCACCATGCCCACGACAGCCACTCACGTCTGGCGACCGAGCGCCGCGCGCACCATCACGCTGGACGCATTCGTACCCGTTCCCCGCGGCACCGTCGCGTCCACCCCAGCACTCCTATCCTGGCCGTTGAAAGACCCCTCGGATCTGCTGGATTACCAGTTCGACATCGCCCCCGCGCTCATCGGCAATGACGGCGACGCCATCGCCACCTTGGACATTGCCATCAATCCCTCCAATCCCGGTGACCTTTCCTTGTCGTCCACTGCCGCCGACGGCACGCGTGCCGTGCTGTGGCTGTCCGGCGGCCAACCGGGAACGGTTTACACTGTCACGCTCACCATTGGCACCCAAGCAGGCCGAGTCGTCGCACGTTCTGTCCTGCTCCCTGTTGCAACCCTTGCCGTCCCGCCACTTCCCGCAGGCACCATACTGACCAATGTCGGCGGCGTGCTGGTGGATCAGAACGGCAATCCGGTCCTTGCTGGGTCCTAATGCCCACAGTCGACCAGCTTGCCCCCGCCCCCGCCGCCACGGACGCTGACGAACTCATCGCCTCACAGGCCGGGATCCTGCGCCGTATCACCCGCGCCCAACTCCTCGCCGGACTGCAACCGGAACTCTTCTTACCCACCGCCAACCTGCTCGGCCGCATCTCGGGCAGCACCGGTGCCCCGGAGCCGATCAGCCTGGGCGCTGGGCTAGCACTGGCGAATGGAGCGCTTTGCCTCCTCCCAGTTCCGCCCCTCTCCCTTGCCGGGCTAGACGTTTCGGCAGCAACCGCGCTTCCTGCGGGCGCATCGGTTGCGCACACCATCGCAGACCTGCTCGCCTCCGCCGTCATGCCAGAGTCCTTTGGCGCGGTCGGCGACGGCGTGACCGATGACACGAAAGCGTTTGCCGCCGCGATTGCAACATTGCGGCCCATCCGCCTTGGGCCGCGCACGTACGCCACCTCCGGCCAATGGACGATTTCGGTTCCTGCAACCCTGCTTGGAACGCCCGGCCAATCCACCTTGCGCCGTATCGCCCAATCCTCCGGCGGCGCCTGGATCAGCATCCAGGGTCCTACGTTTCACGCGCAAGGCATCACCTTCGATGCCAATAGCCCCGCCGTTCCGGGAGAGAGCTGGGCTGTGCTGGTCACCGCAGCCTGCCAGCAAACCAATTTTCAGGCCTGTGTCTTCCGCCATGGCGGTGGCCCGACCCTCGGCAACGGCCTCACCGTGCTTGCCTCCGACCCGGCCCTCACCACCCATGTCATCGAGGGATGCGAGGCGGCCGGCAACGCTGCTCACGGCATTTGGGTTCAAGCAGTGGACGGTGCGCGCATCACTGCAAACCGGGCACACGACAACGGCGCATACGGCATATGCGTTGATTACAACGACCCGACATTCCGCCAAACCGTCCGACTTGCAAGCATTGCAGGCAATGCTTGCTGGAACAATCTGCGCGGCATCGCCATCGGCAACTTCAACGCGACGAACCTACAGCCTCCGACCTGGGGTAACGCCAACCCGGACGTGATCGGGGCCGTGGTGAGCGGCAACACATGCCACGACAACCAGATCTATGGTATCGCCGTATCTGGCTGCTCCCTCCTGGTGCAGTCCAACCTCCTCAGCAACAACGGCAACGTGGCCAACGGCGGCGCGGGCATCCTCGCCAATGCATCCTATTCCCGCATCGCGAGCAACGTGGTGACCGGCAACAGCCAGTTCGGCATAGATTGCGGCGGCAGCCTCGTCCTTGACGTGTCTGCCAACCACGTCAGCGGGGCCGCCGTTGGCATCAACCCCGGTGGCAGCCAATGCGTGCGGGTGAACGGCAATGTGCTTCAGGACAATGGCTGGGCCATGCTCGTCTACAACGTGGAAACAGACGGCGCCGGCCGTAATTTTGGGATGGCAGCGGCGAACATCGCCCTGACTGATAACACGATCGGCATTTCCTCCGCATCAGGAGGCGGGATCTGGCTGATCGATGCGCCGCAATCCATCCTGGTTGCCCGCAACAGCTTCGTCGGCACCAATGGCGCCACAATCAGCCAATGCCTTTACGTTCACACAGACAGCGCGGTGGTGGAAGACAATCGCTGGAACAACACGCAGCGCTTGTTCGCGAACCCTACCCCGGTGAACGGTCTCCAAACCGTCCAGCTTCCGGATATCGCAGACGAGGTCATGCTCAGCGCCGTTCCGGCCGGCGTGCAATCCATGCAGACTTCACGACAGCTCGCCACCGCCGGACAGATTGGCTTTGTGAAGGTAACAGCGCCTGGCAGCGGCTACACACAAGCTACAGTGACGATCACCGGTACTGGCAGCGGCGCTACGGGGATCGTTCAGATCGCCGGCGGCGCAGTCATCGGCATCAGCCTTACGCACCCAGGCTCCGGCTATGGCGCCCTTGGTTCATCAGCCACCGTCACGATTACCGGGGATGGCAGCGGCGCGGTGGCAACCGCTTCGGTCGGTCTGCCCGTGCTTGAGGGTCGCCGTCTCCGGATTGCCTGCAACACCGCCACCCGCTTCGCCCGCATTGGCTCTCTGCCGTTCCAGGAGAACTGGACACTGGCCGACATCACGGTCCCTGCCAACGCTACCTTGGCCTTCACTGGAACCTTCGGCACCTGGCGTGCCGATGCCGTTCCGCTTGCGGACTACGTCGTGCCATCTGGGGACGGAAGCGTGCTTCTTCGCACACTGAACAATGCCGACCTAACATTGCGGCCCGCCACGTCCGGCCACGTCCGCATCGCCACGGACACTGATCCGCTCGGTTACATCGCTGCGACCGGGCACGGCTCGCCCGATGGCGTTGTCGTGGCGCCACCCGGCTCGGACTACCGCAACCTTGACGGCGGCAATGGCCAAACCCTGTGGATCAAACGGATCGGCAGCGACGCCCATGGCTGGTTTGCGATTGCTTGACCATAGGACGGTCCTGGTGCCTGCCACCACCCAGTCCTCCCACCGTCATGGCGGACACAATGCATTGACGGGAAGACCGAGAGGCACATGCCTGACGATTTAAAGCAGCTTGCTGAGTCCCGCATCCAAGAGATGGCCGAACGCGCTGCCATCCGGTCGGTGACCGACACGTTTCGCCTCCTGGGCATCGATATCACCGAAATGGATGACGTGAATGATCTCCGTGATGATTTCCGATTCCTCCGGCGTCAGCGTGAGAGTACCGAGACGCGCCGCACTGAAGCCAACAAGTCCGTCGTGACCGCCGTGGTCGGCGGTGTCGTCGGGATGCTCGTCAGCGCAATCACCTGGCTTGTCACTGTCGTGAGGCACCCGCAATGAGATCTTTTTTTGCTGGCCTGACCCGTAGCGCCATGTGCCGTCGCAACATCATAGCCGGCCTTGCCGGCCTCGTGCTCGGCAGCATATCCGGTTACGCGCTCATTCTATGGTCCAATCGCAACGCGCCGGTCATCGTCCACGACGAGCACGAGATTGAGGGCGACGTCTCGAGCAGCGGCCATATCGACATCTATGTCGGCCTCGACAGGCTTCGCGATTGCCCGGCCGAAACTTCCCGGTGGCTGTGGACCTGGGTCAACCACGATGGCATGAGAATCAAGCAGTTCTTTCCGCTATTCAGCAGCTCCATTGCATTGACCGATGTCGGACGTGATCAGCATTTCATCCTTACTGTTCCGGTTCCGCGTGGCGTCTGGCCGGGACATTGGTTCTACTGGTCCAAAACAATCGAGCATTGCTCACTGTTTCCTGCCATGTTTCGTTCTCCCATACGTGAAAGCGCTGATATCCCGATCCGCATCATCGCGGAGACAAATTGATTTGTTCTGCACACTCAGGAGTACATCTGTGGATCCTCTCATACCTTTCGCTCTGACGATTGCTCCTGAAATTGCTTGCTGGTTGACCGGCCAGACGGCGGAAGCCACTACCACCGCCGTGTTTCAATCCGTCCAGGCCGTCGCTGGAACGAATGACGCTGCCGCTGCAACGGCTGCCGTGCAAGGTGATCCTTTGCTGGCGGCGCAACTTCGCGTCCAGCTTGCCCGGATCGCCGCCGACCGTGATCAGGCGGCCCGCACGGCTGACATGGCGGCACTTGCAGCGACCCTGAGCAGCGCGATACTTTCAGAGGTAACAGCGGCTCCGAACAAAGCAAGCGCGTGGTCTGCCGCCATCATGTCGGCGGCTGTTTTGCTGACTTTCGGCATTGTCATGGCCCTTGTTCTTGTCTTCGGCATGCGCCCAGGCAGTGAGACCACATCCAACATGCTGCTTGGCACACTTGCCGCTATGGCCACCTCCGTTGTCAGCTACTGGGTGGGCAGCAGCGCCGGGAGCGCTCGTAAAGACGACCGGTTGGCGCAGCTTTCCCGGTAACTGCTGAAATCAGTTACATTTTCCGACAAATCTTCCTGTCCACACGGCCGACCGCTCGCGGTAGACGCTACATGTGCGAGAGGAACCAGGGAAATGATGTATCGCCACTTGCTCACCCGTTGCCTGTTTGGCGCAAGCGCACTGGCCATGCTAGGCTGTATTTCTGCCGCCTACGCCTTCGGTTAGTCTGCTTGGCGCAACGCTGCCTCGCATTGGCGGCATTGCTCACAACGCTGCATGCACCTAGCTCTGCAAGGGATGAGGTGCATCATGAAGGGCGGTCGCGTCCACTACGCCTGGGTCGTCGCGGCCGCCACGTTCCTTGTCCTACTGACAGCCGCTGGCGTTCGGTCCATGCCGGGCGTGCTCATGGTGCCGCTACAGGCCGAGTTTGGCTGGTCGCGCGCCGTGATCTCCTTTGCCGTTGCGGTCAACATATTCCTTTATGGCCTAGCGGGCCCTTTTTCTGCCGCCGTGCTGGAGCGTTTCGGGCTACGCCGCACGATAATCACGGCACTTGGGATCATTGCCGTCGGGGTCATGCTGACGACCGTTATGCAGCAATCTTGGCAGCTCATTCTTCTCTGGGGCTTTGTCGTAGGTTGTGGCAGCGGCGCTACTGCCCTGGTGCTTGGCACGACGGTGGCGGCACGCTGGTTTGAGAAACGGCGCGGTTTCGTTGTGGGCATCCTTACGGCGAGCACCGCCACGGGACAGTTGGTTTTTCTTCCTCTGTTTGCCAGGTTGCAAGAGGCTTACGGCTGGCGCGTTGTATCGCTGACGATCGCTCTTGCTGCTATACTCGTGACAGTGCCGGTCGCACTTTTCATCCGCGATCGCCCGGCTGATATCGGGATTCCGCCCTACGGCCGTACTGCCGTCCTAAAGATTGCGCCGCCCTTGCCGAATCCGGTTCGCAGGACGCTGAGCGCTTTGCGGGAAGCCGCCGGGTATCGCAACTTCTGGTTGCTGAGTGGCAGCTTCTTCATCTGCGGCGCATCTACCAATGGCCTGGTTGGCACTCATCTTATCCCAGCCTGCCTCGACCACGGCCTCGCCGAGGTTGCTGGCGCTAATCTGCTCGCCGCGATGGGCGTGTTTGACTTCTTTGGGACGACCATTTCCGGCTGGCTGTCTGATCGGATGGATAGCCGCAAATTACTTGCCTGGTACTACGGGCTGCGCGGGCTATCGCTGATCTGTCTGCCGTTCATGTTCCAGTATTCGTTTTACGGCCTCTCGCTTTTTGCAGTGTTCTACGGCCTGGACTGGATTGCGACCGTTCCGCCCACGGTTCGCCTTACTGCGCAAACCTTTGGGGAGCAGGGAGTCTCGGTCTATTTCGGATGGATCGCCGCCACGCACCAGCTTGGCGCGGCGTTCGCAGCCTGGATGGCCGGTATCCTGCGAGAGCAGACTGGCGACTATTTCAGCGCCTTCATGTCGGCTGGGATACTATGCCTGGCAGCGAGTATCATGGTCACTCTGATCGATCGCCGGCCCCGGCTGCATCCCGCATCGGTCTGATGCCATCCGCCAACGTTGACATCCTCGCAGCATGATGGTCATTGACCTTATCCGATGCTGCCGAAAATCGCTGCGATAACGATGGTTTACAACGAAGCCGTTTGGCTCCCTGTCTGGGCGCGGCATTACACGCGCCAAGTCGGAGCGGACCAGTGCTATGTGCTCGACCATGGATCGACTGAGCCTCTGGCAACGCCACCCGGCATGAATGTAGTGCGCCTACCACGATCTCCACATGACGACTCGCGTCGTGCCCAATTCGTCTCCAAGTTCGCCGCGAGCTTGCTCGATTACTATGATTGGGTCATCTACACGGACGTTGACGAACTTGTCCTCGCCGACCCGCGCTATCATGCAAACCTGCCAGCCTTCTGTAGCACAGCGACGACAGACACCATCTCTGCTATTGGGCTGGACGTCCAGCACGTCCCGCCTCTGGAACCCAGGCTTGACCCGGCGTTGCCTGTCGGCGCGCAACGCGGGTGGGTGCGTTTTACGAGTGCGATGTGCAAGCCGGTCCTGACACGCACCCGTCTAGCCTGGGCGCCTGGCTTCCATTCGTCGGATCAGCCACTTGGCTTCGCTTCGCTTTATCTTTTTCATCTGCACTGGGCGGATCACGATTTGGGACTGCAACGCTTGGCTAAGACACGCTCGATGCCTTGGGCCAATGTTTCATATGGGGCCCACCAGCGTGTGTCAGACAATGAATGGTCCACCATGTTTAAAGGGATGTCCCAACTTCCACGCCTTCCTTCAGCCGAGTTCGACCCGAGTACGCCTCCCATCCGCACTTGGCTAGATCGAACCGTCGCCAGCAGCAAGGGACGGGGTGGGCAGACGTATGCGTTTGACCTTCACCTTAATGCTGCTGAACTATGGCCGATTCCCTCCTGTTTTCGCGCCAAGCTTTGATAGGCTGTTAGCTGCCATGTCCAGCACCAACACCATGCTTCGGGGCTTCTGGTACATCGCAATGCTTTCCAGCAAGCTTGTTAAGGGGAAAACGCGGCCTGCAACGATCTTGGGCGAGGAGTTGTTGCTTGGCCGCACCTCGGACGGGACGGTTTTCGCCTATGCCGACCGCTGTCCGCACCGCGGCATGCCGATGCGTCACGGCACCTTCGACGGTGGCACCCTGCAGTGCTGTTATCACGGATGGGGTTTTTCCGCCGCCGACGGAACCTGCTGCGATATTCCAGCCCTCGCCGATCAGGACCCGACTTCCCCTCATCGTTTTCGCCTCCGCGCCTACCCGTGCCGAGACATTCAAGGCAACATCTGGGTTTACATTCCAGACGGACGCATTCCACCACCCGATCGCCTGCCTGACATACCTTTCCTTCCTGGCTTTGACGGCGCCGTTCCACAGATCGCGACGACAATGCGTTTTCCGTCCAACGCCGATATTGCGCTCTTTGGTTTCTGCGATCCCGCGCATCCAGCATTCGTGCATACCTCGCGTTGGTGGAAATCCAAGCGGGCGTTGCGCCTTCGGCCGAAATCAAAATCGTTCGAGCCGGTCGAGCACGGATTTCGTATGAAGTCGCATCAGCTCGCCGGCGGCGCGGCAAGGCCCTACCGCCTGCTTGGAACGCAGGTGCACGTCAATGTTACCATCCGTCTTCCCGGTTTGCGGATCGAGCACATCAACGGCAATCGCCATGCCGCGTGCGTCCTTGCTGCCGTGACCCCGGTGACAGACAGGCAGACCGATGTCCACTACTGTGTTTACTGGACAGTGCCGTGGCTGGCACCGTTGCGCCCAATCGCGGCTTGGATGGCGCGTGATTTCCTGCGCCAGGATCTGGATATGGCTGCGAAGCTGGCACACGGTGCGATTACCCCACCTATGCTGTTCGTAGGTGACGCAGATACCCAGATCGCTTGGCTCATGCGCCTTAAACGGGAGTACCTGGCCAGCCAGGCTGAGGGCCGGCCTTTTGCGAATCCGATTGCTGAGCGAATTTTGCAGTGGAAAAGCTGATACTCGCGGAAACCAGAACCATATGGTCGTGGCTCTAGGACCAGGAGTTGTCGATGGGTATGATGGAAAAGTCGGTTCTAGGCGCATTTCTTAACGTACGCTGCCGCACAGAACGACTATGTGACCATCTCACGGCCGAAGATCAGTGTATCCAGTCGATGCCAGATGCCAGCCCGGCTAAATGGCATCGCGCTCACACGACTTGGTTTTTCGAGCAGTTCATCCTCTCGCCACACCTACCCGGCTATGTTCCTTTCAGCGCCGATTTCAGCTATCTGTTCAACTCCTACTACGAGGCAGTCGGAGCTCGGCATCCTCGCTTTGCTCGCGGTATGATCACCCGCCCTAGTTCCGAGCAAGTGACTGCCTACCGAGCTTATGTGGACGCTGCGATGGCGAACTTGCTTGTAAAGCACATCGACTTGCATGATCTCGTCGAACTGGGTTTGCAACACGAACAGCAACACCAGGAGTTGCTGGTAACGGACATGTTGCATGCGTTGAGTCAGAACCCGCTTCTTCCTGCTATGATGCCCGGCTGGAGTCCGCCGCCAAATAAATCTGTTGATGAAGCCTTTATCTTGTTTGAGGGAAAGGTTGCCTCAATCGGTCATCGTGAAGCTGGTTTTGCCTTCGACAATGAGGGCCCGCGCCACGAGGTGCTGCTCGCGCCCTATCGCTTGTCGAACCAGTTAGTGCGTAACGAAGCGTGGCTGCGCTTCATGTCGGATGGTGGCTACACAACTCCGGCGCTGTGGATGGCTGAGGGCTGGGCGGCCGTGCTGGACCACGGTTGGACTGCACCACTGTATTGGCGTCAGGGCAATGGCGTTTGGCATTGCTTCGGCCCCGGCGGCGAGAGGCCGGTTGACCCCGACCAACCCGTTCGGCACGTCAGCTGGTATGAGGCTGACGCTTTCGCCCGCTGGTCCGGTGCTCGGCTGCCGACTGAATTCGAGTGGGAAATTGCCAGCGGTGACCCTGCACTACTCGAACAAGCTGATTGCGTCTGGCAATGGACCGGCAGCGCCTATCTGGCATATCCCGGTTTTCGTGCCGCTGAGGGTGCGATAGGTGAGTACAATGGTAAATTCATGATCAACCAAATGGTGTTGCGTGGTGGCTCCATGGTTACGCCGCCTGGCCATACGCGGCCGACATACAGGAATTTCTTTCATCCCGACCGGCGTTGGCAGTTTACCGGCTTACGTCTGGCGCAGGACGTTTAACCGGTATGCCAGACGGAACTTACACGCTCGCCCCACCAATTCTTCAAGAAGTCTTAAGCGGGCTGGGCCGGCTTCAGAAAACGTTACCGGCAAAATTGTTCTATGATACGGAAGGCTGCCGGCTGTTTGGGGAGATCACGCGTCTTCCCGAGTATTACCCAACCCGCACCGAGCATGCATTGCTTGGCCGTATGTCGGAAATATTGCCCAAGCTTCGCGGTTGCGCCCTTGTAGAATTCGGTGCAAGTGACGAATCCAAGGCAGTCATGCTGCTTGATCAGATCCTTGCCTCAACTTACGTCCCCATTGATGTCGCTGCCTCCGCGTTGGAGGACATGGTTTATCGATTAGCACTCTCCCGGCCTGTGCTCGCAGTCCACCCAGTCGTTGCTGACTTTCTCAAACCTTTCTCTATGCCGTCAGTAACAACCGCGCTGCCAAAGTTTGGGTTTTTCCCTGGGTCAACTATCGGAAATTTTGATTTGGAGACGGCTCGTTCATTCTTGCTACGAGTCCACGATGTTCTAGGAAGGAACGCAAGGTTTTTGGTTGGGGTTGATCTTCTCAAGGACCCAGCCATTCTGTTACCAGCCTACAATGACGAAAAAGGGATAACGGCGGCGTTCAACTTGAATATTTTAAGCCATTTAAACCGAGAGCTTGACGCTGGTTTTGATTTAACTGCGTTTGAGCATCGTGCTGTTTGGAACGATCTGTCGAGCCGCATAGAGATGCATCTTGTGAGTCGCTGGCCGCAAAGCATCAATGTTGCAAATACAACAATTCACTTTGCCGCCGGCGAGTCGATACATACTGAGAACAGCTATAAATACACCGTCCAAGGTTTTATGACGATGGCCAGCATGGCTGGTTGGTCTTCAGAAAGCGTGTTGGTTGACGATGAGAAGCTATTTTCGCTCCATCTGCTTGCCGCTACATGAGGTTCCAATGACCCGTTCAATCGCTGTCGTGGCGCTGCTGCTGTGTGCAGGCCCAGCGTGGGCGCAGACCGACGCGCCACTAACATCGCCGGGGCCTGCCGGAAGTAGCCCGTCAGCTTCGCCATTTGCTCAAAAGCCTGGCCAGGGAGCAAACCCGGTTATTCGTCCGGGCAACCCAGATCCAGACATGGCGATAAATCCGTCACAGACCGGAATTACCCCGGTGATTCCACCGCCAGGAACGCCTGGAAGCGATCCAGGCGTTGTAGCGAAGTAGGCTTTGTTACGGATTTTCCTGAAGGCTAGA
>CAXTLC010000050.1:0-5965 GCA_964245075.1 uncultured Acetobacteraceae bacterium
ATGGTGTTCCAGAAGCCGACGCCGTTCCCGATGTCGATCTACGACAACATCGCGTTCGGCGTGAAGCTGCACGAGCGGCTGAGCCGCGCCGAGATGGACGAGCGGGTGGAATGGTCGCTCACCCGCTCGGCGCTGTGGCCGGAGGTCAAGGACCGGTTAGCCAGCTCCGCCACCGGCCTGTCCGGCGGCCAGCAGCAGCGCCTCTGCATCGCCCGCACCATCGCCACCCGGCCGGAGGTGATCCTGTTGGACGAGCCGACCTCGGCGCTGGACCCGATCAGCACGCTGCACGTCGAGGAGCTGATCGACGAGCTGAAGCGGGATTTCACCATCGCCGTCGTGACCCACAACATGCAGCAGGCCGCGCGCTGCGCCGACCAGGTCGCCTTCTTCTACTTGGGCGAACTGGTGGAGGTGGCGTCCGCCGCGCAGATGTTCACCGCCCCGCGCCAGAAGCGCACCCAGGAATACATCACCGGCCGGTTCGGCTGAGGAGCGCCCCATGCCTGACGCACCCGAGCACATCGTCCGCGCCTACACGCAGGAGATCGCCAGCCTGCGCGACAAGATGGCCCAGATGGGGGGGCTGGTGGAGGCGCAGGTGGCCGCCGCCGCCGCCGCCGTGGTCCACCAGGACAGCGCCGCCGCCACCCAGGCGGTCGAGCAGGACCCGGGCGTGGACGCGCTGGAGCGCGAGGTGGAGAACCAGGTCATCCGCATGCTCGCGCTGCGCCAGCCGATGGCGCAGGACCTGCGGCAGATCGTGGCGGCGCTGAAGATCACCTCCGCCATGGAGCGGATCGGCGACTACGCCGCCAACGTCGCCAAGCGGTCGATCGTCCTGTCGCAATTCGCCCTGCCGTTCAGCCTGTCCGGCATCGCCAGCATGGTCCGGCTGGTGCAGGAGAACCTCAAGCTGGTCGTGGACGCCGTGGGCGAGAACGACGAGAACAAGGCGATGCAGGTGTGGCGCGCCGACCGGGCGGTGGACGACATCTACAACGCGATCTTCCGCGAGCTGGTCACCTACATGATGGAGGACCCGCGCCACATCACGCCCTGCACCCACCTGCTGTTCATCGCCAAGAACATCGAGCGGATCGGCGACCACACCACCAACATCGCCGAAACGGTGCACTACACCGTGACCGGCGAGGCGCTGCCGGAAAGCCGCCCCAAGGGCGACACGTCCGCCTACGCGATCATCCGGCCGCGTGAGTAGGGCGATGGATTCCATGTTCAGCCAGGCCAAGCCCCTCGTCCTGGTGGTGGAGGACGAGGCGGCGCTGGCCACCATGCTGCGCTACAACCTGGAGAAGCAGGGCTTCCGCGTGGACGAGGCCGGGGACGGGCAGGAAGCGCTGACCCGCATCGCGGAAGCGCAGCCGGACCTGGTGCTGCTGGACTGGATGCTGCCGCTGATGAGCGGCATCGAGGTGTGCCGCCAGATCCGCCGCCGCCCGGCGACGCGGGATCTGCCGGTCATCATGGTGACCGCCCGCACGGAGGAGGGCGACGCGGTGCGGGGCCTGAACATGGGCGCGGACGACTACATTACCAAGCCGTTCAGCATGGACGCCCTGCTCGCCCGCATGCGCGCCCTGCTGCGGAGGTCCGGCGGCGTTCCGGCCAAGGGACGGCTGCTGTTCCATGACATCGGCATGGACCTGGCGGCGCACAGGGTGCAGCGCAACGACCGCCCGATCCACCTCGGCCCCACCGAGTTCCGCCTGCTGGAGTTCCTGATGCAGCACCCGCGCCGGGTGTTTTCCCGGGAAGAGCTGCTGGACTCCGTCTGGGGTCCGGACATCCACGTCGAGCCACGCACGGTGGACGTCCATATCCGCCGCCTCCGCAAGGCCGTCAACGGCCCAGGGGAGCTGGACCTGGTCCGCACCGTCCGCGCCGCCGGGTACGCGCTGGACACCGACGCCATCTGAGCCGGGACCCTGTTTGCAAGTCCTTGCCCAGCGCAAGTCCTTGTCCAGCAAGGGACAGTAGAAGTCCTTTCCCGGAGGGAAACGCAGCCGTCCTCCCGCGACGGGGTGCAGCACGGTCGGCAGCCGCTGAGCCGCGGAGTCGTCATCGCCCCGCAAACCCGGTAGGCTGCCCTGCATCGTGAGTTGCACCCGGCGCGGTTGCATCCAACTGTGTTCCAACACGACGGAGACCCGGGCTATGGACCAGACGAGCGTGACGCGGCGCGGCGTGATCGGCGGCACTGCCGCCGGCCTCGCCCTACCCTACCTTCAGCCCGCCGCGGCCCAGCCGGCGCCGGCCGCGCCGGCCGAGAGCGATCCCGGCAAGATCGACGTCACCCTCCAGGTCAACGGCAAGCGGGTCCCGCTGCAAATCGAGCCGCGGACATCCCTGCTCGACGCCTTGCGCGAGTACGCCGGGCTGACCGGCACCAAGAAGGGCTGCGACCGGGGCTCCTGCGGCGCCTGCACGGTGCATATCGACGGCCGGCGCGTGGTTTCCTGCCTGACCCTCGCCGCCCGCGCCGAGGGCCGCGCCATCACCACCATCGAGGGCCTGTCCAGCGGCGACGAGCTGCACCCGATGCAGGCCGCCTTCCTTCACCATGATGCTTACCAGTGCGGCTACTGCACGCCGGGCCAGATCATGTCGGCGGTGGCCCTGGTGCAGGAAGGCCACGCCGGGTCGGACAGCGAGATCCGCGAATACATGAGCGGCAACATCTGCCGCTGCGGGGCCTACGCCAACATCGTCGACGCGGTGCGCGACGCCGCCGGAAGGGCTTGACCATGCAGGCTTTCACCCTCGCACGCCCCCGCAGCCTGGACGAGGCGCTGGCGGCCGGGCCGAAGGATGGCGCGAAGTACATCGCCGGCGGCACGGACATCATGCAGCTCGGCAAGGACAACGTCGAAGCGCCGCGCCAGCTCATCGACCTGGACGGCGTGCTGACGGACACGGTGTCGGTCGCGCCGGACGGCTCGCTCCGCCTGGGGGCGCTGGCCCGCATGGTCGATGTGGCCAACCACCCGGATGTCCGCGCGGGCTGGCCGGCGGTGAGCGAGGCGCTGCTGCTTTCGGCCTCGCCGCAGGTGCGCAACATGGGAACGATGGGCGGCAACCTGCTCCAGCGCACCCGGTGCGGCTACTTCCGGGACACCGGGTTCAACTGCAACAAGCGCCTGCCCGGCTCCGGCTGCCCGGCCATCGCGGGCGAGAGCCGCGGCCTGGGAGTGATCGGCGTGAGCGACCACTGCATCGCCACCCACCCGTCCGACATGCCGGTGGCATTGTTGGCGATGGACGCGTCCATCGAGTTGCAGGCCCCTTCCGGCGGCAAGCGCACGGTGCCCCTGGCCGAGTTCCACCGCCTGCCCGGCGACACGCCGCAGATCGAGACCAACCTGCTGCCGG
The DNA here is from genome assembly GCA_964245075.1 of uncultured Acetobacteraceae bacterium. Taxonomy (GTDB): domain Bacteria; phylum Pseudomonadota; class Alphaproteobacteria; order Acetobacterales; family Acetobacteraceae; genus LMUY01. The sequence continues at coordinate 3,394 of CAXTLC010000050.1, forward strand.
GCGAGCTGATCACCGCGATCGTCGTGCCGGCCAGCCCGTCGGCCAAGCGCTCGCGCTACGTCAAGGTGCGCGACCGCGCGACGTTCGAGTTCGCGGTGGTGTCCGCCGCGGTGGCGCTCGACGTGCAGGGCGGCGTCGTGCACGAAGTGCGGATCGCCCTCGGCGGCGTGGCCCACAAGCCTTGGCGGCTGCCGCAGGTAGAGGCGGCGCTGCACGGCAAGCCCGCCACGGAGGACGCGTTCCGCGCCGCGGCCGAGCTGGCCGGGCAGGGCGCCACGCCCACGAAGGACAATGCGTTCAAGGTCAAGCTGATGGGCCGCACCGTGCTGCGCGGCCTCCAGTTGGCCTCGGCTTGAGGAGGGACGGCGCATGATCACGGGACAGCCGATCGACCGCCGGGACGGCCGCGACAAGGTCACCGGCGCGGCCAAGTACGCCGCCGAGTTCTCCGTGCCGGGCCTCGTGCACGCCGTGCTGGTGCAAAGCACGGTCGCATCGGGCCAGATCGCCGGATTCGAACTGGGGACGGCGCAGGGCATGCCCGGCGTGCTCGCCATCATCACGCCGAACAACGCCCCCAAGCTCGCCAACAAGGGCCAGGCGCAGCAGGCGGTCACCCAACCGACGCTGCAAGACAGCGAGATCGTCTACAACGGCCAGCACGTGGCGGTCGTGGTGGCCGACACGCTGGAGCGCGCGCAGGCCGCCGCCGCCGCCGTGACGCTGCGCTACGCCGAGGGCGAGGCGCAGACCACCATGGCCGGTGCGCTGGACCAGGCCTACGTCCCGCACAGTTTCCGCAACGGGCTGCGCCCGCCCGACAGCAGCCGTGGCGACGCGGCGGCCTTCGGCACGGCGGCCGTCAAGCTGGAAGCGACCTACACCACCCCCGTCGAGCACCACAACCCGATGGAGCCGCACGCGACGATCGCCGCCTGGGACGGCGGCCGGCTGACGGTCTGGACCGCGACCCAGGGCATCAGCGGCGCTCAGGCGACGCTCTCGGCGATGTTTGGCCTTCAGAAGTCCGACGTGCGGGTGATCTGCCCCTTCGTCGGCGGCGGCTTCGGCAGCAAGGGCAATTGCTGGCCGCCCGCGACGCTCGCCGCCATGGCCGCGAAGGTGGTGGACCGCCCGGTCAAGCTCGTGCTGTCCCGCGCGCAGATGTACACGTCCAACGGCTACCGCCCGATGACGGTGCAGAAGCTGCAAGTCGGCGCCGGGTCGGACGGCTCGCTCCTGTCGATGCGCCACGACGGCTTCAGCCAGATGTCGCAGCCGAAGCTGGGCGAGTTCGTGGAGCCGGTCGCCCTTGCCACCGAGATGCTCTACGCCTGCCCCAACGTCGCGATCACCCATCGCCTGGTCGCAGTGAACCAAGGGCTGCCCACCTACATGCGCGCGCCCGGCGAGGCGCCCGGCATGTTCGCGCTGGAATCCGCCATGGACGAGATGGCGGCCGAGCTGAAGATGGACCCGATCGAGTTCCGGCTGAAGAACTACGCCGAGCAGGACCCGGAGGAGAAGCTGCCGTTCTCCTCCAAGCGCCTGCGCGAGTGCTATGCCCAGGGCGCCGCCGCGTTCGGCTGGGACCGCCGCACCCCCGCCCCGCGCTCCATGCGGGACGGCCGGCACCTGGTCGGGATGGGCATGGCCACGGCCACCTATCCCACCAACCGCAGCGCCGCGCAGGTCCTCGTCCGGTTGCTCGCCAGCGGGGACGCGGTGCTGCAATCCGGCACCCAGGACCTCGGCACCGGCACCTACACCGTCATGGCGCAGCTCGCCGCCGACGAACTGGGCCTGCCGATCGAGCGGGTGCGCTTCGAACTGGGTGACAGCCGCTTCCCCCCCGCCCCGGTGTCCGGCGGGTCCCAAACCGTGGCGAGCGTCGGCCCGGCCGTGCTCGCCGCATGCAAGGCGGCACGCGACCACGCGGTGTCCATGGCGCTGTCGGACGCCGGGGACCGCTGGCCCGGCGCCAACCCGGCCGATTTCCGCTTGCAGGACGGCGCCGTCGTCGGCCCGCAGGGCCGCAAGGTGACCCTGGGCGAGATGCTGGCCCGGCGCGGAGTGGAGTCCGTGGACGTCCAGGGGGATGCCGCCCCGCCGTCCAAGGACAAGAAGACGCACTCGCTGCACGCCTTCGGCGCCCAGTTCGCCGAGGTGCGGGTGGACCCGCTGCTGGGTGAGATCCGGGTGTCCCGCCTCCACGGCGTGTTCGACGGCGGCCGGGTGCTGAATGCCAAGACGGCGCGCAGCCAGTTGATCGGCGGCATGACCTTCGGCGTCGGCATGGCGCTGCTGGAGGAAACGCTGGTGGACGAAGGCACCGGGCGCATCGTCAACTCCAACATCTCCGAGTACCTGCTGCCGGTGAACGCCGACATCCCGGCCATCACCGCCACCCTGCTCGACGGCGATGACCGGGATGCCAACCCGGTCGGCGCCAAGGGCCTCGGCGAGCTGCCGATGGTGGGGGTGGCCGGCGCCATCGCCAACGCCGTGTTCCACGCAACCGGGGTGCGGGTCCGCGACCTGCCGATCCGGCTGGAAGACATGCTGGCCTGAC
>CAXTLC010000050.1:6065-8901 GCA_964245075.1 uncultured Acetobacteraceae bacterium
GGCAAGACGCTGCCCGTGCTCAACCCTGCGACCGGCGAGCCGATCGGCACGGTGGCGCACGCCGGGCGCGCCGACCTGGACCGCGCGCTCGCCGCCGCCGCCAAGGGCTTCGAGGGCTGGCGCAAGACGTCCGTGGTCGAGCGGTCCAAGGTCATGCGCCGGGCCGCGGACATCATCCGCGAGCGGATCGACGCCATCGCCACCCTGATGGTGATGGAGCAGGGCAAGCCGTTCATCGAGGCGAAGGGCGAGATGTCCATCGCGCCCGAGAACATCGAGTGGATGGCCGAGGAAGGCCGCCGCTCCTACGGCCGCGTCATCCCCGCCCGGCAGCCCGGCGTGTACCAGATGTCCCTGCGCGAGCCGGTGGGCGTGGTCGCGGCGTTCACCCCGTGGAACTTCCCGGTCAACCAGGCAATCAAGAAGATGGCCGCCGCCCTGGCCGCCGGCTGCGCCATGATCCTCAAGGGACCGGAGGAAACGCCGGCCAGCGTCGCCGAGCTGTGCCGCGCCTTCGTGGACGCCGGCTTGCCGCGCGGCGTGCTGAACCTGGTGTACGGCGTGCCGGCGGAGATCAGCTCCTACCTCATCCCGCACCCTGTCATCCGCAAGATCAGCTTCACCGGCTCCACCGCCGTCGGCAAGCACCTGGCCGCGATGGCGGGCGAGCACATGAAGCGCGTGACGATGGAACTGGGCGGCCACGCCCCGGCGATCATCTTCGACGACGCAAACCTGGAAGTGGCGACCAAGGTGCTCGCCGCCAACAAGTTCCGCAACGCCGGCCAGGTCTGCATCGCGCCCACCCGGTTCCTGGTGCAGGAGAAGGTGTACGACGAGTTCGTCAACCGTTTCACCAAGGCGGCCGAGGCCGTGAAGGTCGGCGACGGGCTGGAGCGCGGCACCACCATGGGGCCGCTGGCCAACGACCGCCGGGTGCAGGCCATGGAGGGCTTCATCGCGGACGCCGTGCAGCACGGCGGCGAGGTCCGCACCGGCGGCGCGCGCATCGGCAACAAGGGCAACTTCTTCCAGCCGACGGTGATGACCGGAGTGCCGACGGAGGCGCGGGCGATGAACGAGGAGCCGTTCGGCCCGCTCGCCCTGATGATGCCGTTCCGCGACCTGGAGGAAGCGGTGAGCGAGGCCAACCGGCTCGCCTACGGCCTGGCCGCCTATGCCTACACCAGTTCCGCCACGACCGCGACCAAGGTGGCGGAGGCCGTGGAATCCGGCATGATGTCGATCAACCACCACGGCCTGGCGCTGCCGGAAACCCCGTTCGGCGGCACCAAGGACAGCGGTTACGGCTCCGAAGGCGGCATGGAGGGCCTAGAAGCGTACCTGTCCACCAAGTTCGTCACCCAAGCCGCCATCTGACGCCACCCAACGCGGCGCGTCTCCCTCTCCCGGGTGCGGGAGAGGGCCTTCACACCATCTTGCGCGCGTCCACCACCCGGTCGAACGTTTCCCCGTCGATCGCGCCGGACGCCAGCGCCGCTTCCCGCAGCGTCGTGCCGCGCACGTGCGCCTCGTGGGCGATGGCCGCCGCCTTGTCGTAGCCCACGCTCGGCGCCAGCGCCGTCACCAGCATCAGCGAGCGGTCCAGCAACTCGTCGATCCGGGCGCGGTTCAGCGCCGTGCCCTCGATCGTGTAGCGGCGGAACGTGCCGGCGCCGTCGGCCAGGATGCGGGCGCTGTGCAGGAGGTTGTTGATCACGATTGGCCGCATCACGTTCAACTGCAACTGTCCCTGCGACCCGGCGAAGGCGACAGCGGCATCCTCGCCGATCACCTGGGTGCAGATCATCACCATCGCCTCGCACTGCGTCGGGTTGACCTTGCCCGGCATGATGGAGGAGCCCGGCTCGTTCTCCGGCAGCACCAGTTCGCCCAGGCCGCAGCGGGGGCCGGAGCCCAGCCAGCGCACGTCGTTGGCGATCTTCAGCAGCACCACCGCCACCCCGCGCAGCGCCGCCATCGCCGCCACGGCCGCGTCCAGCCCGCCCAGGGCGGCGAACTTGTTGGGCGCGGTCACGAAGGGCTGGCCGGTCAGCTCCGCGATGGTGGCCGCGATCGCCTCCGCGAAGCCCGGCGGCGCGTTCAGCCCGGTGCCGACCGCGGTGCCGCCCGCCGCCAACTCGTAGAGCGCGCCGCGCGAATGCTCCACGCCCGCGATCGCGAACGCCAGTTGGGCCGCCCAGCCGCCCCATTCCTGGCCCACCGTGAGCGGCACCGCGTCCTGCAAGTGGGTGCGGCCGATCTTCACCACGTCCGCCCATTCGGCGCTCTTGGCCGCGATCGCGCCGTGCAGGGCGCGCAAGGAAGGCAGCAGCCGCCGCTCCAGCTCCAGCACGGCGGCGACGTGCATGGCGGTGGGGAAGGTGTCGTTCGACGACTGCCCCATGTTGAGGTCGTCGTTCGGGTGCACCCGGCCCTTCGCGCCGATCTCGATGCCCAGCACCTGGGTGGCGCGGTTCGCCATCACCTCGTTGGCGTTCATGTTGGACTGCGTGCCGCTGCCGGTCTGCCAGACATAGAGCGGGAACTCGGCGTCCAGCTTGCCCGCGATCACCTCGTCGGCCGCCGCGCAGATCGCGGCTCCCCGGTCGGGGGGCATGCGCCCGGCCGCCTGGTTCACCAGCGCCGCCGCCTTCTTCACGTAGCCGTAGGCGTGCGGGATGCCGATCGGCATGATGTCATCGCCGATGGAGAAGTGCTGCAAGCTGCGCTGCGTCTGCGCCCCCCAGTAATGCTCGGCCGGAACCTCGATCGCGCCCATCGAGTCGCGTTCCGTGCGCGTTCCGGTTTGCCCAGTGCCTATGGGGCCAGTGCT
>CAXTLC010000050.1:9001-23146 GCA_964245075.1 uncultured Acetobacteraceae bacterium
ATAGGGCCAGTGCTGCTCTCAACCATGGCGGGGAAGCTCCTGTTCCACCAACGTCGCCCATAGGGAGGCGCCGATCGGGAGGATGTCGTCGTTGAAGTCGTAGTGCACGGTGTGGGCCGGCTGGCTGCCCTTGGCGCCATCGGCCTGGCCGATGCGGACGAAGGCGCCGGGCACCTTCTGCGCCATGTAGCTGAAATCCTCGCCGCCCATGCGGGGGACGCCCTCGCCGATGACCTTGCCCTCGCCCAGCAGCCGCGCGCCGGCCCTGGCCGCCCGCTCGACCGCTTCTGGCGCGTTCACCACCGAGGGGTAGCCGCGCTCGACCGTGAACTCCGCCTCGGCGCCGTTCGCGCGGGCGATGTTCTGCACCAGGTCGCCCATCAGGCGCTGCATCTCCTCCCGCGTCTTGGGCTTCAGGGTGCGGAGCGTGCCGCTCAGCAGCGCCTCGTCCGGGATGACGTTGGTGGCGGTGCCGGCGTGGAACTGGCAGGTGGACAGCACGGCGCTGTCCAGCGGGTCCACCCGGCGCGACACCAGGGTTTGCAGCGCGAGCACGATCTGCGCGCCGACCACCACCGGGTCGATCCCGCCATGCGGGCGGGCGGCGTGCCCGCCGCGGCCTTTCACCCGGATGTAGAAATCATCCGTGTTGGCGTTCACCGCGCCCGGCACCGCCATCATCTGCCCGACCGGCAGGGACGTGTCGTTGTGGCAGCCGAACACCATGTCGCAGGGAAAGCGCTCGAACAGCCCTTCCTTCACCATCACCTCGCCGCCGCCGCCGTTCTCCTCCGCAGGCTGGAAGATGAAATGCACCGTGCCGTCGAAGTTGCGCGTTTCCGCCAGGTAGCGGGCGGCGCCGAGCAGCATCGCCGTGTGCCCGTCATGCCCGCACGCGTGCATCACCCCCGGGAACTGCGAGCGGTAGGCGACCTCGTTGGCTTCGGGCATCGGCAGCGCGTCCATGTCGGCGCGAATGCCGATCGCGCGAGGCGACCCGCCGACCCGCAGCGTGCCGACCAGCCCGGTCCCGGCGATGCCGCGCGTGACCTCGATGCCCCATTCGGCGAGCTTGGCCGCCACCACGTCGCCCGTGCGGTGTTCGCCGAACGCCAGTTCGGGATGCGCGTGCAGGTCCTGGCGCCAATCGGCCATGTCCGCGGCGAACTCGGCAATCCGGTTATGGACGGGCAATGCGAACTCCCTGACTATGCTGTGCCATTTGACAACCTAGGCCGTCGCGGCAGCCGCGACAAACAGGAACGGACGGACGATACGATGCCACAGCAGACCCCCCGCCGGTTCTACCCCACCTACGCCGCGGCGGCCCAGGCTGTGGCCAGCCTCGCGGCGCACGGCGTGCCCGCGTCCGACATCAGCCTGATCGAGAGCGTCACGGATGCCCGCCTGCCGCGGGACGCCGCCTCCGACTCGGCCTTGCCGCCCGCGCGGCTGGGCGCCACGCTGGGCGCGGCGATCGGGGGGGGCATCGGCTTGCTGGACGGGCTGGGCTCGATCACGCTGCCCGGCGTCCCGTCCTTCGCGGCTTGGGGCTGGTTCGTCCCAGCCCTCCTGTTCGCCGGGCTCGGCGCGTGCGGGGGCGCGGCCGTGGGCAGCGTGACCGGCGTGGGCGTGCGGGACAAGGAGTCGCATTGGCTGGCGCAGGGCTTTCGCCGCGGCGGGCACCTGGTGATGGCCCGGGTGGACGCCGCCGCCGCGCCGCAAGTGGAAGCGATCCTGGCGGGGCCACTCGAAACCCCCGTCCCCGAGCCGCTGTTCGCCTCCGAGCCGGCGACCGCAACCAGCCCGGCCTCCGAGATCGCCAGCATCTACCGCCGGGAACGCGCGATCGATTACAAGTCCGAATAGGCGCGAGGGAGCCGACGAGCCGATGCAGGACCGACGCCCTTTTCTGCGTCCGGTTTTGCGGCACGTCGCGCGCTGTCCAGAGATCACCGCCGGGCGGCGAAGAACGACCGCAGCAGCGCCGCGCATTCCGCTTCCCGCACGCCGCCCACCACCTCCGGCCGGTGCAAGCAACCCGGCGCCGTGAAGATGCGCGGGCCGTGCTCCACTCCGCCCCCCTTCGGGTCGTAAGCGCCGAACACCACGCGGCGGACGCGGAAATGGACCGCGGCGGCGGCGCACATCGGGCACGGCTCCAGCGTCGCCACCAGGCTGCACCCGGGCAGGCGAGGGGAGCCGGTGCGCCGCGCCGCGTCCCGCAATGCCACCAGTTCGGCATGGGCGCTGGCGTCCGCATCCGCCTCCGTCCGGTTGCCGGCGCGGGCGAGCAGCGTGCCGTCCGGCGCCAGCACGGCGGCGCCCACCGGGACCTCGCCCCGCGCCGCCGCCGCCCGGGCCTCTTCCAGCGCGACGGCCATCCCATCCATGCCCCGTGTCTTGCCCGCACGCGCCCGCCGGGTCTAGGGACGGAACCATGGCTCGTCCCTTGATCGGCGTGACCCTGGATGCGGAGCCGCCCGGCGGCTGGTCGCGCTTTCCATGGTACGCCCTGCGCGTGAACTACACGGATGCCGTCGCCGCCGCTGGCGGCCTGCCGGTCGCCCTCCCGCACGACCCGGCGCTGGCCGACGCCACCCTGGACCGGCTGGACGCGCTGGTGGTGACCGGCGGCGCGTTCGACGTCGCCCCCGCGTTGTACGGCGCCGCCGAGACGCACCCAACCGTCACGCTGAAGGATCGGCGCACCGCGGCGGAGCTGGCGCTGGTGGAGGGGGCGCTCGCCCGAGACCTCCCCGTGCTGGGCATCTGCGGCGGGCAGCAACTGCTGGCGGTGGCGCTGGGCGGCACGCTGATCCAGCACATCCCCGACGCGGTGCCCGGCTGCCTGGAGCACGAGCAGCCCAATCCGCGCAACGAGCCCGGCCACCTCGTCCGCATCACTCCCGGCACCCTGCTGCACCGGGTCGTGGGCGCGGACACGATGCAGGTGAATTCCGCCCACCACCAGGCCGTCGCCTCCCCCGGCCCGCACGCCGCCGTCAACGCCACCGCTCCGGACGGCGTGATCGAGGGGGTGGAGGACCCGCGCCGCCGCTTCTGCCTCGGCCTGCAATGGCATCCGGAGTTCCTGATCGACCCGGGCGACCGCCGCGTGTTCGACGCCTTCGTCGCCGCGGCGAGCCGATGAGCGGCGTTGGGAGCGACGTTGGGAACGAGGCGCCCGAGCGCGGCGAGCGCATCGCCAAGTGGCTGGCCCGCGCCGGTGTGGCGAGCCGGCGGGATGCGGAGAAGCTGCTGGCGGAGGACCGCGTCAAGCTGAACGGCGCCCCCGTCACCCACCCGGCGACCTTCGTGGTTCCCGGCGACATCGTGCAGGTGAACAACCGCGTGGTGGATTCGCCGGAGCGCGCGCGGCTCTGGCGCTACCACAAGCCGGAGGGCCTGGTGACCACTCACCGGGACCCGGAAGGCCGCCCCACCGTGTTCGAGCGCCTGCCCGCGCACCTGCCGCGCGTGGTCAGCGTCGGCCGGCTCGACCTCAACAGCGAGGGGCTGCTGTTGCTGACCAACGATGGCGGCCTGGCGCGGCGGCTGGAGCTGCCGTCCAACGGCTGGGCCAGGCGCTACCGCGTCCGCGTCCACGGCGTGGTGCCGGAACGCGCGCTGGCCGGGCTGGCGGAGGGGGTGACGGTGGAGGGCGTCCGCTACGGCGCGATCGAGGCGGCGGTGGACTCCCGCGCGATCAGCAACACGTGGCTCAGCGTCAGCCTGCGCGAGGGCCGCAACCGGGAGGTCCGCCGGGTGATGACGCACCTGGGCTTGCAGGTCACGCGGCTGATCCGGGTGGCGTACGGCCCGTTCCAGCTCGGCAACCTGGAGCGCGGCGGGGTGGACGAGATCAGCGGCAAGGTGCTGCGCGAGCAACTGCCGGACGAGCCGAAGCCGGCCCGGGCCGAGCGAAGCTGAGGATCATCGCCGGGCTGTGGCGCGGCCGCAGCTTGCAGGCCCCGCCGGGGGTGGCGACCCGGCCCACGGCGGAACGGCTGCGCCAGGCCGTGTTCGACATGCTGTTGCACGCCCCCTGGGGCGGCCGGCTGGACGGGGTGGCGGTGCTGGACGCGTTCGCCGGCACCGGCGCGCTGGGGTTGGAAGCGCTGTCCCGCGGCGCGGCCCACGCCACGTTCATGGAACGGGACCCGGCGGCGCTGCGGGCCTTGCGGGCCAACATCGCCGGCTGCCGCGGGGCGGCGGCGGCCGTGCTCGCCGCGGACGTGCTGCGCCCGCCGCCGGGCGTGCCATGCGGCCTGGTGTTCCTCGACCCGCCGTATGGCGAGGGGGTGTTGCCGCAAGCCATGGCCGCGCTGACCGGCGCGGGCTGGGTTGCCCGGGAGGCGCTGGTGGTGGCCGAGTCCGCGCGTGCGGACGTGCCGGCGCTCGGCGCGTTGCTGGCCGACCGCGCCCACGGCGCCGGCCGGGTCACGGTTTGGCGGGCAGCATCAGCAATCCATTAATGTCTTTCGATCAAGGTGACAGCCATGGACCCCATCAGCGCGCTGCTCGCCGCCATCGCTCTCGCCCGGGACGGCCGCCACGCCGAAGCGGAAGCGGCGTTGGCCGTCGTTCTCGCGGCCGAGCCTGACCAGCCCAACGCCTTGTTCCTGCTTGGCGAATGCGCCCTGTGCACCGGGCGGGCAAGGGAGGCGGTGGCGGCGCTCGCGCGCAACCTGGCGATCCGGCCGCACTACCGGGACGGGATGCTGGCGCTGGCCCGCGCGCAGCTCGCCGCCGGGCTGCCGGCGGACGCGCTGGCCACCTTGGCGCCATTGGCCGCGGACGCCACGCTGGCCCCGGCGCAAACGCTGCGCGGCACGGCGCTGAATGCCTTGCGCCGTCCGGCAGAAGCCATTCCCGCCTTCACGGCGGCCCTCGCCGCTGACCCGGCGGATGCGGAGGCGGCGCTGAACCTGGGCAACGCCCACGCCGACCTCGACGATCTGGACGGGGCCGAGCGCCACATCCGCCACGCGGCCGTGCTGCAGCCCGGCTTGGCCGAGGCGCATGCCAGCCTCGGCCACGTGCTCGCGGCGTCCGGCCGGGTGGCGGAGGCGGTGGCCGCTGCGGACCGGGCCATCGCGTTGCGGCCGGACCTCGCCGCCGCGCATTGGAACCGCGGCGTGGCCCTGCTGCTCGGCGGCGACATGGCGGACGGCTGGCAAGGCTACGAGTGGCGCAAGCGAAATTTCCCGGACAGCTTCACCGCGCTGCCCGGCCCGCAATGGGATGGCGGCCCGCTGGAAGACCGCACGATCCTGGTGCTTGCCGAGCAAGGGTTGGGGGACACGATCCAGTTCGCGCGATACCTCCCACTGCTCGCCGCCCGCGGCGCCCGTGTGGTGGTGGAGTGCGCGCCGTCCCTGGTATCCCTGCTCGGGACCATGCCCGGGATCGTGGCCGTCCCGCGCGGCAGCCGGCCCACGCATGACGTGTGGGTGGACCAGATGAGCCTGCCGCGCCTGTTCGGCACCGATCTGGGGTCGGTGCCGTCGCCGGCCGGCTACCTGCGCCCGGACCCAGTCCGGACCGCGGGATGGGACACGTTGCTGCCCGATGGGTTGCGGGTCGGCTTGGTCTGGGCGGGCAACGGCCTGCACTCGAATGACCGCCGCCGCTCGATGCCAGCAGCGTCGCTCGCGCCGCTGCTGGCGGTCGGCGGGTGCAGCTTCACCAGCCTCCAGGCCGGCCCGCATGCCGGCGAGCTTGCCGGCGTGTCGGACGTATCGGCGTCGTTGACCGATTGGACGGAGACTGCCGCGGCGGTTTCCGCGCTGGACCTGGTGGTCACCGTTGACACCGCCGTCGCTCACCTGGCGGGCGCCCTCGCCATCCCGGCCTGGGTCATGCTGCCCCATGCTCCCGATTGGCGCTGGATGCTCGGGCGGCAGGACACGCCGTGGTACGCCGCCACGCGCCTCTTCCGGCAGGACCGCCCGGGCGACTGGGCCGGCGTCGTCGAGCGCGTCGCCGCTCGCTTGGCCGCTTCGGTGGGGAACCCGGACTACACCATGGCCATCCCGCCATTGACGTGCAGCGTGGCGCCCGTGACCCAGGCGGCCTCGTCGGATGCGAGATAGGCGACGGCTGCGGCCACGTCCGCCGGCTGCCCCATGCGTCCGAGCGGGATGGCGTCTTGCAGCCGCTTCTTCTGCTCGCCGGTCAGCTTGGCGGTCATCGCCGTCTCGATGAAGCCCGGCGCCACCACGTTGGCGGTGATGCCCCGCGCGCCGACCTCCTGCGCCAGCGCCTTGGTCATGCCGACCAGCCCGGCCTTGGCCGCGGCGTAGTTGGCCTGCCCCGGGTTGCCCGTCGTGCCGACGATGCTGGCGATGCCGATGATCCGCCCGGCCCGGCGCCGCAGCATCCCCCTCATGGCCGCCCGCGCCAGGCGGAACGGCGCGGTCAGGTCCACGTCCAGCACCGCCTGCCAATCCTCGTCCTTCATGCGCAGGGCGAGCATGTCGCGGGTGAAGCCGGCATTGTTCACCAGGATGTCCAGCGGCCCCCCCGCCGCTTCAGCCGCGGCGACCAGGGCGTCTGCCGCGGCCGGGTCCCGCAGGTCGGCAGGGCAGGGGTGGGCGCGCTCGCCCAGGTCCGCCGCCAGGGTGTGAAGCGCGTCCATGCGGGTGCCGGACAGCACGACGGTGGCGCCCTGGGCGTGCAACGCGCGCGCGATGCCCGCCCCGATGCCGCCCGACGCGCCGGTGATCAGGGCAGTTTTGCCGTCGAGACGAAACATGCGGGAAGCCTCCAAACTCACAGTGAAAGCTCTGAAAGCTTTCTCCCGCAAAGGGCAGAAGAAAGCGGGAGAGGAGCGACGCGGCCGAGCGCCGCCGCGGTCGCAGCCAGGATGGCAGGGTCATCGATCGTGAGCGGCATGGCGACTCCCATCCGCCTGTGCCACACCGGGTGGCAGACCACCCAGCGAGGGTCAAGCATCCCATGCGACCGCTCGTCCGCGATGACTGCGCCGCCGCCGTCAGCCTGATCCGACGCGCCTTTGCCGGCCTACCGGTGGACCCGCCGCCTTCCGCCGGGCGCGTGACGGCTGCCGACGTGGCGGAACACCTGGCTGGCGGCGGCGGCGGGGTCGTGCTGGACGAGGCTCAGGGCGAGCTCCGGGGTTGCTTGCTGTGGGCCGGGTCCGCGGGCGAATTGCAGATCAGCCGGCTGGCGGTGGACCCGGCGTACCGCCGTCGCGGGTTGGCGCGAGCCATGCTGTCCGCAGCCGAGGGGGAAGCGCTCCGCCGCTCCCTGGCCGTGCTGCGCTTGTCCGCCCGGCTGGGGCTGCCGGGCAACCGGCTTCTGTTCGAGCGCTGCGGTTTCGTCGAGACTGGCCGCACCGCCCATCCGGGCTTCACCGAACCAACCTCCGTCACCTTCGAGAAGATCGTCATGAATCCTGCGACCCTCCTTGCATGAAGCTCGTCAGTTGGAACCTGCTGCGCTTGACCGGGGCCAGCCTGGCGGAAGTGGCGGAGCTGATCCGGCGGGAGCGGCCGGACGTGCTGTTCATGCAGGAAGCCACGCACGACATCGACGCGCTGCCCAGGCTGGTCGGCGGCGGCTACGCGCGGGTGCCGCTCCCCGGCCGCATCCACGGGCTGGCGGTCTGGATGCCCGGGACGCTGCCCAGCCCGCCCGTGGTGATGCCGCTGCCCGCGGGCCGGATGGTGCACCGGGTGGCGCAGATCATCGACCTGGGGCCGTTCACGGTGGCCAACGTCCATCTCTCCCACGGCCAGTTGCTGAACCGCCGGCAGCTTCGCCGCATCGCCTCGCGGCTGCCGCACCACGCGGCGGTGGTGGGGGACTACAACCTCGTAGGCCCGGTGCTGCTGCCCGGCTTCCGTGACGTCGGCCCCCGCCGCCCGACCCACCGGATGAGCGACGTGCTGCCGCTGCGGCTGGACCGCTGCGTGGTGCGCGGCCTGCACTGCGCGGAAACGGCCGTGCTGCCGCGCGGCGCGTCCGACCACCGGCCGATCACCATGCGGCTGACGCGCAGCCTGTCAGAGATAGGGCAGCAGCAGCCGCACGCCCGCGTCGCGTAGCCGCACGGGCAGGGAACGCCCGTCCAGCTCCGCCCGCGTCAGCGCCGAGCCGCGGCTGCGCTGCACCAACGCGCTGAGCGTGGTGGCCAAATCCCGGTCGTACAGCTCCAGGCACAGCTCGAAGTTCAGCCGGAACGAGCGCATGTCCCAGTTGCTGCTGCCGACCAGGCACCACTCGCCGTCCACCACCATCACCTTGGAATGCCGGAACGGCGGGGGGCAGCGCCAGATCCGCACGCCTTCGTCCAGCAGCGGGCCGGTGTTGGCGTGGCTGGCCCAGTCGATGAAGCTGTGGTCGCTCTTGGCCGGGATGACGACGTCCACCGTCACGCCGCGCATCGCGGCCAGCGCCAGCGCCGTCATCAGCCGCTCATCCGGCAGGAAGTACGGCGTCATCACCGCGATGCTTTCCCGCGCGCAGGCCACGGCCTGGAGAATGGCGAACTCCACCTTCTCCAGGTCCTCGTCCGGACCGGAATCCACGATGCGCGCGGGGATCGTGCCATCCCCCAGCGCCGGGAACCACGCATCGCCATCCAGCTCTTCGTCGGTGGCGAAGGTCCAATCCTGCGCGAACGCCTCGGTCAACTGGCCGACCACGAGGCCTTCAATGCGGAAATGGGTATCCTGCACCGGCTCGGGCGACCGCGTCGCCATGACGTTCTCGTCGGCGATGTTCATCCCGCCGGTGAACCCGACGCTGCCGTCCAGCACCAGGATCTTCTTATGGGAACGCAGGTTGAGGAACGGCATCCGCCAGGGCAGCGGCGAGTGGAGGAACCGTGCCGCCGGCACGCCGCGGCGCACCAGGTGGTGGTAGGCACGCGACATCAGCCAGCCGCCGCCGATGCCGTCGATCAGCACGCGCACGGCGACCCCGCGCGCGTGGGCCTGCGCCAGCGCCTCGATGAAACGGCCGCCCCACAGGTCATCGCGGAAGATGTAGGACGACATGCCGACGCTGCGCCGCGCCGCCGCGATGGCGGCCAGCATCGCCGGGTAGGCTTCGTCCCCGTCGCTGTAGATCTGCACCGACTGCGTTGTCAGGGTCGACCGGCCGGTGATGCGCCCGATGCCGCGCTCCAGCGGGTCGAGATGGTCGTCGTCGCCGGGCGGAGGCCACCCGCCGCGCCCGCCGCGCCGGGTTTCTTGCGGCCGCAGCCGGCGGGCGCGCCGCTGCACCCGGTTGATGCCGAACACGAAGTAGCTGACGGCGCCGGTGATCGGCGCAAACCAGGCTAGCCCGATCCAACTGGCCGAAGACGCAACCTCGCGCTTGCGGAGCAGCACGTGGAAGGTGACGGCCACCGCGATCACCACGCCGACCCCGAACACCACGTCGGACCGGACGCGGAGCACCATCTCCCACAGATCGTTCACGGCGGTCCAGGCGGCGGCGGCAGAAGCTAGGCCGCGGCGAGATGCTGCCGCTTCTCTCCCAACCCTTCTACGCGTCGCAGCGCCATGGCTTTCTCCATCACCCAGCCCGCGCCCTTCTAGGGCCGGAAGTGCTACAGGGTCCAGCCGCCGTCTATGACCATTGCCGTGCCGGTGACGAACCGGCTCTCGTCCGCGGCGAGATAGATGGCCAGCGCCGCGATCTCGTCCGGCTCGCCCAGCCGTCCCATCGCCTGGCGTGCGACGAAGGCGGTGCGCGCCTGCTCCAGCCCGCCGGCTGCCGCGGCATTGGCGGCGACGCGGTCATCCAGGCTGGGCGTCTGGATCGTGCCGGGGCAGATGGCGTTGCAGCGCACCCCGCGTGCCACCGTGTCCGCCGCGACCGACTTGGTCAGCCCGATCACCGCCGCCTTGGTGGTGGCGTAGATGAACCGGTTCGGCGCGCCCTTGATGGAGGACGCGGCGGAAGCGACGTTGACGATGGAGCCGCAGCCCTCGCTCAGCATGGCAGGCAGGAACGCCCGGACCGTGCGGAACATGGACCGCACGTTGAGCGTGAAGGCGAAGTCCCACTCCTCCTCCGTCGCGTCCAGGATGGAACCCTGGTGCACGAACCCGGCGCAATTGAACAGCACGTCCACCCGCCCGGCGTCCCGCGCCGCGGCGGCGATGTCGTCCGCCCGCGTTGCGTCCAGCCTGTGGGTGCGGATGCGCCCGCCGGCGATCTCGGCCACCTTGGCCTCGTTGAGGTCGGTCGCGATCACGCTGGCGCCTTCGGCGGCGAAGGCGAGCGCGGTGGCCCGGCCGATGCCCTGGGCCGCGGCGGTGACGAAGGCGGTCTTGCCGGCGAGTCGATCGGTCATGTGGGAACCTTGAGATGGGCGGGTGTTCGCCGCCTGAAATATCCTGCACGGCACATCGCGTCCGGGCGCTCGCTCAATGATTGTGCCGCGACTCGCCCCTGGTTTCCAGGATGTCCAAGTACAGCGTCGCCATCTCCAGGCACGCGCCCGTGTCCTGCTGGCCCGCCGTGCTGCGGTAGATCTCCTCCCACGGGGTCTTGTTCTCCAGCTTCGGCGGCGTCCAGGCGGCCCGGCGCGCGGCCAGCTCGGCTTCGGGGATCAGCACGTCCACCCGGCGCGTGTTCAGGTCGATGCGGACCGGATCGCCCGTCCGCAGCAAGGCGAGCCCGCCGCCGACCGCGGCCTCCGGCGACACGTTCAGGATCGAAGGGCTGCCGGACGTGCCGGACTGGCGCCCGTCCCCCATGGTGGGCAGCGCGTCGATCCCGCGCTTCAGCAGGGCGGCCGGCGGCTGCATGTTCACCACCTCCGCCCCGCCCGGGTAGCCGATCGGACCGCAGTTGCGAATCACCAGCAGCGAGTGCTCGTCCACCCCCAATGCCGGGTCCTCGATGCGGTCGTGGTAGTCCTCCGGGCCTTCGAACACGACGGCGCGGCCTTCGAACACGTTGGGATGCGCCGGGTCGGACAGGAACCGCTTGCGGAACGCCGGGTCGATCACGCTGGTCTTCATCACGGCGGAGTCGAACAGGTTGCCGTGCATGACGACGTAGCCGGCGGCAGGCTTCAGCGGCGCGTCGAAGGCGCGGATCACCTCGCGGTCGGTGTCGCGCACGGGGGCCAGGTCCTCCGCCAGCGTCTTGCCGGTCACGGTGCGCACGCCGCCGTGCAGCTTGCCGGCGTCCAGCAGCTCCTTCATCACCGCGGACACGCCGCCGGCGCGGTGGAAGCCTTCGCCCAGGAAGCGCCCGGCCGGCTGCACGTCCGCCAGCAAGGGGATCTCCGCCCCCAGGCGCTGCCAGTCCTCCAGGGTGTGCTCCACCCCCATGTGGCGGGCGATGGCCACCATGTGGATCGGGCAGTTGCTGCTGGCGCCGAGCGCCGCCGCGGCCACCACCGCGTTCTCGAACGCCTGCCGGGTCATGATGTCGGACGGCCGCAGGTTCTCGTGCACCATCGCCACGATGCGCTTGCCGGTCTCATACGCCATCCAGCCCCGCTCGCGGTACGGCGCCGGGATGGCGGCGCAGCCCGGCAGGGACATGCCGATCGCTTCCGCCAGGCTGTTCATGCTGGTGGCCGTGCCCATGGTGTTGCAATGGCCGGCCGAGGGCGCGGAACTCGCCACCATGTCCATGAACTCGCGGTAGCCGATCTCGCCCTCCGCCAGCAGCTTGCGCGCTTCCCACACGATGGTGCCGGAGCCGGACAGCCGGCCCTTCCACCACCCGTCCAGCATCGGCCCGCCGGACAGCACGATGGCGGGGATGTTCACCGTCGCCGCGCCCATCAGGCACGCGGGCGTGGTCTTGTCGCAGCCGGTGGTGAGCACCACGCCGTCCAGCGGATAGCCGTGCAACACCTCCACCAGGCCGAGGTAGGCGAGGTTGCGGTCCAGCGCCGCCGTCGGCCGCTTGCCGGTTTCCTGCAACGGGTGGACGGGGAACTCCATCGGGATGCCTCCCGCGTCCCGGATGCCGTCCCGGGTGCGCTTGGCCAATTCGACGTGGTGGCGGTTGCAAGGGGTGAGGTCGTTGCCGGTCTGCGCGATGCCGATGATCGGCTTGTCGCCTTGTAGCTCCTCCCGGGTGATGCCGTAGTTCATGTACCGCTCGATGTAGAGCGCGGTCATGCCCGGGTTTTGCGGGTCATCGAACCAGCGGCGGCTGCGCAGGCGACGCGCGTTCGCGTTCAGTTCGGCCATGATCGTCCCTCCGGGGGTGCGCTGGATGGTCGCGCAGGTGCAGCAGCGCAAAACCTGGGCAGCAAGCGGGAGAGTGTCAACATTCGGCCGCCCTTTGCGCCCTGGCCGGACAGCCTCACCGCTTCCGTCGGGGTGTGGCCATGCCCGACCCGGCGCCGCCAAGCCCTTCCATTCTTTGAAGGAGGCTCTGCCATGCGCCGCCGCAGGCCGTCTGGTTTTGCAACTGCAATCAAAATATGTTATCTGTCT
Organism: uncultured Acetobacteraceae bacterium; assembly: GCA_964245075.1. Classification (GTDB taxonomy): domain Bacteria; phylum Pseudomonadota; class Alphaproteobacteria; order Acetobacterales; family Acetobacteraceae; genus LMUY01. The sequence goes on from CAXTLC010000050.1 coordinate 21,451, forward strand.
AAAATTCTGTATATACTAGCTAATTAGTAGAACAATGATCACCCAGTAATCTGATTGCAGCATTCCGGCACGAATAAGCCAGGCAATGAATTTTTAAGGCTTTGTTCGTATCAGAACGCTCAACACTATACCGGATTTGTTATGTCAGACGTGTTCGTTGGCGGAGTGCAGGGATTCCAATCGCTGGGATCGTCCCAGGCTATTCAACTGTTGCTGCAAACAGGCCGAATCGGCCTGTACATGCATGCCGATGCAATCCAAGACTCCTACGACAGCGGCTCGTTGGCTGCCGTCGCGTCTGCCTTCCAAGGCACGGGCTCCGGCTTTGCCGAGTTGCCGTTCATCGAGACCGACGTCACGAACTGGTTCAACACCACGTACAACACGTTATTTGCCCAGAACGGACTTGCTCCGGCAGAAGCCGCCGTCGACGTTCCGGTCGATCTCGACCTCGCTGGATGGACGGCGTACGTCAACGCCGCCGCCACCGTGGGCATTTCACGGCTGTCCCCGATCTTCTCACCCAACTACGCTGACAGCCCGCTGGGAAACTTTGCGACCATCCCCCAGTATGCAAACCTGCGGGCTGCAGCGCTCATAGGCGGCGGGCTGACGCTTGACACCCCGCCCGCCTACGCCTTCGCCCGGGGGCAAGCCTACCTCGACACGGTGGAAAGCGAGATCCGCTGGGCGCGGGCCAACAACGTGCACACAACCGTCATCCTGTCCCCCCACGATGATTACGGCGTGAATTTCCAGGAAAATACGGCTAGCTACATCGCACAACTCGCTGCGGATGGAGCCCTGCCCGACACCTGGGTCGTGGAAACCTACTCGTCGGACGGAACAACCGTTGTCGGGAGCGAAACTGATCCGCAATCCGTGGCGGGCGTCGCGCTCTGGGTGGCGCAAAACCAGGACAACCTGGGATTGGTCACCACAGGTGCAACAACCCTGTCGTGGTCGGCCCCCGTCCATGTGGCAGTGGGCGGCGCCGGGCAACTCACGGTCGGCGATACTGGCGGCCAAGCGTCGGTTGTCGGCGGCTCGGGGGGCTTGATGGTCAACTCCAGCGGCGCCTCCGACCAGATCTGGACTGCCGCAGGGTCCTCCAACACCGTCAACGTGGGCGCGTCCGCCGTCATCAACAGCCAAGGGCAAGATACCATCACGGCGGGCGCCAATGCGAGCGTCACCGTGAATGGGCGCGCCACCATCCACGGCGGCCCTGGCTCCAGCACTTACACGATCAACGGCACGGCGACCCTTTTCAGCCAATCTTCCGGCACCGACCTGATCACGGCGAACGCCGGCTCCGCCCTGACCGCCAACGTGTCCGGCGCCTGGTTCAACCTGGTGGACAACGGCGCCGGCGTGCGCGTCAACGAGACCGGCGGCGGCGACAACGCCAGCCTGGCGGTCACCGGCACCGCGCTGATCTACGGCGGCGCCGGCTACGGCCTGAGCGCGCGCACCAGCGCCGGGCAGGCCAGCACGGTGACCCTGGGCGGCGGCAGCTACACGGTCTACTCGCAGGGCAGCGACACCATCCAGGGCGGCACGGGCGCCAGCACCTACGTCGTCAGCGGCGCGGCCACCCTGAACAGCCGCTCCGCCGGCACGGACACCGCCATCGCCCAGGCCGGCTCCGCCCTGACCGCCAACGTGTCCGGCGCCTGGTTCAACCTGGTGGACA
>CAXTLC010000050.1:23246-34367 GCA_964245075.1 uncultured Acetobacteraceae bacterium
GCCGGCTCCGCCCTGACCGCCAACGTGTCCGGCGCCTGGTTCAACCTGGTGGACAACGGCGCCGGCGTGCGCGTCAACGAGACCGGCGGCGGCGACAACGCCAGCCTGGCGGTCACCGGCACCGCGCTGATCTACGGCGGCGCCGGCTACGGCCTGAGCGCGCGCACCAGCGCCGGGCAGGCCAGCACGGTGACCCTGGGCGGCGGCAGCTACACGGTCTACTCGCAGGGCAGCGACACCATCCAGGGCGGCACGGGCGCCAGCACCTACGTCGTCAGCGGCGCGGCCACCCTGAACAGCCGCTCCGCCGGCACGGACACGGTCGAAACGAAATCTGGTTCAAGCGCGACGGTCAATCTGACCGGACTCTGGGCCAACATCATCAACACAGGCGGCAACGTCAGGATCAACGAGACCGGGGGCGGCGACAACTCCTTCGTCGGCCTTGCTGGCGGCAATGCGACGGTGAGCGGCGGCGCAGGCTATGGCCTGACAACGACGACGGACGCGAGCACGGCGTCCGCCGTCGTCGTGGGCGCCGGCAACTCGCTGGTACGCAGCAAGGGCAACGATACCGTGCAGGGCGGCTCTGGGCAGATGACCTTCATTGGCGGCAGCAATGCTTCGAAGGTCACAGGCGGCTCGGGCGCGATGATCATCGAGGCCGGTTCAGGCAACCTGACGGTGGCCGGAGGCAATGCCGGCGATACCTTCTATGCCGGCGCTGGCAGTGCGGTCCTCACGGAGGGGTCAGGCGCCAACACGGCCTACCTGGGCGCGGGGAATGCCACGGTGGTTGGTGGCAGCGCCGCAAACACCTACCACTTCGCCGCAGGCCAGGGAGCACGGTCGATCGACATCCAGCATTTCCATGCCGGCCTCGACAAGTATGACTTCCAAGGCTTCAGCGGCAACCCGGTCGCCAGCCAGACGGTCAACAACGGCTCCTTGAGGGTGGTGCTGACCGACGGCGCCACGATCACCTTCGATGCCGTGACAAAACTGAGCTGATCGGAGCGCCGCCGCCGGGCAGGCTGCTGCGCAGGCAGGCGAGGCGAGGAACTCGGCAGTGCACGCGCACGAGGCGGGCGGCGACACGGTGGGAGCCAGTGCGCCTGCACTGCACACCAGCAGCCACATCCCCACTGCTTTCCACACCGATCAATCGCAGGCTGCTAGCCGATGCTGAAACCATGGGTTATCAGAATAACCACTTCGAGCTTCCCGGGAAGTGCTGGACAGGGTCAGGTTGGAACGGCTGATGTACGAACACGCGATCATTGCATGTGCTCGATGGGAGACGCCCTACATTGCCGAGTGGATCGCCTACTATGACTTGCTTGGCTTTGATCGGATCTACCTCTACTGCAACGATGACGACCCGGCGGAGTTGAGGGCGGCAGTCGAGGCTGCTCCCAAGAGCAAGGGGGACTTGGTGTCCTTCACGCATTTCCAGGGCCAGGGCCAGCAAGTGGCCATGTATCTGAGCGCACTCGAGACTGCCCGGGCCGAGGCGGAATGGGTTGCCTTCCTCGACATCGACGAGTTCCTCGTCCTCCGCAACGTTGACAACATCAAGAGCTTCATGCGGACGATGCCGCCTGACGCCGAGAGTGTCCACTTCAATTGGGTCCCGTTCGGCAACAACGGCTTTGCCCAGCGGCCTCCGGGCAGCGTTCTGCGGCAATACACCAGGCGCGCCCGAAACGTTGACGTTCATACCAAGCACCTGTCCCGCACCTCGCTCCTCACCCCTGAGCGGCTTCGGTTTGGCGGGCACCCATTCTGGCACGGATTGTCGGACCCCGCCTGGTCTGACGCCAGGCGCGTCAACGTGCTGGGCAAGGACATGTCGGCCCTGTTCACGAACTATCCTGCCAATGCCCAGGCTTACCTGGCCAATCCAACCATAGAGCGGACGATCCTCTCGACGGCCTGGGTGAACCATTACGCCTTCAAGTCCGAAGCCGATTTCACCATCCGGGCAAGCCGCGGCATCGGCGGCGAGTTTGGCGGCCAGGCGGCGTGGAAGCGCGAGCATGATAATGGGAATTTCAGGGTGATCCTGGAAAGGCTGAACGAGGTCACCGATTTCTACCTTCGTGACCTGAGCATTCGTCGTGGTCTTCCGAACCCGGGCGCCACGCCCACTCAGGGTGAAGCAGCCTTTCAATCCGCCAGCACCGCCGTGCCGCCCGTCGCCTGGCGGACGGTGACCGCGCGGCACCGGCATTGGACGGATGACCTGCTGCTCGGCAGCAACGGGCGGCTTCGCCATGCGGCACATGGGTCGGAAGCGGACTACGACCTATCGGGCAACGCGTTGCATGTCAGGTGGGACAATTGGCCGAATGACCTCTTCATCGAGCGGGACGGCATATTCGTGTCCGCCAACCTGCCCCCATGACAAGCCAAGGGACGCACCTTGCGGGCCGGCGCCTGCGCCGCGGGCGCCAGCCGGCCCCCATGGCCGCGGCGGATTGAAGCCGGCGGCCATGGGGGCCGTCATCGCCGCAAGAACACCAGGCCAGTCTTCTGGAAGTAGTTCCAGGTCTCGTCCAGCGACGAGATGTGACGCATCAGGCTGTTTTCCCCGTAAAGATCATACCCTTTAACCTGCATCTTCTGGACCCAGTATTCCCAAGGCTGGCAGTTGACGTGATGGTGGCCGTCCTGTCCGGGGACGGCATGCGTCATCGCGACGATCTTGCCGTTGCCGAGGGTGTCGATGTAGTTGTCCACATGATCGGGGTCGATGTGCTCGGCGACCTCGCAGCTCCAGACGAAATCCACCGGCATGACGTAGGGGCCGGTCAGCAGGTCATGGTGCGCGATCGGGTGGACCGAGCGCTGCACATTGGCCAGAAGCCCGTCTATGCCGTGCGCGTGGACGCCCATCCGGCTGAAGAAGGCGACCGTGTGCCCTTCGCCACAGCCAACGTCCAGCATCGAGTTGATCGCGAACATGTCCCGAAGGTACCGCCATAGCTTCGGCGCCCACGTGTGTTGGTCCCCATACCTTACGTTACCGCCAAGATCAGGCCGATTTGGGTCGATAGCAGCAGACATCCTCACCCCTCAACTATAAGCTGCATGGTCATAGGTCAGTTGACGGCCGGACCCTAAGCCGGAATGCCATCGTACTAAAGGGCGCTTCCGCCTGGATCGGGAAAAATCCCTAGCGCCCAGCCGGCACGGGCACCGGGCGCGACAGCAGCCCGGCCTCACGGACGCCGTTGGCGCCCGCCGGGGTCGTGCCCGGTGGGTGCACGGCACCCGCGCGCGCCAGGTACAGCGCCACCGCGTTCAGGCTCTCGGGCGCCGCGTCGCTCGCGACGTCGTTCGCGGTGCCGCACGCCGGCCCGGCCAGGCCGTAGTTCTCGACCACCCATTGCGTCGGCAGCGCGCCTGCTGCCGTCACGTTGGCCACCAGCGTCTGCGTCGCCTCGGCAAACGCCGGGTCGAAGCCGCAGCCTCCTACGTTCCCGGCGCTGTCGGGGCGCAGGGCGTAAGGCGAGACCGTGAGCGAACTGCGCAAGCCGTTCCCGTTGGCCCAGCGGATCATCTGCACGATCATCGCCTGGTACGCGCCGCCGCGGGCGAGGTAGTAGTTCGGCGGCACGTCGAGCGCGATGCCGCCGCCGAACCGGGCCGCGGCGCGCAGGTTCGCCCAGAAGCCGCCGGTCGCGAACGGGTCGTCAAGGTCCTCCTTGCCGCCGTTCGGGGTCATGAAGATCGCGACGTTGCGGGCGCCCGCGCCGTTGGCCGCCTGGATGGCCGCCTTCATGCGCGCGAGGTCGGCCGGCGTCGCGAAGCCCTCGTACGCCTGGCCGGGATGCGCTTCTCCCGCAGCCGCCGTGTAGGAGCCAGAGCCGTCGCCGCTGTTGGTGATGGTGGTCATGTTGACCTCGACCGGATAGACCCCGCCGAAATAGGCGAGGTAGCTGGGGTCCATCGGCGCATACCCGCCAACCTCGCCCACCGTTTGCCGCTGGCCCGCCGTGGGCAGGCCCCATGTCCGGTAGATCGCTTCCCGCTGAGCCGGGCTGAGCGGCGCGATCGCGTTGGCATGCTCGTAAAGGCCGATGGTGCCCGCCGCGAGCATCCGGGCGTTCGCGGCGGGGTCGGCGAGCGTCTTGAAGCCGGGACCGACGCCGCCGATCAGGACGTTGCGGGGAACGGGTGCCATCGCCGGCGCGGCGGCCAGGCAGCCGAACGCCGCCATGGCGACGGCGGGCAGCGCCGGGATAAGGAGACGCACCGCGGCGGCCAGTCTCATGGGTAGTCGGTCATCCCGGCAGGCTGCCTCCCTTGTTCCCGCCGCGTCCGCGGGCGCTCAGTCATCCTCTGGCCGGATCACGTTCTGCGGGGTGTTGCCCAGCGCCGCCGCCATCGTTTCCGCCGACTTGATCCGGATGTCCCACTCGGCTTCCGGCGTCCAGTATGCGGAATGCGGCGTGACGATCAGCCGCCCGAGCAACGCCGGGTCGCGCTCCCGGTAGGCGCGCAGCAGGGGGTGCACCGGCGCCACCGGCGGCTCCACGTCCATCACGTCCAGCCCGGCGGCGGACAGGTGGCCGGAGCGCAGCGCCGCTTCCAGGGCGTCCCAATCCATCGTCGGGCCGCGCGCCGTGTTCACCACGATCGCCCCCGCCGGCATCGCGGCGAACTGCGCGGCGCCCAGCAGGCCCGCCGTGCCGCGCGTCAGCGGCACGTGAACGGACAGGATGTCCGATTGGCGCAGCAGCGCGTCCAGGCTTCCGGCGCGCGCCACGCCGAGCGCCAGCTCCGTCCCGTTCGGCAGGTGCGGGTCGTGGAACACCACGGGGAAGCCGAGCGCCTTGGCTCGCAGCGCCACCGCCGTGCCGATCCGGCCCAGCCCCAGCACGCCGAACACCCGGGCGCCGAAGCGGCGGATCGCCGGGTCCCGGATCACCGACCAGTCACCGACCGTGCGCTGCCGCTCGTGGTGGTGGATCAGCCCGCGGGACAGCGCCAGGGCCAGGGCGATGGCATGGTCGGCCACCTCCGTCGTGCCGTAATCGGGCACGTTGCACACCAGCACGCCGCGCCCTGCGGCGGCGGCACGGTCGATCCGGTCGTAGCCGACCCCCATGCGGACCACGGCGCGCAGCTTGGGAAACCGGGCGAAATCCGCCTCGCCCACCCGGTGGCGGAAGATCATCAACCCGTCCGCCGCCTGGCAGTCGGCGTCCGTCAGGTCCGCGAGCGCGCCGCAATCCCGCATGGCCACCTCCGTGCCCGGGCCGAGGATGCGGCGCTCCTCCTTGTCGTCCGGGTACATCCGCTCCGGGTACAGCACCGTGGGCACGATCGGAACCTCCTCCCTTGCCAGGCAATCCTGCGGGCGGTCCAGGGCTGGCGCAAGCCGGCCCGCGAGGGCAGGCTGCTTCGGGGCAGCAACGGGAGAAATACAATGAACGGTGCGGAAAGCCTGGTGCGCACGCTGCTGGCATCCGGGGTGGACACGTGCTTCGCCAACCCGGGCACGTCGGAGATGCACTTTGTCGCGGCGCTTGACCGCATCCCCGGCATGCGCTGCGTGCTGGGCCTGTTCGAGGGCGTGGTCACCGGCGCCGCCGACGGCTACGCGCGCATGGCCGGCCGCCCGGCGGCGACGCTGCTGCATTGCGGCCCGGGCCTGGCCAACGGCCTCGCCAACCTGCACAACGCCCGGCGCGGACACGTGCCGCTGGTGAACATCGTGGGCGACCAGGCGACCTACCACCGCCCGCTGGACGCGCCGCTGACCGCCGACACCGAGGGCCTGGCGCGCGTGGTGTCCGGCTGGACCCGCACCGCCACAAGCTCGGCTACGCTGGGCGCGGACGCGGCGCAGGCCGTGCAGGCGGCGATGACCGCCCCCGGCCAGATCGCGACACTCATCCTGCCGTCCGACACCAGTTGGGACGAAGGCGGCATCGCCGCCGCGCCGCTGCCGCCGCCGCCGCCCGCCAGGGCCGACCCGGGCGCCGTGGAAGCGGCCGCGCGGGTGCTGCGATCCGGCGAACCGGCGCTGCTGCTGCTGGGCGGCCCGGCGTTGCGCGCGCCGCCGCTGGCGGTGGCTGGCGGCATCTGCGCCCGCACCGGCGCCCGGATGCTGGCGCAGCAGTCCAACGCGCGGATGGAGCGCGGCGCGGGCCGCATCCCGATCGAGCGGGTGCCCTACCCGGTGGACGGGGCGCTCCAAACGCTGGCCGGGCTGAAGCACATCATCCTGGTGGGCGCGGCGGCGCCCGTCGGCTTCTTCGCCTACCCCGGCAAGCCCGGCCGGATGTACCCGGACGATTGCACGATCCACGTGCTCGCCCGGCTGGACCAGGACGGCCCGGCGGCGCTGTCCGCCCTCGCCGAAAGGCTGGGCGCCGCTGCCGCCGAGCCGGAACCGGCGCCCAAACCCGGGCGCGCGCGCGGCGCGGTCACGCCGGACTCCATGGCGCAGACCCTGGCCGCCCTGATGCCGGAGGGCGCGATCGTGGTGGACGAAAGCATCACCTTCGGCCGCGGCCTGTTCCCGATCACGCGCGGCGCCGCGCCGCACGACTGGCTGCAACTGACGGGCGGCGCGATCGGCGCCGGTTTGCCGCTGTCCACGGGGGCGGCGGTGGCCGCGCCCGGCCGCCGGGTGATCACGCTGCAAGCCGACGGGTCGGCGATGTACACCGTGCAGGCGCTGTGGACCCAGGCGCGGGAACGGCTGGACGTGACCACGGTCATCTTCTCCAACCGCAAGTACGCCATCCTGCTGAGCGAGTTGGCGGGGGTCGGCGCCAATCCGGGCCGCACCGCGCTGGACATGCTGGACCTGGGCAACCCGGACCTGGACTGGCGCCGCATCGGGCAGGGCATGGGCGTGGAAGGGGCGCGGGCGGAAACGATCGACCAGTTCGGCGACCTGCTGGACACCGCGAACCGCACCCGGGGGCCGTTCCTGATCGAGCTCATGACCGGATAGGCGCGGGGACGGACCAGTCCTGACGAAAGGGCTGGACACGCGCCGCCCATGCTTCTAGAACCCGGCCCTCATCCGGAACGCGGGAGGCTTCGGGCGCATTGTCGCGCCTGCGAAGCCGTTTGCACCACGGTCCCTGGGCATTCGAAGGAGCCAGGGCATGGCCAAGAAGGTTGTCGGCTACATAAAGTTGCAGATTCCGGCCGGGAAGGCCAACCCTTCCCCGCCCGTCGGCCCGGCGCTCGGCCAGCGCGGCTTGAACATCATGCAGTTCTGCAAGGAGTTCAATGCCCTCACCCAGCAGATGGAACCGGGGATGCCGATTCCCGTGGTGATCACGGCCTTCGGCGACCGGACGTTCACCTTCATCACCAAGACTCCGCCCAACACCTACTTCCTCAAGAAAGCAGCGGGCATCACGAAGGGCACCACCACGCCCGGCAAGGGCGCCGCGGTTGGCCGCGTGACGATCACCCAGCTTCGCGAGATCGCGGAGAACAAGATGAAGGACATGAACGCCAACGACGTGGACGCGGCCGTGCGCATGCTGACCGGCTCCGCCCGCTCGATGGGCCTCACCGTGGTGGAGGGCTGACAAGATGGCACACGACAAGCGCCTAACCGCTGCCAAGGCAACGATCGAGCGCGGGAAGCTCTACCCGCTGCCGGAAGCCATCGCCCTCATCAAGAGCAACGCCAAGGCCAAGTTTGACGAGACGGTCGAGTTCTCGATGAACCTCGGCATCGATCCGCGCCACGCCGACCAGATGGTGCGCGGCCTGATCTCCCTGCCGAACGGCACCGGCAAGACGCTGCGGGTCGGGGTGTTCGCCCGCACTGCCAAGGCGCAGGAAGCTCTGGACGCCGGTGCGGACGTGGTCGGCGCGGACGATCTGGCGGAAAGGGTTCAGGCCGGGGACATCCAGTTCGACCGCTGCATCGCGACGCCGGACATGATGGCCCTGGTGGGCCGGCTCGGTAAGATCCTCGGCCCGCGCGGGCTGATGCCGAACCCGAAGCTTGGCACGGTGACCATGAATGTGAAGGACGCGGTGCGCGCCGCCAAGTCCGGCCAGGTGGAGTACCGCGCCGAGAAGGCCGGGATCATCCACGCCGGGGTCGGCAAGGCGAGCTTCGAGGACGACAAGCTGGTGGAGAACATCCGCGCGCTGGTGGATGCGGTGCAGAAGGCCAAGCCGACGGGCGCGAAAGGCACCTACCTGCAAAGAGCCGCCGTGTCCTCCACCATGGGCCCAGGCATCCGGGTGGACGTGTCGAGCCTGGCTGGCTGAACGAGATACGCCGGCGGCAACGCCGGCGGGCAGGCGGCGGCCCTTCAAGGGCCATCGTCGAGACCTGTCCGAGAGTGCACGTCCCTCCCGAGGGTTAATGGGCTCCGGTCCGCGCGCAGGAGACGGGAAGGCCAGAGATCGGTGATGTCTGGCGGTTCCGGCTGAATGGACAGGCGAACCGGGGGCGGCATGCGCTGCCCCTAAAGGGAAACCAGGTCCCGGACGGTGCAAGCCGTGCGGGGCCGCCGATGGAGAGCGGTTTTGGACCGTACGGAGAAGCGGGAGTTCGTGTCCTCCCTCGCCGGCGTGTTCGCTGCCACGTCCATGGTCGTCGTCACCCAGAACAAGGGATTGACGGTGGCTGAGGTGACGGTGCTGCGAACCCGCATGCGGGCGGCGGGGGCGACCTTCAAGGTTGCGAAGAACCGGCTGGCCACCCTCGCCTTGGATGGGACCCAATTCGACAGCATCAAACCCATGCTAAAGGGACCGACCGCGCTCGCGTGGTCGCACGACCCGGTGGCGGTGGCGAAGGTGGCTGTCGAGTTCGCCAGGACCAACGAGAAGCTCGTGCTGATCGGCGGCGCCCTTGGCCTCCAGACGCTGAACGCGGATGGAATCAAGGCGCTTGCCGAACTGCCGAGCCTGGACGCGCTGCGTGGGAAGATCCTGGGGCTGCTCGCAGCTCCGGCGACCCGGATCGCTGGCGTGCTACAGGCGCCGGGTGGGCAACTCGCAAGGGTTCTTGGGGCCTATGCCAGGAAGGACGGCGACGAGCCGTCCGATGCGGAAGCAGAGGCAGCCTGACCAAAGCGTGTGATAACCGCAAGCCGGCGATGCCGGTCTTGCATGGAACCGACCAGACTATCATCTAGGAACTGAATTAAATGGCTGACCTTTCCAGGATCGTCGACGAGCTCTCCAGCTTGACTGTGCTGGAAGCTGCTGAGTTGAGCAAGCTGCTTGAAGAGAAGTGGGGTGTTTCTGCTGCCGCTCCGGTTGCGGCTGCGGCCCCGGCGGCAGGCGGCGGCGGCGCGGCCGCGGCGCCAGTGGAGGAGCAGACGGAGTTCACCGTCATCCTCGCCAAGACGGGCGACAAGAAGATCAACGTGATCAAGGAAGTGCGTGCGATCACCGCTCTCGGCCTGAAGGAAGCCAAGGACCTGGTCGAGGGTGCTCCCAAGACCGTGAAGGAAGGCGTCTCTAAGGACGAGGCCGCCAAGCTGAAGAAGCAGCTTGAGGACCAGGGTGCGAGCGTCGAGATCAAGTAACGCTCGAGGCGCGAGGCACTAGAGAAGGGTGGGCGGGAACCTGATTGGTTCTCGCCCCTCCGTCGTTTGCGGCCACGGCACGGTCGCGGGATTTGGGCCGGGTGTTCCCGGTGGACATGGCTCGCCGGGCTACCCGCCCGGCCAGATGTAAGGATTGGCATGAACGCGATCTCGAAGTCCTTTACCGGCCAGAAGCGCATCCGCAAGAGCTTTGGCCGCATCCCCGAAGTCGCGCCCATGCCGAACCTGATCGACGTGCAGCGCTCGTCCTACGAAGCGTTCCTGCAGATGAACATGCTGCCGGACAGCCGCACCAATACCGGCTTGCAGGAAGTGTTCAAGTCCGTCTTCCCGATCGACGACTTCGCCGGCCGCGGCCGGCTGGAATTCGTGGATTACGAGTTGGAGTCGCCGAAGTACGACGTGGAGGAGTGCATCCAGCGCGGCATGACCTTCGCCGCGCCGTTGAAGGTCACCCTGCGCCTGATCGTGTGGGACCTGGACGAGGACACCGGCGCCAAGTCGATCCGCGACATCAAGGAGCAGCCCGTCTACATGGGCGACATGCCCCTGATGACGGACAACGGCACCTTCATCATCAACGGCACCGAGCGCGTCATCGTCAGCCAGATGCACCGTTCGCCCGGCGTGTTCTTCGACCATGACAAGGGCAAGACCCATTCGTCCGGCAAGTTCCTGTTCACCGCCCGGGTGATCCCGTACCGCGGCAGTTGGCTGGACTTCGAGTTCGACAGCAAGGACCTCGTCTTCGTCCGCATCGACCGCAAGCGGAAGCTGCCGGTCACGACGCTGCTCTACGCGCTGGACAGCCTCGCCACCGCCGATCTGCGGGCGGCCCGGCTGGCGAAGGGCGAAACGATCGAGATCCCCGAGATCCGCGGCATGGACCCGGAGGAGATTCTCGGCTTCTTCTACGGCCAGGTGCCGTTCACCCGCACGCCCAAGGGCTGGGCGCGCCCGTTCGACCCCGAGGCGTATCGCGGCATCACCTTGGCCGAGTCGCTGACGGACGCCGACACGGGCGAGGTGGTGGCGCAGGCTGGCGCCAAGCTGACCACGCGCACCGCCCGCAAGATTGCCGAGAACACCAAGACCGTGCTGGTGGGCCGCGCCGACCTGCTGGGCCGCTACGTCGCGATCGACCTTGTCAACGAGGAAACCGGCGAGATCTACGCCGACGCTGGCGAGGAACTGGCCGAAGCACGCCTCCTCGCCATCGAGGAGGCCGGCATCACCACCCTGCCGACCTTGGCGGTGGATCAGTCCAACGGCCCCTGGATCCGCAACACGCTCGCCGTGGACAAGAACTCCGGCCGCGAGGACGCGCTGACCGACATCTACCGCGTTATCCGCCCCGGCGAGCCGCCGACCCCCGAGACGGCCGAGACATTGTTCCGCGGGCTGTTCTTCGACGAGAACCGCTATGACCTGTCCGCCGTCGGCCGGGTGAAGATGAACATGCGGCTCGGCGAGGACGTGCTCGACTCCGTCCGGACGCTGCGCAAGGAAGATATCCTGCGCACGGTGAAGATCATGTGCGAGCTGAAGGACGGCCGCGGCACGA
>CAXTLC010000051.1:0-34249 GCA_964245075.1 uncultured Acetobacteraceae bacterium
CGTGCGTCCGATCCACAGCACGGCCTCGACAAAGCGGCGCAGCGCCGCATCTTCACGCTTCCAGGCGCGCGGGATCTGCCGCATCGTCAGCCTCAGCGATGTCCATCGGGCATCGTCCAAGCTGGTCCTGGTCATGGCCGTGCAACTCCGGAAGCTTCGAACATTCCCAGGATCGCACGGCCAGAAACCAATCAGCCCAAAAACCGCCAGCCCGCCAGTTCAATCACACAGCTTAGTCGGCGGCGGGTTTGGCAGCGAAATCATCCAACTTAACCTGCTCACGACGGTTTATCTCTGTGACCCGCTCAGCACCTCGTTGGTTGAGCAAGTTCTGAGCTGTCTCTGCAGCGGCACGCGCCAAGGTCACCGCAGCACGTGCCTTGGCAACCTCTGAGCGAAGTTGTTCGTGTTTTTCCCTAGCTGCCACAACCTTGGCGCGACCGGTTGGCAGCCATGCGGCAAAAGCTTCTACAGTTTGATCGTCAAAGGAAATTTCCGCCGCATTCTCCCCTTCTTCCTCAATAAGCGCTGCCGCTTCGTCCGCACGTAATCGCGCTGCCTCCTCCATTTGGAGAATGGCCGTGAGTTCACGCCTGGCACTATCCAACGTCATACGACGGATACGTAAAACAGAGTTTAGGGGATCAGGCATTTGGCATTCCCATTGCGGCTGCAAGCGCAGCAAAGCTTGTGTTCAACGTCGTTTTCTCCTCTCGGGTTTGACGAAGTATGTACTCAATGCGTGGCGCAAGAGTCACAGCTTCATCCACCTGGGCGTCAGTACCTGCTTTGTAGGCACCCAGCCGAACCAAGTCGGCATTTTCAGAATAGGTTCCTAAGATGGATCGGGCACGAGCAATTAAATTGCGCTCATCTGGCTCTAAGCAACCAGGTGCGGTGCGAGATAGGGAGCGTAGCACATCTATGGCTGGATACCGTCCTGCCTCGCCAATGCGGCGGTCGAGTACAACGTGGCCGTCTAGAATACCGCGCACTGCGTCAGCAACTGGCTCGTTATGATCGTCACCTTCAACAAGAACGGTAAACAGTGCTGTAATTTGGCCAGTGACACCCTCCCGGTCCGTTCCAGGGCCAGCACGTTCAAGTAAGCGAGGAAGCTCGGCGAAAACACTGGGAGGATATCCGCGCGTGGCCGGCGGTTCGCCAGATGCAAGACCAATTTCGCGAAGAGCTAGGCAAAAACGTGTGACACTGTCCATCAACAGTAAAACCGATTTTCCTTGATCACGGAAGTATTCGGCAAGTGTCATGGCTGTGTAAGCGGCTTCTCGTCGCAACAAAGGAGAAGAATCAGATGTTGCCGTGACGACAATTGAGCGTGCCAGTCCATCTTGACCTAGATCGTCCTCTAGGAATTCCCGCACCTCTCGTCCGCGCTCGCCTACCAAAGCTAGCACGACAACGTCACAAGCAGTGTTACGGGCCAGCATGGCAAGCAAGGTGGATTTACCAACGCCTGATCCCGCAAATAAACCTAACCGCTGACCGGAACGGCAAGTCGTGAACAAGTCCATTGCTGTGATGCCAAGGTCTAGTCGGCTTCCAAGACGCGCCCGTGTTGTTGCATTCGGAGGACTATCGCGAACTAGCCGTGGCTCGTCTCCCAGCGAAAGGGCACCATGACCGTCCAACGGTCGACCAAGTGGGTCGATAACCCGCCCAAGCCAGGACCAGCATGGACGAAGAGTGAATGCACGATGCGCGTGTACCTTAAGCGGAACTGAAGCGACGCTGCCGAGCCCGACGCCGTCTATGGGACCAAACGCTATGGCTCGTGCTGCCGCTTCACGGAAACCCAATACTTCCGCTAACACGGGTAAACCAGACTGGCTCGTAAGCGAGAGACGATCGCCAACGCTGACCAAGGCGCCTAAGCCACTCACTCCGATCGACAGACCGGTTACGGCATTCACACGGCTTTGAACCAGAGTTGGCACAACATCAGCAATCAGCGCACTACCTTGATCCAAACAATTCCTGACAGAAATATGTCTCATCAACAGAAACTCGTCTAGTTTTTAAATTTACGGCAGCAAGGCAAGGCAATCTCAGCCATCTAAGCCAGTGTGCACGCTAAAGATGAAATATTTGTAGCTAGACACACGCTAAGGTGGTATTAATCTGGCAGAAGCAGTGTGGAGTTCAACCTATGCGTGTCCTGTTGGTTGAGGATGATGCAATCGCCGCTCGCGGCATCTCATTGATGCTAAAAGCTAACCATATCGTTGTGGACGTAGCACAAACTGGTGAGGAGGCAGTTGAGATCGTCAAACGCTATGACTATGACGTTGTGGTGTTGGATTTGATGCTTCCTGATATGGAAGGCTACGAGGTTGTCCGCCAAATGCGGAGCGCACGACTGGATGTTCCAGTGCTGGTTCTCTCGGGCCTGTCCCAACCAGATGCCAAAGTAAAAGCTTTCAGGACGGGTGCTGACGATTTCATTTCTAAGCCGTTCGACAAATCGGAGTTTTTAGCGCGGATACATGCCGTCGTTCGTCGAAGCAAAGGTTATAGTCAACCCACATTGCGTGTTGGAAATCTTGAGTTGAGTCTGGATAGTCATGAGGTAACAGTCGATAACTGCCCCATGCACTTGACTGGTAAAGAGTATTCTATGTTGGAGTTGCTTGTGTTGCGCAAAGGTTCAGTATTAACAAAGGAAGTGTTTTTGAATCACCTTTACGGCGGTGTAGATGAACCAGAAATGAAGATTGTCGATGTTTTCATCTGTAAGTTGCGAAAGAAATTGACTCAGGCTGGCGCAGGAAATTTGATTGGGACTGTGTGGGGGCGTGGCTACGTGCTACGTGAGTCGAATTCCAGCAACACCTTCAAGACACAAAAGACACCCTTTTCATACTCTCTTGAATTGGATGCTGCATAAACTTATAATCTGCTTACCCGTATCAATTGTGCAAGTTAATGTGTAGAGCGGGAGAGTGGTTATAGAGCACAACTAACCTCGTCTTTAGAAACGCTTCCAATCTTGAACTAAGGTTTGTCGGCAGGGGACAGACCGTGAGGCGGTCAAGGTTTACGCAGGAGCAGATTATCGGCGTGCTGAAGCAGCACAGACGGGTACAACGGCGGCCCATCTGTGCCGCAAGCACAGAAGTAGCTTACTGCGACGTTCTACACGTGGCGCTCTAATTATGGTGGCATGGAAGTGTCGGACGCGCGCGGGTGGAAGGGTTTTAGGAAAGACAACGCCTGGTTCGCGGTGCATGGTGTGACCTGGGCGATGAGGCACAAGGCCACTTGCAACGGCGAGCGTACGGGTTGGGAGGACTGGAGTCGAAAACCAACGGTATGCATCTTGTCGACCCGGCAACGACAGGTTACATCTACTAACAAGAGAATTGATGTCACACACGACTCTGCGCCGCTCATAAGAAGTGATCAGTGCCGTGACACGACTTCGCATCCGATAAGCCACAGTAGAGCGGCTTTGGGAAGAGCTTTAAACGGCCGGTTTCAGGACGAATGCCTGGACGGGCATCTATTCAGCAGCCCAACTGCAACACGCCGAGTCACAGAGTCTGGAGGACTCACTGCAACAGCGCGTTCACGCGCAAGCCTGGGCGGGCTCATCTCGACGGCTTTTGCAATTGAAGTTGCCCCTGCCACCCCGGACAGGAAACTGGTTGCGATTGGCTGTGGGTGAACTCACGAGGAGAGCGCATGCGCAAGCCGCGATGCGGGTGGGTTTCGTTGTGGTCCTTGATCCAGGCCGCGAGCCGCTGCAAGACGGTCAGGGCATCGGGACGGGATTGAACATGGGCATCGTCGCGCTTTGGGGTCGTCGCGAACGCTCCGCTGACACGGTTGCTTTCCGGATCACGCACCGATGTGGTGCAGGGCACCAGGGAAGAAACATGGCAAAATCCAGCGTGTCGCGTGCCGCGTGGGCCGCGCCGTGGTCAGTTAACCACTGCACCGGCCATGGCGCCCGGAAAGCGGTGAACCTCGCCTGGACGCAGGCGAGCATCAGGTTGCGCACCATCTCACCGCCGATGCCGCCCATACTTGCCTACCAGGCAATAATATCGCGGTAGGCCGGGCATCGATGATCTGATGGATGGCTGCCAGAAGCTCGTCGTCCCTTTCACGCCGGCAGCAGCCGCGACATTTAATCGCTCCTGCGAACTGCTCGACCAACTGGGGCGCGTCATACCCAGGATTTCGGCCACGTCCTTCACCGGAAACCATCCGGTCATGGCGACGGCAACTGCCAAACGAACTTTTTCCCGCGTGGCGGTCAAGGCTTCCTTCACCTCGATCTCCATTGTCTTGCGGCCAAGCAGGCGATCAAGTTCGCGCACACGCAGTTCCAGTTCGCGGGCGCAGATGACGATGACTTGACCGCCTTTGGGCACTAGTTGCCTCCACTTGAACAGCAGGCTTGCGAAAACCCCACGCAGGCGAGCGACGGCTGAAACCGTCATCCCTGGCTGCATGGTCTCGTCGACCAGAGCCAGCTTCTGTTCGGCACTGTAGCGCCGACGACGCTCACGGCCAGTGATGATTTCAACTGGCGCCGCGTCATTGAGCATAGGCGTAAGCCTAGACCCTCACGATTGCGCCCAATATTCCGGTCGAATCAAGGACCACTCCAGCAACCCGTCCCAGGCAGAAGCGTGCGGAAAGCGCACTCTACCTATAAACAAAGATACATCAGGGTCAGAGTCACTTAGAATCGGCCAGATGGAAATACGCAACAGTGCTGAGCTGCTTCTTTAAATAACCGTCCGCCATGCGGAAAGGGACTGCCTCTCCCTTAAACCACACTTCCCGCGTCCGCCGACTCCGCCCGCACTGCCACTACCACCGCCTGTTCCGGCCGCTTACTCACCCCGTGTCCGCTCAACTCGTCTCCCGCATCCCGCCGCAGCCGCGAGCAGGTCGGCGCGGCCGCCAGCGACACCAGCGCCACGGCCAGAAACGCCGCGCTGTAATCCGCCAGCAACGGCCGTCCATGCCCGTTGATCGCCACAGACCCGGCCAGCGCCGCCGCCGCCGTGCAGATCCCAAGCGTCAGCATCAGTTGCTGGAACGTCGTGTAGAAGCTTGTCGCCGAACTCATTCGCTCGCGCGGGATCTCGGCGTAGGCGATGGTGTTGTAGGCAGTGAACTGTAACGATTGAAAAAACCCACCCACCAGCAACACAGCGTAGATTGCCACCACCGGCCAACTCGGGCGGAAAGATGCCATTGCCGCTAGGAATACTGTCGCCGTTAGCCCGTTCCACATCATCACCGTGCGGAATCCGAAACGCCGCAGGATCGGCAGCGCCGCCGCCTTCATCAACATCGACCCGGCGCTGCTAGCGAAGGTGATCAGCCCGCTCTGCAGTGCGGACATGCCGAAACCTAGTTGCAGCATCATCGGCAGTAGGAACGGGATCGCCCCCGCTGCGATCCGCGTCAGCCCTCCGCCGATCACCGACAATCCAAAGGTTGGAATCCGCATCAGCGAGAAATCCAGCACTGGCTGCGGACACGCCCGGCTGTGGTGCAGGTACAGCGCCCCGCTACCCAACCCGATCGCCACGATGGCCGCCGTGGCCAAGCCGGACACCTCGCCTCGGCTCGCCATCTCCAATCCAAACATCAGGCAAGACAGCGACACCCCGGACAGCAACAGGCCCCACCCGTCGAAGTGAACCTGTCCTTCCTCCTTGATGTCCCGGATATATAGCGTCGCCAGCGCCATCCCGAGCACGCCGATTGGCACGTTGATATAGAAGATCCATCGCCAGGACAGCGCCGTGACCAGAAACCCGCCCAATGGCGGCCCTAGCACCGGGCCGATCATCGCCGGCACCATCAGCCAGGTCATCGCAGTGACCAGCTCGCTCCGCTCCACAGTCCGTAGCAGCACCAGGCGGCCGACCGGCACCATCATGGCGCCACCCATGCCCTGTAGTACCCGTGCGCCCACCAGCGCCCACAGCCCGCCCGCCAAGCCGCACAGCACCGAGCCGAGGGTGAACAGCGCGATGGCGGCGCGGAACACCGTGCGGGTGCCGAACCGGTCCGCCGCCTTGCCGCTAGCGGGGATGAACACCGCTAGGCTCAGCAGGTAAGCGGTCAGCGCCACGTTCATCTGCAAGGGCTCGACGCCGAAGGACCGCGCCATGGATGGCAGCGCGGTCGCCAGCACGGTAGCGTCAAGCTGCTCCATGAACAGTGCGCTGGCTACGATCAAGGCGGTGAAGCGCACCGAAACGTGGGACAGCCGCTCCCGGGAACGGCGCCGGGCCAGGAAGCGCGCTCGTGCCCGATGCCGGATGCGTCGGCGAGCGTGGGCGTTCAGAGCGTCGGTGAAAACAGCACGCAGCGGCATGGCAGCATCATCGCGCGAACCGGGCCGGGCGGAAACCCGGGGGGATGCATGGCGGAAGGCCATCTATTGCGCTATGCGCGGCCAGGCCCATGCAAGAAACGTCCACCAGCCGCGAATATCCAGTTCGACCGATAGTTGGCATCGGCGCGGTCGTACTCCGCCCGGCAGAGAAGGGACACTCCGGCGCAGTGTTGCTGGTGCGCCGGGCCAAGCCGCCGGCGGCCGGCCAGTGGAGCATACCCGGCGGCGCGCAGGAGGTGGGCGAGACCGCCGAGAGCGCGGCGCGGCGCGAACTGCGGGAAGAAACAGGGTTGGAGGTCGGCCCGCTGGCCCTGATCGCGCACGTGGACAGCATTCACCCCGACAAGGCAGGCCGAGTGCAGTTTCACTATACGATTCTGGACTTTGCCGCGGAATGGCAGGGCGGCGAGCCGGTTGCGGGTGGGGACGTCAGCGCGGCCAGCTTCTTCGCATTCGCCGAACTGGACGGCATGAGCTTATGGAGCGAGGCGCTTCGGGTGATCGCGGCAGCGCGCCGCCTGCTGGGGATATGACCCGGTCCGTTTCTACGACCGCCGTCGCCGGGAATTGGGCGCCTTCTGCGAACTGGCCACCGTCAGCGCGCCACCGCCGAGCAGCAACCCGGCCGCGGCCGGAGCCAGCCAAAGCGGCCGGGCCAGCATCGCCGCCGCCGGGTGATCCCAGAACCAGGGCGACAGATTGCCGCGCACCCACGCCTCGATCGCGTTGATCCGGACATGATCGGCCACAGCCAGTGCCTCGCCCAGCGTCATGTCCGGCGGCCCCAACGTGCCAAGCGCCACCGCACCGACCAACAAAACCGCCGACAGTACGGCGAGCGTCTTAGCAAGCATCACGCAAACAGCCGCTGGTTGGTCTTGTCCGAGTACATGTCGGCAACCCATTCGCCGTAGCCGTTCCAGATGGTTGTCGGCACGCGCTCGCCAGTGCCGATCAGCCGCTCAGTCGCCTGGCTCCAACGGGGATGCGGCACATCGGGGTTCACGTTGGCCCAAAAGCCGTATTCGGATGGCTGGATGGCGTGCCACATGGTTTCCGGCTGCTTGTCGGTGAAGCTGATTTTCACGATCGCCTTGCCCGACTTGAAGCCATATTTCCAGGGCAGGTGTACGCGGAGCGGAGCGCCATCCTGCTTCGGCAGGTCGTGGCCGTACATGCCAGTGACCATGAACGCGAGGTCGTTCTGCGCTTCCTGCATCGTGCAGCCCTCAACGTAGGGCCAAGGATACAAGCTGTTGCGCACGCCCGGCATAGCACGCGGGTTGCTGGCCGACTCGAACACCACATACTTTGCCGAAGCAGTAGGCTGCGCCACTTTCAACAAGGCAGACATTGGGAAGCCGCTCCAGGGCACCGTCATCGCCCAAGCTTCCACGCAACGGTGCCGGTACACCCGGTCCTCCAACTGCACCTGCTTCAACAGGTCGGCCAGGTCCATCGTTCGAGGGGTGTCCATCATGCCCGCGAACTCGATCGGCCACGGGCTAACTGGAAAGCGCTGCGCCGCGCGCCAAATCGATTTGTCTTCGCCGAACTCATAATAGTTGTTGTAGGTGGTTGCATCGGCTTCCGGCGTCGTGGCACGCCCTGCTGGATACCGTAAGTCGGCCGCGGCAGATGCAGGCTGGATCGCCATCCCGGCCGCAAACAGTCCAATCCCGCCTGCCATGATAGCGCGGCGCCCAACCACCGCCGCTTCGGGCGTGGCCGAGTGCTCCGGGAGCTCCCATCCGCGGCGCCGGTGAATGAACATGGGTGTCCTCGCGTGTAACCGTAGAAGCGATATGGGCCATCCTTCGCCCGCCAGTAGTGGCGCGCGGACCGGCCTGCGTAAAGCAAACCACTATCACGCCCCTCACCGCATACGAAACTTACGACGGGGTAATCCATGGCGCCCACTCCCGGCATCGGGTAAATTGCCTGCGACTGAAGGAGCAAGACATCGTGGGATCGCCGTTCCGCACCGCCGCCGCAGCCATGACGCTCGCCTTCGCCCTCGGCGGCTGCCAAACCACGTTTGACCTGGTGGGCGTGGCAGTGCCGCTTTCCGCCCACGAGTCCCGGCAGTATAACGGCAGTTACCAGGGCAGCGTCAGGCAGGTGTTTGCCAAAGGCCCTGGCTGCCCGACCGAAAACGCCGAGCGCGTCCTCATGGTGGGCGACGGTGTACTCTGGTACGCCTACACTCCAGTGGTGTTCTTCGCCTCGCCCATCGATTACGACGGCAAGGTCGACTCGGTGTCTGGCAACACGCACATGACGGGCCAGGTCACCGGCAACCACTTGGACGCGACAGTCGAGTCGCCCCTTTGCAAAACCCAGCTTTCCATGGATTTCGTCTACAACCACTCGTAAGCCGCCTCCGTCACCCAGGGACGGACAGGTCGGTCAGCCGGCGGTGCTCCTCCACTGCTGAACGGTCTGTCATGCCCGCCACGTAGTCCGCCACTGTCAGCGCGGCCCGATGCGGGTCCCCTTCGCCCGCCCGGCCGCGCCACTCGTCCGGCAGCGTGGACACGTCCCCTAGCAACAGCGAGAACAGGTGCTCGGTCAGCCGCCGCGCCTTGGCAGTCATGCGGTTCACCCGCCAGTGCCGGTACATGTGGGCGCGCAGGAACTCCTTGATCGCCTGGTTCGCATCGCCCATCGCCGGGCTGAAACCCACGACCGGCGCGCTGGCCTGGCGGACGGCGGCGCCGTCGGCCAAGTGCAGCGCCGAAAGTCGCCGCCGGCTTTCGGCGGCCAGGTCGCTCACCAACTGGTTGATAACCCGGCGGATCGTCTCGTGCCGCAACCGGGCCGGCGGCACGTCCAAACTGGCAATGCGGGCCTGGCGCAACGCCTCTCCCACCAGCGGCAGATGGCTGATCTCCTCCGGCCCGAATAGCCCGGCGCGCATGCCGTCATCCAGGTCGTGGCTGTGATAGGCGATGTCGTCCGCGGCGGCCGCCACCTGCGCTTCCACCCCGGGCTGGCTGTGCAGGTCCAAAGGATGGATGCCATCGTATTCGGCGATGTAGGGCGGCGGGTTGAGGAGCGGCCCGTTATGCTTGGCCAGGCCTTCCAGCGTTTCCCAGGTCAGGTTCAGCCCATCAAACGCGGCGTAGCGGCTTTCCAGCAAGGTCACGATCCGCATCGCCTGCGCGTTGTGGTCGAACCCGCCCCAAGGCTTCATGCCGCGGTTCAGACCCTCCTCCCCTGCATGGCCGAACGGCGGGTGGCCCAGGTCATGGGCGAGCGCCAGCGCTTCCGTCAGGTCTTCGTCCACCGCAAGCTCTCGCGCGATGGAACGGGCAATCTGCGCCACCTCGATGGTATGGGTCAGCCGGGTGCGGAAGAAATCGCCCTCGTGGTTGACGAAAACCTGGGTCTTGTATTGCAACTTGCGGAACGCCGAGGAGTGGATGATCCGGTCCCGGTCGCGCTGCCAAGGGGAGCGCGTGGGGGCTTCCGGCTCCGGATGCAGCCGCCCACGGGCGGTCTCGGTCCGGACGGCGTAGGATGCGAGGGCCATGGCGTCCGGCGTAGCACCGGGGTTCCCGCCTCTTCAATCGCCGCGCGGCCTGGCCTATGTTCATGTCATGGAACAAGCATTCGCCGTCAGCCCGCGCGCCGCCGAGCAGATCGCTGCCATCGTGGCCGCCCAGCCCCGCCCAGCCGCGCTGCGCGTGGCAGTGCTCGCCGGCGGATGCAGTGGCTTTCAGTATAAGTTTGAACTGGACGAGACCATCCAGCCGGACGACCTGGTGGTGCAGTCCGGCCCTGCCCGCGTCGTGGTGGATCCGGCCAGCCTGGACCTGCTTGCCGGGGCGCAGCTCGATTACACGGACGAACTGATGGGCAGTCACTTTACCGTGCGCAACCCGAACGCCACCAGTGCCTGCGGCTGTGGGACCAGTTTTGCGGTGGACTGATTTCCACGCCGGACGATCGCTGTGAGAGTCGCCACCTGGAACGTCAATTCGGTCCGTATCCGAGAACCGCACGTTTGCCGTTGGCTGCAACGCGCCGAGCCGGACGTCTTGCTGTTGCAGGAAATCAAATGTGAGCAACCCGCCTTCCCGGCCGACGCGTTCAAGGCGGTGGGTTACGACAGCGTGGTCGCCGGGCAGAAATCCTACAACGGCGTAGCCGTTCTGAGCCGGCTGCCGATGGCGGTCCGCCACATTGCCCTTCCCGGCTTGCCCCGCGATGACGCCCAAGCCCGCTACCTCGAAATCCAGGTGGCCGGGGTGGTGGTCGGCAACCTTTACCTCCCAAACGGCAATTCCGGCGGCGAGGCAGGCTACGCCTACAAGCTCGCTTGGATGGACCGGCTGGTCGACCGGGCGGAAGCCCTTCTGGCTGAGCAAACGCCGTTCATGCTGGCCGGCGATTACAACGTCTGCCCGGCAGACGAGGATTTCACCCCTGGCACCCTACCCCTGGATGACGCGCTGGTGCGGCCGGAGACCCGGGCGCGCTTCCGCCGCATGCTGTGGGCTGGGCTGACGGACGCAGTGCGGGTCACCACGCCATCTGGCCCGGCCTGGACATTCTGGGATTATCAGGGTGGCGCCTGGCAGCGGGACCGTGGCTTGCGGATCGACCACGCCCTGCTTTCCCCGGAGTTGGCCGACCGTCTCGCCTCTGCCGCCCCTGACCGCCACGTCCGCGGCGAGGAGCAGCCTTCCGACCACGTCCCCGTACTCGTCACCCTGGACGACTAGCCTCCGCACCGCCGGCGCCTTCCTTAAAAACCTTCTCGTTCTAGGTGAGAGCCAGCGTCACCCAGCAATCCCGAAACATCTTTGCCACCCCTGCCCCATCCGGTGTAGGCGGCGTCCGTGCTCACCGTCCGAACCTGCCTGCTACTCGTGTTCCTCCCGTTCCTCACCGCTGCCAGCCCTGCCGTCGCTGACAGGGACTGGTCCACGGCACAGAGTGCCCAGTGCGAGGCGGCGGCCCAAGCGGCGGAAGCGAAGTTCGGCCTCCCGCACGGCCTGCTGGACAGCATTGCCAAGGCGGAAAGCGGCCGGCCAATCACTGGGCTGCGGGACGTTCGCGCCTGGCCGTGGACAATCGACGCCGACGGCCGTGGCCTGTTCCTGGACAGCAAGGCCGCCGCGATCGCCTGGGTGCAGGGCGCGCAGGCCCGCGGGGCGCGCTTCATCGACGTCGGCTGCCTGCAAGTAGACCTTCCAATGCATCCCGGGGCATTCGGCTCGCTGGATGAGGCGTTCGACCCGGCGGCCAACGCCGACTACGCCGCGCGTTACCTGCGCTCCCTCTACACGGAAGCGCATGGCGACTGGAACGTGGCCGTGGGCCTCTACCATTCCCACACCCCGGATCTGGCGGCGGAGTACCGCAACCGGGTCGCCGCGGTCGGCGCTGGCATCATCACGGGCATCGGCGGGCCGGAACCGCTTTACGTCCGGGCGATCCGGGCCGGCACCCTGCATTTGGCGCTGGCGGGCGGCGGCATGCTGATGATCAACGTCCGCCGGCAACCTGCTGCCCGGCCGCGGCACATGTCGCCATGCCGGGTCGCCGCCGTGCTTGGACCGCTCCTGGCGCGTAGCGTGCACGGCTGCGGCGCAAGGAGCTGATCCGCGTTTGTCGCCCAACTGTCATCGAACCAATCGCATGGCTGGAACGATCCCGACGCGACACAGCGCATGATGCCGCATCCCCTCGCCGCCCCGCCGCCTTCTACTGGAACTGCCGGCGTTCCGGGTACATGTCTGGTCGGAGCGATCCGGCTACGTGTCCCACGGCGCGGTGGTTGAAAGCTACCCAGGACCGTTCCCTTTCACGCTGGACAAAGGTTCCCCGGCCAGAGTTGAGACGGGCTACCGGTTTTTCTGTCTTCCGGCGATGATCTGGGCGATTGCCGCCACCTCGTCATAGATCCGGAACTCCCGCAACACCTTGTCGTCGCGCAGTTCGAAATGCGTGGCGCCTAGGATACTAACCGGCGTGCGGGTCACCGGCCCGTAGGTTGGAACGCCCGAATAGGTGCCGCGCAGCACCCAGATGGCCGCGATCCGCAGGCCAAGCTCGGGCGACTCCTGCACCACGATGTCGCGCACCTCGATCTTCGCGTCGGGAAAGGTGGCCAGCAGGTTAATGATCTCGACCTTGTAGGCGTCCAGGCTCTGGACCCGGCGTAGCCGGACCGTGTTGCACACCACGCCCTCATGGCAATACCGGCCCGCAAGGTCGAAGCGGCGCTGGTTCCAGATCGTTTCGAACATGTCGAGGATCATTCGGCAGGCGTCTTCGTGCTGCGCCGGGCGCTCGCCGGACACCCCCGAAGCGACGGGATCGCTGACCCGGCCGGCAAAGGCGCCGGTGTCCGGCCCGGGGCATAGCGCCTGGCCGGTCACTGGACTGGCCGCGGCCAGGTCGGCAGCGACCTGGAAGGGATCAAGCCCCAGATGCTGCAACACGGCGAACTCGTCGCGGACCAGCCACTCCTCGACAATCTTGTTGTCCTGCACCAGGCAATGGGCGACGGTGCGAGACATCCAATCCCGGCCCGTTGGCGGGCCGTAGGTCCAGAAGCCCGTATGGGTTCCCGTCTTCAGTATCCGGTGCGAGCTGATGAAGCCGTTCGGCCCCCGCTGTTCCCAGATCACGTCCTCGCCATGGCCACCACCGCTGTTTGGGAAGGCGGCGAATTTCTGCACCGAGTTGGAGATGACGCTGTCGAAGTCGTAGGTTTCCCCATAAGCGGAGTGGACACGCACGTCCGGCCCGTAGTGTTCGGACAAACGGCCGATTCCGCGCTCGACCCAGATCACGTCCGTCCAGCTCAGGATGTAATCCCGGGGGTCACGATAAGGCGCGTAAGCTTCAGGGCGGAGTGGGGGCACGACGGGCATCAGTTCACCTGCAAGGGTCTGTATACATCGACGACCCAACTCCGGCCGCGCTTCAACGCGGCAAAGCCTGGGAGGGGCCGCTAGGGATTGAGCGATCGTTCCAACGACGAGATCATCGATTGGAGCAAGCTCCGGGCCTTTACGCAGTCCTCGTCAGATAGATCGGCCAGCGCTTCGGCGTTCAAGCTCTCGATCGCCTTCCTGATTGCTACCACCTTGCCGCGAGTCGCTGGCGTGAGGGAAAAAAGAAAGCTGCGCTTGTCATATGGATCGGGCTGACGCTCGATAATTCCGTCCCGTTCCATCCGGCCCAGTGTCGCGGCCATGGTCGGCTGCTCGATCGCCGCGTGCTTGATCAGGTCCTTCTGAGACATCGCTTCGCCCGCCATAAGTGACGTGAGCACTGGAAGGTGCCCGGAAGACAGGCCGAGCGGCTCCAGCCTGCGATCAGCCAACTGCCTCAGCAGCCTTGCTGACCGGTTCGTCAACTCTCCCAGCGACGGCCCATTTGCCACTATATAGCTTGCTATTGACACATATTGTGTGCTATGCGGCGGTCACGGCCATGGTGGACAGCGTAATTTTCCATGATTCCGGAAAACAACGCGTATGCTTGCGATCTCAGGATGCAGCTCGCGCTACTTGCAAGCCTTTGTCGCCAAAGCCAGCGCAGGGGGCCAAGCCGCCGCTCACAGCGGCCTGCCAATTTGCCAATGCAACACGAATCAGGAAGCTTGACACAATTCAGTGGCATTTCGTTTCCACAAACTCCGCAGCGACCGGATTGCACGTCCCTTGAACACCTGAAAGGATCGATCTCTTGACCTCTCACACCACAGCAGTCTGTCGGCATGCTTCCGTCGAACGCCTGCGCAACGGCATGCGGCACGCCGCCGACCACGTTGTTGCCTGTGCCCACACCGCCCAGCGGCTTGGCGACACGGCGGAGTCCTACCGCATGAGCGCCGCCATGCTGGAAGACCAAGCTGACCATGCTGCCGCGCTGTTGTTCAGCCAGGCGGCTGAGATCTGCCGCGCCGTCGCTGTTTTCCAACAACTCATCGCGGAAACGCTTGAAGACATCGAAAGCAGAATGGACCTGCAAGGGTTCCCTAGCCCGCACCACGCCACGGACAGGTCTGGTACAGCTTGGCCTAGGTAAGCAGACAGATCTCGGACATCTGCGGCGAAAAGGCCCGTTCCTGTTGCCTTGCCCTGCCGGGGCCTTGAACGAGAAAGCCAGCCGAAGCGGGTTTCCCGTCCTGCTTCGGCTCGGCAAAGGCCGCTCAGAAGTTCGCGACGGAGCAGCTCGCGCCTTTGGACTTGATTTGCCCGCAGAAGGCAGAGGCTTGCGCCGGGTCGGCGAACCCGCTCGTGCGAAGGCGGAATACCGTCCTGCCGTCCCGCTCCGCCCGTTGCACGGCCGGGTGGTGGGATGCCAGCAGGCTCGGCATGCGCTTCAACAAGCGTTGCCATTCTGCCAGGGCTGCTTGCTCGCTGCTGACGGCAGCAAGTTGCACTTCCGCCCCCGCAGCTTGCACCGCGCCGGTTTCGTGGGAGGCGGAAACGGCAGCGGAACGCTGCTCGGGCGTCTCGGCAGGAACCGGGGTAGCGGCTGGCGGCGCAAGGGCCGAAGCGGCCGGTGCCGCAGGCTGGCCCGGCGGCGTTTGCGCAGGCTGGTGCACCCCTTCGATCTGGGCGCGCAACGCAGCAAGCTGCGGCGCTTCTGGCGGCGGCGCCATCACTTCGGCCCCGGCAGCGCCTGGTCCGCCCATGATCTGCTCATCCGCGCCCGCTACCTGCATCCCGCCTGGATTATCGGGCTTTACCCGGATTGGGCGGCTGTCGGCCTCAATCACCGGCACGGCATGCGGACGGTGACCTAGGAAGGAGAGGCCGCCGACGCCCAGCGCCACGGCGCCAACGATGCAGCTGCCGATGGCAGCCATCCCGAGCATCTGCGGGTCCAACCAGGCCCTGCGCCGTTGCGGGCGCCAGCTCTGCGTCGTTGCACTCAGGCGTTCGCTCAAATCAGCGCATCTCCTCGACCGGCGTGACACCCATCACCTGAAGGCCGGAGCGGATCACCGTCGCCACCGCTGCCACCAGAGCCACCCGCGCCCGTGTCTCCACTGGCCGGTCTGACTGGAGGAATCGGAGAGTTGCCGCGTCCCGCCCATGGTTCCACAACATATGAAAGTCGCTCGCCAAGTCATAGAGGAAAAACGCGATTCGGTGCGGCTCGCGTGCTTCCGCCGCCGCTTCCACGGTGCGCGGCCAGCCCGCCATCCGGCGCACCACCGCGAGTTCCGCCTCGTTTGTCAGGGTGTCGAGCGCGGCGTCCGGGTCCGGCGCAATACCCGACTCGGCAGCAAGCCGCAGCACGGAGCGGCAGCGCGCGTGGGCGTACTGCACGTAGAACACTGGATTCTCTCGCGTGGTCGCCACCGCGGCATCGATGTCGAAGTCCATCTGCGCATCAGACTTGCGGGTGAGCATGGTAAAGCGCACCGCGTCCCGCCCAACCAGTTCCAGCAAGTCCGCGAGGGTGATGAAAGTGCCGGCCCGCTTGCTCATACGCACCGGTTCGCCGTCTTTCACCACGCGGACGATCTGGCACAGCACCACCTCCAGCGCCACGCGCCCGGCCGTGATCGCCGCCGTGGCCGCCTTCATGCGAGACACGTAGCCCCCATGGTCGGCGCCGAGCACGTCGATCAGCAGGTCCGACCGCGCGGCCTTGTCGGCATGGTAGGCGATGTCGTTGGCGAAATACGTGTTGGTCCCGTCCGACTTGCGCAGCGGCCGGTCCACGTCGTCGCCGAACCGGGTGGCGCGGAACAGCAACTGCTCCCGCGCCTCCCAATCGTCGGGCAGCTTGCCCTTCGGCGGCGCCAGCATGCCTTGGTACAGCAGCCCGTCGGCTTGCAGTTGCACGATGGCGGCATCCGGCGCGCCGCTGTCCAGCAATGTCCGCTCGGAGCTGAACTGGTCGAACCGCACGCCGAGCGCCGCCAAGTCCGTGCGGATGGCGTCCAGCATGCCACGGATGGCGCAGGCCTGCACGATGGGCAGCCACAGAGCCGGGTCTGCGGGCGTGGCGTCCGGGCCGGCCAGCGCCCCGCCGTGCTCCGCCGCCAGCGCTTGCCCAACCGGGATCAGGTAGTCGCCGCGATATTGCAAGCCGCCAGGCGGCAGGGCGGCGAACGCGTCCTCGCTCAGCGCCGTCCCGAGTGCTTGGAGGTACCGCCAATACGCCGCCCAGGCGAGCGCCGCGACCTGATTGCCAGCGTCGTTGATGTAGAACTCCTTGGTGACCGCGTACCCGGCTTTAGCCAAGAGATTGGCCAGCGCGTCCCCCACCACCGCGCCCCGGCAATGGCCGACATGCATCGGCCCCGTCGGGTTGGCGGACACGTACTCCACGTTGACCCGGCGCCCCTGCCCCGCCGTGCTGCCGCCATATGCCTCCCCGGCGTGCAAGACCGCTGGGATCGTCGCCAGCAAGCTGGCCGGGCGCAGGCGGATGTTGACAAAGCCCGGGCCGGCCGGCTCGGCGGTAGCGATCTCGGGCGCTGCGGCCAGCGCTGCGGCCAGCGCTGCGGCGATGCGGGCCGGCGGCTGCCGCGCCGGCTTGGCGGCGATCAGCGCGGCGTTGGTCGCCATGTCGCCATGCGCCGGGTCTCGTGCAGGCGTCACCTCCACGCGCGCGGCCTGCTCGGGCAGCAGGTCGGGAATCGCGTCCAGCAGCGCTTCCAGCACGCGGTCCCGAACAGTGGCATAGATGTTGTCTGACATGGTTCGGCACTTCTAGGGTGCCGGGCCGTCCAAGACCAGGGAAACACCGATCATGGCCACCGCCCCGCTCGCCCGCTTCCGCGTCCTTGACCTCACCCGCGTGCGCGCCGGCCCCACCTGCGTGCGGCAGTTCGCCGATTTCGGCGCCAGCGTGATCAAGGTGGAGGCCGCGGGCGGCGACGCCGGGCTGGGCGGCGCGCGCGGAGGGCCGGATTTCCAGAACCTGCACCGCAACAAGCGCAGCATCACCCTGGACCTCAAGACGTCAGAAGGGCTGGAAATCCTCCGGGAGCTGGCCAGGCGGACGGATGTGATGGTGGAGAACTTCCGCCCGGACGTGAAGGACCGGCTGGGCATCGGCTACGGAGCCATGCGCGCCGTCAACCCGCGGCTGGTGTACGCCAGCATCTCCGGCTTCGGCGAGGACGGGCCGTACCGGATGCGCCCCGGCTTCGACCAGATCGCGCAGGGGATGGGCGGGCTGATGTCCGTCACCGGCTTGCCCGGCCAAGGCCCAGTGCGCGCCGGCATCCCGGTGGCGGACCTGACGGCTGGGCTGTTCGCCGCGCAAGGCATCCTGATCGCGCTGCTGGAGCGCGAAACGTCCGGCGAGGGCCAGTGGGTGCAGAGCAGCCTGCTCGGCGCCATGATCGCGATGATGGATTTCCAGGCCGCACGCTTCCTGATGGAGGGGGACGTGCCGCAGCAGGCCGGCAACGACCACCCGACCAGCATCCCGACCGGCGTGTTCCCGACCGCGGATGGCCACATCAACATCGCCGCCGCAGGGGAAGTGATCTACGCCCGGCTTTGCCGCGCGCTCGGCTTTCCCGATCTGGTCGAGGATCCGCTGTTCAGCACCGGCGAGGCCCGCTCCACCAACCGGGCGGCGCTGAACGAGCGCATCGCCGCCGTGACCCGGACGGACACGAGCGCCGCCTGGGTGGAGCGCCTGAACGCTGCGGACATCCCGTGCGGCCCGATCAACGCGATGGACGCCGTGTTCGCCGACCCGCAGGTGAGGCACCTGGGCATGGCGCAGCCGGTGGAACACCCCGAGCTGGGCCGGGTGGAACTGGTGGGCCAGGCGGTGAAGCTGTCCCGCACTCCGGCGGAGCTGAAAACGGCGACGCCGGGCCTGGGCGAGCACACGGACGCCATACTGGACGAGCTGGGCTACGACGCCGGCCGGATCGCCGACTTACGGGCGCGGGGCGTGGTGTAGCAGGATCGGATTTGAGGTGGAGGGTGCATGGTGAAACATCGCGTAGAGGTCTCGCCAGCGGGTGGCGTCATGCAGCCACCGGCCTTGCAGCAGAGATTCTACGTTTAAGGAAGGCGGCCAATTCACGCTGAGAACGGGAAGCCTCGACACACCCATTCCAGCCTCGGCGACCGCCGTAAAAAACATTACGTCGGGGCTGTTCGTTACATCTGGTTCCAGATGGGGGTTACCTGAACTAATTGTTGTTCCTGATTTCCCCCTGTCAACTAGGGGAATATCCTAGCAGCAGCTTGGCGTTGGAAAGCGAGCGAGGGCGATCATGGCACTACATACCCGGCTGACCGATGCCTTCGGGATCAAGCACCCCATCGTGCTGGCGCCGATGGACCCCGCCTCAGGCGGCGCGTTGGCCGCCGCTGTAAGTGCTGCGGGCGGCTTGGGCCTCATCGGCGGCGGCTATGGCGAGCGGGACCACTTGGAAGCGGAGTTCGCCAAAGCCGGAAATCAACGCGTCGGTTGCGGCTTTATCACTTGGTCAATGGCGAAAAGCCCGGCACTGCTGGACTTGGCGCTCGCGCGTCGGCCGGCCGCCATGATGCTGTCTTTCGCCGATCCGTCACCGTTCGCCGAGAAAATCCATGCGGCCGGCGTTCCTCTGATCTGCCAGGTGCACAACCTGGAGCATGCCCAACGCGCACTCGCGGCCGGGGCCGCCGTCCTGGTCGCCCAGGGATCTGACGCCGGCGGGCATGGCCTGACCACCCGCGGCACCCTCTCGCTCGTCCCCAACGTCGTTGACCTGGTCGCCCGCGAGCGGCCGGAGGTGCTGGTGCTTGCGGCCGGCGGCATCGCCGATGGCCGCGGCATCGCCGCGGCGCTGATGCTCGGCGCAGACGGCGTTCTGCTCGGAACCCGGTTCTGGGCAACGCAGGAGGCCCTGATCCACCCGGCCGCCAAGGCACGCGTGGTGGCCGCGACCGGCGACGAGACGGTCCGCACGGCAGTCTATGACATCGTTCGTAATCGCACCTGGCCGAGCGAGTACACGGGGCGGCTGATGCGCAACGCTTTCATCGGTACTTGGCACGGCCGCGAAGACGAGTTGCGGGCGTTGGCCGGCGAGGCGCGCGAGGCGGTCGAAGCGGCGGATCGAAGCGGGGACTACGACGTCTCGAATGTGACTGTCGGGGAGGCGATCGGCCTCATCGACGACCTGCCACCAGCAGGAGAGCTGGTGGAGCGGCTCGCGGCGGATGCCGAAGTGCGGCTCACCGGCGTTACACGGGCCGTCGTAACCGTCTGACCCTGGCAGTATCCCCGGGACTGATAGCGGTGATCCTGCCAGTGGCGACCCGCCCGCAGCCGCGGGATGAAGGAAACCTTCTATTGGCTGCCTTGCGAACGACTACAGGAGCAGTGCAGGATCACTCCAACCGATGTGGTGGTTTCGGTGGCCAGCAACACCGACGAGGATCGGTCGTTCGGTCATAGACGGAGGCGGTTCCTGACCGCCGAGCTTCGGCCCGTTCAACACCCCGTATCACCGACGATACGGAGCCTTGGCGGAACGCAAACCCCACCCTGCTCGGATCTCCAGGCTCGGCACCAAGCGTCAGGTTTCCACCTCTAGCCTTTCTGCAACCCTTTGTTGGTGGTGTTCTGCCGCACGTTGGCCGTGTCGCCCTGCTCGTCGGAATTGCCGTGCTGTGAACCGACCTTGGTTCCGTCCGCCACGGACGCTTTTTCCGGGTCGCTGCCATGCTTGGGCTGTTGCGCGGGCGGAACCGGGGGTGGATGTGCGGACACTGAATTCCCTTTCCTCAGCAGCTCCCATATGGGGAGCGTCATCCCGACAACGACGCCAGGCACGCCTTGGTTCAACCGGCATCACGGAGCGCAACCCTGCCCGAAGGCCACATCGTCCACCGCCTCGCCAACGCCTTCACCGACCACTTCGCCGGCCACACCCTCCATGCCAGCAGCCCGCAGGGCCGCTTTGCCGCGGGCGCGGCGGCACTGGACGGGCTGCTGCTCGAAAGCGCAGAAGCCTGGGGCAAGCAGATGTTCCTCCGCTTCTCCGGATCGCAGGTCTCGGACCCGGTCTGGCTGCGCGTCCACCTCGGCATGTATGGCATGTGGCGCTTCGCCGGCCCGGGACTGGAGGGAGTCGGCCGCCGCGGCACGTCGAACGCCGAGGTGGACCCAGAGCAGGATGAGGACGGCAGGCCCATCCCGCGCGGCGTCGTCCGCCTTCGTCTGGCCAGCGGGACCCATCTTGGCGACCTAAGCGGCCCCACCGCCTGCGAGCTCCAATCGCCAGCCGAGAAGAAGGCGGCCGTGGGGAAGATCGGCCCCGACCCTTTGCGCCCGGGCGCGCGGCCCGGCAAGACGTGGGACGCCATCCACGCTTCCAAAATGTCCATCGGCCTGCTGCTGATGCGGCAGGACGTGGTCGGCGGCATTGGCAACATCTACCGCGCCGAGCTGCTGTTCCGCGCCGGCATGGACCCGCACAAGCCCGGCCGCGACCTGACCCGGCCGCAGTGGGACGCGCTGTGGCGGGACGCGAAGAGCCTGCTGCGCGACGGCGTGCGCGACGGCGCCATCATCACCACCCGGCCCAAAGACCGCCCGCCAGGCCTCCCCGTGCCAGGCCGCCGCACCCGCGGGGACGCGCGCAACTACGTGGCGTTCCGCAACGGCGAGCCGTGCCGCGTCTGCGGCGACAAGGTGCACGTGGAGCCAATGGGCGGACGCAAGCTGTACTGGTGCCCGGCATGCCAGACCGGTTGATCGCGGCGCACGTCCGGACCATCTCCCACCGGGTATGACCGATCCATATCAGACCCTGGGCGTTGCCAAGGACGCAACGGCGGACGACATCCGCCGTGCCTACCGCACGCTGGCCAAGAAGCACCACCCGGACCTCAATCCCGGAAACAAGGCGGCGGAGGAGCGGTTCAAGGAAGTTTCCGCCGCTCATGACCTGCTCTCGGATCCGGAGAAGCGCGCCCGGTTTGACCGCGGCGAGATCGACGCCGCCGGGGAGCCGCGGGCGGAGCGCGCCACCTATCGCTCCTACGCCGATGCCGGGTCGGGCGGCCGCTACGGCGCCGAGGACATGGGGGACATCTTCGCCGACCTGTTCGCCCAAGCCGGAGCAGGTGCGCAGGCCCGCGGAACGCGGCCGATGCGCGGACGGGATATGGCATACACGCTTACGGTGGATTTCGTGGACGCCATCACCGGCGCCCAGCAACGCCTCACTCTGCCGGATGGCCGCACCCTGGACGTCCGCGTGCCGCCCGGCATGGAGGACGGCCAAACCCTGCGGTTGCGCGGCCAAGGCGGCGATGGCCTGAATGGCGCGCCAGCCGGCGACGCGCTGATCACCGTGCACGTGGCGCCGCACCGCTCGTTCCGGCGCGAAGGCGACGACATCTATCTCGACCTGCCAGTCACGCTGAAGGAGGCGGTGCTCGGCGGCCGCGTGACGGTGCCGACCGTGACCGGGTCAGTCGCGATGACCGTTCCGGCGCGATCCGACACCGGGGCCGTGCTGCGCCTGCGCGGCCGCGGCGTTCCTGCCCATGCCGGCCGCCTGGCGGGGGACCAACTGGTGGCCCTGAAGGTCGTGCTGCCGGACGCCGACGACGCGCTTGCCGCCTTCCTGCGCGAGTGGCAGCCCGCAACCACCGTCGATCCAAGGCAGAACGTGCCGTGATCACCATCGACATGCTGCCGTCCCGCGTCCAGGGGGTGCGGGTCGCCGACGTGGAACGCTGGGTGTCGCTCGCCTGGGTGCGGCCGGACGGCGCGCCCGGCGCGTGGGTGTTCCGCGAGATCGACGTGGCCCGCGTGCGCCTCATCATGGAGCTGTGCGACGAGTTAAACCTGGCAGAGGACTCGCTGCCGACCGTGCTTTCCCTGCTCGACCAGCTCTACGATGCGCGGCGGCAGATGCGCAGGGTCCGCGACGCTCTCCAAGCTGCCCCGCGCGACGTGCGGGACACCGTGCTGGGCGCGTTGCCGGAATGACGGACGAGGCTCCCCGCCTGAGCCCTCGGGCGCAGGCCGAACTCGCCGCCCGGCAAGCGCGGGAAGCGGAGGCGCTGCGCCGCAACCTGCACCGCCGCAAGCGGCAGCAGCGGGAGCTGGCTAACGCGGCGAACCCGCCTGCAACGCCAGCATCGCTTCCGCCACGCGGCGGGTGACCTCTCCCGGCCCGGCGGGCGCATGTTCCGCGAGCCGCCCATCGAGGAACAGCAGCGCCAAGCCGTGGACCAGCGACCAGCAGCCGAGCGTCAACATTTCCTGCGCGTGGGGTGGGGACTCGGCAGCGACACGGCGGGCCAGGACTCCGAATGCCGCGTTCCCCGCCTCGTGGAGCCCAGAATGGCATCCGGCACGGGGCGTCCCGAACATCAGGCGGAACAGCGCGGGATGCCCGACGGCAAACAACACGTAGGCGACCGCCTGCGCCGTCAGCCCCCCAGCAGGCGCTGCGTCCGCTTTCAGCAACGCCGCCCGCAAGGCATCGAAGCCGCGCATGGCCACAGCCGCCAGCAGTGCTTCCTTATCTGGATAATGGCGGTACGGCGCCATAGCCGAAACCCCCGCGGCCCTGGCCACGGCGCGCAGCGAGATCGCGTCCGTGCCGTCCTGCGCCAGCAGGTCCAACGCCGCGTTGATCAGGCGTTCCGAAAGATCCAGCTTCAGCGGCACGGCAGTTGACACTGTAAACTCCACCCTCCTATGCTTACGGTGTAAACTCGAAGAACGCTGGAGCGCAAGCGTCCGCTCTCACCGGAGGTGACGTCCATGGCCCGTCCGCAACGCAAATCGGTCGATCTGTCCGGCTTTCCCGGTCTCGTCGTGGTTTATCTCGGCTACCGCGCCAACAGCATGCGCGGGCTGCGCAGCCTGCTTCGCATCGGCCGCGGCCTGCGCGCCATCAAGCAGAACCCGCCCGACGGCTTGCTGCTGCACGAGAACATGATGTTCGGCTTGCTGCACCCAGGCTTCCGGCAATACTGGCGCGACCTCGCCAGCCTGGAAGCATTCACCCGTGCCCCGCGCCACGCCGCCTGGTGGGGTGATTTCGGGCGTGACCCGGCCGGCGGCGGCATCTGGCACGAGAGCTATCAGCTGGGGGGCGGCATGGAAGGCATCTACCTCAACCTGCCTGCTCTTGGTTTCGGCCGTTTCGCCCCAGACCGTGCCCCAGCCGGCCCGTTCCGCAGCGCACGCGAACGGCTCGATGCCGCCCTTCCGTCCGCTGGGACGACGCGATCCGCCATAGGGTAGTTGCATCCCGGAGCGGAGCTTTCAGAACCCGCTTTCGCCGACGAGAAAGGGCGGTTGTGGCTGGGCCACACAGGGCGAACCCATATGACTTGATTGTTCTCCAACCCGCACCCCATAAGTTGCCCCGGCGTGTCCGCCTGCGCTATGCGGCAGGCTTATCCGCCGGAGAGCCGCCCCATGCCCGTGATGGCCGACCGCTGGATTCGTCGCATGGCCCAGGACCACGCCATGATCGAGCCGTTCACCGAGGCGCAGAAGCGCGACGGCGTGATCAGCTACGGCCTGTCCTCCTACGGCTACGACGCCCGCGTGGCGGATGAGTTCAAGATCTTCACCAACGTGGACAGCGCGGTGGTGGACCCGAAGAACTTCAACCCAGACAGCTTCGTGGACCGGCGCGGCCCAGTGGCCATCATCCCGCCCAACAGCTTCGCCCTCGCCCACACGATGGAGTATTTCCGCATCCCGCGGGACATCCTGGTCGTCTGCCTCGGCAAATCGACCTATGCGCGCTGTGGCATCATCGTGAACGTGACGCCGCTGGAGCCGGAGTGGGAGGGCCAGGTGACCATCGAGATCAGCAACACCACCCCTCTGCCCGCCCGCATCTACGCCGGCGAAGGCATTTGCCAATTCCTGTTCCTGCAAGGCTCCGAGCCTTGCGAAACAAGCTACGCCGACCGCGCCGGCAAGTACATGCGCCAGCGCGGCACCGCCCTCCCCCGGATGTGAGCGCGTTTGGAAACCCGCCGCTTCACACCCAACCCTCTCACCTCCGGGGAGAGGGTTGGGTGTGGGTTCGCCTTGCACGGCAGGTCATCACGGTCCCCCTTCCACCTTTGAGGAAACGCCGCCATGGACAAGATTCGCATTCGCGGCGGCCGCCCGCTGCAAGGGGAAATCCCCATCGGCGGCGCCAAGAACGCCGCCCTGCCCTTGATGGCGGCCGGGCTGCTGACCGCCGAACGCCTCCACCTGACCAACGTGCCCCGCTTGGCGGACATCGACACCATGGCGAGCCTGCTGAGCCAGCACGGCATCGCGGTGGACCCCGTCGGCAACGACGGCCGCACCCTGTCGCTCGGCGGCCCGATCACCTCGACGGAGGCGCCGTACGACATCGTCCGCAAGATGCGCGCCTCTGTTCTCGTGCTCGGCCCCTTGCTGACCCGCTGCCGGGAAGCACGCGTGTCCCTGCCCGGCGGCTGCGCCATCGGCACCCGGCCGGTGGACCTGCACCTCAAGGGTCTGGAGCAGATGGGAGCCGTCGTCACGCTCGATTCCGGCTACATCAACGCGGCGGCGCCGGGCGGCCTGAAGGGCGCCACCATCGTGCTCCCCTTCGCTTCCGTCGGCGCCACGGAGAACCTGCTGATGGCCGCCAGCTTGGCGGACGGCCGCACCACCATCGCCAACGCCGCGCGCGAGCCGGAGGTCGGTGACCTCGCCGCCTGCCTCGTCGCCATGGGCGCCCGCATCGAGGGCATCGGCACCGGCACGCTCACGGTGGAAGGCGTGGCGTCCTTGCACGGCGCAACCCACCCGATCATCCCCGACCGTATCGAGACCGGCACCTACGCCTGCGCCGCCGCCATCACCGGCGGCTCCGTCCTGCTGCGCGGCGCCGCCCTGGCGCACCTGGCGGCGGTGCGAGCCACCCTGGCCGAGGCCGGGGTGGACCTGGAAGCCGAGGCAGACGGCGTGCGCGTCACCAGGCGCAACGGCCTGCACGGGACGGACGCGATAACCGAGCCGTATCCCGGTTTCCCGACCGACATGCAGGCCCAGTTCCTGGTGCTGATGTCCGTGGCCGAAGGCGCCGCCATGGTGACGGAAACCATCTTCGAGAACCGCTTCATGCACGTCAGCGAGCTCACCCGCATGGGCGCGCGGGTCAACGTGCATGGCGCGTCCGCCATCGTGCGCGGCGTGCCGTCATTGTCCGGCGCGCCGGTGATAGCAACGGATCTGCGGGCGAGCGCATCCCTGGTGATCGCCGGGCTGGCGGCAAAGGGGGAAACGGTGGTGAATCGCGTGTACCACCTGGATCGCGGCTACGAGGCGCTTGAAGGCAAGCTCGCCGCTTGCGGAGCGGATGTGGAACGCGTCGCGGGGTGAATTGCCCGGCGCTACTCCGCAGGCGACGCCGCGATCAGCCGCTCGATCGGGTCCCACGTGTAGGCGAGTTGCGGCACCGCCACTCCGGCCACCCGCGTGCTCGCCTCGGCTGCCGCCCGACCGCCCAGCCGTTGGTAGAACCAACGGCTGGGATTGTCCCGCAGCACCCACAGGAATGCGGCGCGGCTGCCTTCCGCCGCGAGGTGGGCGGCGCCGGTCCGGATCAAGCGCCGCCCGACTCCCCGGTCCCGCCAGTCATCCAGCACATACAGCGTCTCGATTTCGCCATCCATCTCGGCCCCGCCCGGCAGCGACGTCCGCCCCCGCCCGACGGTAGTGTAGCCCACCAGGCGCGGCCCCGCCCCGCCGGGCACGTCCTGTCCCGAGGCGATGGCCACGTACACCCCGGCGCCGGAGCGGATCTGCCGGTCA
The DNA here is from genome assembly GCA_964245075.1 of uncultured Acetobacteraceae bacterium. Classification (GTDB taxonomy): domain Bacteria; phylum Pseudomonadota; class Alphaproteobacteria; order Acetobacterales; family Acetobacteraceae; genus LMUY01. Next base: position 26,162 of record CAXTLC010000051.1, read on the forward strand.
TACCCGATTGCCTGCCGCGTGACCGAGAGCCCGGCCAGGTAGTGCTCCGGCAGAATGCCCGGATAGGTGCTGCGCCAGGCGGCGACGTGCACCGCCCCGATCAGCGGTGCGTCCGACGGCCGCGCCCGCCGCACCGCGATCACGCGGCGGCCCGCTCGAGCACGGCGGCGAAGAACCCGTCCGTGCCGTGCCGCCGCGGCGTGAGAGACAGGAACGGCCCCGCCCCCGGCGGGAGATCGCCGAGCGGCCAAGCGCGATGGAGCGGAACGGTCGCGAACTCCGAATGCCGGGTCAGGAATGCGTCCACCTGCGCCTCGTTCTCCTCCACCAGCAGGGAACAGGTGGCGAACACCAGCCACCCCCCCAGCCGCACCAGTTTGGCGGCATCGTCCAGGATTGCGGCCTGCTTGGGAAGCAACTCTTGTAGGTCGAGCGGCCGCAGCCTCGCCCGCGCGTCCGGGTTGCGCCGCCAAGTGCCGGTGCCGGTGCATGGCGCGTCCACCAGCACCCGGTCGAACGTCCCGGCGCGCCGCTTGGCCCACTTGTCCCCTGCCGCGATCAGGTGGCGCTCCACATTGTGCACCCCCGCCCGACGCAGCCGGCGCACCGCGCCGTCCAGCCGCTTGTCGTGCACGTCCGCCGCGACGATGTGGCCGCGGTTCTCCATGGTCATCGCCAGCGCCAGCGTCTTGCCGCCCGCCCCCGCGCACCAGTCCGCCACCCGCATCCCCGGCCTGGCGCCGACCAGACCTGCCACCAACTGGCTGCCCTCGTCCTGGATCTCCACCAGTCCGGCGCCGAATGCCGCCCCCGCCGTCACCGGCCGCCGCCCCTGCACCCGCAGCCCCCACGGCGAGAGCGGCGTCGGCTCGCACGCGATGCCTTCCGCCGCCAGCGCCGCCGCCGCGCCTTCCCGCGTGCCGCGCAGCAGGTTGACCCGCAGGTCGAGCGGCGCTTCCGCTTCCATCGCACCCACTTCCGCCCCGACGGCCTCGCCGAACCGCCGGTGCAGCGCGGGCAGCAGCCAGTCCGGCACTTCCAGCCGCACCGCTTCCGGCATGGCGGGATGGTCCAGCGTGTGCCCGGCGAGCTGCCCGGCCGCATGCGCCTCGCCTTCCAGCATCGGCGCCGGGCCGTACTGCCCGCCGGAATAGGACTGCTTGACTCCGGCCACCGTCCAGCCTTCCAGCAGCAGGGAAGCCGCGACCAGCATCCGCGGCGTGGCTGCCGTCCCAGCCTGCTCCAGCCACCAGCCCAGCCGCCGCCGCGTCCGCAGCACCCGCCATGCCCGGTCCGACACCGCGCGCCGGTCCCCCGACCCGATGAACCGGCGGTTGCGGAAGAACTCGTTGGCGACCGCATCGGCCGGCCGGCGCGGGAATGCGTCCACCTCCGCCAGCAGATCGATGGCAGCCGCCAGCCGCGCTGCCGGCGTCACGGATGCCGCAACACTAGCGGTCCGTCGCGCTGCGCAGCCGGGTGCCTCGATACAGCGCCGCCAAGGGCGTGCGCAGCCCGATGCTGTCCAACACCAGGTCACCCTCCGCCAGGCGCTCCGGCTCCTTCGGCCAGCCACCGTCCGCCCCCCGCCGCAGCAGTTCGGCGCCGACCGTGACGGTCCGCAACACCACGATCTCCTGCACGCTCGGGATCGTGGCGTACGCCCACACGTTCGCCCACGTCTCGGCCTGGTTGGACGGCGAAAGGATCTCCACGATCAGCACCGGGTCGGTCAGCCCAAACTCCTCCGCCTCGTAGCCCGAGCAGGTCACCGCCAGGTCTGGGATGCGCATGTTGTGGCTGGACTGCACGTGCGGCACCACGCCGGGCGTGATCACGAGGGTGCAAGCGCTGCCATTGTCCCGAAGGTGATTACGAATGATGCTTCCCAATTCGCCTTGCAGGGTCCCGTGCGTTCGGCTGGCCGGAGCCATCGCCTGTGGCACCCCGTCCACGAGCTGCCACACCCGCCCGTCGCCGGGCTCCCAGCACAGGAACTCCTGCACGGACATCTCGAAGGGGATCTTGGCAAGCGCGACCATGACGGCAGCCTAGCGGGAGTCGGGTGCGGCTGCCAGCTTGGCATGGCAAGGGTACGGTCCGGCAACGTGGTCCCGCTGTGCTCAGCGCGGCGGCAAGGCGGTGCCGGCATTTGCCCCGTCGGGCTTGGGCAGAACCGGCCTGATGACCTCATCCGCAGCGGCAGGCTGCAAAGCGGATTCTCCTGGGTGGCGGACCATGACCGTCACCTCGCCCGGTCCCGCCATATGGTCGCCGCGCCAGCATCCCACTGCTGCCACCAGGAGGAACAGACCTGGCTCTAACCGGAACTCCGCCGGGGCGTAGATCAACACGGCCTGCCCGCTCGTGTTGAGGCTGACATTGCTCATTATCCGGTGCTTGGCGGACCCTAAGCGCACCAGGCAGTCGGCCGATTGCGTACCCGACCGAGCGAGCCGCAAAGAGAACGCGTACACCCCCGGCGTTCGGATAACCAAGAACGCCCTCGCCGTACCGGCGAACAATCCCGTCGGTGGCCCGGCATCCAGGATACGCGCCAGTGGAATGCCCGGCTGGTCGAGGACGAAACCCGTCAACACCGATGGGTCGATGTTGGTATCCATGACCGCATTCACCGACATCGGCTGGATCGCGGCGAGCCAGCCCGGCTGGAATCCCACGAACCGGCCGCTCGCATCCGTCCGCGGGAGGGCGGCCGTTGGCGCTTCGGCGAAAGGTTGACCTTCTTGCGGCACCGGCCTGTCCCAATGCGCCCATGGCGCGTCACTGCCCGGCACGCGCGGGCCGGGTGCCGTCTGCTGCACCACCGCCCAGGCGAGCACCGCCAGGGCGCAGCCGAACAAGGGCGGCGGCCCCAGAAGCAGGGCCCAGCGATACACTTGGTCGCGCTGCCAGAGCGCACGGTGAACGAAAGCAAGCTTGGCCGCGAGCCGCCTCATGCCGCTTTCCAGGCCGCCCTTTCGATATCCTCCCACGTCAGCACCGTCAGGTCGGCGACACCGACCGCGAGGCTGGGGCTAAGGCGAAGCGCCTGCGCTTCCCGCGCGCGTTCCAGCAAGGTGCGGGCGGTGCGGGCATTGGCGAACTCCGGCCGGGTACGGACCTCGTCGAAATATTGCAGCAGCGCCGGCCCTCCTTCTGGATCAATCCGCAGCCCCTCAGCCTGAGCCAACCCATGAAAAACCTGCACCAGATCGTCCGTGCCGTAAGGGGGGAAATCAATCGTCTTGGTGAAGCGGGATGGCAGGCCGGGATTGCTTTGCAAGAAAGCCCGCATCGGTTCGGCATAGCCAGCCGCGATCACCACAAGGTTGTCACGCCCGTCCTCCATCTCCTTCATCAATGCGTCGATCGCCTCAAGGCCATACGCGTCGCTACGGCTGCCGGCGCGCGGCGCCAGGGTGTAGGCCTCGTCGATGAACAGCACGCCGCCAGCGGCCTCGCGCACCCGCTCCTTGGTCTTGATCGCCGTCTGACCGGTGAACCCTCCCACCAGCCCAGCCCGGTCTGTTTCCACGAACGTGCCGCTTTCCAGCACGCCCAGATCGGTCAGCAGCTCGGCGTAAAGCCGTGCCACCACCGTCTTGCCCACACCGGGCGGACCGGTAAACACCATGTGCAGGGACATCGGCGAGGTCGGCAGCCCGGCATCACGCCGCGCCGCCTCCACCTTGAGTCGGGCGAGGAGCGACCGGATTTCCGCCTTAACGCCTTCCAGCCCGATCATGGCGTCGAGCCTGGCCATAGCGTCGCTAGGCCCACGCCGCCGCGGCATCAGGCGGAACGACGCCGCGTTCACCCCGCGGACCCGGCGCCAGGTCCGCGTCAGTGCCCCCAGCACGTAGGCGTTGGCAGCCAGCACGCCGCCGCACAGGGCTGCGTAGGCAATCAGCGGCGGAATCTGCGGCGTGACCTTGAACGCTGCCAGCACGGCCAACGCCGTGAGCACCAACATGCTCAGGCCCACGATGGGCGCCGGACCCAGCAACTGCCGCATCATCGGTCAGGCTCTACTTGCTGGCGCCCGGGCAGCCGCCGGCCGGCACCCATATCACCGCGCGTGCGTGCGGCCCGCCTTGCGCCGGCACATGCCAGGGCGGCAACAGCGCCACGATCGCGTCCGTCGTTGTCCCCAGCACCAAGACCGTACCGTGACCGGTTGGATAAGGCGCGGGATAGGGCAGCGCCACCCGCACCGGCGCGTCCGTTAGGTCGAAGGCCGGCGAAAGGTAGGCGCCGGACCCAAGCCTTAGCCGCCCGGGTGGCTGGCCGGGGCTGCCCGCGACCGTTACCCAAGCGAGCCGGCGGCTGCACGCCTCGCGCCCGCGGAACTGCGCCAGTTGCTCCGGCGACCAGGCCATTGTGCTTAAGGCCTCCACCAAGTCTTGCGGCGCCACTTCCGCGACCCGGCTGACCATGGCCGTAGCCGCCGCATCAGACGGGCCGGCGCCAGGCCGCCCCCAAAACCCGAATGCCAGCGCCGAGAGCGCCGCGGCCGTCGTCGCCTGCCACATCCCTGGAAAGCGGGTCGGCGTACTCCGTTGGCCGAGGAACGACGCACGCGTGTCCCTGCTTTCCGGCATCTTGCTCCTGACTTGGTTCGAAACGGACGGAATGGTGGCGGCGAACTATACCATAGGTTAGTTTAACTCACGTGAACGGCATAAAGGCTGGGCAGCGCACTGACGCTTACGGGGAGGCAACGCACAGCTCGAGTGCTTCGAGCGCATACTGCGGGCCATGGAGAACCGCATTGAGTGGCAAGCTGCCGGGCCGCGCGAAACCGGGCGCCTGGAAGCCGAGATGCGCGAACACCTGGACGGCCGACCTGAACGAGGAGATTGCCACCCGGCCCCTCGCAGACGTCACCACCGACATCTGGCGCGACCTGGGGCTCCCCGGCCGAAACCAGCGTGTCCCTCCTGCTCCCCACCGGTCGCTTCCGCGGCAAGTAGCAGACCCGGCTTACCCAGCGCCCCCGCCACCCCGTCCAGCCCGCGGAGCACCGTCGCACGGCCGTGCGACGGTGTTCCTCCGGCTGCCCGGCACGGTTCACCCAGACCACGCGCAACCCGAACACGGACGCCCCGAACGCATCCCAAGCGTTGGAGAATACGGACCCAACCTCGCCCGCTGAACAGCCGAACCGGTCCACCGCCAACTGGTACACCCTCTGGTCCGGCTTGAAGGCGCCCGCCGCATCGGCGCTCAGCACCGCATCTAGCCGTCGCTCCAGCCCGGCCGCGCGCATGTCTTCGTCCAACATGGTCCGCTCGCCGTTGAACAAGATGGCTCGCGCCAACCCCCCTGCCGCATAGCGCACCCAACGCCGGCACGGCATCGGGGTAGGCGGTCAGCGCACGACACGCCCCTTCCACCTCGCGGGGCAGCCTGGCATCCGCAAGGCCATGCACGGCAGCGGCGAACGCCAGTATGTCCCACGTCAGCCGCGCGAAATCCTGGTGCTGGCCGGCCAGGGTGCAGGTCCAGGAACACTCAATCTGCTTTCGGCGCCAGGTCTGGCTGATCCCCCGCCACGCCGGACCCAGCCGCAAGGCGCTCCATCGCGGAACGCACGTCCAGCAAGGAGCCTTACGCGTCGAACACCGCCGCCTTCACGGCGGCTCAGCCTTCCTGGCGGTAGTTCGGCGCTTCGCGGGTGATCGCCACGTCATGCACGTGGCTTTCCCGCAGCCCGGCGCCCGTGATGCGGCGGAACCGCGTGTTGGCCTGCAAGTCGGCCACCGTGGCGCTCCCGGTGTAGCCCATCCCCGCCCGCAGCCCGCCCACCAGCTGGTGCACCACGGCGGACACCGGCCCCTTGTAGCCAACCCGGCCCTCGATCCCTTCGGGCACCAGCTTGAGCATGTCCTTGATCTCCTGCTGGAAGTACCGGTCCGCCGAGCCGCGCGCCATGGCGCCCAGGCTTCCCATGCCGCGATAGGACTTGTAGCTGCGTCCCTGGTACAGGAACACTTCCCCGGGCGCCTCGTCCGTGCCGGCCAGCAGGCTGCCGACCATCACCGCGTCCGCCCCGGCGCCGATCGCCTTCACGATGTCCCCGCTGGTCCGCACCCCGCCATCCGCGATCGCCGGCACGCCCCGCTCGCGGCAGGCGGCAGCCGTTTCCAGCACCGCGCTGAACTGGGGCACGCCCACACCGGCCACCACGCGGGTGGTGCAGATGCTGCCGGGTCCGATGCCGATCTTCACCGCGTCCGCCCCCGCCTCGATCAGCGCCAGCGCCCCCTCGGGGGTCGCGACGTTGCCCGCCACCACCTGCACCGCGTTGGACATCTGCTTGATGCGCTCGACCATCGCCATCACCCCCGCCGAGTGGCCGTGCGCGGTGTCCACCACCAGCACGTCCGTTTCCGCGTGGATCAGCGCGCGGGTGCGGACGGCGCCATCTTCCCCCACCCCCACCGCCGCGGCGACGCGCAGGCGGCCCAGTTCGTCCTTGTTGGCGAGGGGGTGGGCCTGCGCCTTCTCCATGTCCTTCACCGTGATCAGGCCTACGCAGCGGTAATCGCCGTCCACCACCAGCAGCTTCTCCAGCCGGTGCTTGTGCAGCAGCCGCTTGGCCTCCACCGCGGGGACGCCGTTGCTGACGGTGACGAGGTTCTCCCGCGTCATCAGCTCGTACACCCGCACCCCCGGGTCGGTGGCGAAGCGGACATCCCGGTTGGTCAGGATGCCGGCCAACCGCCCGGTGCCGCGCTCCACCACCGGCACGCCGCTGATGCGGTGGTCGCTCATCAGCGCCCGCGCGTCCGCCAGCGTCTGGTCCGGGTGTATGGTCAGCGGGTTGACCACCATGCCCGACTCGAACTTCTTGACCCGGCGCACTTCCGCCGCCTGCTCCTCTGGGCCGAGATTCTTGTGGATCACCCCGATGCCGCCAAGTTGCGCCATCGCGATTGCCATCGGCCCTTCCGTCACCGTGTCCATCGCGGAGGACACCAGCGGCACGTTCAGGCGGATGGTGCGGGTGAACCGCGTGGCAGTGTCCGCGTTGCCGGGCAGCACCTGGGAGTAGGCCGGCACCACCAGCACGTCGTCGAAGGTCAGCGCTTCATTGATCGCGGGTGCCGATGCCATGGCGTGTTTCTCCGGCGGGAATGGCTACCCGCGCCTTGGCGGTCCGGCATAGGCTCCGCCGCGCCGCCGCGCAAGCTAAGCCCGCGTCTTGCCGTCCGGCGGAAGGCGGAACCCTTTGGCGACGACATACATCTCGCTCGAGTCCTTGCGGCTGGCCGGCGGCTTGGCATGCCGCACGCTGGCGAAAGCATGCTTCATCGGCTCCAGCAACTGCTTCTCGGAGCCGCCTTGCAGCACCTTGGCGACGAAGCCGCCGCCCGGCGCCAGCACTTGGAGGGCGAAGTGCAGCGCCAGCTCCGCCAGTGCCACGATGCGGATGTGGTCGGTGGCGGTGTGCCCGGTGGTGTTGGGCGCCATGTCGGACAGCACCAGGTCCGCCGCGCCGCCGAGTTCCTCGCGCAGGAGACCCGGCATCCCGGGGTCGTGGAAGTCGCCTTGGAGGAAGCGCGCGCCAGCCACCGGGTCAACCGGCAGCAGGTCCACGCCGATGATGCGCCCGGCGCCGCGCTTGGCTGCGACCTGGCTCCAGCCGCCGGGTGCCGCACCCAGGTCCAGCACCCGGGCGCCGGGCCGGATCAGCTTGAAGCGGTCGTCCAGCTCCATCAGCTTGAACGCCGCGCGGGACCGCCAGCCCTGGGCTTGGGCCGCTCGGACATACGGGTCGTTCAACTGCCGCTTCAGCCAGCCCTGCTGCGCCGTGGTGCGCCCGCGCGCCGTGCGGAGCGAAACGTCCAGCCCGCGCGGCGCCGCCGGTGTGGTCTTGGTCAAGGCCGGCTTCTCCGAGATCTGCGAGATCGTTTAGAGCATTGGCCCGGGAGCACGCCATGGAAAGGCCTCACGCGCTCTGCGGCGGATTGCGCCCGCGGACGACGGGTGGTATTTGCCGCCCCGCTGTTGGGGGATCGTCTAACGGTAGGACAGCAGACTCTGACTCTGCTTATCGTGGTTCGAATCCACGTCCCCCAA
>CAXTLC010000052.1:0-33765 GCA_964245075.1 uncultured Acetobacteraceae bacterium
CTCCCTTCGTGGGGAAAGGACGCGCAGGTTGCCCACGTCTGGAACAGAGCGTGTAAGCTGCACGAACGCAAAACGTCACCCGGACTACCGACCGGGCAGTGACTTTCGCACGTCCAGCTGGACGTAGATCGCGTGCCCGAGTCCGAGTCAACAAATTCATGATCCAGAACGGCGAGCGCCGTTCACGCGTCATGTAACGAATGAATGTCCCCCTTTCAGGCATACGCCCGCCTTGCGATGAGGACGGACATGGTCCGGAAGCGGAAGCTGCTGCCTAGCAGTCCACAATCGGTCCTTCCCGTTAGGCTTCCACCACTAGGCGGCGGCCGTCGCCTGTTCCGGCCAGGCGGACATTCCCGGCCGGTCCAGGCGCAGGAACCCGATCTCGTGCCGGGTGCTGCCGTCGCCGGTCGCCAGGTCGGCGAGGACCTCGCCCACCACGCTGCAGAATTTGTAGCCGTGGCCCGAGCACGGGGACGCCAGCACCACCTGCCTGTGCTGGGGATGGTGGTCCAGCACGAAATGCTCGTCCGGCGTGTTGGTGAACATGCAGGCGCGCAGGGCGAGCGTCGCGCCGGTGCCGTCCGGGAAGTACCGCTCGCCGAAGGACCGCAGCAGGCGCTCGTCCGTGGCGTCCACCTCCCGGCGCATGGCGTCCGCCGGCATGGTTTCGTTGCGGTGGTGGTAGCGGCCGAACTTGAAGCCGGGCACCTCGTACACCGGGAACCCGTAGTACCGCCCCTCGTCCACCTGTAGGTTGAACACCGGGAAGCGGGCAGGGGTGAACAAGGCGGGTTGCAGCGGCTGGGTCCAGGCCAGCACCTGGCGCTCCGGCACCGCCAGCCCGGCGAGCGGGGCGGCCAGCTCGCCGATCCAGGCGCCGGCGGTGATCACCAGGCGGCCTGCCTTGTAGGTGCCCTTGTCGGTCCGCACCGTCACTCCCTCGCCGGACGGGTGCGCGTCCCATTCCAGCACCTGCTCCCGCGCCTGGATCGCGGCGCCTTCCGCCATGGCGGCGTTGGCATGGGCGATGATGGCGCGCTCGCTGGCGATCAGCCCGCCCCGGGGCTGGTACACGAAGCGGGACCGGGCCGGCATCCGGTAGCCCGGGAAGCGCGCGTTCACCTCCGCCCCCGTCAGCACCTCGTGCGGGAGGGTGTGCAGGGCGGCGGAGCCGAGCGCGCCGTTGAACAGCGCGTCATCCTCCGGCCCGCCATCGACCGAGCCGGTGGTGACCAGCAGGGTGGCGCCGGTCGCCCGCTCGATGTCGTCCCAAAGCTCGTAGGCCCGGTGCAGCAGGGGCACGTAGTCGGCGTGCTCGTAGTACGGCAGGCGGATGATCCGGCTGATCCCGTGGGACGACCCCATGGAATGCGGGATGTCGTAGCGCTCAAGCCCCAGCACCCGTTGCCCGCGCTTGGCGAGCTGCCAGCAGGCGGCGCTGCCCATTCCGCCCACGCCCACGACGATCACATCAAACTGCATCGGCACTCTCCCGATGGCCACCATCCGCCATGCCGGGCGGGCCGGCTTGCGCCGGTGCGACATCACGCGAGCATCGGAGCGGCATGGACGTCGCCCGGGTGCCACGCGAATGTCGCGCTCGCGCAAGCATGGGGCGGCTGCCGGCGCGACACTGCGCCGCGCAGACAGCAGGAAGGGCGTCCATGCAACCCGTGACCGGCCAGTACAAGGATGTCCCGGACTTCATCTACGGCATCACCCGGGAGATCTGGGAGGACCGCGGCATCGGCGGCAAGTTGCAGCGCCATTACGGCGCCAACTGCCTGGTCCGCGCCGCCACCGGGCTGGCGGCCGACAACAAGGACGTCACGGCGCAGACCCTGGCCACGCTGCACCAGTTCCCCGACCGCCAGCTCGTGGGCGAGGACGTGATCTGGACGGGGTACGGGGACGGCTCCTTCCTGTCGTCGCACCGGCTGATCTCCGTCATGCGGCACACGGGGGACGGCAGCTACGGCCGCGCCACCAACCGCATGGTCAAGACCCGCATCATCGCGGATTGCTGGGTGGTGGACCAGGTGGTGACGGAGGAATGGCTGGTGCGCGACCAGGCCGCCTTCGCCCGCTGCCTGGGCCTGGAGCCCAAGGCGCTCGCCCGGCAGATGATGGAGGACGACCTCCGCACCAGGGGCCGGGTGGCCTACTACCTGCCCGAGCACGACCGGCCCGGCACCTACCAGCCGGTCATCCAGGACGGCCGCGAGGTGGAGATCTACGCGGACGGCTACCGCCGGCTGTGGGGCGAGAAGGAAGCAGCCGTCATCAAGCAGCTCTACTTCCACGGCGCCGCCGTCGAGGCGCCGGGCGGGGAAAGCTACCACGGCCATTCCGATATCGACCGCTTCTACCTGAGCTACCTCGCCGCCTTCCCGGACGCCGCGTTCAGCGTGGAAAGCGCCACGCTCAACCGTGACCCGGGCCAGCCCGTCCGCGTGGCGCTGCGCTGGTCCGTGCGGGGCACCCACATCGGCTTCGGCGCGTTCGGCGCTCCGACGGGGGCGCCGGTGTACGTCATGGGCATCAGCCACGCCTACATCGTGGACGGGCGCATCGCCATGGAATGGGTCGTCATCGACGAGGTGGTGATCTGGAAGCAGATCATGGCCCACGCGGAAGGCCACACCGGCGCGGCCTGACGGCTCACAGGTACGGCCGCCGGTCCGCGGGGGCTGGCGGCGGGCGGGGCTTCGCCGCGGGCCCCGTCCCGTCCGGCAGCGGCCCGTATGGCCACCAGCGCTCCAGCATCTGCCGCAAAGCCTCCGCTCCCCGTCGCTGCGCCACGACGGGGGAAAGGCCGAACGCGGTGCGGAAGGTGCGGCTGAAATGCGCCGCGTCCGAGAAGCCGCAGTGCGCCGCGACGTCGCTGATCCGGCTGGACGCGTGGGACATCAGCCACACCGCGTAGGACAGCCGCATGTCCCGGCCGAAGCATTGCAGGCTGACGCCCAGCTCGCGGCGGAACAGCCGTTCCAACTGCCGCTTGGACACGGCCACCTCCGCCGCCAGTTGGTCGGCCTGCGGCGGGGCGGACAGGTTCTGCTCCATCAGCAGCATGGCCCGGCGCACCCGCGGGTCCCGCACCGCGACGGTGTTGGGCGGTTGCGGCTGGGCGGCGTTGGCCGGGCGGGGACCGTCGGACAGCAGGATGTGCAAGCTCTTCTGCGCCGCCGCCCCGCCCAGGTGCTCCTGGATCAGCGCCGCCGCCAGGTCGATCGCCGCCAGGCCGCCAGCGCAGGTCACGATCCGGCCTTCCCGCACCCAGAGCCGGTCGGCCACCGGCGTCACGTCCGGAAAACGCTCGAGGAGGTCGGGGTAGTGGTACCACGACACGCAGCACCGGGCGCCCGCGCGCAGCAGCCCGGCCTCCGCCAGCGCGAGGCTGCCGGTGCAGATGCCGATCAGCCCCACTCCGGCGCGGTGGGCCGCGCCCAGGAAAGCCGCCGTGCGGCTGTCGAGCATCGTGTGCTCCGGCGGGGGCAGCAGCCCGCCCGCGACCACCAGGAAGTCGAACCGCTCCGGCGTGCCCAGGGTCGCGTGCGGGATGATCTCCACGCCGCAGGAGGACCGCACCGGATGCAGGTCGGGCGACAGCACGGTCCAGGTGCAGGCGTGCGGGCGGGAGCGGTCCCCTTCGTCGGCGGCCAGGCGCAGCATGTCCACTACGCCCGAGAACGTCGTCAGGGTGAAGTTGGGCAGCGGGATGATGCCGACCCGCAGCTTGACGCCGGGCCGGCGCCGCGGCCCGGCGCGGTTGCCGCTGCTGGCGACCATCGAACTCCTTCCGGGCCGGCCCCGTGGTATGAGCGTCGGCGGATAGCGGGGGTGGCGCGCATGTTCTACTCAATCGTCGCAGGCGTGCAATCCTGCCGAGGCGGCTGGTCTGACTGTTGCATAGTCGTGCCTGCCGCCCCGCCTGCCGCCGCCCTGGGCTGGAAATAAGGAGGACGCCCTGCAACTCACCCGTCGATCCCTGCTCGCCGCGAGCGGCGGCGCCCTCGCTCTCCCCTTGGCTCTCCCCTCGGCCCTTCCTGCGGCGGCCCAGGACGGCGCGCCCTATGGGTTGAAGCCAGGCAAGCCGTTCGCCGGCGCCAAGCTGAACATCCTCGCGGTGGTCACCCCGCAGTTCCAGGCGTTGCAGAAGCGGCAGGACGAGTTCACGCAGCTGACGGGCATCACCGCGTCCTGGGACTTCGTGCCGTTCCAGGCGTTGCAGGACAAGGTCACCTCCATCGGCGTCGGCGCGGACGACACCTACGACGTGGTGAACTACCTCGACGGCTGGGGGCCGCCGAACGCGCACTGGTTCGTGCCGCTCGACCCGCTGCTGAAGCGGGATGGGCTGTCGATGGACCGCTACCCGGCCGGCTTCGTCAAGGCGTCCTCCTACAAGGGCGCGGTGACCGGCCTGCCGCTGCGCAGCCACGGGCAGCTTTTCTACTACCGCAAGGACGTGTTCGAGCCGCTGGGCCTCCAAGCGCCGCAAACCTGGGACGACGTGGTCGCCGCCGGCAAGGCGATCCGCGCCAAGCGCACCGACATCGAGCCGTTGGCGCTGTCCTTCCACAACGACGGCACGCGCCAGGCGCTGTTCCACTGGTGCGACTTCATCTGGTCGTCGGGCAACCAGATCCTGGACGGCAGGATGCGCCCGGCCTGGACCGCTGACAGCGCGATCGCGGCCACCGAGTTCTACGTCGGGCTGTTGACCAAGGAGAAGATCGCCAACCCCGCCTCCATCTCGTTCGTGGAGCAGGATGCGCGCGTGTCGTTCCAGCAGGGCAAGTCGGCGATGATCCCGATCTGGGAATGGGCGTACTCGCCGATGGTGACGCCGGGCCAGTCGGTGCTGACCGCGGCGCAGGTGGGCTTCACCAAGTGGCCCACCTACACGGGCCGCGCGGTCACCTGCGCGTCCACCCTGCCGTTCTCGCTCAACAGCTTCTCCCGCAAGCAGGACGCCGCGTGGGAGTTCATGAAATGGCTGTCCAACCCCGTGATGGACAAGGCCAACGCCATCCAGCGCGAGATCGGCGGCATGAAGATCATCAACAACGTCGTCAACGAGACGGCGAACTTCACCGACCCCGAGGTCAATGCCGCCAATGCCGGCGTGCCGATGGCCTGCCTGCAAAGCCTCAAGGAATCGGACACGCTGCCGATGATCCCGGAATGGCCGCAGGTTGGCGACCTGCTGGCCAACGCGATCGAGCAGGCGGCAGGCGGCGGCAACGTCCGCGCCCTGATGACCAAGGCCTCGGCTGATGCGGCGGACGTCCTGAAGCAAGCCGGCTACGAGTGATGGACACGCTCGCAGGCACGGCGCCGGCGGCGCTCCTCCCCCGGCGGCGCGTGCGCCTGCCGGAGTTGCGGGACGGCCAGGTCAAGTACCTGCTGGTGCTGCCGGCCATGCTGGTGGTGGCGGGCACGGCGCTGTGGCCGCTGGCCTACTCGCTCATGCTGTCGTTCCGCACCTGGCGGCTGGCACGCTCGCCGCTGCCCGGGCCGTTCGTCGGCGTCGCCAACTACGCCCAGGCGTTCGGCAACGCGGAGTTCTGGCTCTCGGTCGGCAACAGCGCGCTGTTCGTGCTGCTGTCCGTCGCCTTCACCACCTGCCTGGCGCTGGGCCTGGCGCTGCTGCTGGTGAGCGGTGGATTGCTGCGCCGAGGCGTGCAGACGCTGCTCATCCTGCCGTTCGCCATGAGCCCGGCCCTGGTCGGCATCTCCTGGCGCTTCCTGTTCAACCCCGAGTTCGGCCTGTTTGCCGCCTTGTTCGGCACGCTGATCCCGCCCTTGGCCGGCATCAACTGGCTGTCCACCCCCGCGCTCGCCTTTTCCGCGATGGTCATGGCCGACGTGTGGGCCTGGACCCCGTTCATGACGCTGATCCTGGTGGGCGGCCTGGCGTCCTTGCCGCAGGAGACGGTGGAAGCGGCGCAGATGGACGGCTCGCCCGCTTGGCGCATCCTGTTCGGCATCATCATCCCGCAGTTGCGCCCGGTGCTGACGGTGGTGGTCATCCTGAAGACCATCTTCGCGCTGAAGCAGTTCGACGTGATCTTCATGCTGACCCAGGGCGGCCCCGGCCACGCGACGCAGACGCTGGTGTACTACGCCTACCTGAACGGCTTCAAATACTACGACATGGGCTATGCCGCCGGCGTGTCCTGGCTGATGGTGGTGCCCATGCTGGTGCTGACCTTCCTCTACATCAAGTTCGTGTTCCGGAGGGCGGCATGAGGACCAGGGGCCCGTGGCGCTGGGTGCAGGACGGCCTGGTGGTGCTGGCGGGCGCCATCGTGCTGCTGCCGATCGTCTGGATCGCCCTGGCGGCGTTCAAGACGGGCGTGGACGTGTTCCAGCTCAAGCTGTTCTTCGCCCCCACGCTGGAGAACTTCGCCACCATCTTCCAGGCGCCGTACCTGATCCACCAGAAGCTGCTGAACAGCGCGATCGTCTCGACCTGCGTGGTGGTGATCTCCATCCCGCTCGCGACGTGCGCCGCCTATGCGTTCTCGCGCTTCCGCATGGCGGGGGAGCGGGCCATGCTGGTGACCATCCTGGCGACCCAGTTCGTCCCCGCCGTGGTGATCGTGCTGCCGTTCTTCCTGATGTTCCGCTCGCTGGGCATGCTGGACACCCGCCCGGCGCTGATCCTGGTGGACACCGCCATCGTGATGCCGTTCGCGGTCTGGATGATCAAGGGCTTCGTGGACGGCATCCCGCTGGAAACGGAGGAAGCGGCGCTGGTCGACGGCTCCACCCGGTTGCAGGTGCTGCGCCGGGTCGTGCTGCCGATGGCGGCGCCCGGCATCGTCACGGCGGCGATCTTCGCCTTCATCATCTCGTGGAACGAGTTCCTGTTCGCGCTGATCCTGACCCGGCGCGACGCGGTGACGCTGCCGGTCGGATTGCAGCTGTTCAACGGGCAGGAAGGCATGCAGTGGAACCTGCTGTCCGCCGCCGGGCTGCTGATCATGGCGCCGATGATCGTGCTGGCGCTGCTGGTGCAGAAGCATTTCGTGCAAGGCATGACGATGGGAGCGGTCCGCTGATGGCGCAGGTCGTGCTGAAGGACGTCGAGAAGCGCTGGGCCAGCTTCGTCGCGGTCGCCCGGCAGTCGCTGACGGTGGCGGATGGCGAGTTCCTGGTGCTGCTGGGGCCGTCCGGCTGCGGCAAGACCACCACCATGCGCATGGTGGCGGGCCTTGAGGAGCCAACGGCTGGCGAGATCTGGATCGGCGAGCGCTGCGTCAACGACGTGATGCCGAAGGACCGGGACATCGCCATGGTGTTCCAGAACTACGGCCTCTACCCGCACCTGACGGTGGGGGAGAACATCGCCTACCCCTTGCGCGTGCGCGGCGTCCCCCGGGCGGACCGGGACGCGCGGGTCGCCGACGCGGCGCGCAAGGTCGAGCTGGGCGCCCTGCTGCACCGCCGCCCGCGGGAGCTGTCGGGCGGGCAGCGGCAGCGCGTGGCGCTGGCCCGCGCCATCGTCCGCACCCCCGCCGTGTTCCTGATGGACGAGCCGCTGTCCAACCTGGACGCCAAGCTGCGCGTGACCATGCGGGCCGAGATCAAGCACCTCCAGCACGAGCTGGGCATCACCACGATCTACGTCACCCACGACCAGATCGAGGCGATGACGCTGGCCCACCGCGTCGCCGTGATGAGGAACGGGGTGGTGCAGCAGATCGCCCCGCCGGCCGAGGTGTACGACCATCCCGCCAACCTGTTCGTCGCCGGGTTCATCGGCTCGCCGCCCATGAACCTGATTCCCGGCGCCCTGGTGGACGGGGAGTTCGTGGCCCCCGGCGTGCGCCTGGCCGGGGCCGGGGCCGGCACGCGGGACGGGGTGGTGCTGGGCGTGCGGCCCGAATGCATGGTGATCACGGCGCCGGGCGAGGGCAACATCGCGGGCACCGTGTTCACCACCGAACTGACCGGCGAGGCGGTGCTGGTCACCGCCCAGGTGGGCGACGTCCGGGTGATCGCCCGCACCGAGCGCGGGTTCAGCGCGGCATACGGCGCGAATGTCGGCCTGGGAGCCGACCGCCGCCGCTTGCACCTGTTCGATGCCGAGAGCGGGTTGCGCTTGCAGCCCGTCACCACACCGATGCCGGAGCTTGTGCCCGGCGAATGATGGAGAGCAACATGAGCGACGCGGCACTGACCGGGGTCGAGGCGCGCGAGCGGCTGGTCAAGCGGTCCGACATGGTGGCCTGCAAGGTCGCCTTCATCGATTGCAAGATGCCCGGCTCGACCCGCAAGGAGAACTACTCCCTGATCGGCGCCGGGGTGACCCAGTCCGGCGACCAGGTGGTGAACCTGGTGGAGCCGCACGGCTTCTCCCTCGGCGTGGCGGCGATGCCGCCCGGCACGGTCAACAACCTGCACGTCCACTACACCGCCGAGGTGTTCATGATCTACGAGGGCGAATGGACGTTCCGCTGGGGCGCGGACGGCACGGATGGCGAGATCGTCGGCCGGCCCGGCGATGTGGTCAGCATCCCCACCTGGATCTTCCGCGGCTTCACCAACACCGGCGCCGTCGATGGCTGGATCTTCACCGCGCTGGGCGGCGACGACACGGGGGGCATCATCTGGCACCCCTCCGTCCTGGAAACGGCGGCGCGGTACGGGCTGTACCTGACGGACGACAACATGCTGGTCGATACCGAGGCCGGCGCGCCCAAGCCGCCGCCGGAGCGGCTGCTGCAACCCGTGGACCGCCCGACGATCGACGGCCTGCGCCGCTATGCCGTGGCCGACATGCGCAAGCGCGTAGTGGCGGCCGCCGACCGCCAATGGTCGTCCCGCGCGCTGCTGGATAGCTGCCTGCCCGGGCACGCGAGCGCGCTGGCACCCGTGCTGGGCTACGGCATGACGGAGGACCGGGACCACGACGTGCCCGTGGCCAACCCGCACGGCTTCTCCGTCGAGTTCCTTCGCTTGGAGCCCGGCAACACGGTCGGACCGTTCCGCCTGGCGGAGAAGCAGGTGCTGATCGGCTTCAAGGGCGCGTGGAGCCTCACCCTGAACCAGCCCGGCGCGGAAACGACGGTGCGGGTGGAGGCGCAGGACCTGTTCTCCGTGCCGCCCGGCGTTTGGCGCTCGATCACCGCCGTGGGCGACGCCCCGGTGGAGATCGCCGTGATCGTGGCCGGCGACGGCCGCAAGCACGTCACCTGGGCGGCGGAGATCGCGGCGCAGGCGGCTTCGGCCGGAGTCGGCATGGACCACAACGGCTACATCGCGCCCAAGCGCCTGCTGCCGCCGGCGCCGGCGATGGCCGCGGAGTAAGGCGGGCGCCCGTCACCGGCATCAGTCACCCGGCATCCGGCCGCCGCATCTCCTCCTCGAAGGTCGCGGCGATATGGGCGGCGAGCATGTCCGTCACCGGCTGGGCCGGGTTGCGCCCCTTGAGCAGGTGGATCGCGGAGTTCGGCAGCGGCGGCAACTCGCCGCCGGGCACGAGGCGGAGACCCTCCGGCAAGGTTTCCACGTTGGAGATGGTGACCGCCAGCCCCGCCATGACCGGCGCGTGGGTCCCGGCCAGGGACGCGCTGGTGTAGGCGACCCGGTGGCGCCGGCCCGCACGGTCCAGCGCCGTCAACGCATGGCGGCGCCATGTGCAGCCGTGGGTCTCCATCGCCAAGGCCAGGGGCAGCGGGTCCAGCCGGTGCGGCGCGTGCCGGACGGCCGTGATCCAGCGCAGCGGCCCTTCCCACAGCTGCACCCGGTCCCACCCGCGCGGCGCGTGACCGTCGGAACACAGCGTCAGGTCCAGTTCGCCGTCCTTGAGCCGCCGCACCACGTCCTGCGAGGGTGCGCACAGGACGTCCACGTCCACTGCCGGCTGCGCCAGCGCGAAGCGCCGCAGCACGCCCGGCAGGTAGCGCAAGGCGTAGTCGTCGGGCGTGCCCAGCCGCACCGTGCCGTGCACCGCCGGGTTGCGGAACGCGCTCCAGATCTCGTCGTTCAGCGCGAGCACCTCGCGTGACCGGTCCAGCAGGTAACGGCCGTGGCTGGTCAGGTGCACCGCGCCGCCTTTGCCGCGCAGCAGCAGCGTCTCCCCCAGCAGCGCTTCCAGCCGCTGCACCTGCATCGACACGGCCGATTGGGTTCGCCCGACCCGCTCGGCTGCACGGGTGAAGCTGCCTTCCTCCGCGATAAAGGCGAATGCACGCAGAAGGGCGGGATCAATGGCGGGGGCGGTGGTCATGCTCATCAACATCGCTGATCCGTGCTATCAGGGCAATTCGTTTTCCTGATGCAGCGGGCACGCGCACAGTGCCGCTTCCATTGCAGGAGGCGCCCATGTCGCAGACGATCATCCGGTTCCGGCCGGCAGCGGCCCAGCCACGCTGGCAGGACCGGGTGTCGCGTGCCTGGCAGCGCCTGGCCGCCGCCCGTGCCGACGCCGTCACCCGCCGCAGACTGGCCGCGCTCGACGACCGGGAGTTGAAGGACATCGGCCTTTCCAGGGCGCAGGCGCAATTCGAGGCGGAGCGTCCGATCTGGGAGCTGGTGCCCTTCTTCCACCGCTAAGCGGCACGGGTCAGGGCAACGGCGCCGCCAGCAGCGCCAGCGCCTCGTCCGGACCCGCCAGGATCTCGACAAGGCGCACCCGGTCGGCCAGTCCCATTCCGTTGCCGCCGGTTCTGGCCGCGGCCGAGAGCCCTCGCAGCATCGCGTCGTACTGTTCGCCGCTGCCGAGGCGCCGGGCGGCGCTTTCCAGCCGGCGCAGATCCCGCGCGTCGGTTTCCAGCGCGGCAAGCGCCTCGTCGCAGTTCGCGGCGGTGGTTGCCGTGCCGATGTCCGACATGGCCGCCGCCGCGGCCCGCTCGAAGCGCGCCAAGCAGAGCGCATCGGCTTCACGCCGGATCGCGTCGATCCGGCGCCGCTGCTCGGTGCTCGCAGTGCCTTCCAGCCCGGCAAGCATCGCCGCAACCCTCGCCGCGTCCAAGGCCGCTTCCGTCAGATCCGCATCCTCGGCGCCGGCCGCCGCTTGCAAGCTGCTCAAGGCGTACTCCATGGCGTTGTTGGCGGACCGCTGCGTGCCGGCCCCCGGCGAACTCAACGCCAGCACCTGGCCCGGCAATGCCAGCCGCGCCAGCAGCACCGCGGTCATGGCCGCGGCTGCGGCGCTGCCGCGGCGTTCGGCGCGGGACAGCACCGCGCGCACCGCCTCATCCGGCGGCGAGTGCCTGGCCGCCGCCAGCGCATCGATGGCCGGGGCGTCCGCGAGCACCGCCGCGATCGCCGCGGCAAGGCCGGCGTAGTCCCCGGAAGACAGCCCGGACTCGTGCTGCCAGTTCTCCGGCGGCGGCAGGCGGTCCAGGATGGCGGCGGCCGCCGGCCAGATCGCCGCGCCGGCAGCGCCGATGCCGTCCGGATACACGGACACGGCGCCGGCCTCTTGCCCGCCGGGCAATGGCAGGTTTGCCCGGATCGCGGCGCCGATCGGGGCGAGAACGGTCCGGGGCACGCCGGCATCGCCCCGTCGCCACCGTCCCGGCGGCACGATCACCGGGTCCAACGGGGTGAACAGCAGCCGGATGAAGCCGAACGGACGCTGCGGACGCAGTTGCGCCAGCCGCTGGCGGAGCGGGGCGATCAGCGAATCCGCCTGCCCGCGGGACGGCATGGCATCCACCATCGCGACGATGCGGGTGATCTGCGCGTCCGGCGCCTGCACGATGCTGGCCTGCACCTGGCGCACCGCCGCGCCGCCTTCCATTGCCAAGGTGCTCATGACGCCAGCAGCGCCTCGTTGCGCGCGATCGTGTCCTGCACGCACAGCCCGGTGCGCCAGTCCTCATGCCGGACCACGAAGCGCTGCGTGCGCGGCGCCCGCTCGAACTCGACATGGAAGCCGACCCAGTCTCCCGCTTCCTTGGGAATGATCGGCAGCAGCGCGGCGATCTCGCCCAGGGCCTCAAGACGCTCGGCCGGCGTCACCGCTGCCGTCCAAACCCGGCAAATGCGCTCCCACCCGTCCATCAACCAGTCGGTGCGGGTCAGTTGGCGGCCCAGGGTCAGCGGGTCAGCGAGCCAGTTGATCAGCAGGGGGAGGATGTGCGCGGCTGCTTCCCGGGCTTCCAGCAGGGTCGCGGCGGCGTAGATCAGCGTCGCATCGGCGGTGGATACGACCATGTGCACCAACTCGGTGACGTGGTCATCGTCTTGCACGGGCGGCGCCGCTTGCATGGGCAGCGCCGCCACGTCCCGCCGCAGCAACTTCAGCATCGCGATGGCATGCGGCAGCCGCGCCCGCGTCACCCGGTCGCCGAGTCCTATCGGGCCGAGCAACGCTGCCAGTTCTTCCAGCCCCGCGGCGATCGCCTCGGTGCTTTGGCGCAGCCGCGGCGCTAGCAGGGCGATGGTGCGCCTGGCCCGCTTCTCCAACTCGGCTGGCGTGTCCTCCTCCGGCGGCACCCTGCACGTGCCGGGGGGCTCGGCTTGCTGGACCAGGCCGAGCAGCAGTTGGAAGTTGGTGTAGAGCTGGCTCTCGGCTTCCCCCGCCTTCGCCGCCCTTGCCGCCGCGCTGGCCGCCCGGCCGGCCAGCCCTTCGGAGGCGAGCTGCCGAGCGGCCCCGCGGATGCTGGCCGGGCTCACGCTGGGCAGCGCCATGATGCGCTCGGTGAGCTTCGTGTCATGCACCGTGGGGCAGTACAGGCTCCGCAAGCCGGTCCAAGGCAGGATGTAGTCACCACGCCCGCCCGAAGGATTGGGCACGATCAGCTCCAGCCCGACGCGATCCGCCGGGCGCACGCGCGTGCCCGCCAGGACCGGCGTGGTGAACGGCACGGAGGCTCCCCGTTCGAGGAAGGTGGTTGGCTGATAGGCCGGGTTGGATCGTTGGGACACACATGCATGGTGCACGTCCGGGATGAAGAGTTGGTTACTCTGGCCGGCCGGGCACCGCCAGTGATGCCGGAGCAGCCGCGCCAGCCGGTCCGGCGCGGCGAGGGCGTGAGGGGGGAAGCGTCACCCCGGCGGGCGGGGCGTCCCCGCCGGGCTCAGTTCAACCGCTCGGGCCGGCCGGTGTGCCGGTTCATCGCGAAATGCGCGATCGCCGTGCCGTCCGGGGTGGCCAGGGCGAACGTCACCCGGTCCGGCTCCTCCGCCACTTCGGTCACCTTCCAGGTGTGGTTGCCGTTGAACAGCAGGAAGCCTTCCGCGATCTTCTGCACGTCCGCCCCGGACAGCGCGCGGTCGGAGGACGGGTAGATCAGGGAGAACTGCCGCATCCGGTGCATCATGTTGCCCATGCGCCCCCGCATCGGGCCATCCTCGCCGGGCCGGCGCATGTCCATCGCGGGCCGGTCCATTCCGGGCCGCTCCATCCCGGGCCGCTCCATCGGCGGCGCGCCTTGTGCCTGCACCTGTGTTCCGACAGCGGCGATCCCGCCGCCGATGACGGCGACGGCAGCCAAGGCGAGCAACGTGAACCGACCCATCAGCGAACTCCATGGAAGCGACTGACGCCATCCTGCCCCGGCCGCCCCGCCGCGCGTGGGGCAAAGTGCAACGGAATGCAACGCCGCCTCCCGCCCCGGGCCGCCCGGGCCTAGTGTGATGGCATGGAAACAATGCCGCACATCCTGGTCGTGGATGATGACCGCGAGATCCGTGACCTGCTGGCCCGCTTCCTGGAGCGCCAGCGCTTCCGCGTCGCCGCCGTGCGCGATGCGCGGGACGCCCGGCGCGCATGGTCCACCGGGCACTTCCAGCTCGTCGTGCTGGATCTGATGCTGCCGGGCGAGGGGGGGCTCGACCTGGCGCGGTGGATGCGGTCCCAGGGCGACGTGCCGATCATCATGCTGACCGCGATGGGCGAGGAAACCGATCGCATCATCGGCCTGGAGCTGGGCGCCGACGATTACCTGCCCAAGCCGTTCAACCCCCGCGAGCTGCTGGCCCGGATGCGCGCCGTGCTGCGCCGCACGTCCGAAGGCGGCGGCCACCGGATGGAGGACACCGCCTGCCTGCGGTTCGCCGGCTGGACGCTGGAGCCGCCGCGCCGCCGGCTGCTGAACTCCGACGGGGTCGAGGTGCCGCTGACCGGCGGCGAGTACGACCTGCTGGTGGCGCTGGTCGAGCGGGCCAACCGGGTGCTGACGCGCGACATGCTGCTCGACCTGCTGCGGGGCCGGCAGGCAGGGCCGTTCGACCGCGCCATCGACGTCGCGATCAGCCGCCTGCGCCGCAAGCTGGAGGATGACGGGCGGCAGGCGCAGCTGATCAAGACGGTGCGCGGCGGCGGCTACGTGCTGGCCGCCGACGTGCAGCGGGCGTGAAGCTCCGCTTCTGGCCGCGCAGCCTGGCCAACCGCACGGCCGCCATGCTGCTGGCCGGTCTGGCGCTGGTGCAGGGCGGCGGCCTGCTGATCTACACCCTCGACCGGCAGGACCTGCAACGCCTGGCGTTCGCGCAGTCGCTCGGGCTGCGCATCGGCAGCGTTTACCGCTCGGTCGCCATGGCCCCTCCGGATGAGCGGCAGGCGGCCGTCAAGGAACTCGACCCGTCTTCCAGCATCACCGCCTCGCTGGACGCCGCTCCCGTCGCCAGCGACCTGGAGCCCGCGCCGCCGCCGGTGCAGCGCCTGCTGCGGATCAGCATGCAGTTCTCCCCCATGCCGCCAGGCCTGCACTGGCGGGACCTGATGATCCGCGGCTTCCCCGGCGACGGACAGTTGCTCGTCAGCATGCGGCTGCCGAGCGGGGAATGGCTGAACCTGCACGTCGTGGTGCGGCACGGGCTGCCGTTCCTGTCGGAAACCTTCCTCGTCGCCTTCGTGCTGATGACGATCGCGGCGGCGGCCCTGGTGATCTGGGCGGTGCGCCAGTTCAGCGCCCCGATGCGGGACCTGGCGGCGGCGGCCGACCGGCTCGGCATGGACGTGAACACGCCGCCGCTGCCGGAAACCGGCACGGTCGAGGCCGTCACGGCGGCACGCGCCTTCAACATCATGGCCGAGCGCATCCGCCGCTTCGTGCGTGACCGGACGTTCATGCTGACCGCGATCGGCCATGACCTGCGCACTCCCATCACCCGGCTGAAGCTGCGGGCGGAGTGGATGGAGGACGAGGAGCAGCAGCGCAAGATGCTCGCCGACCTGGACGAGCTGGAAGCGATGGTAGCCGCGACGCTCGCCTTCGGCCGCGACGACGCCAACGCGGAAGCGCCGGCCGCGCTGGACTTGGCCGAGCTGTTGCGCACCATCCTGGACGAAGCGGTGGACGCCCGCCCGGACGCCGCCGACGCCACCCGGTACGACGGGCCGGACCACCAGGTGGTGCGCGCCCGCCCGGTGGCGCTGAAGCGCGCCTTGTCCAACCTGGTGCAGAACGCGCTGACCTACGGCGCCGCCGCGCGCGTGTCGCTGACCCGCCCGGCGTCCGGAACGGTGACCGTGCTGGTGGAGGATGACGGACCGGGCATCCCGCCCGGCGAGCTGGAACGTGTGTTCGAGCCGTTCCACCGCCTGGAGCCGAGCCGCAACCGCGAAACCGGCGGCACCGGCCTCGGCCTGCCGATCGCCCGCAACATCGTCCGCGCGCATGGCGGGGACGTCGTGCTGGCCAACCGGGCCGGGGGCGGGGTCAAGGCGCTGGTGATCCTGCCGGCGTGAGCGGCGCCCATGCGGTGCCGGCCGCACCGGCCCGAACCGTTGCGCCAGGCGGCAGGCGGCAGGCACGCGTCAGCGCCGGGAACAGCGCTGGAGCTTGTAGGGGAAGGCGGCGCAGTGCGGGAAGCTGATCTCGTCCCCCGTCTCCCTCGCCACGTGCAGCACGTTGGCGTCGTCGCAGCCGAACCCGGCCGCGTCGCCCTCGGCGGGCGCGAAGCGGAACTCCGCACCGGACGGGGAGGTGCGCACCGTCTCGATCACCCGCTGGGCCATGGAGCTGCCCAGCAGGGTGGCGTGGCCGACCGCGTCCTGGCCGAACGCCACCGTCGGCTGCGTGCGGCAGTCCTGCGCCAGCATGGTGTCCAGCACGGGGAACAATCCTCCCGTCCATGTGCCGAACAGCCACGCGTGCGGCGGCCCGTTGCGGGCGGGGGCATCGCTGTGGGCGGGAGGGTCGCCATGGGCGGGGACGGTCTTGCCGTGCGGCGCCTTCGGGTGGGCGGGCGCTGCCGCCGCAAGTGCGAGCAGCAGCAGGACGGGAACGGCACGGCGCATGCGAGGCCACCTCGGCGTTGGTCGTCCCGACCCTAACGGCAGGGCCGGGCGGCTGCCAAACGATTGTCACCGGGCGACGGTTATGCGATGGCAGCGCAATGTTCCGCAGGCTGTATCACCGTGTGCTGCTGCTCGCCGCCAGCCCACGCGCGCCCTGGTGGCTGGCGGCCATCGCCTTCGCCGAAAGCAGCTTCTTCCCGGTGCCGCCCGACGCGTTGCTGATCCCGATGGCGCTGGCGCGGCCGGACCGGGCCTTCCGCTACGCCGCGATCTGCACCGTGGGCAGCGTGGCGGGCGGCATGCTCGGCTACCTGATCGGCTATGCGCTGTTTGACCAGATCGCGTTGCCGTTGCTTCGGCTGTACAACTACGAGGGCACCTACGACGCCTTCGTGCAGCGTTCGTCCGGGGTCTGGCTTTCCGTCATCCTGATCAAGGGGCTTCTGCCCATCCCCTACAAGATCATCACCATCGCCTCGGGCGCGGTGCGGTTCGATTTCCTGACGTTCGTGTGGGCGAGTGCGCTCACGAGGGGGGTCCGGTTCTTCCTGTGGGCGGTTTTGCTGAGGCTATTCGGCGATTCGGCCCGCACCTTCATCGACCAACGGCTGCCGTGGCTGCTCGCCGGCACCGCGGTGCTCGCCGTGCTCGGGGTGTGGCTCGTCAAGTACGTCTGAAGCATCGACCGACCCTAGCGGCCGGTCGCCAGGCAAGGGTGCTTGGCCCGCCAAATCTTCGGCGGGCCGTCCATAAAGGCTTGATCCCGGGCTTATCGCCCGTGCAAAGTGCCGGAAATGAGACTGCGAGCGGGCACATAACGTCCGCCATCCGGGAAGAGCATCCGCCATGAACGCCAGCGAGCTGTCGCGCATCCGCAACCATCCTGCGTTCGAGGAGCTGACGCGCAAGCGGACCAGCTTCGGCTGGACGCTCGCCGCCATCATGATGGCGGTCTACGGCGCGTTCATGGTCCTCGTCGCATTCGACCGCGCCGCCCTGGCGCAGCCGCTCGGCGGCGGCCCGTTGACGCTGGCCTTCCCGCTCGGGTTGGGCGTGATCGTGCTGGCGGTCGTCCTCACCGGCGTCTACGTCGTGCGGGCGAACGGCGAGTTCGACCGGCTGACGGCGGAGATCGTCGGGCAGGCCCGTCCCAGCCTGGCCCCCGTCCGCGGCGCCCTCGCCGAAGGCATGCGATGAGCCGGATGCGCAGCCTGGGGGGCGCCGGGGCGCTCACGCTGCTCGCCGGCGCCGCCCGCGCGGCCGGGCCGGACCTGGGGCAGGCGGAGAAGCAGCCGCTGAACCTGGTCGCCATCGCGCTGTTCCTCGGCTTCGTGCTGATGACGCTGGGCATCACCTACTGGGCCGCGCGGCGGACCAAGTCCACGGCGGACTTCTATGCCGCGGGCGGCGGCATCACCGGCTGGCAGAACGGCCTGGCGATCGCGGGGGACTACATGTCCGCCGCATCGTTCCTCGGCATCGCGGCGCTGGTCTATGCCAACGGCTATGACGGGCTGATCTACTCCATCGGCTTCCTGGTCGGCTGGCCGATCGTCATGTTCCTGATGGCGGAGCGGCTGCGCAACCTGGGCAAGTACACCTTCTCGGACGTGGTGTCCTACCGCTTGGGGCAGACGCCGATGCGCGTGCTGTCGGCCAGCGGCACCCTGGTCGTGGTGGCGTTCTACCTGATCGCGCAGATGGTCGGCGCCGGGCAGCTGATCAAGCTGCTGTTCGGGCTGGACTACATCTACGCCGTGGTGCTCGTGGGCGTGCTGATGGTCTGCTACGTCACCTTCGGCGGCATGCTGGCGACCACCTGGGTGCAGATCATCAAGGCGGTGCTGCTGCTGGGCGGCGCCTCCTTCATGGCCGCCACCGTGCTGCGAACGTTCGGCTGGAACCCGCTCGCCCTGTTCGCCCGCGCGGTGGAGGTGCATCCCAAGCACGCGGCCATCATGGCGCCGGGCGCTTTCGTGTCCGACCCGGTGAACACGATCTCGCTCGGGCTCGCCCTGATGTTCGGCACCGCCGGGCTGCCGCACATCCTGATGCGCTTCTTCACCGTCCGGGACGCCCGGGCCGCGCGCAAGAGCGTGTTCTACGCGACGACGCTGATCGGCTACTTCTACATCCTGACCTTCATCATCGGCTTCGGCGCCATCGTGCTGGTCGGCACCAACCCGGACTACGCGGCCCATCCAGGCGCGGCCGGGTTCACCGCGGCGGCCGGCCTCAAGGGCGGCGGCAACATGCCCGCCATCCTGCTGGCCCAGGCCGTCGGCGGGGATGCGCTGTTCGGCTTCATCTCCGCCGTGGCGTTCGCCACCATCCTGGCCGTCGTGTCCGGGCTGACCCTTTCGGGCGCCAGCGCCATCAGCCACGACATCTACGCCAGCGTGCTGCGCCGGGGCCAGGTGAGCGACGGGTCGGAGGTCCGGGTGTCCAAGATCGCCACGGTCTGCCTGGGCGTCCTGGCCATCGTGCTGGGCGTGCTGTTCGAGAAGGTCAACGTGGCGTTCATGGTGGGCCTGGCCTTCGCCATCGCCGCGTCCTGCAACTTCCCCGTGCTGCTGCTGTCCATGTACTGGAAGGGGCTGACGACGCGGGGCGCCATGGCCGGGGGCTGGGCGGGCCTCCTCACGGCGTTCACGCTGACGGTGCTCAGCCCGTCGATCTGGCATGACGTGCTGGGCTTCCCGGCTGGCATCTTCCCCTACAACTCGCCCGCGATCTTCTCCATGCCGCTCGCCTTCTGCGCCTGCTGGCTGGTTTCGCTGATGGACCGCGGCGTGCAGGCCCGGACCGAGGCGGAGCGGTTCGAGGGGCAGTACATCCGGGCGCAGACCGGCATCGGGGCGGAGGGCGCGTCCGCCCATTGACTCAAGGCACCGTCCACACGGTTGTACGGCGCCGGGCATCTTGTGAGACGAAGCGCCTGACACTACGGTGCGTCGCGTCCTCGTTACCTCCACTGGAGGAGGACCCGAACGGCGACCAAAGGACGACCATGACTGGCGCGCTGGAGCACAAACGCGTTCTCTTGAAAGTGTCCGGAGAAGCCCTGATGGGCCAGCGGGACTACGGCCTGGACGGCGACACCCTGCTGCGGATCGCCACCGACGTGGCCGATGTCAGCCGCACGGGCCACCAAGTCTGCCTGGTGGTCGGCGGCGGCAACATCTTCCGCGGCATGGCGGCCGCAGCCAAGGGGATGGACCGGGCGCAAGCCGACTACATGGGCATGATCGCGACGGTGATGAACGCGCTCGGCGTGCAGAACGCGCTGGAGCGGATCGGCGTGCCGACCCGGGTGCAGTCCGCCATCCCGATGGCCAGCGTGTGCGAGCCTTACATCCGCCGCCGGGCGATGCGCCACATGGAGAAGGGCCGCGTGGTGATCTTCGCCGCGGGCACCGGCAACCCCTTCTTCACGACCGACACTGCCGCCGCCTTGCGCGCCGCGGAGATGGGATGCGACTTCCTGCTCAAGGGCACCCAGGTGGACGGGGTCTATGCCGCCGACCCGCGCAAGCACCCGGAAGCCGAGCGCTACGAGCAGTTGACCTACCACGACGTGCTTGCCCGGGACCTCGCGGTGATGGATGCCGCCGCCATCAGCGTCGCGCGGGAGAATGGCCTGCCGATCATCGTGTTCAACATCCATGCGGCCGGCGCCTTCGCCCAGGTCATGCGCGGTGAAGGACGCTTCACCACCATCGTCGAAAGGTCTTAGATGCGCCGTCCGTTCCAAGAGGTGATCCTGTGCCCGCCGACCTGACCGCGCTGAAGGCCGATTTGCAGCGGCGCATGGAAGGCGCGATGGAGACCATGCGGCGCGACTTCGCCGGGCTGCGCACCGGCCGCGCCAACCCGGCCCTGCTGGAGCCGGTGAAGGTCGAAGCCTACGGCACGGAGGTGCCGATCACCACCGTCGGCACCATCGGCGTGCCCGAATCGCGCATGATCACGGTGCAGGTGTGGGACAAGACCCTGGTCGGCGCGGTGGAACGGGCGATCCGCGACTTCGGCCTGGGGCTGAACCCGGCAGCGGACGGGCAGGTGGTGCGGGTGCCGATCCCGCAGCTGACGGCCGAGCGCCGGGTGGAGCTGGCGCGCGCGGCCGGCCGCTACGGCGAAGGCGCCCGGGTCGCGGTGCGCGGGGTGCGGCGGGACGGCATGGAGCAGGTCAAGGCCGCCGAGAAGAAGCACGAGATCGGCGAGGACGAGGCCAAGACCTGGTCCGAAGAGGTGCAAAGGCTGACGGACCAGTTCATCAAGCGCATCGATGAGGGACTCGTCGAAAAAGAACGCGAAATCAAGCAGGTTTAGGCCTGGAAGCGCAGGACGCGACGGTGAACGTGTATCCCAGCCGCCCGGCGCCGCAAGCGGCCCGGCCTTCGGTGCCGTCCCACGTCGCCGTCATCATGGATGGCAACGGCCGCTGGGCCGGCGCCCGCGGGCTGCCCCGGGTGGCCGGCCATCGCGCCGGGGCGCAGGCTGTGCGCCGCACCATCGAGGCGGCCACCCGCAACGGCGTCGGCTGGCTGACGCTCTATGCCTTCAGCAGCGAGAACTGGAGCCGGCCGCAAACGGAGGTGCTCGACCTCACCGGGCTGCTCCGGCACTACCTCCGGCACGAGCTGGCCGAGCTGAAATCCCAGGGAGTGCGCATCCGGGTCATCGGGGACCCCACCCGCTTCTCCGCCGAGGTCCGCGCCGACCTGGACTGCGCCGAGCGCGAAACGGCCGGCAACGGACGTCTCAACCTCAACATCGCCCTGTCCTACGGTGCCAGGGGCGAGATCGCCGCCGCCGCCCGGCGCGCCGCCTCGGCCGTGCGGGATGGCTCGCTCGACCTCGAGGACCTGGACGAGACCAGCTTCGCCGGCTTCCTCGCGACCGCCGGCATGCCCGACCCGGACCTGGTGATCCGCACCAGCGGCGAGCACCGGCTCAGCAACTTCCTGCTGTGGCAATCCGCCTATGCCGAGCTGGTGTTCACCGACGTGCTGTGGCCGGATTTCGGCGAGGCCGATTTCGTCGCCGCCTTGGCCGAGTTCGCCCGGCGTGAGCGGCGGTTCGGCGTCCGCCCTGGCTGACGCGCCAGGCCGGGCGCACCGGGCGCGCTGGGCGGACCTCCGCCTCCGCGTGCTCTCGGCGGCGGTGCTGGCGCCGGTCGTGCTGCTCGCCGTCTGGCTGGGCGGCTGGCCCTACGGCCTGCTGCTCGCCGCCGCTTTCGGGGGCGCCGGCTGGGAGTGGGGCGCGATGTGCCGCTGGCACAGGCTGCCCCTCCTCCTGGGCCTGCTCTACGCCGCCGCCGCCGCCGCGTCGCTCTGGGCGTTGCGCCGGATGGAGCTGCGCCCGGTGCTGTTCCTGCTCCTCGTCGTATGGTGCAGCGACATCGGCGCCTACGTGGCCGGCCGGGTGGTCGGCGGGCCGCGTTTGGCTCCCGCCATTTCCCCCGGTAAGACGTGGAGCGGCGCGGCCGGCGGGCTCCTGGCGGCCGTTGTGGGGGGAATGCTCGTGACGCGGGTGAATGCCTGGTGGGCCATGGCGGCGGCCGGGCTGGGCATCGCCTCGCAACTGGGCGATCTTGGGGAGAGCGCGTTGAAGCGCCATTACGGGGTCAAGGATTCTGGCCGCTCGATACCGGGCCACGGCGGGCTGCTGGACCGGCTGGACGGGTTGATGGCGGCAGCCGTGCTGTCCGGCGCAGCCCTCGCGCTTTGGGCAGGGTTCGCGTCCCCATGAGAACGGTCACCGTCCTCGGCAGCACCGGCAGCGTCGGCCGCAGCACGGTGGACCTGCTGCTCGCCCACCGCGACCGCTACCGGGTGCGCTGCCTGACCGGCGGGCGCAACGCTGCCCTGCTGGCCCAGCAGGCCGTGGCGCTCGGCGCCGAGCTCGCCGTCATCAGCGACCCGGCGCAGCACGCGGCGCTGGGGGCCGCGCTGTCCGGCCATCCCGTCCGCACCGCTGCCGGCGCCGACAAGGTCACCCAGGCGGCGGCCATGCCGGTGGACTGGACCATGGCGGCGATCGCCGGCGCGGCCGGCCTGCCCTCGACGCTTGCCGCCATCCGCCGCGGCGGCGTCATCGCCTTCGCCAACAAGGAAGCCCTGGTCTGCGCCGGCGACGTGATGCTGGACGCCGTCCGGATTGCCGGCGCCACCCTGTTGCCGGTCGACTCGGAGCACAACGCCATCTTCCAGGCGATGGCCGAGAACAACGGCCGGGCCGTGGAGCGCATCGTGCTGACCGCATCCGGCGGCCCGTTCCGCACCGCCACCCTGGCCGAGATGCGGGCCGCGACGCCGGAAGCCGCGCTGCGCCACCCCGTCTGGTCCATGGGCAGCAAGATCAGCATCGACTCGGCGACGCTGTTCAACAAGGGGCTGGAGCTGATCGAAGCGTCCCGGCTGTTCGGGTTGCCGGAATCGCAGGTCGACGTGCTGGTGCACCCCCAGTCGGTCGTGCACGGCATGGTGTGCTACAGCGACGGCAGCGTGCTGGCGCAGCTCGGCAGCCCCGACATGCGCATTCCCATCTCCCACGCCCTGGCCTGGCCGGGCCGGCTCAGCACGGCATCCCCGCGGCTGGACCTGGCCGCCGTCGCCCGGCTGGACTTCGCCGAACCCGACACGGTGCGCTTCCCGGCCTTGCGCCTGGCGCGGGATGCCTTGCGGGCCGGCGGCGGCGCACCCACAATCCTCAACGCGGCCAACGAGGTCGCGGTCGCGGCGTTCCTCGCCCGGGGCGTCGGCTTCCTGGACATCGCCGCCATCGTGGAAGCCGTGCTGGACCGCATGGGGGCGCCTCCCGCCGGGTCGCTGGACGAGGTGATGGGCCTGGACGAGACGGGCCGCAGGTTCGCGGCGGAGTTGGTGGCGGGCCACAGCGCCCGGCCCGCAGCTTAGGAAATGACGGATGAGCTTCTTGCCTGACGCGGTTCGCACCGTCGGCTCCTTCCTGCTGGTCCTGGGCGTCCTCGTGTTCGTCCACGAGATGGGCCACTACCTGGCCGCCCGCTGGCGCGGCGTGCACGTGGAAGCGTTCTCGATCGGCTTCGGGCGGCCCCTGGCGCGCTGGACCGACCGGGTGGGCACGGAATGGCGGCTGTGCTGGCTGCCGCTAGGCGGCTACGTGAAGCTGCACGGGCAGGAGCAGCCCGGCGCCGTGCCGCCGGAGGTGCGCGCGTCCTGGCAAGCGGGCCGGACGTTCCACGAGAAGCCGGTGTTGTCCCGCGCCATCGTGGTCGCCGCCGGTCCGGTCGCCAATTTCCTGCTCGCCATCGTGTTGTTCAGCATCACCTTCTCCCTCCAGGGCGAGCCGGGCGAGCCGGTGGTCCAGACCGTGATCGCCGGGTCGGCCGCGGAACACGCCGGGCTCCTGGACGGGGACCGGATCGAGGCGATCAACGGCCGGCCGATCACCGACTTCGAGGACATCGTCCGCATCGTCTCGGTGAGCGCCGGCAAGCCGCTCCAGATCGAAGTGCTGCGCGCCGGCGCCCGGCGGACGCTTGACGCCGTTCCGGCGGCGCAGGACGACGGCGGCGGCGGCAAGCTCGGGGTGCTGGGCATCGGCGCGGCGCTGCGCCCGGTCGGCCCGCTTCGGGCCGTGGCCGATGGGGCGCAGCACACCTGGGAGGTGGCGGGGCAGACGCTTGCCGGCGTTTGGCAGATCATCGTGGGCCAGCGTGGCGCGGCCGGGCTGGGCGGGCCGCTGCGGATCGCGCAGCTTTCCGGCCAGGTCGCCCAGAACGGCATCGGCAGCATGATCTCCTTCATGGCGCTGCTGTCGGTCAACCTGGGCCTGATCAACCTGTTCCCGATTCCCATCCTGGATGGCGGGCACCTGGTGTTCTACGCCTTCGAGGCGCTGCGTGGCCGGCCGTTGCCGCCCCGCGCGCAGGAGTATGGGTTCCGCGCCGGCCTCGCCGTCATCGGCGGGCTGTTCCTGTTCGTGACTTGGAACGACCTGACCAACCTCGGCCTGTTCCGCTGGGTTGTCGGCCTGGTCGGCTGACGCCGAAGCCGATCCGGCGGAAGCGACAGCCCATCAAACCGGGCTTATCAAGAGGTCTGGCCGGTCGGCTGTGCCTCGGCCTTGAGAAAAAGGCCTAACTTGCTTACAAGCGCCTGGTTCCGGGGGATGGAAGCCGTTGTCTCGCATTTGTGTTCTCCTTCTCACGACAGCGTGTTGCACTGCCATCCCGTTGCTGGCGGAAGCCCAGCGCCAGGCCTCGCCGGCCAGCCAGGGGGCTGCCCAGGGGGCCGCCCAGGGCGTTCGCCACCCGGCAGCCGTTCGGGCCTCGCGCGCGGCCTCGGCTAGGCCCGCGCAGTCCGGGGACACCGTGTCGGACATCCGGGTGACTGGGAACCAGCGCATCGAGGACGGCACGATCCGCTCCTACATGCTGATCGTGCCGGGCGACCGGTTCGACGCCGACCGCATCGATCGCAGCCTCAAGACCCTCTACGCCACCGGCCTGTTCCGCGACGTCACCATCACGCGGAGCGGGGCTTCGCTCGTGGTCAAGGTGATCGAGAACCCGATCATCAACCGCATCGCGTTCGAGGGTAACCACAAGATCGTGGATGACACGCTGCGGCCGCTGCTGGAGTTGCGCCCGCGTGCCGTGTTCACCCCGGAGCTGGCCCAGGCCGACCGGCAGAAGATCCTGGACGCGTACGCCAAGAAGGGCCGTTTCGGCGCAACGGTGGAGCCGAAGATCGTCCGGCTGGACCAGAACCGGGTGGACGTCATCTTCGAGATCAACGAAGGCACGTCGACGCTGATCAGCCGCATCGCCTTCGTCGGCAACCATGCGTTCAGCGAGAACCGGCTGCGGGAGATCATCAGCTCCCGGGAGCAGGCGTTCTACCGGTTCCTTTCCAGCAGCGACACGTACGACCCGGCGCGCATCGACTACGACAAGGAACTGCTGCGGCGTTTC
This sequence comes from uncultured Acetobacteraceae bacterium, assembly GCA_964245075.1. Classification (GTDB taxonomy): domain Bacteria; phylum Pseudomonadota; class Alphaproteobacteria; order Acetobacterales; family Acetobacteraceae; genus LMUY01. Next base: position 25,179 of record CAXTLC010000052.1, read on the forward strand.
TACCTGAAGAACGGCTACGCCGATTTCGAGGTGCGGGACGCCACCTCCGAGCTTGCCGCCGACCGTTCGGCCTTCTTCGTCACCTTCACGCTCAACGAGGGCGCGCAGTACACGGTTGGCTCCGTCAGCGTCGAATCCCGGCTGCGCAACCTGGACGGAGCCGTCCTGCTGCCACAGGTCGAAGTGGAGAAGGGTGAGATCTACGACGGCGAGGCGGTGGAACGCTCCGTCACCGCGTTGCAGGACGCCGCCCAAGCCCGCGGCTACAACTTCGTCCTGGTCCGCCCGCGCATCGCCCGGGACAAGGAGAAGCACACCGTCGACCTGGTGTTCGACGTGACCGAGGGGCCGCGGGTCTATGTCGAGCGGATCGACATCGAGGGCAACACCCGGACCAAGGACAAGGTGGTCCGCCGCGAGTTGCAGCTTGCGGAAGGCGACGCCTTCAACGCGGCGGCGATCCGCCGGTCACGCGCCCGGCTGAACGACCTCGGGTACTTCAACACGGTCAACATCACGTCCTCGCCGGGAAGCACGGCCGACAAGGTGATCGTGACGGCGGCGGTGGACGAGAAGGCGACCGGGGAGCTCAGCCTGGGCGGCGGCTTCTCGACGGATGCCGGCGCGCTGCTCAGCGCCGGCCTGCGCGAGAAGAACCTGATCGGCACCGGCCTCGACGCCAGCCTGTCCGGCGTGCTGGCGCAGCGGCGCTCCGAGGTCGACTTCTCGCTGACCGACCCGTACCTGTTCGACCGCAACCTGGTCGGCGGCATCGACATCTTCGACGTCAACAACAACAACCAGAACATCTCGCAGTACAGCGAGCGGCGGCTCGGCGCCTCGCTCCGCCTGGGTTACGAGATCAACGACCACCTGCGCCAGGCGATCGCCTACTCCTTCGTCGACCGCAAGGTGTTCGACGTGAACACCGGCGCCAGCCTTTACATCCAGAACCAGGCTGGCGGCTCGACCCTGTCGCAGATCGGCCAGACCCTGACGCTGGACTACCGGGACAGCCGCACCGACCCGCACGCCGGCTTCGTCGTGCGCTACGGCCTGGATTTCGCCGGCCTGGGCGGCACCGCCCGCTACGTCCGCAACAAGATCGACGGCACCTACTACATCCCGCTCGAGCGGTTGACGGGAGACAGCGAGTGGGGCATCGCCTTGTCCGGCAGCACGGGCTACCTGGCCAACATCAGCAACCGGCAGGAGCAGCTCATCGACCGCTTCTTCCTGGGCGGCGACAACCTGCGCGGCTTCCAGTCCGGCGGCGCCGGCCCGCACTCCGTCCCGCTCGCGCAAGGCGGGGTGGTCTTCGGCAGCGACAGCGTCGGCGGCAAGCTCATCTACACCCAGTCGACCGAACTGCGCTTCCCGCTGCCGATCTCCGCCGATCTGGGCTTGTCGGGCCGCGCCTTCGTGGACCTCGGAGGGTTGGCCCTCGTCAATTCGTCCGGCTCCCAATTCGCCCGCGATTTCTTCAACAACCCCATCCAGGGCGGCGTGACGCAGCGGGTCGTCGGCGCCGGCAACTACACGCCGCGGGTCGGATCGGGCGTCGGCGTATCCTGGCGCACGCCCTTCGGGTTGATCAACATCGACCTCGCGGAGGCGGTGGTGAAGCAGCGGTACGACCAGACCCAGTTCTTCCGGTTCGGTTTCGGCACGAGGTTCTGAATTGTCAAACATGAATACCCCCACTCCGCCGGTCCGCCGGTCCGCCCTGTTCGCCGCCGCCCTGGCGCTCGCCGCCGGCGGCCAGGCTGCGGCCCAGGGCTACTTCATCCCGCCGCAGCAGGGCGCGCCCCGCCAGGCCGCACCCGCGCCAGCCCCCCGCGCCGCGCCGCGCCCGGCCCCGCCGGTGCAGACCGCGTTGCCGCCGCCGCCGCCCGTGCAGTTGCCGGGCGGCATGGCCGCGGTGCCCGGCGGCGTCGGCGACACGTCCGACCAGTCGATCGCCCAACTGCCCAACGTGCCGGTGCCCGAGCTGCCCGCCCTGCCGAAGGGCGCCACGCCGCCGCCCGCCGTGATCGGCGTGCTCGGCGTGCCCGAGATCATGCGCGCCGCCACTGCCTCCCAGCAGGTGGAGAAGGTGATCGGCGAGCGGCGCGAGAAGCTGAACGAGGACGCCCAGAAGGAGCAGGCGGCCTGGCGGGACCTCCAGCAACAGCTTGCCGGGCAGCGCGCCACGCTGAACCCCGACCAGGTCCGCACCAGGGAGCGGGACTTGCAGGAGCGCATCACCAACGCCCAGAAGAGCTTCCGCGACCGCAACCGCATCATCCAGGAAACGGCGCAGTACTCGCTGAGCCAGATCGAGCGGACGCTGATCGGCGTCATCCGCCAGGTCGCCGAGAGCCGCGGCATGAACCTGGTGCTGCACCGGGCGCAGGTCGCGCTGAACATCAATGAATTCGACATCACGGACCAGGTGACGCAGCAGATGAACAAGGTGATGCCGAGCATCAACATCGCCCCCGATGGCGTCTCGCCGGTCGCCCAGGCGCAGGCGGCTGCCGCCCAGGCGCCCGCCGCACCGGCAGCCCCCACGCCGGCGTCCGCGGCCCCCACGGCGCCCGCAGCCCGGCGCTAGGTCCGGACGTGTCCGCCGCCGCGGGTGACCCGCGGTTCTTCGGCCGCACTGGGCCCCATGCGCTGTCCGCCGTCGCCGCCGCGGCCGGGGGGAAGGCGGATGGCCCCGACATCCTGTTGCACGGCGTGGCGCCGTTGCAGGCGGCCGGGCCGGAGCACGTGAGCTTTCTGGACAACCGCAAGTACGCGGACCTGCTGGCCGGAACCCGGGCGGGCGCCGTGATCGTGCACCCCGACCTCGCCGCTCGCGTTCCCGCTTCGGCGGTCGCGGTGGCGACGCCCGACCCGTACCTGGGCTGGGCGCGGGTGGCCGCGCTGTTCCATCCGCCGCCCCCGCCGGTGCCGGGCATCCATCCGGCCGCCCTGGTCGATCCCACGGCGGCCGTCGATGCTTCGGCCGAGGTCGGGCCGTTCGCGGTGATCGGCGCCGGGGCGGAGATCGGCGCATCCTGCCGGATCGGCGCCGGCGCCGTGGTCGGGCCGGGCGTGCAGATGGGCGCGGACTGCCGCATCGGTCCGCTGGCCACGCTCAGCCACGCGGTGCTCGGCGCGCGGGTGTACGTGTATCCCGGCGCACGCATCGGCCAGGAGGGCTTCGGCTTCGCGGTCAGCCCGGCCGGCTTCGTCACCGTGCCGCAGCTCGGCCGGGTGCTGCTGGAGGACGACGTCGAAGTGGGCGCCAACAGCGCGATCGACCGCGGCTCCACCCAGGACACGGTGATCGGCGCGGGCTCCCGCCTCGACAACCTGGTGCAGATCGGGCACAACGTGCGCCTCGGGCGCTGCTGCATCGTCGTCTCGCAGGCGGGGATCTCCGGTTCCACCGTGTTAGAGGATTTCGTGGTCGTAGCGGCTCAGGCGGGCCTGGTCGGGCATCTGCGGATCGGGGCCAAGGCCCGCATCGGCGCGCAGGCCGGGGTCATGCGTGACGTGCCGGCCGGGGCGGACGTGCTGGGCGCGCCGGCCATCCCGGTGAGGGAGTTCTTCCGCAACGTCGCCGTGTTGCGCAAGCTCGCCGGACGGCGGGGCGCCGGGCCGGAGGGGTGAGCGTGGAGACCGACCAGGAAGCCAGCGCCACGGACGCGCTCGACATCGCGCGCATCATGCACGCGATCCCGCACCGCTACCCGATGCTGATGATCGACCGGATGACTGACCTGGTGCTCAACCAGTCGGCGGTCGGCATCAAGAACGTGTCGGCCAACGAACCCTTCTTCCAGGGCCACTTCCCCGGCCACCCCGTGATGCCCGGCGTGCTCATCATCGAAAGCATGGCGCAGACCGCCGCCGTGCTCGTGGTGGAGACGCTCGGGCCGGGCGCCGCCGGCAAGCTGGTGTACTTCATGACCATCGAGAGCGCCAAGTTCCGCCGCCCCGTCGTGCCGGGCGACCAGCTCCGCCTCACGGTGGTGAAGGAGCGCAGCCGCGGCAACGTTTGGAAGTTCAACGGCACCGCCACCGTGGACGGCGTGTCCGTGGCGGAGGCGACCTTCGCCGCCATGATCATGGACGGCCAGCAGAAACCCCCTTCCAGCTAGCCTGCGATCGCCCCTGCTGGAAACGGTCGTGGCGTCGATCGCCAGGCCACACAAGGAGCTGGACCGCGCCGACCGTCCACGGTCGGCCAGAGATCGGTCCAGGGCCGACCGTAATCCTGCCGCAACAACGAGTGTCTTGGCTGGCAGGGTCGCAGTGCCGCATGATCCGCGCGTTCCGAAGGGTTGAGCCCATGTCTTCTCGCAGCCGCTGCACGGTCCGGCGTTGAGCATCCATCCGACCGCGCTGGTCGCGCAAGGCGCGCAGCTCGGCGCCGACGTCACGGTTGGCCCGTACTGCGTGGTCGGCCCGGACGTCACGATCGGCCCGGGCGCCAGGCTCGTCAGCCACGTGGTGGCGGACGGCCACACCGCGATCGGGGCCGGCGCCGTGCTGTACCCCTTCTGCACGGTCGGCCTCGCCCCGCAGGATCTCAAGTACCGCGGCGAGCCGACGCGCTGCGAGATCGGCCCGCGCACGCAGATCCGCGAGCATTGCACGGTCCACCGCGGCACCGTCACCGGATCGGGCGTGACCAGGGTCGGGGCGGACTGCCTGCTGATGGCGGTGGTGCACGTGGCGCATGATTGCACCCTGGGCGACGGCGTGATCATCGCCAACAACGTGGTGATGGGCGGCCACGTGGAGATCGGCGACGGCGCCGTGATCGGCGGCGCGGCGGCGCTGCACCAGTTCGTCCGCATCGGCCGGGCCGCGATGGTGGGAGGCGTTTCCGGCGTGGAAGCGGACGTGGTGCCGTTCGGCAGCGTCATCGGCAACCGCGCGCGCTTGGCCGGGCTGAACGTGGTCGGCCTGCGCCGCCGCGGGGTGGACAAGGCCCGGCTGCGCACGATCCGCACCGCGTTCCGCACCCTGTTCGGCGGCGGCGGCGTGTTCGCGCAGCGGCTCGGAGCGGTGCGCGCGCAGTACGCGGACGAGCCGCTCGTCATGGAGATGCTGGCCTTCGCGGAGCACCCGAGCAAGCGCGGGCTGATCCGGACGTCCCTGGCGGCGGAGGAGGAGGCTTGACGGACGGCGCCGGGCCGTGACGCTCGGCATCATCGCCGGCGGCGGCCCGCTGCCGGCGCGGGTCGCGGATGCCGCCCGGGCCGCCGGCCGCGCCGTGTTCCTGGTCGCCCTCGAAGGCTACGCCGACCCCGAAACCTTCGCCAGCCACCCGCACGGAGCGGCCCGGCTCGGCGCCGCCGGCCGGATCATCGCGCTGTTGCGCGCCCAGGGTTGCCGGGACATCGTCCTCATCGGCCCGGTGCGCCGGCCCAACCTGCTGGCGCTGCGGCCGGACGCCGAGGGGGCCAGGCTGCTGGCCCGCATCGGCCGCGCCGCCTTCGCCGGGGATGACGGGTTCCTCGCCGCCATCGTCCGGGTGCTGGGGGAGGAAGGGTTCCGCGTCCTGGGCGCGCACGAGATCCTGACGGAAGCGGTCGGCCCGCCCGGGCTGCTCACCAGCGCCGCGCCCGACGGGGACGCCACGGCCGACATCGCCCGTGCGGCGGCGGTGGCGCGGGCCTTGGGCACGGTGGACGTGGGGCAGGGCTGCGTGGTGCAGGGCGGCATCGTGCTGGCGGTAGAGGCGATCGAAGGCACGGACGCCATGCTGGCCCGCGCCGCCGGGCTGCGTCGGCCGGGGCCGGGGGGCGTGCTGGTCAAGCTGGTCAAGCCGGGGCAGGATCGCCGGGCCGACCTGCCGACGATCGGCCCCCGGACGGTCGACGCCGCCGCCGCCGCCGGGCTGCGCGGCATCGCGTTCGAGGCGGGAGGAACCTTGTTCACCGATCGGGCTTCCTGCGTCACCCGGGCCGACGCGGCCGGCTTGTTCCTGCTCGGCCTGGACCCAACGGACGGAGAGACGCCATGAGCCGCTACCTGCACACGATGCTTCGCGTGAGGGACCTCGACAGGAGCGTCGGCTTCTACACGGAGCTGATGGGCATGAAGGAATTGCGCCGCAACGAGGTGCCGGGCGGACGCTACACGCTGGTCTTCGTGGGCTACGAGTCCAACCCGGGCCAGGCCGAGATCGAGCTGACCCACAACTGGGACCAGGAGGCGGCGTATGACGTCGGCAGCGGCTTCGGCCACATGGCGGTCGCCGTGCCGGACGTGGCGGCGGCGTGCGAGCGAGTCCGCTCCGGCGGCGGCAAGGTAACGCGGGAAGCCGGGCCGGTGAAGCACGGCACCACCGTGATCGCGTTCGTCGAGGACCCGGACGGCTACAAGATCGAACTGGTCCAGCACAGCTGATCCCATCGCTCGCCAGCCTGGTCGGCGGCACCGTCCGGGTCGGCGTCACCGGCCTGGCGCGGGCCGGCAAGACGGCCTTCCTGACCTCGCTCGCCACCAACCTGCTCGCGTCCGGCGCGGGCATGCCGTGCCTGCCCGCGCTGGCGGCGCGGATGGGCGGGCGGCGGCTGGGGGTGCGGCTGGCGCCGGCCGGGGCGGGGCCGATCCCGCGCTTCGACGAGCCGGCGCACCTGGCCGCCCTCGCGGCCGATCCGCCGGCCTGGCCCGCGCGCACCGGGGCGGTGTCCTTGCTGGCGCTGGACCTGACGGTGCCACGCGCCGGGCTGGCCGCGAGCCTGCCGGCGCGGGCGGTGCGGCTGGAGCTGCTCGACTACCCCGGCGAGTGGCTGCTGGACCTGCCGCTGCTCACGACCGAGTTCGCCGCCTGGTCGGAAGCAACGCTGCGCCGGCTGGAAGGCTGCGCGGCGGCGGCGCCGTTCCTGCAATTCAGCGCCGGGCTGCCGGGCGCTGCCGGGCCGGACGAGGCGCTGGCCGCGGCCGGGCATCGCTTGTACCGGGACGCGCTGCACCGGTTGCGGAACGAGGACGGGCTGGCCTTCCTGCAACCCGGGCGTTTCCTGATGCCCGCGCCCGGCGCCGAGCCGCCCTGGATGGCGTTCTTCCCATGGCGGGGGCGCGGCGGGCTGGCCGGGCTGCTGGCCGACCGCTACGACGCCTACCGCAACGCCGTGCGGGAGGACCTCGTCTCGCCCTTGTTCGGCAACCTGGACCGGCTGGTCGTCCTGGCGGACCTGTTGAGCGCCCTGCATGGCGGGCGGGACAGCTTCGCCGACGCGCGGGCCGCCATGGCGGCGGCGTCCGGCGCGCTGCGGTGGCGGTTCTCCTGGGCGGAAGCGGCGACCGCGCTGCTCAGCCTGCGCCTGCCGCCGCCGGCGATCCGCCGGGTCGCCTACGCCGCGACCAAGGCGGATCACGTGGCGAGCCGGCAGCGGGGCAACCTGCGCGCGCTCGTGGCCGCGCTCACGCCCCCGGGCGGCGACGTGGTGGCCGAGCATTTCGCCATCGCCTCGATCAAGTGCACGGAGGATGCGACCATGCGGCTGGACGGGCGCAGCGTTTCGGCGGTGCGGGGGCGGATCGCCGGGCAGGGCGTGGGGCTGTCGTACCCCGGCGAGGTGCCGGACGCGCCGCCGGACGACGCGTTCTGGGGCGGCGAGTTCTTCGACCTGCCGCAGTTCGAGCCGACCCGGCTGCCGGGCGCCGGGCGGGCGGGGGTGCCGCAGATCGGGCTGGACAGCCTGCTGGCCTTCCTGCTGGACGACGTGCTGTGAGAGCCAGCGGCCCCCGGGTGATCATCGAGGACCCCACCGCCCCCCGGCTGGAGCCGGAACAGCCGGTGGCGGAGCGGTTGTCCGACCCGGCGCCGCCGCGGGCGGGCGGCGCCGCGCTGGCGCTGGCGGGGGTCGCGGTGTTGGCCGTGGGGCTGGCGGCGCTGGCAACGGCGAACTTCGTGGCGGCGCAGTTCGAGCACGCGGCCTGGCTCGGCTGGGTGACCCTGGCGGTGGCGGCCCTGGGCTTCGGGCTGCTGTTCGCCGCGGTCGGGCGGGAGGTACGGGGGTTGTTCGGGCTGGGCCGGGTGGACCGGCTGCGCGCCGCGCTGACCAGCGGCGAGGCCGGGCGCATCCACGCCGCCGCCCGCGCCTGGGCCGCGGGGCTGCCGGACGGGGAGCGGCTGGTGCCCGCCATCGACGCGGCGAACGATCCGGACGCGATCCTGGCGCTGCTGCGCTCCGGCCCGGCGGCGACGCTGCGGGCGCGGTCCGAAGCGCTGGGCCGCACCGCCGCGTTCCAGATGGCGGCCGGGATCGCCGCCACGCCGGCGCCGGCCCTGGCGCTGGCGCTGATCACCTGGCGGGGGGTGCGGCTGGTGCGGCAGGTGGCGGCGCTGCACGGCTTGCGGCCGGGGCTGCTGGGCACGCTCGGGCTGCTGCGGCGCAGCCTGCTGGCGGCGGGGCTGGTGGCCGGGTCGGAGGCGGCGGTGAACGCCGCGACCCACGCGCTGCTGTCCAACCCGCTGCTGGCCCACGCGCTGGGGGACATGGCGGGGGCGGGGGTGGCTGCGCGTCGGATGGTGCTGCTGGCGCGGTCCACGGCCGCGGCGTGCAGCCCGCTGGGGCCGGGGGAGTAGGGGCGG
>CAXTLC010000053.1:0-33359 GCA_964245075.1 uncultured Acetobacteraceae bacterium
GACCCACTGGGATGCACCGGCACGTTCGGCAGCCCCCGGCACCAGCAGCACCCGGGGCAAACGCACCGGCCAGGCGCGCTGGGCTTGTCGGGTCCGAGCCTGCGCGTTGCCGGCCTTTTCCGGCACAAGATGGCCGTGGGGCGTCAGGCTGGCGCGGCGCTGCATGGCAGGCGGCCAAGTCCGTGGCCCGGTGTCGCTGCCGAGGGATGCGGTCGGCGGCAATCAGCGTCGGCCTCGAACGGCAGTTGAGGTCCGGCCGCGCCATCCCGCCCCCGATCCGGGCAGGCCCGCCGATCCATGCAACGGGGTCCACGATCGGTTGGGAGCAGCCTCCCGGGTCAGGGGGCGTTCGGGGCGGGTTCCCGGCGGCTGGGCTTGCGCATCTCTTCGAGGCTGTCAGCAATCGTCCTGCGGCTGAGCATGCCCAATACCGCTTGATCCGCTTCGCTGGACAGCGCGTCAAAGAAGCTGCCGATGTTCTTGCTGACGAAACAGACGACCGGAACATCAGGCCGCGCCACCAGGAGCCTCTTCTTCTCCGTGATCGACTGGTACACGTCGCGCAACGTGATCTGGTCCGCGCGCCGTGCCAAGCGCACCCCGCCGTTCTTGCCCAGGGACGAGGCGACGATCCCGTCCCGGTTGAGCGGCACGAGCAGCTTGCGGACGAGGCTCGGGTTGGCGCCAAGCCCGGTCGCCAGTTCCTTGCTGGTGCATTGCCGGCGGGTTTCTGCGGCCACGGCCAAGCTCAGCACCATCTGGAGTGCCGTCGGGAAGCGCAGGTCGATCATCCGGCGATCATGGCATGATGCGGCGGCAATGGGGTGCTCACGAAACGCGGCCGTCGACGTTGCGCCCTGCCCATCTTAATGCAACAATGACTGATGCGTTTATCTGGGCCGCCACCTTCGCGGCGGAAGCGGCATGGAGTGTTGAATGCGACGCTGGACCCTGAAGGCCGGCACGAGCGATCTCGATGGCTTGGTCATGCAGGACGCACCCATGCCGGAACCGGGGGCGGGCGAGGTGCGGGTCCGTGTGCATGCGGCGTCGTTGAACTACCGCGACAAGCTTATCCTCCAGGACCCAGGCGAGATGTGGCGGCTACCCGGCCGTGACCTGGTGCCGCTTGCCGACGGAGCGGGCGAGATCGACGCGGTCGGACCCGGCGTCGCCGGCTGGACCGTTGGCGAGCGCGTCGTGCCCTTGTACTTCCGGGATCGTCTCCAGGGGCCTCCGCATCCAGGCATGGGGGCGGGCCTGGGTTCGCGGGACGAGGACGGGATGCTGGCCGAGTACGTCGTCCTCCCGGCCCAGCGCGTCATCCGCGCCCCGGACACCCTCAGCCACACCGGGGCATCCACCCTGCCCTGCGCTGCGCTGACTGCCTGGAGTGCCCTGGAAAGCGCCAAGCCGATTGGCCGGGGCAGCAAGGTCCTCGTCCTTGGGACGGGCGGCGTCGCCCTGTTCGCCTTGGTCCTGGCGCGCGCCATGGGAGCGGAGGTCGTCGCGACCACCAGCCAGGACGCGAAGAAGGAGCGGCTGGCCGCCCTGGGCGCCAGCAGCGTCATCAACTACCGGGATGTCCCGGATTGGGGACAGGCCGTGTTCGACAGCACCGGCGGCGTGGACCGGGTGGTCAACTCCGCCGGCACGGGTTCCGTGAACCAGTCGATGGCCGCCCTTCGCCCCGGCGGCGAGGTGGCGGTCATGGGCCTCATGACGTTTGGCGAGCCGTTGGACCCCATGTTGCTGATGGGCAAAGGGCTGACCGTGCGGGGCACGGCCGTCGGCGACGCGGAAGGGTTCCGTGCGTTGTCGCAGTTCATCGACACCCACGCGATCAAACCGCCGGTCGATCGGACGTTCCGCTTCGAGGAAGCCAAGCAGGCGTTCCAAGCCCAGTCCTCGCCCGAACTGTTCGGCAAGATCGTCATCGACCTCACCTGAGCATCCCGGTGAGGGCTCCCGGGCGCCAGCCGAGGACGCCGGGCGGGTCAGGGTCTGGAAACCCTCCGAGGCTCCGGTTGCCGGCCGGTGTCTGCAAGCAGGTCAAGCAACAGGTCCACGGTGGCCTCGATGCTGCCCAGGCCTTTCGCCTTCTTGGCGCGGCCGCCCAGCTCGAGATCGATCGCGCCGTGCAACGTGGCGTAGATCAGGCCCGCGATCCTTGCCGTTTCGATGCGCGGAAGGCTTTCATCCGCTTGGCACCGTTGCACGATCGCAGCAAAGGCCTCGAACGAACCGAACGCCGCGGTTTCCAGCTTCCCGTCGACGGACGTGAGGTCGGGGTCGCTGAACAGCAGCCGATAGCGGGCCGGATGCTCCCGCGCGTAGGCGATCACCACCATCAGCGTTGCCTTCAGCGCCGGGCGGGCCTCCGGCATGAGGGCAGACTGCGCCTGAAATGCTTGCTTCAACCTGCCGAAATCCCGTTCCGCGACCGCAGCCAACAGGGCGCTGCGGTCGCGGAAGTGCCGGTAAGGCGCGTTGTGCGACACGCTGACCATCTCGGCCACAGCCCTCAGCGTGACCGCCCCCTGCCCGCCGGCATCCAGCAGGTCCGATGCCGCTGCGACGATGCGCTCCTTGGTGTTCTCGACCATGCCCGTCCACTTGGACTCGCGGGGTTGACGTCGTCAACACCGAAGCGCACGTTGACGCTGTCAACAAAGGGGTTCGGCATGAGGAGCGTGGTTGTGACGGGCGTTTCGACCGGCATAGGCAGAGGGGCTGCATCCGTCCTGGTCGAGCAGGGCTGGCAGGTTTTCGGCAGCGTCCGCAAGGAGGCCGACGGACGCGCCCTCAAGGATCAGCTTGGCGACCCGTTCACACCCCTTGTCTTCGACGTCGAGGACAACGACGCCATCCTGGCCGCAGCCGAGACCGTGCGGTCGCATTTGGCGGGGCGAACCCTTGACGGCCTGGTGAACAACGCTGGCAGTTCCTTCACCAATCCGCTGCTGGTGCAAAGCGTCGCCGATTTCCGGAAGCAGATCGAGATCAACCTCGTCGGCGTGTTCGCGGTGACGCGGGCGTTCGCCCCGCTGCTGGGTGCGGACCCGAGCCTTGCCGGGGCCAAGGGGCGCATCGTCAACATCAGCTCCGTCGGGGGTCGGATGGGTGTGCCCTTCCTTGGCGCCTACGTCGCCGCCAAGCATGGGGTGGAGGGATTTTCCGCGAGCCTGCGGCGGGAGCTTCAGCTCATCGGCATCGACGTCATCGTGGTCGGACCGGGTTCGGTCGCGACGGCGATATGGGACAAGGCCGAAGCACTTTCATTCGATCACCTGGCCGGCACGGTGTGGGACAAGCCGTTCAGGAACTTCACCGGCTACATGATCAAGACGGGACGCAAGGGCCTTGCCCCGGAGCAGGTCGGCAAGGTCATCGCGACGGCGTTGACGACACGGCGGCCGAAGACCCGCTACGCCGTCGTTCAAGGCAAGCTGGTGAATTCGACGCTGCCGTCCATCCTTCCAAGCCGCGTGGTTGACCGTCTCGTCGGCAAGCAGCTTGGGTTGACTCCGAAGCAGGCATGAGGCTCTAGCCTGCAACCGCCCTGACTGGAAACAGTCAGGGCGTCAATTGCCAGGCCAGGCAAACAGTTAGACCGCGCTGACCGTTTACGGTCAGCCAAAAAGCGGTCTAGCCAGTTGCCTGGACGGGTGCGGCAACGATGGGCAATCGCAAGGAGAGGCGAATGAGCGGGGATGGCGCGCCGCAACGCGGCAGGCTGGCCGGCAGGGTATGCGTGATCGTCGGTGCTGCCGGCGCGATCGGTGAGGCGGTGGCCAAACGGCTCACGGACGAGGGCGCCGCCGTGGTCGGCATCGACCGGCGTGAGCACACCGTCGGCGTCCTCTCGCTCCAGGCTGATTGCAGCATCGAAACCGAGGTGGAGGGCGTGTTCGCGCGCATCCACCGCGAGACTGGCCGCATCGACGTCATCTACAACAATGCGGGCCTGGTGGACTCCGCCGACAGTTCCGCCTTGGATACCACCGTCGAGACCTGGAACCGCGTCTTCGCGGCCAATCTCACGGCGACGTGGCTCAGCTGCAAGCACGGCATACCCTACCTGCTGCGCAACGATCCGCCCGGTGGCTCGGTCATCAACACCGCCTCGTTCCTGGCCGGGATGGGCGCGGCATCGGCTCAGATGGCTTATTCCGCCGCCAAAGCCGCCGTGGCGCAGCTTTCCCGTGACCTCGGCACCAACCTGGCGCGCCGCGGCGTGCGCGTGAACGCCCTGGCACTCGGCCCGATCGGGACCCCGCAACTGAACGCGCTGTTCGAGAAGGCTGGCGCGGAGCAGAGCAGCCGCCGTTTCGGGCACATGCCGATGGGCCGGTTCGGGTCTCTGGAGGAGCTTGCCGGAACGGTCGCCTACCTGGCCAGCGACGATGCGGGCTTCGTCACCGCGTCCGTCTTCCCGATCAACGGAGGCATTCCCGGCGCCTTCACCGTCCCTATGTGACCCGGCCAGCCTGGTTCAGAAGCGGTAAGGCTCTGCACGAGGTGGTGCGGCTCACCCGCTTCGCAGCGGACACGGCGATGGCGCCGGGCTGCTCCATTCACGGCACAACATCCAATGGAAGCTGCGGGTTATCCCTGACAGTCGTTCCGGAAACGGGCACCATCCCCGTTGGCTTGGGTGATACCGGCAACGAGGCCGGTCAGGCGCGCCGCCATCGTGAAGTCCGCGACGGTTCGGGTGGCGTTCCGGATGTCGTTGGCGAGAGCGGCATAGACCTGCGCGACGTTGGAGGCCGCACCTTTGAGTCCACCCGTCGCAAGAGGGCGCTCACCCGGCTCGGGCTGGCCGTTGACTTCGAGACGCAGTTCGCCGGCCTGAAAGCCATGCGGGTGGCCCCCGAACAGCCGCAACGTGCCGGTTGCCCCGACGACATCGCAGGTGAAAGGCGTGTCGCCGGGCCGGTCGCCCCCTATCTCGATCGAGGCGATGCAACCGCTGCCGTGCCGCGTCAGGAGGAAGATCTGGTCCGGCGTCGTCCGTGCGATAGTGCCACCGGTATCGCTGAGCCGAACGCTCGGATGCTGGATCGCGGATAGGGCGTCCATCGTCTCAAGCCGGCCCAATAGCTGCTCGGCCAGATCGAGCGTGTGGCCGCCAAGGATGGTGGTCAGGTTGGCGCCGTTGGCCGGGTCGTTGAGGTAGGCATAGGCGCTCGGCAGTTGCGCGCCGTAGCCGGCGGTTGTCGATGCGATCCGCGCAGACAGAAGGCGGCCCAGCCGCCCCGACGCGATCACCTGCCGTGCACGCTGCAACGCCGGGGCAGCACTGCCTTGCAGGCCGATGGCGTGGTGGATGCCTGCTTGCCGCGCCGCTTCGGCAAGAGTCCTGGCTTCCTCGACGGATCGGCCGAGCGGCCATTCGCAATACACGTGCTTGCCTGCCGCAAGCGCAGCGCGGATCACGGCCTCGTGTTCCGGCACCTTGACGCAAACCGCCACCAGGTCGACGGCATCACTGGCGCACAGGGCGGCGGCATCGGAGAACCAGTGTGGAGCGCCGAACGCCTTCGCAGCCGCCTTCGCGCTATCCTCGCTGCGCGTTGCGACGGCCGCGAGTGTCAGGCCGGGCAGCTGTGCAATAGCCGGAATATGCGAGTCCTTCGCCCAGCTTCGTTCCGCGTTGGCGCCAACGACACCGACCCTGATCTCCTGCACGGCACACCTCTCGAAACCGGACGGTACGTGTCCATTCAAGTGAAGGGAGTAATCTGTCCACCTGGCGCATGGCGTGAGTTGCGACGCACGGACGCGCTGACCGGAGCGGTGCTCCCAACCAACTCCGAACGTCGCCGCCGCTCCACGCGACGGTCGCTTCCGGCGGGGTCACCGGCCCGCTTGCCGGCTGGCCAGCCCGTGGACCATCATATCCATGCCGGCCTCGAAGGCCACCGAATGATCGGGAACGGCTCGGCCGGCGGCCTCGACGACCGCGGGAAGCGCAGCATGTGCTTCCTTTTCCTGATCCGCCTGCTCTTCGAGCACGCATCCGAGGGTGAACCGGCCGGCCCCCAGCAGCGCCATGGCCGCATCTTCGTCGGTGAAGCCGGACGCCATCAGAAAAGCGATCTTGCGTTCGATCTGGCCGGCGCTGTCTCCCCGTGGGCGGCTGCGGGCGTGCAGGAGCGCCCCGTCGCGGTGCGCCAGCAACGTCCGCCGGAAGCTGTGCATGTTGCCGATGAACCACGCCTGCCAATCCGCCGGGGGCACGGGCACCGGCAGACCGGCGTGCGGGCGTATGGCAGCGGCCGCCATGGCATCCAGAAGCGCCGCCTTGCTTTTGAAGTGCCAGTAGAGCGCCGGCTGCTCGACGCCCAGCCGCTGCGCGAGGCGGCGGGTGCTGATGCCGGCGAGTCCGACCTCGCCGAGCAGACCGAGCGCCTCGGTGACCACCTTGTCGGGTTCGAGCTTAGCCACTAGATAAAACTTATCAGTGATAAGTTCATTGTGTCAGCGGCTGAACGAGGAGGTCGACATGGTGCGTCCCATACAGGAAACCGCAGTGCTGGTGGCAGGCGGCGGGCTTGCCGGGCTTTCTGCCGCGCTGTTCCTTCAGCAGCAAGGGACGCCGTTCATCCTCATCGAGCGCGCGGCTGAGGCATCGCCGCTTCCCCGTGCGCGGGGGTGGGCAGTGCGCAGCATGGAGTTGTTCCGGCAGGTCGGCTTGCAGCGCGCGGTCGAGGACGCGGCCGACCAGGCGTGGGAACAGGGCGTGTTCGGCGGGGCGCGGCGGGGCGCGACCATGCTGTCGTCGCGGGAGCTGGAGATCCCGGACACCGGCGTGATGACGGGCGCCGATCCGTCGCCGTGCAGGATGGTGGCGTGCCCGCAGACCGCCGTCGAGCCGGTCCTTCGCCGGGCGCTGGAGGATCGGGGCGGCGACGTTCGCTTCGGCTGCGAGCTGCTGGGCTTCGAGCAGGACGGCGAGGGCATCATCGCGAAGACGAGGCGCAGGGACGGCGGCGACGACACGATCCGCGCCGCGTTCCTGGTGGCCGCCGATGGCTCGCGCGGCAGCATCCGGCGCGGGCTGGGCATAGGGCGCGATGGCAGCGGCGAGGCGCGGCACTACCTCAACGTGTTCTTCGAGGCCGACCTCGCCGAACGGATGCGGGATCGCACCTTCAGCCAGTGCGAGGTGCGCAACGACCGGGTGGAAGGCATCTTCCTATCGATGAACAACACCACGAAATGGTCTCTGCACCTTCGATACGACCCTGAGACGGACGAGCCGGCGACGTGGTCCGAAGCCAAGCTCCTGGAACTGCTCCGGGCCGCCATCGGCGGCGACGTGCATGTAGATGTTCGCCACCGTGGCACCTGGACCGCCGTCGATCGCGTGGCGGAGCGCTACCGCGAGGGTCGGGTCTTCCTGGTGGGCGACGGCGCGCACATCATGCCGCCCTGGGGCGGGCTCAACGGCAACACCGGCATCGCGGACGCGCATAACCTCGCGTGGAAGCTGGCCCATGCGGTGCGCGGCACGGGGGCGCCGGGCCTGCTGGACAGCTACGAGGCGGAGCGGCAGGCCGTGGCGCGCCGCAACGGCCGGCAGGCGCAGCTCCGCAGCGACTATGATCTCCGCTTCGGCATCCGCACCGATGCCAATCGGGACGCGTTCGGCCAACTGCGCGACGGCGGCGAGCTGCTGATGCGCTACCGCTACACGCGTGGCGACACCGTCAGCGCGTTGCGGGCGCAGGTGGGAACCCGCTTCCCGCATGCCTGGATCGAGCGCGACGGCGAACAACAGTCGACGCTCGACCTGTTCGGCAAGGGCACCGTCGCGGTCGGCGGCCCGGCTGCGCCACCCGGGAACGCCTTGCGCGTCGGGATCGACTTCCGCTTGCTTGAGGAAGGCGTGGATTGGCGGTCTCTCACCGGGAGCGACGATGCAGCAGTGATCGAGGTCCGTCCCGACGGCTTTGTCGCCGCGCGCTAGCCGAGCCGACTCACCCCGCGGCCTGCGCCAGGAACGCGACGAGCGTCCGGTTCACCGCCTCCGCAGCCTCCAGCTGCGGCCAGTGCCCTATGCCGTCGAGCACTGTCAGGCCGCGGAGGCCGGGCAGCGCCTGCCGCATGGCCGCCTCGTCGGGCTGGAAGGAGCGCAGGCCATCCTCGGCGCCGGTCAGGAACCAGGACGGCTGACGGATCGTGGCGCCCGCATACGGCCCGGAGGCGACCGCGAAGAAGGGGTCGATCGCCCGGTAATAGTTGAGCGGGCCGTGGAAACCGTTCTGCTGGAAGGCTGCGACCGCCTCACCGATGTAGGTGGGGTCGATGGCGTCCAGCGGCCCGGGAGCCGGGCGCAGCAGCCCCGCCGCGTCGAACGGGTGCCATCTCTCGTCCGCCGGCGCCTGGCCGGACGTCCAGTAGTAGCAGCCAGGGATCGTCACCGCGGCGTCGGCCCACGCCGCGTCCGCCTCGGGCCGTATTTGCGCGAACATGTAGAAGTCGCCGCGTCCGGCTTGGCGGAGCCTGTCCAGGAAACTCGTCCCTCCCGGCCGCTGGAACGGCACGCTCAGGCCGAACACGGCCCGGAAGCGGTCGGGGCGCATCATCGCCGCGTTCCACGCGACGTTCGCGCCGAAGTCGTGCCCCACCACCACGCAGTCGGGCAGCCCGAAATGGTCCAGCAATCCGACGAGGTCGCCGACCGTCTGGAACGGCGTGTACGCCGCCGGCGCGTCGGGCGCGTCGCTCCCGCCATAGCCGCGCATGTCGGGAACGAGCGCCCGGTAGCCCGCGTCCGCCACCGCCGCCATCTGCGCCCTCCAGCTCGAACCGATGGCGGGGAACCCATGGCAGAACAGGACCGCAGGACCCTCGCCCAGCTCGGCGACGCGAAGGTGGATGCCGTTGGTCTGGACCGTGTGGCGACGCATGGTGGGAGCCTCCTGGCCGAGGCGGGTACCGGAAGCTTGGACGGCGGTCAATACGGCTGTATTGGAAGCGCATGAGCGAGCGCAACCAGAGGGCGGCGCTGATCGACAGCGCGGAAAGGCTGTTCCACCAGCAGGGCTACGCCAACACGGGCGCGCGCGAGATCGCGGCGGCGGCCGGTGTGCCGCCGGGCTCGTTCACCAACCATTTCCGTTCCAAGGAGGCGCTCGGCATCGCGGCGCTCGACCGTTACTTCGCGCGGCTGGGCGAGGCGATGCAGGCCACGCTGGCTGACCGGTCCCGCCCGGCGGGGCGGCGCCTGCTCGACTATTTCGACCTGATCGGCGAGAGGGCCGCCGCGGCCGACTGGCGGCTGGGCTGCCTGATCGCCGACCTGGCCGCGGAAATCCCCACGCACAGCGACGTCATGCGAAGCCGGCTCGCGGACGTGATGGACGCCCAGGTGTCGGCGTTCGAGGCGGTCCTCGTCGAAGCGACCGCTGACCACGACCAGGGCGACCTGGCGGCGTTCATCGTCGCGGCGTGGCACGGCACGCTCCTGCGCATGAAGGTGGAGCGCGGACCCGAGCCGCTGCACCGCTTCCGGCGCGTGGTCCGACGGCTGCTCGAAAGCTCGCGGACGCAGTGAACCGTCCCGTCCGTTCCATGGACGGCACGGGGCCGCCCTCGAAGGGCTGCGGTCGGCGCGGATCAGCCCTCAACGGCGGGCTTGAGCACTTGCCCGCACCAGTCTCGGAACGAGGTGGGCGTGGCGCCCTGCCCGTGGCGCGGCGCGTTCCCGTGCGGGCTCTCCCCGCCTTGGCGGAACATGGCGCGAAGCCACTCCGCCACGTCCAGGCTGGCGCCGCGGCCCGTCATCTGCGCGATAAAATCCTGCTCGGACACGGCTTGGAACCGCACCGGTCGGCCGAGCACGTCGCTGATGGTCGCGGCCACCTCGTCGTGGGACACGTCTTCCGGTCCCATCGCGGCGACGCCGCCATGGCCGGTCCAGCCCGCATCGGCGAGCAGCTCGGCCGAGATTGCCGCTACGTCGTCGACCGCCACCAGCGGCATCTTCGCGGACGGCGGCACGGGCATGGCGAAGAAGCCCTTACGGATCGGCTCGACTTGGCGGAGTAGGTTCTCCATGTGGTTGGCGCTCCAGATCGCCCGGTAGGCCGCATCCGTGCGTGCGAAAGCCTCGCCCATGGCCGTCACCGCATAGAGCGGGCCGGTTTCAGGGCCGCCGTGGTAGAGGCCGGAGATCGCGACGACGCGGGCGACGCCATGCTTGGCGACCGCAGCCGCCGCCGGCTCGCTGAAACGGCGGTAATGATCAACCACCGACGCCGCGGTCACCGGGGGTGGCACCAGCAGGAACAGGGCGTCGGCCCCCGCGCACGCTCGATCAAGCACCGCCGGGTCGTCCATCGATCCTTGCACCACATCGACCCTCGCACGCGTCGCCGCATCCAGCTTGCCCGGATCGCTGGCGATCGCCCGTACGGGGAGGTTCTGGGTCAACAGGCGGGGGAGGAGTTTGGAACCGACCTTGCCGTAGGGAGCCGTCACCACGATCATGCCGCATCTCCTGCAAAGGACGCATTATCTACACCGCCTGGTATACTTGGACAAGGGGATGCGCCGATGCGCGGTGAAAAGCTGCGCCACCACCTCTTGTGGACGGCCAAGGACGTGTTCCTGGCCGAGGGCTTCGAGCGCGCCGCCATGGAGATGATCGCGAGCCGGGCGGGGACGACCAAGCGCACGCTGTACGCCCACTTCGCCAACAAGGAGGCGCTGTTCCTCGCCGTGGTGGAGCTAGTGCAGAAGCTGTTCGCGGACAGGCTTGGCGAGCCCGGCGGCTACGCCGACGAGCCGGTGCAGGCGCTGACCCGCTTCTGCGGCCAGTTCCGGCGGACGATGTTGTGGGGACCGTCCATCCGCACCGTTCGGCTAGGGATTGCGGAGGCGGAGCGCTTCCCGCTTGGCGCGGCCAACCTTTACCGGGTGCTGCTCGGCAGCGCGCGGGACATGATCGCCTGCTTCCTCAGCGAGCACGCCCACCTGTTGCCCGATGAAGCGCACGCCGTCGCCGACCGGCTGGTGTGCCAATCGCTGGAGCCGAGCTTCACCCAGGCGCTATTCGGAACGCTCGCCGTCCCGGAGGAATGGCCGGAGGACGCCGCCGCCGATCACGAGGTGGTCGCGGCCGGTGTGCAGCAGGTCGTGGCAGGATGCTTCCGGTCCGGCGCGTGACCGGCGACAGGAACCGTTAAGAAGCGCGGTGCCTTCGAGGGCTGCCGCCGCCCAGCCGTTGCACTCAAACGATCGAGGGGATAGGTAAGCGGCGTCGAAAATGGTGGACCGGCTTGGTGAGCCCCGGTCAGCTGCGCTTCACAGCGCAGCCATGATCCAGCCCCTTGCGGGCCGCGGACCGCGACACAGGCGACGTGTGTCGTTCGTGTCGGAGCTGCCACCCCTGCCCGATCGTTCGCCCACGTCCTTTTGCCGCCGCCTGAGGCGCTGTGCGAAGGACGAACCATGCCCGCCCAATCTCCATGCCATACCCAGGTGCTCGTTGTCGGCGGCAGCCTTGTCGGGCTGTCGGCGGCTCTGTTCCTGGCCTGGCGCGGCGTCGACGCCATCGTGGTCGAGAAGCATCGCGGCAGCGCCGCCCATCCGCGCGCGGTCGGCTTCACCGAACTGACGCTGGAGCATTTCCGCGCGGTCGGGATCGAGGACCGTATCCCGCAGGTCGCTCCCGGAGTTCGCCTGCGCCGTGCGAAGGTGGAGAGCCTGGCGGGGGCGTGGCAGGAGGAAACCGCGTGGACCCCCGGCCACGCCGAGCGCGACAAGGGCGTTGCCTCGCCCTGCACCGGGGCCGCGATCGCCCAGGACTTGCTGGAACCGATCTTGAGGCAGGCCGCGCTCGAGCGGGGCGCAGAACTGCGCCTGGGCGTCGAGATGCTGACGTTCGAGCAGACCGACGAAGGCGTGACCGCCCGGGTGCGCGATCGTGGCACCGGTGGGGAATACACCATTGCTGCCGACTACATGATTGCCGCCGATGGCGCGCGCAGCCCCATCCGCGAGCGGCTCGGCATCGCACGCGATGGCGTCGGCCACATCCGCACCCTTCGCAGCGTGCTGTTCCGATGTGCGGAAGCCGAAGCCTACCTCGCGACCGGCGTGCAGCAGTTCGAGATCGACCAGCCCGGCTTTCCCGCCTTCCTCACCCATTATCCCGATGGCCGCTGGGCGCTGATGTTCGGCGACGACGTGGACCGGGACGAAGAGGAGATGCGCGCCGCCATTCACCGGGCGCTCGGCCGCGACATGGCTGTGGAGGTCCTCGCCACCGGCCGCTGGGAGTTGGCGGGCCGCATCGCCGAGCGCTACGGCGACGGCCGCATCTTCCTTGCCGGCGACGCCGCGCATCAGCTGCCGCCAACGCGCGGCGGGTACGGGGCGAACACCGGGATCGACGACGCCTACAATCTTGCCTGGAAGCTGCGGATGGTGCTGGCGGGCGAGGCCGCTCCCGCCCTGCTGGACACCTACGACGACGAACGCCAGCCGGTTGGATGGCTGCGTCACCAGCAGACCTTCGCGCGCCCCGATTACCGCCGCTGGGTGGGCGACGTTCTGGCCGGGGAGCCGCTACACAGCGCCGAGGCAATGGAACTGGGGCAGCGCGTCAGCTCGGCGGCGGTCATCCCTTCCAACAGCAACCTGCCGCTCGCCGCCGAACCGCAGGCGTGGGCAGGCCAGCCCGGAACGCGGGTGCCGCACACCTGGGTCGAGCAGCATCATCGGCAGGTTTCGACCATCGATCTTTTCACCGCGGGCTTGACCCTCGTCAGCCGGGACCAGCGCTGGATCGAGGCAGCGGGGCGAGCTGGCGTTCCGGTGCGGACGGTTCACATCGGGAAGGACGTGACCGTCCCCGAGACGGATTTCGGGGCGACGTTCGGCGTGGGGCCGAACGGGGCCTGCCTCGTGCGGCCCGACGCGGTCGTCGCTTGGCGATCGGCGGGCATGGCCGACGATCCCGACGGACTGATCCGTGACGTGGTGGCCAGGATCACGGGCCGGCACGCCCAACCACCGTTCCGCGCCGACTGCCTCGGGAACGCCGGATCGGGCCGTTCCCGTTCAAGATCCCGTCCGGGAAGGCAGCAGGGAGCGGCGGCCTCAGGAGAACCGGGCCTGTAGATCGTTGAGGAGCCAACCGCCTGCCCGGCCGAGTGCGCGATCCCGCATGTGGGCGGCGTGGATCGTCAACGGTCCGGCTCCGCGGGCGGGGTCGCCCTCGATCACCGGGGGAACAAGTCGGCCCTCGGCCAAATGCGGCGAAACGAGGCGTTCGGGCATCCGGCACCACCCCAGCCCCGCCAGAAGGAAGTCCAGCCGCCGCCCGAGCTCCACGAAACGCCAGGGTCTGGTGCCGACGACGCCGTAGCCCGGGCCGTCAGGCGCGGAAGGATCGGACAGGACGAGTTTGCCGACCTCGACGCCGAGCACCCGGGCGGCGCGACAAGCACCGCACCGCCAAGCGCCTGGTCCGCCGCCTTGATGCGCCCAGGCTACGCCGTCATGCTCCGCCCCAAGCCCGCCACCTGAGCCCGCCATGGCACATCAGCACTCCCGGACCCGGCCCACCCGCGTGAGCTTTCGGGCCAGCCCCCCGCATTGGCACGGGCAATGCACGGATTAAAGCTTTCCATTTCCGGCCCGGGGCGTCGGCCCCCTAGGATGCGGAACGGCTGGCAACAACGCGGAGAGCACCGGATGGTTCGCAAAACGATCGTGGCCGGATTGGCCGCTCTTTTCCTGCCAGGTGCGGCGCACGCCCAGCAGAGCCTTTCAGTCATGAGCTTCGGGGGAAGCTATCAGGACGCGCAACGCAAGGCGTTCTTCGAGCCTTACGCCAAGGCGACCGGCATCCGCTTCAACGAGCAGGAGTACGGCGGCGAGATCGCCAAGATCAAGGCCATGGTCGAAGCCGGCGGCGTGAGCCTGGACGTGGTGGACGTGGACGGACCCGGCGCGCAGCAGGGCTGCGACGACGGGCTGTATGAGAAGCTCGATTGGTCGCGCATCGGCAACCGCGCGGACTGGCGCGCGGGCACGGCCAACGACTGCGCCGCCGGCACCATCCTGTATGCGACGGTGCTCGCCTACGACGGCGACAAGACGAAGGATGGCCCGACCCGGATCGCGGACATCTTCGACACCAAGCGCTTTCCCGGCAAGCGTGGCCTTTGGAAGAACCCGGTCTCCAACCTGGAGTTCGCGCTGATCGCCGACGGGGTGCCGACCGCGGAGGTTTACACGGTTCTGGCGACGCCGGAGGGGGTGGACCGGGCTTTCCGCAAGCTGGACACCATCAAGAAGGACGTCGTGTGGTGGGAGGCCGGCGCGCAGGCGCCGCAGCTGCTCGCTTCTGGCGAGGTAGTGATGACCACGGCCTGGAACGGCCGCATCACCGGCGCCAACAAGGAAGGCAAGCACTTCCGCATCGTGTGGGACCACCCGTTGCTTGACACCGACTACTGGGTGATCCCGCGCGGGGCCAAGAACCAGGCGGCCAGCTACGCCTTCATCAAGTGGACCGTGCAGCCCGAGAACCTTTCGCGCATGCCGGCCTATATCCCCTATGGCCCGGTCACGGCGGCGGCGACGGAGGCTGTCCCCGCGCAATACGCCGCAGACCTGCCGACCACTCCCGCCAACGGCGCGACCGCCTTTGCGACCGACTACAGCTTCTGGGGCGACCAAGGCGAAGAGCTGCGCAAGCGCTTCACGACCTGGCTGGGCCAGTAGCCCCAGTGGACGGCGCCTGCCCCGGCCACGACGTGTCCGAGGCACCCAATAATGCGGACGCGCTGGTTGTCTTCGACCACGTGCAGAAGTCGTATGACGGTGCGACCCTCGTCGTGCGCGACTTGAACCTGGAGGTCCGCCGGGGCGAGTTGTTGACCATGCTGGGGCCGTCCGGGTCGGGCAAGACCACCACCTTGATGATGCTCGGCGGCTTCGAGCGGCCGAGCGCCGGGCGCATCCTGCTGGACGGCAAACCTGTCGAGGCGCTGCCGCCGGAGCGGCGCGACATCGGCTTCGTGTTCCAAAGCTACGCCTTGTTCCCCCACATGACCGTGGCGGAGAACGTCGCCTTCCCCCTGCGCTACCGCGGCGTGCGCGGGGCGCAGGCAAAGGCGCGCGTGTCGGAGATGCTGGAGATGGTGCAGCTTGGCGGCTTCGGCGCCCGCCGGCCGTCCCAGCTTTCCGGCGGGCAGCAGCAACGCGTCGCGCTGGCCCGCGCCCTGGCGTTCCGTCCCAAGCTGGTGCTGATGGACGAGCCACTCGGTGCGTTGGACAAGCAGCTGCGCGAGCGCATGCAGATCGAGATCAAGCACCTGCAAGCCTCGCTCGGCATCACCATCGTCTTTGTCACGCACGATCAATCCGAGGCGCTGACCATGTCGGACCGGGTCGCGGTGTTCCACGACGGCGTCCTGCAACAGGTGGCGCCGCCGCGGGAGCTGTACGACGCGCCGGGAACCGCCTTCGTCGCCGGGTTCGTGGGAGACAACAACCTGCTGCCGGTGACGGTCGTGGACGGGACAGTTGGCCGCGTGACCGCCCAAACCCGGGACGGCACGCCCGTCGGGGGTGTCGCTCCGGCGCCGCTGGCACGGGGTGCGTCGGCGTTGCTCGCCGTGCGGCCGGAAGCCATCGGGCTGGCACGGCCCGGCACCCCGGGCGCGGTGCCCGCCACGGTGGCGGAGGCCTTTTTCCTCGGCGACCACGCCCGGCTTGAGGTGCGCGCCTTTGGGAACCACCCCGTGCTGCTGAAGCTGCCGCCCTCGACCGACATCCCGGCGCCCGGCACGGCGGTCGGGCTGGTGCTGCCCCCAGAGAAGTGCCGGGTGGTGGCGGCGTGAGCGCGGCGGCGACATCGGCAGGACCGGCGGCAGCCGATGCCGGCCTCCCAGCGGCCCCGGACCTCGCCCGGTCCGTGCGGCGCGCGGCGCGGCCGGCGCGCCGGGCCGCCCTTCTGCTCGCCCTGCCGGCGCTGCTGTTCCTGGCGCTGGCCTTCATGGCGCCCATCGCGGCGCTGCTGTCCAACGCCGTCGCCAACCCGGAGACCCGGGCGGTGCTGCCCGACACGCTCGCCGCGCTGCGCGGCTGGGACGGCCGCGAGGTGCCTGACGAGGCGGTGTTCGCGGCCCTGGCCGGCGACCTGCGGCGCGCGACCGAGGCGCGGACGGTGACGCTGGCCGGCAAGCGGCTGAACTACGAGCTGCCCGGGATGCGCAGCCGCCTGCTTTCGGCCGCCCGCATGGCCATGGCCGCCCCCGCCGGGCCTGACGGCGGTCCCTGGCGGCCGCGCTTCGTGCAATCCGACCGGCACTGGGGCGACGGGGCGACCTGGCGGGTGATCGCCCGCAACGACGCCGCCTGGACGCCCTACTACCTCTTGACGGCGCTGGACCTGCAGCGCCCGCCGGGCGGCGGCATCGCCGCCGTGCCCGCCGACGCGGCCATCTTCCTGCCCGTGCTGGGCCGCACCTTGGGGATCGCGGCGCTGGTCACTCTGGGCACGCTGCTGCTCGGCTTCCCCGTGGCCTACGCCATCTCCCTCGCCCCGCCCCGCGCGGCCCGGGTCATGCTGCTGCTGGTGCTGCTGCCGCTGTGGACCTCGCTGCTGGTGCGCAGCATGGCCTGGGTGGTGCTGCTACAGACCGACGGCATCATCAACGGCGCGCTCCTGGCCCTGGGCCTTACCGAGCACAAGCTCCAGCTCATCTTCAGCCGCTTCGGCACGGTGGTGGCGATGGTCCACATCCAGCTGCCCTTCACCATCCTGCCCATCTACAGCGTCATGCGCAGCGTCCCGGCGTCGCAGGTGCAGGCTGCGCGGTCGCTCGGCGCCCCCGCGCTGTCGGCGTTCTGGCGTGTGTTCGTGCCCCAGGCGCTGCCCGGCGTGACCGCGGGCTGCCTCATCACCTTCATCCTCTCGCTGGGCTACTACATCACCCCTGCCCTGGTCGGCGGCCCGTCCGACCAGATGGTGTCGAACTTCGTTTCCACCTTCATCAACCGCGACCTCAACTGGGGCCTGGCCTCGGCGCTGGGCGTCGTGCTGCTCCTGGTCACGCTCGCGCTCTACGGCGTGTTCCTGCGCTTGGCCGGCGCCGAGCGGCTCCGGTTGGGCTGACGCCGTGTGGCTTCCCTCCTACGCCACGATGTCCGAACGCATCGGGCGCACGGCGCTCATCGCCTTTGTGCTGCTGGTGCTCGCCTTCCTGGTCGCGCCCTTCCTCGTGGTGGTGCCGCTTTCCTTCTCGCGCGACCCGTTCTTCAGCCTGCCGGTGCGGGCCTACTCGACGCGCTGGTACGAGGACTTCTTCGGCAACGCGCGCTGGCTCGCCTCCCTGTGGAACAGCCTCGTCGCCGCGGCGCTCACCACCGTGCTGGCCACGGCGCTCGGCACCGCCTGCGCGCTCGGCCTGTCGCGGCCGGACTTCCCGTGGCGCCGGGCGGCGATGGCGTTCGTGCTGTCGCCGATGGTGGTGCCCGTCGTGATCGTCGCCGTGGGCTGCTACCTGTCGTTCGGGGCGGTGGGCCTGGTGAACACGCGAACCGGGCTGGTGCTGGCCCACACCGCGCTGGCGCTGCCGTTCGTGGTCGTCACCGTGATGGCGACGCTTTCCACCTACGACGAGCAGTTGACCCGGGCGGCGCGCTCGTCGGGCGCTCCGCCCTTGTCGGCCTTTCTGCGCGTGACGTTGCCGGCCATCATGCCTGGCCTGGTGTCCGGGGCCGTCTTCGCCTTCGCCGTGTCGTTCGACGAAGTGGTGGTGGCCCTGTTCCTGACCGCGGCGGAGAACCGCACCCTGCCCGTGCAGATGTTCTCGGGCATCCGCGACCAGATCAACCCCACCATCATGGCGGCAGCGACGCTGCTGCTGGCCTTGTCCATCGCCCTGTTCGGCACGGCGAGCTGGCTGGGCGGGCGGAGCCGGGCGCGCAGGTAGCGCTGCGGGAGGGTCCGCCCGGCGCTGGGTCACGCTGCCCGGTCGGCCGCTCCGTCCGCCAAGATTTCGCCGAACAAGGCGGCCAAGCGCCGCACCTGCCGGCCCTGCGCCCGGGCGTTGAGGTAGATGCCGGCGTTCACGTCCGGCAAGGGCGGCAGGCCCGGCAAGGGCGCGAGACCCGGCGGCATCAGGCGCGCGGCCAGCGCCGTCACCCCGAAGCCGGCGCGCACCGCCGCTTCGATGCTCGCCAGGCTGGACGTGGTGTAGACCACGTCGGCGCACCGGCCGTCGCGTTGCAGGACGGACAGCATGGTCCGGCGGTACAGGCAGGCCTCTGGGTAGGCGACCAGGTTGACAGGGCCATCCGCGGCGGCCGGCGTGCGCCCGGGCGGGCCGACCCAGACCAGCTTCTCCGGCCAGGTCCACGACGCGCCATCCATCAGCGCATCGGGGGTCATGGCGACAACGACGTCGAGCGTGCCTTCGCGGAGGTCCCGTAGCAGGTTGGCCGACACGTCGCAGACCACCTCGAAGCGGGTCCCGGCCATCTCTGCTTCCATCGCGTACAGCAGCCGCGGCAGGAAATGGTCCGCGTAGTCGTTGGGCAGGCCGATCCGCAGGCGGTTCCCCGCCCCTTGGGCCGCCAAACGGTGCATCATCTCGTCGTGCAAGGCCAGGATGCGGCGGGCGTAGGCGGCGCACACCTCCCCCGCCTCCGTCAAGCGGGACGACCCGCCTTCCCGTTCCAGCAGGCAGACCCCGATCAGCTCCTGCAACCGCTTGATCTGTAGGCTGATGGTCGGCTGGGCGCGCCCGAGTTGCTCGCCCGCCCTCGTGTAGCCCTTGAGGTCGATCACCGTGACGAGCGCCCGGAGCAGGTCGGTCGGTATGTTGCGCATGGCCCCTCGCGCCGCGATTGCGCGAGGATGCGAGCAACTATCGTGCCGTCACCCCGGAACGATGTTGTGCTCCGGGCCGAACGGGAAGCCGGTGATGTCCTCAGCGCCGTCCTTCGTCAGCACGAGGATGTCGTGTTCCCGATAGCCGCCGGCGCCGGGCAGGCCTTCGGGAATGGAGAGCATCGGCTCCATGGACACCACCATGCCCGCTTGCAGCACCGTTTCCACGTCCTCGCGCAGTTCCACCCCGGCTTCCCGGCCGTAGTAGTGGCTCAAGACGCCGAAGGAATGCCCGTAGCCGAAAGAGCGGTACCCGAGCAGGCCGTGCTCCCGGTAGATCTCGTTCAGCTCCTCCGCGATGTCGCGGCAGCGGCGTCCGGGGCGGAGGATCTCCAGGCCGCGCCGGTGCACCCGGCAGTTGACCTCCCAGATCCGCAGATGCTCGTCGTCCGCATGGTCCAGGAACAGCGTGCGCTCCAACGCGGTGTAATAGCCGGCGATCATCGGGAAGCAGTTCAGCGACAGGATGTCGCCGCGGCGCAGCCGGCGCGAGGTCACGGGGTTGTGGGCGCCGTCGGTGTTGATGCCGGACTGGAACCAGGTCCAGGTGTCCATCAGCTCGGCGTGCGGGAAGACCTCGGCGATGCGGCGGACCATGGCCGCCGTGCCGGCGAGGGCGACCTCGTGCTCCGGCACGCCCTCGGCGAGAGCGGCGCGGCACGCCTCGCCGCCCCGGTCCGCGATCCCGGCGCCAGCACGGATCAGCGCGATCTCCTCGGCCGACTTGACCGTGCGCATCCACATCGTGTCGGGCGCGATGTCCTCGAGCACGGCGTCCGGAAAGGCGTCGCGGAGCTTGCGTTCCAGGTCGAGGCTCACATGGTCGGCCTCGATGCCGATGCGCTTCGCGCCGGGCAGCAGTTGCTGCAGGGCGTGGAAGTAGTTGTCCCGGCGCCAGTCCGTGTAGGTCAGGTTGTCACCGAAGGCGCGGCGTCCGGGCTGCCCGGCATCGATGCCGGCCGAGACGAGCGTGGCGGCCTCCGGCGTGACCACGTAGGCGTAGCGCCGCCCGAAGCTGCAATAAAGGAAGTCGGCGAAGTAATCGACGGTGTGGTAGCTGGTCAGGATGGCGGCATGGAGCCCGCGCGTTTCCAGGATGGCGCGAAGGCCGTCCTGCCGCCGCTGCATCTCGCCCGCGCTGAAGGTCGGCTCCGCCCTTGCCCCGTTCCGCAGCCGTTGCAGGCGCAGCAGTTCGTTCGGCGTGGATGTGGTCGGCATGTCCATGGATCGTCTCTCCCCTTCCCTGCGGTCGCGGCCCGTTAGGTAGGATGCGGGGCGGCCCGGCAGAAATAGGAAGGCTTGATGCGGCATTGCCGCCGCGCATGGCCTCAGCGCCGGGCGGCGAACACGCGGCCGATGGCGTTGAGCAGAGTCTGCGCGGCCAGGATCGCCGTGCAGCCGCCGTGGTCGTAGTCCGGCGCCACCTCCACCAAATCGATGCCCACCACCCTGCCCCGGCGCGCCAGCCCGGCGACCAGTTCCAGGACCTCGTAGTAGAGGAATCCGCCGTGGCTGGGCGTGCCGGTGCCGGGCGCTATCGAGGGGTCGAAGCCGTCGATGTCGAGCGTGAGGTAGTAGCGCGCCCCGGCCGGGATGCGGGCCAGGACCGCGTCGGTGCCGAGCTTGCGCACCTGGCGGACGGAGAGGATGTCCGACCCCATGGCGCGCGCGGCGGCGTAGCCCTCCTGCCCCGTGGAGGACACGTTGCGTATGCCCAGTTGGGTCAGGCCGGTGACGTGGGCCTTCTCGGCCGCCCGGCGCATGGGGTTGCCGTGGCCGTGGCGGACGCCGTGGCGCTCGTCCACGAAGTCGAGGTGGGCGTCGATCTGCACGAGGTGGATGGGCGGCTCGCCGGAAAAGGCGGCGATGCAGGGGATGTTCACCGAGTGATCGCCGCCCAACACGACCGGCAGCGCCCCGGCCGCCAGGATCTTGCGCACGCCCGCCTCGATGTTGGCGTGGCTCCTCGCGGTGTCGGTGTGGATGATGTCGGCGTCGCCGATGTCCACGATCCGGACGCCTTCCAGGTACACGGCGTCGTCCTCGTGGTCGTATGCGCCGGCGTGGCCGAAGGAGAACAGGGTCGAAGCGTCGCGGATGGCGCGCGGCCCGAACCGGGCGCCCGCGCGCCATTGGGTGCCGGCGTCGAATGGCGCGCCAAGGATCGCCACGTCCGCGTCGATGGCGTCCCAGTCCTCGACGTAGCGGCTCTTGCCGAACGTGCAGATGCCCACGAACGGCAGGTTGAGACGGCCGGTGTCGTAGCCGTGCGTGCTCACCGGCTCACTCGGACCGAGGTCCGCCGGCGACCGGGTGGCACGGCAAGGGCCGCAGGCCCGGGCGGCCGGTTGGGCGTGGCATCGGCCCCGGCGGGCGGAAGGACGAACATGGCTTCCAGCATACTGCCAGGGAGCGCCCGTGGCCAACCCCTCGGCCAACGCTGCCACACCACGCGGGGGTGGGGACACGACCTCGTCGCCTCCTCGGGGCCATCGGCAACATTCCGCCCGCCGAGGCCGAAACCTCCTGCTACGCCGCTCTGGCGGCCATGCCGACCGCCGCAAGGAGGCTCGGACCAGACGGTCTCCGGATTACCCGGCGCGGTTCAGCTTCAGGGAGGCGGCCGCGTCACCGGCCGCCTCCTCCACGTGTTCCGACGCAGCCGCAGTGGACAGGTTGGATCATGATCCGCATCGACCATGCCCCGTTGTGCCCAGCCTTTCCGCCCTTGGCGGCTGTCAGGCCACAGCAGCCAAGCCGGCTTGGTCGAAGCCGGACAGTCTGCTCGGATCCTGCCTCCTCGAGGCGACGAGCGACGGAAGCGGGAGCAAGCGCGCAGCTGGAACGGCGTCACTCTTTCATGGCGGCGGCGGCCCGCTCGCCGATGATCACGCAGGGCGCCATCGTGTTGCCCGTGGTCACGCGCGGCATGATCGAAGCATCGGCGACGCGGAGCCCCTCGATTCCGTGGACGCGCAACCGGCCATCCACCACCGCCATTCGATCACGACCCATCTTGGCGGTGCCGCTCTGGTGCCAGTAGGTAACCGCGGCGTCGCGTATGAAGTGCCGCAGGTCTTCGGCCTGCATGGGACCGGGCATGATCTCGCGCTTGTTGAAGCCCTTGAAAGCGGGGGAGTTGCCGATCTCGCGGCAGAGCTCGGTGCAACGCAGCAGCGCCGTCATGTCGTCCGGCTCCGCGAGCGCGTTGGTGAAGACCTGAACCGGCGCGTCCGGCTCGGCACTGGTGATCCGCACCTCCCCGCGGCTCTTCGGGCGCACAAGGCCCGGCGACATCGACCAGCAATCCGCCGGAGGTTGGAAGCGCGTCCGTGTTTCCTCGCTGGTATAAGGCAACTCGATCTGAAATGGCTGTAGATCGGGGGTATCGAGCCCGGAGTCGCTCTTCCAGAAGAAAGTGGCCTCCGCGGCATTGTTACGATACTGCAACGGCGTTTCGTATTCCCAGACGCAGCCGGCCACCATCAGGTGGTCCTGGAAGTTCTGGCCGACCCCGGGGAGGTCCGACACCACGCCGATGCCGTGCCGGCGCAGCTCGGCGGCGTTGCCGATACCCGAATGCATCAGGATTTTCGGCGTGTTGATGGCGCCCGTCGACAGCACGACCTCACGCGCCGCCTCGATCGTCACGGAGCGGCCGCCGTACGTCAGCTCGGCGCCGGTGACGCGCGTGCCCCGCATGGTCAGCCGGCGGACAAGGGCACCGGTCAACACCGTCAGGTTGGGTCGGTCGAGCAGCGGGCGGACGTACGTGGTGAAGACGTTGAGCCTTTGACCTGCGCGAAAGCGCACGTTGGGCAAGGCAGCGCCGCCATCGCCCTCCATCATCTCCCCGTTCTGGTCCGCAAAGGTCGGGATGCCGACACCTCGGCAAGCCTCCAGCATGGCCGGAGCGATCGGCAGCGGATCCGGCACGTCCTGCACGTAGACGAGTCCGCCCTTGCCGCGACGCCGCTCATCCGGTGGGCCCTGGTAGTCCTCGATGGCTCGGTACACGTCGAGAACGCTTTCGTAGGACCAACGAGGATCACCGGACTCAGCCGCGAAGAACTCCCAGTCGTTGCGGTGACCGCGAGACCAGATCATGACGTTGATCGAAGAGCCGCCGCCGAGCGCCTTGCCCATCGAAAGCGGCATGCATCGCCCGTTGAGAGCAGTGTTAGGCTCGTCGGCGAAGCACCAGTCCCGCTCGGTCCCGAGATTTGTGAACCACGAGCCAGGATCAATGATGCTCGGCACCTCATCGCTGCCGCCAGCCTCGAGCAACAGCACCGTCGCCTCCGGATTCTCGGCGAGGCGGCGCGCCACGACCGCGCCGGAGGAGCCAGCCCCGCACACGATGTAGTCATATCGAGACTGCAACGTCGCGCTGAGGCGCCGCTGGTTGGCGTCGGCCCTCCTGCCGAACTCAGCGGCCGCTTTCGCCTCGTCCGACGGTTCGGCGACGCCGACACCGGCCTCGGTTGTCACACGCTGAAATTCATCTTCGCCCATGGTTTTCCCCCAGGTCCGTTGGTGCTGTATTGAGGACGACAATAGCGACGAGATGACCGTCCGGCCATTCCGACGCGGCCAGTCGTTTACCGAGGGATCTCAAAATCGGAGCCACAGGCAGCGGACCATGGCGTGGGAGGAGCAGGGCGACCCTGGCATATGTCGGCTGACCTCGACTTCGCGACACGGGAAGCGATCCAGGCTTCGCGCCCGATTGGGATACATCCCCCCAGCAGTGTCGGACGAGGTGGCGGCTGAGTGGCTGATGTGGCGTCGCCAGCTATGGCGGGCGGGATGTTGGGATGAACTGGGTGGGTCGTGGGTGCGCGGCCGTAACGGTGCGGCACGGGGTCACGGCGCGCGGCGGTTCCGGTATCGGGACTGCGGCACCGGTTCAACGGGCGCGGCGGCCGGTGTCGAACCGGACCTGCCCCCAGTGACGTCGTCGCCCCCATGGTGTTCCGTCGGGTCCGCCATCGGCCGGCCCTACGCAAGTTGAGCGAGATCATGGCGCTGGGCGGGACCGAGGTGAAGCACGACGCCGTCCGGCCGCATGGACGTGGGATCAAGGCCGGCAGATGTGGCCGACGACAAGCCGGGACTGAACAGCTCAACCGTCTCACGTCGCCATCCTGTCAGGCCTACCCTGCCGGGCACGCCGACTGGACATCGGTTTTGCTGAAATCGTCGCCTTTGAACAGGAGAGCCGTCCGGTAGGTCTTGGCCACCGCGTAGGCGAAGCAGTCCCCCATGTTGAGCTGGGCGGGGTGGCCGCGCCCCTTGCCATAGCGCGAAAAGGCGTCCAGCGCCGCTTCCGCCTCCTTGGCCGCGATCGGGACGGTCCGCACGCCAGCCATGGCCAGGAACTCCGCCACGTCCGTCTGCGCCTCCGCCACGCTCGCGTGCCGCTTGCGGCACAGGCCCAGTGTCGCCTCGAACACCGCAACCGCCGACGTGATCGGGGCGCGCGCGGCGTCCAGGGTGTCCGCCAGCGCGTCCGCGTCCGGCTCCCCTGTCAGCACGGCCACGATGGCGGACGCATCGACGAACATCAGCCCTGTCCGCTGAGCTCGTCGTAGAAAGCCTTGTCCGCCTCGTGCCCGGTCGCGGGACGGGCCAGCACCCGGGCCTGCAGGGATCGCAGCCGTTCCCGGAGCGGCGTCTTGCCGTCGAGGCGGCGCAGCTCGTTCTCCAGCGCGGCCTTCACGGCGTCGGTCTTGCTCGTGCGGGTGCGCTCTGCCAGCGCTTGCGCGAGCTGGTTGACTTGTTCGCTGCGGATGTTCAAGGGCATGGTGGACTTTGCGTAGATGCCAACACAATATTGCGCATGCGCCAACACGTCAATCACAGAGGGGGACGGTTCGAGCGAGCACCGCTTGGGCTTCCGTCCTGGCGCGGTCATGCCAGCCCGGCAGGTAGGCCGGAGCTGACTGTAGTTGCGGCGCATTGCCTCAGGTGGCTCGCTGCCGGCGAACGCGGGCTCGGGAGGCAACAGGCGGCGAGGCGGATCAGCATGGCGGGACGGGCGGAACTTCTGGAAGCGGTCGGCACACGGCATCGGAGCGCGGCGCGGTTGGAGCGGTCGCCCATCCTGGACAGGCTCGCAGCGGTGACGGGCCACCATCGCAAGCGTGCGATCCGGTTGCTGTCAGGCAGAGGCGGCGGGGAGGAGGGGCAGCCCGAAACTGATCCCCCGGCCGCTCCTGCGCCGGTTGCATCACGCTCCGGATCTATGGGCGCGCGGCGCGCCGATCCAGGCCTGGAAGGTTGCGGACCGGGTCTGCCCGAAGCGGCTGCGGCCGATGGTTGCTGCGTTGCTGCCGACGCTGGAGCGGCATGGCCGTGTGGTTGGGCAGGCGACGCGGACCAAGCTGCTGACGGTGAGCGCGGCCAGCATGGACTGCGGCAGGTCGTCCATTCGCCAGATCGCCCGCGACGCCCGGCGCCAATCGACCCACCCGCGTCCGTCTCCGCCAGCAACTGCACCACGGCCTGCGCAACGCCGCGCAGGCCGTGGCCATCTCCGGCGTTGGCCAGCAGCCCGGCCAACGGTCGCCTGCCCTCGGGTCCTCGTCGGTTCGGGTTGGAGCCTCGCAACTCCACCTTAGCCGGCCGATCCGGTACCACCTCCGCCTGCACCGCCGCCGTCAGCAAATCTCCACCACGAACGCGGACGCTGCCAAGCGGAAACGACGCCCCCGTTCTCGCCACTTACGCGACGGCACCCCGTTGCTCCCCAGCCCCCCGCTCAAGCTGGACGTGGGTCAGGGATGGAATTACAAATTCCGCCTGTAAGTCGGACCGGCCTTCCGAACTGTTCGGACGAGCAGCAATCATGCGGTCCAAAAAGGGGAAACCATGAACTCAGCCATCAAGGCGTCGGGCGACGCGATCCTGCGGCAGATCGTGTCGGGACCTCAACGGGTTCCCGGCGTGGTCGCGATGGCCACCGACCGGAACGGCACCATCTACGAGGGCGCCGCCGGCAAGCGCGTGCTCGGCCAGGCGGCCGACATGACGACCGACACCGTTTTCGCGATCTTCTCCGCCACCAAGGCGATCACCGGCACCGCCGTCCTGCAGCTCTTCGAAGAAGGCAAGCTGGATCTCGACGCGCCCGCCAAGGCCTATGCGCCTGGGATCGGCAAGTTGCAGGTGCTGGACGGCTTCGACGACGCCGGCCAGCCGAAGCTCCGCGCGCCCAAGCGCGACATCACCACCCGCATGCTGCTGCTGCATACCGCCGGGCTGGGCTATGACTTCTTCAACGAGCAGTACAACCGCCTGGCCCGGGAGCATGGCCAGCCGAACATCACCACTGGCCTCAAGGCG
Organism: uncultured Acetobacteraceae bacterium; assembly: GCA_964245075.1. Lineage (GTDB taxonomy): Bacteria > Pseudomonadota > Alphaproteobacteria > Acetobacterales > Acetobacteraceae > LMUY01. The sequence continues at coordinate 26,276 of CAXTLC010000053.1, forward strand.
GCGCTCGACACACCGCTGCTGTTCGACCCCGGCGACCAGTGGGAGTACGGCTCCAACATGGACTGGGCAGGCCAAGTCGTGGAAGGCGTCACCGGCAAGCGGCTGGGCGACGTCATGCAGGAGCGGATCTTTGCCCCCCTCGGCATGGCGGACACGGCTATCACCATGACGCCGTCCATGCGGTCCCGCTTGGCGCGCGTTCATCAGCGCGGGGCCGACAACGGGCTGACGCCGCTCGGCGACTACGAGTTGCCGCAGGAGCCGGAGGTCCACATGGGCGGCCATGGCCTTTACTCGACGGTTGGCGACTACTGCCGCTTCATCCGCATGTGGCTGAACGACGGCGCCGGCGAAGGCGGCCGCGTGCTGAAGCGGGACACTGTCCTCATGGCCGAGAAGAACGGCCTGGGCGAGATGAAGATCAAGGGGTTGCCCGGCGTGATTCCCTCGCTGTCGAACGACGCGGAGTTCTTCCCAGGGCAGCCCAAGTCCTGGGCCTTGACGTTCATGGTCAACGACGTGGAAGCGCCGACCGGCCGTCCCGCTGGCGCGCTCGCCTGGGCCGGCCTCGCCAACCTGTTCTACTGGATCGACCGCCAGAACGGCGTCGGCGGGTTCTGGGCGACACAGATACTCCCATTCGTCGATCCCGTTTCGGTTGGCGGCTACGTCGACTTCGAAACGGCGGTTTATCAGGGCTTGACGCTCAAGAACGCTGCCTAGGGTATCCGCTTGACACCATCGGCGGCTGTGATCGCCTTCACCGCCACAGGCCTTGTCGATCACTGTGCTTGAACGCACACGGTCCGGCTTCGATGAAATTCGTTGAGCCCATATGCGATAGTCCACTATGGGAGCAGCCACCAAGGAATTGCGGCATGTCGAACGCGTTGCGGGTCGCGCATGGCAGATTCGGTCGTGTGGCCCTGCTGGACATGGATGCGCCGCTCGTGCGCCATGCGCATCCGCATTGTCATGTGCTGATCCACGCTGAAGGCGCCGACACCCAGTTCGTCGTGCACGGCCGCACCGTGCCGTTGACGCGAAACGGCGCCGTTCTGGTCAATGCTTGGGAATCCCACCACTATGCCCACGACCCGGCCCAGCCGCGCACCATCATCCTCGCCCTCTACATCGAGCCGCTCTGGCTGGGCCGCTTTCGCCACAACTGGATCGCAAGCGGCGCCCCCGGCTTCTTCGAACAGCCCTGCGCCGCCCTGCCGCCCCGGCTGCGCCGGCTGGCGGACGAGATGGCGCATGCCCTCGCGAACGGCGCCTCGAGCGAGGCCGCTCAGGAGACGCTGGTATCCAACCTGATGATCGCCGTCATTGAGCAGTTCACCCCTTGGCGCGAAACCCGGACGTCCTTGCGCGACGCAGCCGGGCCCGGTGTCGACCGCCGTATCCGCCGCGCCATCGCGGCCATCCAACAGGACCTGGCCGCGATCCCCGACATGACGGCCCTCGCCCGACACGCCGGCCTGTCTCGGGCGCATTTCTTCCGCCTGTTCGAGCAGGCTGTTCACGTGCCGCCCCGCGTGTTCCTCAACGTCCTCCGGCTCGAGCGCGCGGTGCAGGCGCTCGTGCAAACCGCCACGCCGATCGGCGACATCGGCAGCCAACTCGGCTTCGCCGCCGCGCCGCACTTCACGCGCTTCTTCCGCGACCATGCTGGCGCTGCCCCGAGCAAGTTCCGCGCCGCAGCCGGCCGGGCGCCCGTGAATTATGAGACGGTCCGGTAAGTCAAGGGACGCCGCGGGATCGCGGCTGTCGCCATTCCAGATGTAACTGGTCCTCAAGCACCAGAATAGGCGCGGTGCAGGAGGCAACGCTGGACACGCACGTAGCGATACACGCCGGGAACGAGGCGAAATGGGTCGGCCAGCCTATCCGCCGGGTCGAAGACGCGGCGCTGCTGACCGGCTCTGGCCGCTATGTCGACGATGTCGGCACCCCGCCCGGCACGCTCCATGCCGCGATCCTTCGCTCCCCCCACGCCCACGCCACGATCGAGGCCATGGACGTCAACGCCGCCCGTGCCCTGCCGGGCGTCGAGGCCGTCCTGACAGGCGCCGAGCTGCGCGCGGTCATGGCCAGCCTCGTCGTGGGCGTCAAAGCGCCCGTCGAGTGCTGGCCTGTCGCAACCGGCCGCGTCCGCTATGTCGGCGAGCCCGTCGCGCTTGTCGTCGCCACCGACCGCTACGTCGCAGAGGACGCGCTGGATCTGGTCGCCGTGCGCTACACCCCGCTTCCCGCCGTCGTTGCGCCCCTCGACGCGATCGCTTCCGGCGCCCCCCTCCTGCATGACGGCTTCCCCGCCAACACCGCCAGCGACCGCTCCCTCACCTACGGCGACCCCGACGCCGCCTTCGCCACCGCCGCGCACCGGCTTTCCGTCGCCGTCGAGTATCCGCGCAGCGCCTGCACCCCGATCGAGTGTTACGGCGTCGTCGCCGAATATGACCCGGGCCTCGACGCCTACGACGTGCTCGCCAACTTCCAGGGACCGTTCAGCATCCACGCCGTCATCGCCCGCGCCCTCCGCGTGCCCGGCAACCGCCTGCGCCTGCGCACGCCAGCCGAATCCGGTGGAAGCTTCGGCGTGAAGCAGGGCGTGTTCCCCTACATCGTCCTGATTGCCGCCGCCGCCCGCCTCGTCGGCCGCCCGGTCAAGTGGATCGAGGACCGGATGGAGCACCTGGCCGGGTCCGTCGCCGCCACCAACCGCTCGACCCGCCTCCACGCCGCCGTCGACGGGGACGGCCGCATCCTGGCGCTCGACTGGGACCAGGTCGAAGACTGCGGCGCGCACCTGAGGGCGCCCGAGCCAGCCACGCTGTATCGCATGCACGGCAACATGACCGGCGCCTACGCGATCCGCAACGTCCGCATCCGCAACCGCGTCGTGGTCACGAACAAGCTGCCCACCGGCCTCAACCGCGGCTTCGGCGGCCCGCAAGTCTATTTCCCGCTCGAACGCCTGACCGCGCGCATCGCCGCGGCAACCGGCCTCGACCCGCTGGAGGTCATCCGCCGCAACCTGGTCCCCGCCGACGCCTTCCCCTACCGCACAGCCACTGGCGCCCTGCTCGATTCCGGCGACTACGGCGCAGCCCTCGAACAGGCGCTGCGTGACGGCGGCCACGCCGGCCTTCTGGCCAAGCGCGACGTTGCCAAGGCCGAGGGCCGCCTCTACGGCATCGGCTACGCCGCCGTGGTCGAGCCCTCGGTCTCCAACATGGGCTATATCACCACCGTCCTCACCGCTGCCGAACGCCGCCGCGCCGGCCCCAAGAACGGCGCGCAGGCCACGGCCACGGTCGCAGTCGACCCGGTCGGCTCGGTGACGGTCCACGTCGCCTCCGTCCCGCAGGGCCAAGGCCACCGCACCGTCCTCAGCCAGGTCGTCGCCGACGTGTTCGGCCTCCAGCCCACCGACATCCGCGTCATCACCGATGTCGATACGGCCAAGGACGCCTGGTCGATCGCGTCGGGCAACTACGCCAGCCGCTTCGCCCCCGCCGTCGCCGGCGCCGCCCACATCGCGGCCGGCCGCCTGCGCGACAAGCTCGCCCGCGTGGCCGCCAGCGCGCTCAACGTGCGCCCGGAAGACGTCATCTTTGCCAACGGCAAGGTGTCTGCCACGAGCAATCCGGCCAATGCGGTGTCCTTCGCCCGCGTTGCCGCCAGCGGCCACTGGGCGCCCGGCACGCAGCCGGACGACCTCGACCAGGCCCTGCGCGAAACCGTGTTCTGGACCCCGCCGCAACTCACGGCGCCCACCGACGCCGACGAGGTCAACTCTTCCCTCTGCCACGGCTTCATCTTCGATTTCTGCGGCGTCGAGATCTGCCGCCATACCGGCGAGATCCGCATCGACCGCTATGTCACCATGCACGATTGCGGCCGCATCCTGCATCCGGAGATGGTGGCCGGGCAGGTCCGTGGCGGCTTCGCCCACGCCCTCGGCGCCGCGTTGCTGGAAGAGCAATCCTATGCCCCCGACGGCAGCCTGCAAACCGGCACGCTGGCCGATTACCTGATCCCGACCTGCATGGAAGTCCCCGACCCCATCATCCTGCACTTCGAGTCGCCGTCGCCGTTCACCCCGCTCGGCGCAAAGGGGGTGGGCGAGGGCAACACGATGTCCACCCCCGTCTGCATCGCCAACGCCGTCGCCGACGCGCTGGGCGTGGCGGACATACAGCTTCCGCTCATCCCCTCGCGGCTCAGCGAGACCCTGCACGGCCCGGAACGCGAGCCGCCCGCGCGGAGCAAGCCAGCGCCGGCCGCCAAGCCCGGCGAGCGCGCGTTGTTCGGCGAAGGCAGCGCCGCGGTCGGCGCTTCGCCCGAACGGCTCTGGTCCATGCTGCTCGACCCGCAAACCCTCGCCCGCGTCATCCCCGGCGCCCACGGCGTCGAGAGGGTCAGCGATACCCTGTTCCGCGCCGAGGTGACGCTGGGCATCGGCCCGGTGCGCGGCCGCTACAAGGCGGAGATCAGCCTGTCCGACCTCGACGAACCCCGTTCCGTCACCCTGTCGGGCTCGGTCGACGGCGCGCTCGGCTTCGGCCGCGGCCAGGGCCGGCTCCGCCTCGAACCGACGGGCCCGAACCGGACCGTGCTGCATTACACCTACGAAGCGGCGCTCGGCGGCCGGGTCGTGTCGATCGCCGGCCGCCTGCTGGATGGCGCGGCGCGCGTCGTCATCGGCCAGTTCTTCGACACCTTGGCGGCGCAGGCCGGGGGTGGGCGCCGCAACCTCTGGCGCCGGCTGCTCGTTCTGTTCAAGAGGCGCGCATGAAGCCTGCCCCGTTCAGCTACCTGCGTGCCGCCACTGTCGCGGAAGCGCTCGGCGCCCTTCGCCAGACCGGTGGCGAGGCTCGCGTGATCGCCGGCGGCCAGAGCCTGGTGCCGATGCTCAACATGCGCTTGGCCAGGCCCGCGCTGCTGATCGACATCATGCACGTCGAGGCGCTGCGCCGGGTCGAGGACAAGAACGGCCGCCTCGTGATCGGCGCCGGGGTCCGGCAACGGGCACTGGAGGCCCGGCAGGACCTGGTGCAGCGCCAGCCCCTGCTCGCGATGGTGCTGCCCTGGCTCGGCCACATGCAGACGCGCAGCCGCGGCACGGTCTGCGGCTCCGTCGCCCATGCCGACCCCAGCGCGGAACTCCCGCTGGCGCTGGTCGCGCTGAATGGCAAGGTGCACCTGCGCTCCGCCCGCAAGGCAAGGCAGGTCGAGGCCACGTCGTTCTTCACCGGCATGATGGCGACCGCCCGGGCCGAGGACGAGCTGATCGAAGCCGTCTGCGTCCCGACCGTGCAGCAAGGCGCAGGCTACGCGTTCCGCGAAGTGTCGCGCCGCCACGGCGACTATGCCGTCGCCGCCTTCGCTGCCGTGGCGAGCGGTCTCGGCATCCGCCTCGCCGTCGGCGGCGTCGCGGCCGCGCCCCAAGCCCGGACGATCCCGCTCGACGCGCTCGACGACGCGCTCGACGCCTTCGCCTGGGACCTCGAAGCGCGCGACGACCTGCACGCCACGGCCCGCTACCGGCGCGAGCTGGTCCGCCGCATCGGCCGTGAAACCATCCACCGCGCCGTGCAGGACCAGGGCGCGCGCACCACGAAGGAAGCCGCCTGATGGTCCGGCACACCCTGGACGCCGCCCGCCGCCACCCTGTGCGCTTCACCCTCAACGGCCGCTCCATCAGCGCCGAAGCCGAACCCCGCACCCTCCTGCACGACTTCCTGCGCCACACGCTCGGCGCCACGGGCACGCATGTCGGCTGCGAACACGGCGTGTGCGGCGCCTGCACCGTCCAGATCGACGGCCAGCCTGCCCGCGCCTGCCTCACCCTCGCCGTCCAGGCGGACGGCGCCGACATCCGCACCGTCGAAGGCCTCGCCCCGGCCCCTGGCCGCCTGAGCGTGCTGCAGGAAGCCTTCCGTACCCATTTCGGCCTGCAATGCGGCTTCTGCACCGGCGGCATCCTGCTGTCCCTGGACGCCTACCTCCGCGACTTCCCGGACGCCGACGAACAGGGCATCCGCGAAGTCCTGTCCGGCCATCTCTGCCGCTGCACCGGCTACACCTCCATCGTCAAGGCCGCCCTGGCCGCCGCGGCCACCTTGCGGGAGCCGGCCGATGCTTGACCTCGGCACCAGCCTGCTCGCCAGCATTGAGCGCGACCCCGCTGCGGTGGCCATCGTCGACAGCGGCATTTGCCTCACCTACGCGGAATGGGCGCCGCGCATCGGCGCCGTTGCCGCCGGGTTGCGCGACCTCGGCCTCCGCCCCGGCGACCACCTGCTGACCCTGCTGCAAAACCGCTGGGAAGCCGCGACGCTGCACTGGGCCTGCCAGCTCGCCGGCATCATCGTCACGCCCTTGAACTGGCGCTCGAAGGCCGACGAAGCCGAGTTTGCCATCGCCGACGCCGACGCCCGCGCCGTCGCTTACGAGGACGCCTCTGCCGAAGCCGTCCGAGGCTCCACCGCCGCCATGGCGCTGCCCCGCATCACGCTCGGACAGGCCCACCCCGGAGAAGCCGAGTTCGCCGCCCTCGCCGCCGGCGCCGCCGACCTCACGCCGCTCGCCACCGCAGACGATTGGTCGCTGATGTTCTACACCTCCGGCACCACCTCCCGCCCCAAGGGCGTGCCCCGCCGCCACCGTGCGGAACGCGCCGGAGCCCTCGCCCACGTGGCGCAAAACCTCTACCGCCGGGGCGAACGCACCCTCGGCGTGATGCCGCTCTACCACACGATGGGCGTCCGCTCCCTCCTCGCCATGTCCCTCGTCGGCGGCTGCTTCGTCTGTCTTCCCCGCTTCGACGTCGAGTCCGCCCTCCGCCTGATCGAGGCCGAGCGCATCACCAGCCTCTACCTCGTCCCCACCCTCTACCACGACGTCGTCACCCACCCGGCCTTCGCCGGCGCCGATGTCGGCTCCGTCCGGAAGCTCGGGTTCGCCGGCGCCCCCATGACGGACGGCCTGCTGCGCCGCCTCACCGAGGCATTCCGCCCGGAGCTGTTCGTCAACCATTACGGCAGCAGCGAGGTGTACACCTGCACCATCGACC
>CAXTLC010000054.1:0-21692 GCA_964245075.1 uncultured Acetobacteraceae bacterium
CTAGCACTAATAGAAATCAGCGTAAGAACTGCGACAGCGGCAATCGCGATGACGTAGGGGCCCATGATTGCATGCTCATTCCATACCAGCCCCCGTTACCACGTTTACGGCGTGCTGGCCCGGCAAAGTCCGCTCTGGGTCAAAACCAGCCTCAACCCAAAACCATCAGCCCTCGCCCGCCAGGGCGCCGTCCCCCTCCACACCAGAAAGCGTCGCCCACACCGCATCCGCCGTGAACGGGGGCGCGGTGAACCGCACGCCCGTCGCGTCCGCGAGCGCGTTGGCCAGCGCGGCGGCGACGGGGTTGAACGGGCTCTCGCTCATCGACTTGGCGCCCAGCGGCCCCCACGCGTCGCAGGTGTCGGCGAACAGCACCTCCGTGGCCGGCAGGTCGGCCCAGGCCGGGATGTGGTAGCTGCGGAACGCCGGGTTGGCCACGGCGCCGTCGGGGCCGATGCGCACGGCCTCGTGCAGGGCGGCGCCGAGCGCCTGCGCCACGCCGCCTTCCACCTGGCCGCGGCACTGCATCGGGTTCAGCACGGTGCCGGCGTCGGCCGCGTGGACGCTGCGCAGGATGCGGATCTCCCCCGTGCCGCGGTTCACCGCGACGCGGAACGCCTGCACGTTGAAGGCGACGGAGCGGGGGCTCGCGTCCGCCCGGCGCATCACCGACAGGCCGCCGCCTCCCGCGCCGGGCAGCTCGCGCAGCGGGACCGCCGCGTTGCCGTGCAGGACGGCGCCCTCGGCCAGGCGGCAGGCGGCGGCCTCGCAGCCGAACACCGAGGCGGCGGCGGCCAGGATGCGGTCGCGCAGCGCGGCGGCGGCCAGCTGCGTGGCGCGGGCGGCGACCACCACCCCCGTGCTGCCGAACGCGCCCGTGTCGTGCCCGACCAGGTCGGTGTCCGACCGGTGCAGGCGGATGTGCCGCGGGGTGGTGCCGAGCAGCCCGGCGGCGACCTGCGCGTGCACGGTGGACGTGCCGTTGCCGAACTCCGCCGTGCCGACCCGCAGGTCGAACACCCCGTCCGCGGCAAGCTGCAACTGCACCTCCGAGCGGTGCCCGAACGGCGGCGCGCAGTCGATCATGCCCATCGCCACCCCCTCGCCCACCGCCCATTCCGGCCCTTCCGGCGCGGGGAGCCCGCCCGGCCCGGCCATCGCGCCTTCCACCAGGTCTAGGCACTGGTCCAGCCCGTAGCTGCCGATCTCCACGTCGCTGGTCCCGCCGTGCAGCGTGGGCGGCGTGTCGGTGGCGCGGATCATGTTGCGGCGCCGGAAGGTGAACGGATCGATGCCCAGCCGGCGCGCCAGGGCGTCGATCGCCTGCTCCATCGCGAACACCGTCTGGCTCAGCCCATAGCCGCGGAAGGCGCCGGCCGGGACGGTGTTGGTGTAGGCCGCCACCGCGTCGGCCTGCCAGTCGCCGCAGCGGTAAACCCCGATCACCTCGCCGCAGCCATGCTCCAGCACCGCCGCCGTGTGGTTGCCGTAGGCGCCGGCATTGGCCACCACGTCGAGCGAGAGCGCCGTCAGCGTGCCGTCGGCCCGGGCGCCGGCGCGCGCGGTGACGCGCATCGGGTGGCGCGTCGTGGTGGCGGCGAACTGCTCCGCCCGGGTCAGCTCCAGCCGGACCGGCCGGCCGAGCCGCAAGGCGGCGAGCGCCACGATGTCCTCGACCAGCATCTCCTGCTTGCCGCCGAAGCCGCCGCCGACTCGCTCGCACAGCACGCGCACCCGCTGCGGCGGCAAGCCGAACAGGTCGGCCAAGGCTTCGCGCACCAGGAACGGCACCTGCGTGCTGCTGCGCACGACCAGGCGGCCGCCTTCCATCCAGCCGGTGGCGCCGTGGGTCTCCAGCGCCGTGTGCTGGATGCGCTGCACATCGCAGGTGATCTCCACGACCGCGGCGGCGGCGGCGAACCCGGCGGCGGCGTCGCCCGCCCGGCCGTGCACGTCGGCCACCAGGTTGCGCGCCGGGTCGGGGATGCGGCTGGCAGGCTTCCCGTGCAGCACGGGGGCGCCGGGCAGCAATGCCTGCGCCGGGTCGAACACGGCGGGGAGCACGTCGTACTCCACGCGGAGCAGGCGGCAGGCGGCTTCCGCCGTCGCCTCGTCGGCGGCCACCACCGCCGCGACGCGCTGGCCGACGAAGCGCACCGTGTCGTCCAGCAGCCGGGTGTCGTCCGGGTCGGTGCGGTGGTTCTCGTGCCGGGCGGTGGAGTAGAGCCGTGGCGGCGCGTCCTCGTGGGTGAACACGGCGAGGACGCCAGGCAGGGCGAGCGCTGCGCTGCGGTCGATGCCCGTGATGCGCGCGTGGGCGTGCGGGGAGCGCAGCAGGCGCATGTGCAGCAGGCCGGGCGGCGCCGTGTCCATCGTGTAGCGCGCGGCCCCGGTCACGACGGCCGCCGCGTCCGGCGCCGGCTCGCTGCCGGGCAGTTGGCGCACGTGCGGGCGCCCGGCGATGGCGTCGGCGATGGCGCGGTAGCCGGTGCAGCGGCAAAGGTTGCCCTTCATCGCCTGCGGCAGGTCGGCGCGCTGCGCGGCGGTCAGGGCGCTTGCGGTCAGGATCATGCCCGGCGTGCAGAACCCGCACTGGAAGCCCTGCGCGTCCATGAACGCCCGCTGCACCGGGTGCAGGCTACCCTCGCCCAAGCCTTCGCCCAGCCCCTCGATGGTGGTGACGGCGCGGCCGGCGGCGCGGTGGGCGGGAAGAAGGCAGCTCTGCACGGCGTGGCCGTCGAGCAGCACGGTGCAGGCGCCGCAATCACCCGCGTCGCAGCCTGTCTTCACCCCGAAGCAGCCGGCGCCGCGCAGCGCCGAGCGCAGGCACTGGCCCGGCGCCGGGTCGAGCGTGGCGTCCGCGCCGTTGATCCGCAGGGCGATCACGCGAGTTCGGCCAGCAGCTCGGCCGCGAGGCGGCGGGTGATGTGGCGGCGCCAGGCGGGGGCGCCGTGCACGTCGTCGAACCAGGAGTCCGGCGGCATGGCGGCGAGCGCGGCATCCAGCGCGGCGGCTGCGGGCGGGGCGGGCCAAGCGAAGCGGACCGGGCGAGGGGTGCTGCCGGTGACGGTGAGGGTGAACGCGCCCCCGCCGTCCCGCGTGGCGGCGAGCAGGGCGGCGGACCGGCCATGGGCTGTCAGCGAGGCCTGCCGGGAAGCCGTGCGGCGGCGGAGGGCGGCGGCGGGGATGTCGATGGCGCGCAGCAGCTCGCCCGGCAGCAGCGCCGTTTGCCGCGGGCCAAGGGCGAAGCCGTCCATCGGCAGCCTGCGCTCGCTCCCGTCCGGCCCCAGGATGCAGGCGACCCCGTCCAGCGCCACGCTGAGCGCCAGCATGGGGGCGGCGGGCAGGGCGAGGCAGACGTTGCCGCCGACGGTCGCCACGTGCCGGATCTTGAACGAGCCGAGCAGCGCCTGGCAGCACGCAGCGATCAGGGGCGCCGCTTGCCAGTCCGCCCCCGCTGCTTCCAGCTCGGCGATGGTGCAGGTGGCGGCGATGCGCAGGCCGGCCCCCGTCGTTTCCAGCGCGGGCCAGCCGAGGGCCGTGATGTCCACCAGGCGGCGGAGGCCGGGTTGCGGCTCGGAGAACAGCCAGGTGCCGCCGGCGAGCCAGGCGGCGCCGGGTGACGGCGGCGGCAGGTCGGACAGTTCGCGGGGGACGAGCACGGCCTCCACCGCGTGAAGGTCCATCAGGCGGGCCACCGCGCCGGCGCCGCGGCGAGGCGGGCGAGCGGAAAGCGCGCGACCTCCTCCATCAGCGCGGCCACGCCGCGGGCGGCGGAGGCGACGATGCGGGCGCCGGCGTCCACGTCGGCCCCGGCGGCGTTGCCGCAGGCGCCGGACGGGTGGAGGTCCTGCGCCTGCCAGCCGAAGCCGACGGCGGCGCCCTCCGTGCGGAGATGGCGGTACTCGGCCTCCAGCGCGACCGTGGCCGGGCTGAAGTCCGCAAGGTGCGCGCGGCGCACCAGGTCCGGGTGCAGGTGGAGCATCTGCGAGGTTTCGGACGCGCCGCCGTGGATGCCGTGGCGCGCTTCCGCCCCGCCGAACGGCTGGCGCTCGCTGCCAAGGCCGGACAGGTTGGCGGCGACGGCGAACATGCCCAGCCGCACCCGCAGGTCACGGGCGACGATGTCCATCACCTGCGGCTGGCCGCCATGGCTGTTGAGCATGACGAACTTGCGCAGCCCGGCGCGGTGGACGCTTTCGCCCAGCTCGGTCCACAGCCGGGCCAGCGTTTCGGCGCTGAGGGTGAGCGTGCCCGGGTAGGCCGCGTGCTCGTTGGACTTGCCGACGGGGCAAGGGGGCAGCACCAGCACGCTGTCAGGCATGAGCGGCATGGCGGCGGCGAGGATGCCGGCGTTGATGAGATCGTCCACCCCCACCGGCAAGTGCGGGCCGTGCTGCTCGGTGGCCGCGACCGGCAGCACGGCCACCGTGGCCGCCGCATCGAGCGCCGTGAAATCCGGCCAGGCCAAGTCACGCCAGAAACGCGCCACGCGGTTTTCCCTCCTGCGAAAATAGGCTTAGCGTGCACGGCGCCGGCCGCACCGGACGGCCCTGATTAGGAGGGTTTCGCCATGGAAACTGCAATCGCCAAATCCGCGCGGTCCTACGAGGCATGGCGGATCAGCCCGACGGACAGCAACCGGCTCGCCTTCGTGTTCGACCCGGTGGAGGACGGCGCGGGATTCATCGCCGCGGTGGAGATCTTCGACGAGGGCGGGCGGACACCGCCCAACAAGCATGAGGTGGGGCAGGAGATGTTCTTCGTGCTGAAGGGCGAGGGACGCGCCACATGCGGCGGCCGGGTGGTGGATGTGCGCGCGGGCGACAGCCTGCTGCTCAAGCCCGGAGTCGAGCACATGCTGGAGAACACCGGGGCGGGGCGGATGTACTGCCTGACGGTGATGGTGCCGGACGACGGGTTCGCGGCGCTGATCCGCTCAGGCGTGCGCGCCGAACTGGACGCGGAAGATCTGGCGGTGCTGCAAGGGGTTCACTCGGTTTGACGGAACCGTGAAAAAGGCCTTTGCAAAGGAAAGCGGCATCCGTAAGGTTTGGCATCCCGGGTGCAGAAGCGGCGGATACTGATCCGCCTCCCGCCCTCCCGCCAATGCACGGCTTCTGTTTGCCTTTGTCCGCAACGGAGCTTCCATGCCATGAAGACCCCCATCTCCCGCCGTGCCGCCCTCGCCGCCGCCGGGGCCGCGTCCGTTGCAGGCCTGGGCAGGCGCGCGCGGGCGGCAGCGCCGACCAAGATCACGTTCCTGACCAACTGGTTCGCCGAAGCGGAGCATGGCGGGTTCTACCAGGCAAAGGCCACCGGGCTGTACGAGCAGGCCGGGCTGGACGTGACGATCAGGATGGGCGGCCCGCAGGTCAACAACATGCAACTGCTGACGGGCGGCAACGCGGACATCATCATCGGCTACGACATCCAACTGCTCAGCTCGATCGAGAAGGCGCTGCCGGTGACCGCGGTGGCGGCGGCGTTCCAGTTCGACTTGCAGGGGATCATGACGCATGACGACGTCCACTCGCTGGCGGAGCTGAAGGGCCGCACCATCCTCATCTCGTCATCCTCCCACGCGACGTTCTGGCCGTGGCTGAAGGGCAAGTACGGCTTCACCGACGCGCAGGCGGGCGTGGACACCTTCAACCTGCAACCGTTCCTGCTGGACAAGGCGCTGGCGATGCAGGGCTATCCCTCCAGCGAGCCGTACGAAGCGATGACGGCGAACCAGCAGGTGAACTTCTTCCTGCTGGCCGACCAGGGCTACCCGCCGTACAGCAACACGCTGATCGCCGCCAACAGGTTCATCGAGGCGCATCCGGAGGCGGTCGCGGCGTTCGTGAAGGCGTCGATGCTGGGCTGGGTCGACTACTTCAAGAACCCGGCGCCGGCCAACAAGCTGATCCAGATCGACAACCCCAAGGAGCCGGACGCGCAGATCGCCTTCGCCATCGCCAAGATGAAGGAGATGCACGTGCTGGACCGCGGCGAAGCGGCGAAGAACGGCGTCGGCACCATGACGGACGCGCGCTGGAAGGCGACGCGGGACTTCCTGGTGGAGGCGAAGCTGCTGAAGCCGGCGGTCGATTACCGGCGCGCCTTCACCACGCGGTTCACCGACGGGCTGAACATCACGGCTTGAGGCGCAGCCATGGACATGAACATAGCCATCGCCGGGACGCCCGCCGTCGAGGTGCTGTCGGCGGAGAAGGTGTTCGCCAACGGCGTGCGCGGGCTGGCGCCGATCGACCTCGCGATCCGTCCCGGCGAGTTCGTCAGCCTCATCGGCCCGTCCGGCTGCGGCAAGTCCACCCTGCTGAAGCTGATCGCGAACCTGATCGAGCCGAGCGACGGCAAGCTGCAATGGTGGCGCGGCGGGTTCAAGGGCGTGGGCGCGCCGGGCAAGCGGCTGGCTTTCGTGTTCCAGGACCCGACGCTGATGCCGTGGGCGCGGGTGGATGCCAACGTCCGCCTGCCGCTGGACCTGGCCGGCGCCAGCCGCGCGGACGCGGCGGCGCGCGTGGCGGCGGCGCTGGCGCAGGTGGACCTCCTGCCGGCGGCGCGCCGCTTTCCCCGGCAGCTCTCGGGCGGGATGCGCATGCGCGTGTCCATCGCCCGCGCCCTGGTGACGGAGCCGGACCTGCTGCTGATGGACGAGCCGTTCGGCGCGCTGGACGAGTTCACCCGCAACAAGCTGGACGAGGACCTGGTCCGCCTGGCATGGGAGCGCCACCTGACCAACGTGTTCGTCACGCACTCGATCTACGAGGCCGTTTTCCTGTCCACCCGCATCGTCGTCATGGCCGCCAATCCGGGCCGCATCTTCGGCGAGTTCACCGTGGGCGAGCCGTTCCCGCGCGGGGCGGCGTTCCGCGCCTCGGACCGGTTCGCGCTGATGTGCCGCGACCTGTCCAACCTGCTGACCGACGCCTCGGTCGCGAGCCGGCTCACCTGATGCAGCCGCTGGCGGAGCGCGAATGGTTCGGCCGGGTGATGGCGCCGGTCGCGGTGGGGGTGATGATCCTGCTGGCGTGGCAGGGAAGCTGCGACTACTTCGCCGTGCCGGCCTATCTGTTCCCGACGCCCTCTGCGATCGCCGGGTCGTTCGCCGAGAACTGGCCGGTGCTGCTGCACGGGCTGTGGAGCACGATGAAGGTGACGCTGATGGCGTTCGCTGCGTCCGTCGTGGTGGGAACGCTGCTCGCGTTCCTGTTCGTGCAGAACCGGCTGATCGAGCTGAGCCTGATGCCCTACGCCGTGCTGTTGCAGGTGACGCCGATCGTGGCGGTGGCGCCGCTGATCATCATCCTGGTGAAGAACACCGAGGCATCGCTGACCTTGTGCGCGGCCGTGATCGCGGTGTTCCCCGTCATCTCCAACACCACGATCGGGCTGCGCAGCGTGGACCCGGGGCTGCTGAGCTACTTCCGGATGAACAAGGCCGGGTCGCTGGCGACGCTGTGGCGGCTGCGGATACCGAGCGCGCTGCCGTTCTTCCTGGCCGGGCTGCGGATCTCCTCGGGCCTGGCCCTGGTGGGCGCGGTGGTGGCGGAGTTCGTGGCCGGCACGGGCGGCAACAGCGCCGGGCTGGCCTACGAGATCCTGCAATCCTCCTTCCAGCTCGACATCCCCCGCATGTTCGCGGCGCTGCTGCTGATCACCGCCTCGGGGGTGGCGCTGTTCGGGCTGATGGTGTGGCTGCAACAGCTCGTGCTCGGCGGCTGGCACGAGAGCGCCGTGGCGCGGGAACGCTGACAGGAGGACGAAGCCATGATGACCACCCGGCAGAAGACGCTGCGCAAGTTCTGGTACGCGACGGTGCGGCTGGATGCGCTGCGCGACGGCCCGCTGCCGTTCCGGCTGATGGGCGAGGACATCGTGCTGTTCCTCGACGCCGAGGGGCAGCCCGCCGCATTGGCGGACCGCTGCTGCCATCGAACGGCCAAGCTGTCGAAGGGATGGGTGGACAATGGAACCATCGTCTGCGGCTACCACGGCTGGACCTACGACCGCACCGGAGCGCTGGTCCGCATCCCGCAATTCGACCCGGCGACGGTGCTGCCCAAGCATCGCGTGCCGCAGTTCCACTGCGCCGGGCGCTACGGCTACGCCTGGGTGGCGCTGGACGAGCCGCTGATGCCGATCCCGGACGTGCCAGAGGACTCCGATCCGGGATACCGCCGCATCTTCCAGTTCTACGACCAGTGGGAGACAGCGCCGCTTCGCCTGATGGAGAACTCGTTCGACAACGCGCACTTCTCCTTCGTCCACAAGGCGACGTTCGGGCAGATCAACGCGCCGAAGCCGAAGCGGTACGAGATCGTGGAAACCGATTACGGTTTCCGCGCGACCACGGTGGTGGACATCCTGAACCCGCCGATGGCGCACCGCGTGACGGGCAGCACGGACCCGCTGACGGAACGGCGGATGAACAACCATTGGTACATGCCGTTCTGCCGCCGCCTGGACATGGAATACCCGAGCGGCATCCGCCACATCATCATCAACTGCGCCACCCCGATCGATGACGGGCGCATCCAATTGGTGCAACTGCTGTACCGCAACGACACGGAAGCGGATTGCCCGGAGCAGACGCTGATCGAGTGGGATCGCGCCATCATCACGGAAGACCGGGAAGTCCTGGAATCCACCAGCGCGGACGCGGTGCTGGACGTGGACCGGCGGATCGAGCAGCACATGCCGTCCGACCGTCCGGGGATGATCATGCGCAAGCGCCTCCTGGAACTGCTGCGCAGCCAGGGCGAGGACGAAGTCACCCGCGAGTACGCGTAGGTGCCGCCTTTCCTGGCCTGGCCGGACGCGGAGGCGGTCACGGTCCGCGACTGCCGCGTGCCGGCGGCCCTGTTGCCGGGCCTGCCGGCGAACGGCGATCTCGTGTCCTGCGACATCCAGGTCGCGCGCGGCCGGATCACCGCCGTGGCAGCCAGCCTGCCACCCGCTTCCGTTTCGGTGCAGGCCGGCGGCATTGTCCTGCCCGGCTTCGCCGACCTGCATACCCACATCGACAAGGGCCACATCTGGCCGCGCGCCCCGAACGCGGACGGCACGCACGCGGCCGCCGTCCGCGCCGTCATGGCGGACCGCGAGGCGAACTGGACGGCGGAGGACGTCCACGCCCGCGCCGGTTTCAGCCTGCGTTGCGCCTACGCCCACGGCACCGTGGCACTGCGGACCCACCTCGACAGCCTCGGCGCGCAACTGGGCATCACCTGGCCGGTGTTCCAGCAGCTACGCGCCGAATGGGCAGGCCGCATCGCCTTGCAGGGCGTGGCCCTGGTCCAGCTTGACGCCTACGCCACCCCCTTCGTCGAGCAGATGGCGGACGCCGTCGCCGAGGCCGGTGGCTTGCTCGGCGGCTCGGGCGCGTTGCAGCCGGACGCGCCGGCGCTGATCCGGCGCGTGTTCGACCTCGCGGCCGACCGGGATCTCGACATCGACCTGCACGTGGACGAGACGGGCGACCCGGCCGCGCGCACGTTGCGGCTCATCGCGCAGGAGACCGTCCGCCGCGGATACGGGGGCCGGGTCACCTGCGGCCATTGTTGCAGCCTTGCCGTGCAGGACCCTGCCGAAGCGCGCGAAACGGTCGCGGCGGTGGCGGCGGCCGGCATCACCGTCGTCAGCCTGCCGATGGTGAACCTCTACCTCCAAGGCCGCCGGACAGGGACGCCAACCTGGCGCGGCATCACCCTCGTGCACGAGCTTCGTGCGGCAGGCGTGCGCGTCGTGGTCGCCAGCGACAACACGCGCGATCCATTCTACGGCTTCGGCGACCTTGATTTATGCGAGGTGTTCCGTGAGGCGGTCCGCATCGGCCACCTGGATCTGCCCGTCGGCGAGTGGCCCGCGGCGGTCACGTCCTTGCCGGCAGCCGTCATGGGCGCCGAGTACGGCCTTCGCGTGGGTGGCCCGGCCGACTTGGTGATGTTCTCCGCCCGGGATTACAGCGAGCTGCTGTCACGCCCGCAATCCGATCGCGCCGTGGTTCGGGCCGGGCGCGCCATCCCTGCCGATCCGCCGTCCTACCGGGAGCTGGACGGGCTTTATTCCCGGCCGACCTGACACTCGATCTGGCCATGCGGCTCGTCTGTGGCGACGAAGACCATGTTGTCGGCGGACAGGCCGAACTTGTCCAGGTTCATCGGGATGTAGTGCTTGTTCGGGCAGGCCATGCGGATCGTCGCCAGTTCCGGCACGGCTCCGAGCGCCGCCTCGCCCATGCGGTAGAGGCTGTCCTGCACGCCGCGGCTGTAGGTGGTGGCGAACACGCTCAGCATCGTGCGCAGGACGGCGGCGTTGGCCGCCTCGTACTCCGCGGGCGCGCTCCGCCAGGTCCAGCTCGCATCCATCGCGGTCGCGGCGATGCGGTCGGTGGTGGGCGGCAGGGTGGTGTATTCGTCGAACACGTAATCCACCCAGCCGGAGGCAGTGGACTTCATGAACGTGTACCCGGCGATGCCGGACGTCACGGACGCGCCATCCCGGGTCGCGACGACCTCCGCGGTGGGCTTTCCGTTCGCATCCAGGGTGAAGCTGTGCGGATGCGCCGCCCCGTCGAAGCTGGCGCGGGTCCAGCGCGTCTCGCTCGTCGTGACGTGAACGCGGGCCACCTGCGGATAGCGGGACAGGAAGCGCTCGGCGATTGCCGTGGCGTACTGCTCGGCGCAGGCCTGCATGTTTTCCCGCGCGACGATGTAGGCGATGTTCTTGATCGTGTCGGTCGCGATCGCCGTGCGGTTGTCGCCGGCGGTGTAGGCGGCGGCGAAGTCGCCGTCGAGCATCGTGCGGACGCTCAGGTCGCGCACCTCGTTGTAGTCGCCGTCGCGGTGGACGCGCATCACCCGCACGCGTCCCTTGCCGTAGCTGTTGTGGATCAGCGGCATGGTGCCTCCCTGTTCAGGCGTGGTCGGCGATCACCAGCGGCGCCTCGTTGGCGGCGGCGGGGATCTGGTCCGAGTTGAAGAAGGCGTTGAGCGCCACCGCGGTGACGGAGGCGAGCAGGATGCCGCTGTCCAGCATCGTCTTCAACGCATCCGGCGCGGACTTGAACAGCGTCGGCGCCACCAGCGGGATCATGCCGAAGCCGATCGACACGGCGACGATGAACACGTTGCCGCGCCGCGCCTCGTAGTTCACGGAAGCCAGGATGCGGATGCCGGTCGCCGCCACCATGCCGAACATGACCACGCCGGCGCCGCCCAGCACGCATTGCGGCACGGACGCGGCGATGAAGGCGAGCTTGGGCAATAGGCCCAGCAGCAGCATGATCACCCCGCCAGCGACGCAGACCATGGGGCTGGTGACGCCGGTCACGCCCACCAGGCCCACGTTCTGCGAGAAGGAGGTGTAGGGGAACGTGTTGAACAGCCCGCCGATGATCGTGCCGATCCCGTCGCCGCGCAGGCCGCGCGCGAGGTCCTGCTGCCCCACCGGCCGGCCCACCATCACGCCGAGGGCCAGGAACATGCCAGTGCTCTCGATCATCACGACGATCATGACGAGGCACATCGACAAGCAGGCGACCAGGTCGAAACGGGGAATGCCGAACTGGAGCGGCACGACGACGTCGAACCAGGGTTGCGCGTCCAGCCCGCCCAGGTTGCCCCAGCCGAATGCAAGGGTCAGCAAGTAGCCGGCGACGATGCCGATCAGCACCGCCGTGTTGCGGAGGAACCCCGTGCCGAACCGCAGCAGCAGGAGGATGATGGCGAGCACCAGGCCGGCGACGCCGAGGTAGCCCGGCGCGCCGAAATCGTCGGCGGTCGGCCGGCCGCCGCCGATCCAGTTGATGCCGATGCGCATCAGCGTGATGCCGATGACGGTGATGATCGACCCGGTGACGACGGAGGGGAAGAACCTCAGCAGCCGGCTGATGAAGGGCGCCACCAGCACGCCGAACACGCCGGCCGCGATGACGGAACCGAAGATGACCGGTAAGCCGAGCGCCGGGTTGTTCGCCATGGCCAGCATCGGGGACAGCGAGGCGAAGGTCACCCCCATCATCACCGGCAGGCGGATGCCGACCGGCCCGACGCCGAACGCCTGGATGAAGGTCGCGATGCCGCAGGCGAACAGGTCGGCGTTGATCAGCAGCGCCACCTGCTCCTTCGGCAGCTTCAAGGCGGCGCCCAGGATCAGCGGCACGGCGACCGCCCCGGCATACATCACCAGCACGTGCTGCACCGCGAGGATCACGAGCCGGACCGGGGGAGGCGTGGCGGACGACATCGTTTCGGACACAGGATTCCTGCCGATATTATTGTTCGTGTTGCAATGCAACGACCATGCCATGAGGATGCGGCTATGCAGCCTGCACACCGCCTCTGGCTTCGCAATCCCCTGGGCATCCTGGCCGACGCGCCGGGCGGCATCGTCGTGGAGAACGGGCGCATCGCCGAGCTGCTGGCCGCCGGGGCCGCGCCGGCGCAGCCTGCCCATGTTTTCGACGCGAGCCGCCACGTCGTGCTGCCGGGACTGGTCAACACGCACCACCATTTCTACCAGACGCTGACGCGGTGCGTGCCGGCGGCGATGGACCGGACGCTGTTCGGCTGGCTGCAAGCGCTTTACCCGGTCTGGGCGCGGCTGACGCCCGAGGCGCTGGACTCGGCCGTGACAGTGGCCATGGCCGAGCTGCTGCTGTCCGGCTGCACCACCACGACCGACCATCACTACGTCTTTCCCGCCGGGCTGGAAGACGCGATCGCGATCGAGGCGGCGGTGGCGGCGCGGCTCGGCATGCGCGCCGTGCTCACCCGCGGCTCGATGGACCTCAGCCAGCGGGATGGCGGGCTGCCGCCGGACAGCGTGGTGCAGGACGCCGACACCATCCTGGCCGACAGCGCCCGCCTGATCGCGCGCCTGCACGACCCGGCGCCGCACGCGATGCTGCAAATCGCGCTGGCGCCGTGCTCGCCGTTCTCGGTGACGACGCGGCTGATGACGGAAACGGCGGAACTGGCGGCCCGCCATGGCGTGCGGCTGCACACCCACCTGGCGGAAACGGAGGACGAGGCGGCGTTCTGCCAGGCGCGGTTCGGCTGCTCGCCGCTGGACTACCTCGACGGGTGCGGCTGGCTGCGGCCGGGGACATGGCTGGCGCACGGCATCCATTTCAGCGCGCCGGAGATCGCCAGGCTGGGCCGGGCGCAAGTGGGCGTCACGCATTGCCCGTGCAGCAACCAACTGCTGGCGTCGGGAACGTGCCCGGTGTGCGCGCTGGAAGCGGCGGGCGTGCCGGTCGGCCTCGGCGTGGACGGCTCGGCATCCAACGACGCTTCCAACCTGATGCAGGAGGTACGATCGGCGTTTCTCCTGCAACGCGCCGCGAACGGGACGCGCGCGGTCAGCCATCGCGACGCGTTGCGGTGGGCGACGGCCGGATCGGCGGATTGCATCGGCCGTCCGGAGCTGGGCCGCATCGCGCCGGGCGCGGCGGCCGACCTGGCGCTGTTCACGCTGGACGAGCTGCGCTTCGCCGGGTCGGCGGACCCGGTGGCGGCGGTCGTGCTCTGCGGCGCGCACCGGGCGGACCGGGTGATGGTTGCGGGACGCTGGGTCGTCGAGGATGGGCAGATACCCGGCTTCGACGCAGCGGGCGCGGCCGTGCGGCAGAATGAGGCCGCAGCTAAGCTCCTGGGTGCTGCCTGACCGGGCGAGTGATCAAAGATCGCGCAATTTCTGGCGGACGCTGGCCAGCAGGCCGGGAATGGGCGGCTTCGGGAGGGTTCCTGAAAAGGGTGTTGGAACAATCACGATCTCGGCATGGCGCTTGCTGATTTTGGCATGGCGCTTGCTGCCGGATGCGGTGGCCGTGACCCCACTCTCGGAGAAAGCTCTGCATGGTTAAGCTCAAGGCGCTCACCGCGCTTCTCGCGCTCACCGCCGTCGCGCTGGCGCCGCGCCCGTCCAAGGCCATCGGCATCGAGTTCCAGGACACCTACCTGAGCATCCGCTACCTGCCCGAAGACGAGCAGCCGGGATACCGGAAGAACATCAACGAGGTCGCGGGCAACATCAGCTACGCCAACGGCTGGACCTACGGATCGAACTTCGTCAGCCTGGACCTGGAGAACTTCTCCGCCCGCGGCGACCCGGCGAACGCCGTGGTGGGCAAGGCGAACTCGGACTCGTTCGAGCTTTACTCCGTGTTCCGCACGACCCTGAGCGGCAACAAGATCTTCGGCGGCAACAAGTTCGCGTTCGGGCCGATCCGTGATGTCGGGCTCGAGTTCGGCCTCGACATCGACACGCAGGACGACCAGTTCGCTTCATACAAGAAGCTGATCATCGTAGGGCCGCAGTTCTCCATCAACCTGCCGCGCGGCTTCTGGACGATCACGGTGGGCCTGTCGAAGGAGTGGAACACCGACGCGTTCGTCTTGAACGGCAACGGGACGAACTACAATCCGACCCTCGAGATCGAAACGGCCTGGGCGTTCCCGTTCGCGGCCGGGCCGGTGCCGCTCAACTTCACCGGCTTCGCCAACTTCATCGGCCCCAAGGGCGTCGGCGCGACCGGTGACTTCTACCACCGCGTCGAGATCCTGATCCATCCCAAGCTCCTGGTCGATGTCGGCGAACTGATCGGCTACGCTCCGAAGAAGTTCGAGGCCGGGGTGGGGTTCGAGTACTGGCACAACAAGTTCGGCAGCGTGCCGCAGTCGGTTGCAGGCACCGAGCAGAGGTCGGTGTTCGTGGAAGCCGGCTATCATTTCTAGCCATGACCGGGGGCGGGCCGGCTGGTCGTTGCAACCAACCCATGCCGGCTAGCTTTGATGCGGACCCAGGACGGGAGAACATGATGTTGCGCACACTTGCTTTACTGGCAGGAATTTCCGTTGGCCTCAGCCCCATGGTGGCCGCCGCGCAGGCGCCGCCCGCGCGGTCGGCGATCGAGGGGGACCCGGTGGCCAAGCCGCAGCCGCCAAGCCGCACCCAACGCGCCACCCAGCGTGCCGCCAAGCTGTCCCGTGCGGACAAGCAGCCGGCGGGGACCGAGAACGGCAACCAGCCCGACCGTGCGTCGGCTGGCGGCGGCGGCCGCTAAGGCTTGCCGCCCCGTTCGGCGCGAAGGCCATCGGGGCGGCATCCCGCAACAAACGGCACGGTGGTTGCACCCAGCGCCGTGAAACCTGGAGCTTGCCACCATGCCCGACGGCTTGTCCCCCTCCCGCCGCCGGCTGCTTCAAGGGGCGGGAGCTGCGGCGGCGCTCGCGGCCACTGGCGCCCGGGCGGCGGCCAAGCCGGTTACGATCGGTTTCATCTACGTGGGCCCCAAGGGCGACTACGGCTACAACCAGGCGCATGCCGAGGGCGCGGCCGCGATCAAGGCGATGCCGGGCATCACCGTCGTGGAGGAGGAACGCGTCCCCGAAACCGATGACGTCGAGAAGACCATGCAAAGCATGGTCGAACTGGACGGCGCGTCGCTGCTGTTCCCGACCAGCTTCGGCTATTTCGACCCTTACATGCTCCGGGTGGCGCGGAAATACCCCAAGGTCGAGTTCCGCCACTGCGGCGGGCTGTGGACCCGCGCCAAGGACCCGGCCAACGCCGGGTCGTATTTCGGCTACATCGGCATGGGCCAATACTTGAACGGCATCGTCGCCGCCCACGCGACGAAAACCAAGCGGCTCGGCTTCGTCGCAGCCAAGCCGATCCCGCAGGTGCTGATCAACGTCAACAGCTTCGCCATGGGCGCCCGCTCGGTCGATCCATCCATCACCACGGCGGTGATCTTCACCGGGGACTGGTCGATGCCGGTCAAGGAGGCGGAAGCCACCAACGCCCTGATCGATGGCGGCGCGGACGTCATCACCTGCCACGTGGACGGGCCGAAGGTGGTGGTGCAGACCACGGAAGGGCGCGGCGCCTACACCTGCGGCTACCATGCGGACCAATCGGCGCTGGCGCCCAAGGGGTACCTCACGGGGGCGGAATGGAACTGGGCCGTCGTTTACCGGAAATTCGCCGAAGACATGCAGGCCGGCGAGGCGCCGGCGAATTTCGTGCGCGGCGGGCTGGCGGACGGCTTCATCAAGATGTCCCCCTACGGCCCGGCGGTCAGCGCCGCGGCGCGTGCCCGTGCCGACGCGGTGAAGGCCGAGATGGTCAAGGGCGGTTACGCCGTGTTCAAAGGCCCGCTGACCGACAACAAGGGCAACCAGGTGATCGCGGCCGGTACCGCCTACCCGGAGACCGCGATCCAGCTTGAATCGATGAACTGGCTGGTCGATGGCGTGAAAGGCTCGACCAGCTAGCGGCGATGGGCGTCACCGAACCTGCCGCCGCGATGCTGCCGCAGGCAGCGGCGCCCGTCGACGCCAGCTACCGCGCGCGGCGCGCGCTGGAAGCGGCGCTGGTGCCGGCTGCCGCCGTGCTGCTTGCCACGGGCCTGTTCTGCGCCTTTCTGCTCGCCCTCGGGCATTCCCCGGCAGAGTTCTTCCGGCTGATCTGGATCGGCGCGTTCGGAAGCTGGTTTTCGTGGCGCAACACGCTGGCCCGCGCTGCGCCGCTGTTGCTGACGGCGCTGTGCGTCGCGGTGCCGGCGCAGCTCGGGCTGATCATCATCGGCGGCGAGGGCGCCCTGGTGCTGGGCGGGCTGGCGGCGGCGTGCGCCGGCCTCCTCCTGGCCGCATGGCCGCCGATGGCCGTCCAACTGGGGATGGCTGTGGCCGGGGCGGCGGCGGGCGGAGCGTGGATCGCCCTGGCCGGCTTCTTGCGCGCGCGGCGCGGCATCAACGAGACGGTGGCGAGCCTGGTGATGGCCTACATCGCCATCGCCTTGTTCAACCAGTTGGTGGAAGGCCCTCTGCGTGACCCGGCGAGCCTCAACAAGCCGTCCACCTACCCCATCCCCGACGCGGCCATGCTCGGATCGCTGCCGGTGCTGGGCGTGCATCCGGGCGTCGGGGTGGGCGTCGCTGCCTGCGTGCTGTGCTGGGTGCTGATCAGCCGCACCACCACCGGGTTCGCGGCCCGCACCGTGGGCGGCAACCTGCGCGCGGCGCAACTGCAAGGGCTGCCGGTGGCCGCGCTGATGGTCGGCGCCTGCGCGCTCGGCGGCGCCCTGGCCGGGCTGGCGGGGGCGATCGAGGTCGCGGCGGTGCATGGCCGGGCCAATGCGTCGCTGATCGCGGGCTACGGCTATTCGGGCATCCTCCTCGCGTTCCTGGCGCGGCACAACGCGCTGGCGATCATGCCGATGGCCGTTCTGCTGGGCGGCATCGGCGCGGCGGGCGGGCTGCTCCAGCGGCGCATGGGCCTGCCGGACGCGGCGGTGCTGGTTCTGCAAGGCGCGATCTTCATCGCGATCCTGGCGGGTGAGACGATGTACGGCCGGCTGCGCTGGTTCCAGCCGCGGGCAACCCGGTGAGCAGCCTGCAAACGCTGCTCCTGGCGATGCTCGCCGGGTCGCTGCGCGTGTCCACGCCGTTCCTGTTCGTCAGCCTCGGCGAGTGCCTGACGGAGCGGTCGGGGCGCATCAACCTGGGCAACGAGGGCGTGCTGGTGCTGGGCGCGATGGTTGCCTACGCCACGTCGTACGGGACGGGCAGCCCGTGGCTGGGCGTGGCAGCGGGCGCTTGCGCCGGGGCGCTGCTGGGCGGCGTGCATGGGCTGGTTTGCGGGCTGGCCCGGGTGAACGACGTGGCGGTGGGCATCGCCATCCTGCTGGCGGGGGATGGCGTCGCGTTCTTCTTCGGCAAGCCCTACGTGCAGCCGACCGCGCCGTCGCTGCCGGGCATCCCGTTCGGCTGGTGGGCAGGCACGGCGCAGCTCCGCAGCGCGCTCCTGGTCAGCCCGCTGTTCCTGCTGGGCGTGGCCGTGGCGTTCGCGATGGCGTGGATGTTCCGGGCGACCCGGCTCGGGCTGCGCCTGCGCATCGTGGGCGACAGCGTGGACGCGGCGCTTGCGCTGGGGCTCGCCATCAACCGCACCCGGCTGCTGGCGACCATGGCGGGCAGCGCGTTGGCCGGGATCGGCGGCGCGTTCCTCAGCCTGGTGTACCCCGGCAGTTGGAACGAGAGCCTGTCGTCCGGCCAAGGGCTGATGGCGGTGGCGCTGGTGGTGTTCGCGCGCTGGAACCCGATCGGGTGCCTCGGCGCGTCCATGCTGTTCGGGGCGGCCGGCGCGCTTGGGCCATCGCTGCAAGCGGTCGGCGTGCTGAGCTACTACTACCTGTTCTACGCGGCGCCGTTCGTGCTCACGCTCGCCATCCTGGTCGCCACCGTGCGGCCCGGTCGCAGCGTGCGCGGGATGCCTGGGGAGCTGTCGATCGCCCGATGATACCCGCGAACCCCTACCCATGGCCGTATGACGGCGACCTGTCCGGCACGGCGCTCCTCGTCATTGACATGCAGGCCGATTTCTGCGGCCCCGGCGGCTATGTCGACAGCATGGGCTATGACCTCTCGCTCACCCGCGCGCCGATCGGGCCGATCGGCCGCGTGACGGCCGCCATGCGTGCCCGCGGCGACACCGTGATCCATACGCGGGAGGGGCACCGCCCCGACCTGGCCGACCTGCCGGCCAACAAGCGGTGGCGCTCCCAGCGCATCGGCGCCGGGATCGGCGACGCCGGGCCGTGCGGGCGCATCCTGGTCCGCGGCGAGCCAGGATGGGAGATCATTCCCGAACTCGCCCCGCTGCCCGGCGAGGTGGTCATCGACAAGCCCGGCAAGGGCAGCTTCTACGCGACCGACCTGGAGCTGATCCTACGCACGCGCGGCATCCGCAACCTGGTGCTGACCGGCATCACCACGGACGTTTGCGTGCACACGACCATGCGGGAAGCCAACGACCGCGGGTTCGAGTGCCTGCTGCTGAGCGATTGCTGCGGGGCGACCGATGCGGCCAACCACGCGGCAGCGCTGGCGATGATCCCGATGCAGGGCGGCGTGTTCGGCGCCGTCAGCGACAGCGCCACCTTCCTGGCCCACCTGCCCTGATCTCACCCGAACAAGGAGCGATCGGTGTTGCGGCGTGCGGCGTCGGCAAGCGCTTCGGCAGCTTCTCCGCCCTGTCCGGCATCGACATGGCGGTGCGCCCGGCCACGGTGCACGGCCTGCTGGGGGAGAACGGCGCGGGCAAGTCCACGCTGGTGAAGTGCCTGCTCGGCTACTATCGCGCCGACGCGGGCAGCTTCCTGGTGGATGGGCGGGAAGCCGCCATCGAGCGCCCGGCCGACGCGGATGCGCTCGGGCTGGGCATGGTTTACCAGCACTTCACGCTTGTGCCGTCCATGACGGTGGCGGAGAACCTGGTGATCGCCCGCGCGCACGTGCCGGCGGTGATCGACTGGGCGCGGGAGCGGGCGGGCTTGACCGAGTTCATGGCCAGCATGCCCTTCCGCGTCCGCCTGGGCGCCACGGTCGGCACGCTCTCGGCCGGCGAGCGGCAGAAGACGGAGATCCTCAAGCAGCTCTATCTCCGGCGCCGCTTCCTGGTGCTGGACGAGCCGACTTCCGTGCTGACGCCGCAGGAGGCCGATGAGATGCTCGGCCTCATGCAGGGCTTGGCCCATAGCGGCGTGGCGACGGTGGTGATCATCACCCACAAGCTGTCCCACGTAATGCGCTTCACGGACGAGGTGACGGTGCTGCGCCGCGGCAGGCTGGCCGGCACCGGCGCGACGGCGGCGCTGACCGCCAGCGACATGACGGCGATGATGATCGGTGAGCCGCACGCCCCCACCCGGCCCGAACGGCGCGGCGCCGCCCAGGCGGCCGTGCGCTTGTCGGTGACGGCGCTGCGGACGGCGGGCGATGCCGGCCGGCCGGGGCTGGACATCGCGGCGCTCGCCGTGCGTGCGCACGAGATCGTCGGCGTGGCTGGCGTGTCGGGCAATGGCCAAGCCGAGCTGCTGGAAGTGCTGGGCGGCCAGCGCGCGCCGCTTTCAGGCAGGGTCGAAGTAGACGGCGCCGCCTACCGCGCGACCCGGCGGCAATCGCAGGCGCTCGGTGTCCGCGTGCTGCCGGAGGAGCCGCTGCGCAACGGCTGCGTCCCCACCATGTCGGTGGCGGACAACCTCAACCTGCGGCAGTTCGACCGGACGGAGGGCGGGACGCGCCGCTGGCTGGATCCGGGCGGGATGCGCCGCCGGGCAGAGCGGATGATCGCCGGGTACGGCGTGCGGGCGCCGTCGGCCGATGCGCCGATGCGCGTGCTGTCCGGCGGCAACGTGCAGCGCTGCGTGCTGGCGCGGGAACTGGACGGCGCGGTGGCGTTGCTGATCGCCGCCAACCCCTGCTTCGGCCTGGACGTGAAGGCAGTGGCCGACGTGCGCGCCCGGATCATGGCCGCGCGCAACGCCGGGACCGCGGTGCTGCTGCTCAGCGAGGACCTGGACGAGCTGCTGGAATTGGCGGACCGCATCGTGGTGATGCGGGACGGCAGGCTGGTGCATGAAACCCCGGCCGACGGGGCCGACGCGCGCGCGCTCGGCGCCCATATGCTGCACGGCGCGGCCCCGAGTTAGGCCGCGACGCCCCGCTTCGCCTCGATCCGGTCCCAGATGGCGGCCGCGAGATCCGCGCCGCCGAAGCGCTGCACCTCCTGCAGCCCGGTCGGCGAGGTGACGTTGATCTCCGTCAGCCAGTCCCCAATCACGTCGATGCCGACGAAGATCAGCCCGCGTTCCCGCAGCATCGGCCCGATCCGGGCGCAGATCTCGCGGTCCCGGGCCGTCAGCGCCACGGCTTCCGCCCGGCCGCCGACATGCATGTTGGATCGCGCCTCCCCCTGCGCCGGCACGCGGTTGATGGCGCCGAGCGGCTCGCCGTCCACCAGGATCACGCGCTTGTCGCCCAGCCGCACCGCCGGCTCGTAGCGCTGGATCATCAGCGGCTCGCGGGACCGGGCCCAGTGCATCTCCAGCAGGGAGGCGAGGTTCTCGTCGCCTTCCCGGATGCGGAACACCCCGGCGCCGCCGTTGCCGAACAGCGGCTTGACGATGATGTCACGGTGCTCGGCGCGGAAGGCGCGGATCGCCGCCGTGTCCCAGGTGACCAGGGTGGGGGGCATCAGCTCGGGAAAGTGCGTCACCAGCAGCTTTTCCGGCGCGTCGCGCACGCTGGCCGGGTCGTTGACCACGAGCGTGCGGGGATGGATGTGCTCCAGCATGTGCGTGGCGGTGATGTAGGCCATGTCGAACGGCGGGTCCTGCCGCATCAGCACGACATCCATCGTGGAAAGGTCCAGCCGTGCCTCCGCCTCGAAACGGTAGTGCGGGGTGCCGCCCCGCTGCACGGCAACCGGGCGGGCCAAGGCGGTCAGGCGTTCCGTGCGGGGGCCGTCCGGCGCGTCCTTGCCTTCCCGCAGGCTCATGTGCCGGACCTCGTAATGCCACAGGGCATGGCCCCGGCGCTGCGCTTCCAGCATCAGCGCGAAGGTTGAGTCCGCATCGGGGTTGACGGTTTCGATCGGGTCCATCTGGACGGCGACCTTGAGCGGCCGGGACATGGCGGGTTCCGTGGCGGTGGTCATGCACACCTAGCAGATCGGCCGCGGGAGGGAACGCTGCGGGGGGGAGAGTCGTTAGGGATGCGCCAGTCATGCACTACAAGAGGTCATCACCATGAGACTTACCCTTGCCACGGCAGCCTTCGTCGTCGCCAGTGGCGCAGCTTTCGCCCAAGGCACGACCAGCCAGGGCACGACCA
>CAXTLC010000054.1:21792-32973 GCA_964245075.1 uncultured Acetobacteraceae bacterium
GGCACGACCAGCCAGGGCACGACCAACCAGGGCGCCATCGCCCCGTCCACCTCCGGCCCGCAGACGCCCGGCGCCTCGCTCAACACCACGCCCCAGTCCACCACCCAGAGCCCGAGCGCGGTTCAAACCAGCAACACCGCGCACCGTACGGGCGCTGCGCCGGTGCCGGGCCGCAACAGCTTCACCCAGGCGCAGGCTGCCACCCGCATCGCAGCGGCCGGCTACACCCAGGTCACCGGGCTCAAGAAGGACAACCGGGGAATCTGGCGCGGACAAGCGCAGAAGGATGGCAGCCCGGCCTCCGTCTCACTGGACTACCAGGGCAATGTGACCGCCCAATAAGGTTACCATCGTTCTGAAGGAGATCGCCATGCGCACCGTCGCACACATGTATGACAGCTACTCGACAGCCCAGGCCGTCGTCACTGACCTCGAGGCGGCTGGATTCAGCCACGAGAACATCAGCATCGTCGCCAACCAGGGCACGTCGCAGCCCACGACCGGCAGCACCGCGACCACGGGCAGCGTGATGTCCGGTGGCACGGTCGCATCCACTCCCGCGGGTGCCGCCGCGGAAACGGGCGCCGGCACCGGCGCATCGCTCGGCACCATCCTCGGTGGTGGCGCCGGCCTGCTCGCCGGCATCGGCGCGCTGGCGATTCCAGGTGTGGGGCCGGTCATCGCGGCTGGCTGGCTCGTGGCCACCCTGACCGGCGCCGGCGTTGGCGCCGCGGCTGGCGGCCTGCTCGGCTCGCTGACCGGCGCTGGCGTTCCCGAGAGCGACGCGCACGTCTATGCCGAAGGTGTCCGCCGCGGCGGCACCATCGTCACCGTGCGCGCCGACGATGCCCGTGCGACCGAAGTGGAGGCGATCATGAGCCGCCACGGTCCGGTGGACATCCAGCAGCGTGCCGCGAGCTATCGCGCCGGCGGGGACTGGAGCCAGTTCGACGAGACGCGCGGCACGATGACGTCCGACCAGCTTGCGGCCGAGCGCGCCCGAATCAGCCCGACCGGAGTCTGACAGGAGGCTTAGGGGATGGCCTTCATCGGGCAGTCAGTTGCGCAGGAGTTGTTGCAATGACGGTGACCGCGCAGGCCATCCCCATCTTGTCCGACAACTACGCTTGGCTGATCCGTGATGACGCCACGGGGTTCACCGCCGTGGTGGACCCCGCCGAGGAGGCGCCGGTCGCGGCGGCGATCGATGCCGCCGGGGGCCGTCTGGACGCGATCCTGCTCACCCATCACCATGACGACCACATCGCCGCCGTGGAGCCGATTCGCGCCCGCTACCGTGCAAGCGTGATCGGCGCAGGGGCCGACGCTCACCGCTTTCCAAGGTTGGACAGTGCCGTGCGCGAAGGAGACTCGGTCCCGCTCGGCAGCGCGTCCGCCCAGGTGATCGACACGCCGGGCCATACTGTCGGCCACATCTCGTATTTCATCGAGCCGGGCGCCGTGCTGCTGTGCGGCGACACCCTGTTCAGCCTCGGCTGCGGCAAGCTGCTCGAAGGCACCGCTGCGGATATGTTCGGCAGCCTTCGCAAGCTCGCTGCCTTGCCGCCCAGCACATTGGTGTGTTGCGGGCACGAGTACACCGCCAGCAACGCCCGCTTCGCCCTGACGGAAGAGCCCGGCAATGGCGCGCTCAAGCAGCGTGCGGCCCAGGTGGAACGGTTGCGCGCCGCTGGACAGCCCACTGTTCCAACCCGCATGGCGGCCGAATTGGCGGAGAACCCGTTCCTCCATGCTGCCGACGCGGATGCCTTGGGCGCGGTCCGCTCGCGCAAGGACCGCTTCCGGTGAAGTTGTTCCACGCCCCGACCAGCCCCTTCGCCCGCAAGGTCATGGCCTGCGCCATCGCGCGCGGCATCGAGAACCAGATCACGCTGGTGCCTGCGTCCGGCGAGGGCGAAGCCCTGGCGGCGGCCAACCCTCTGGGCAAGCTGCCTTGCCTGGTGACCGATGACGGCACCGCCTTGTTTGACAGCCGGGTGATCTGCGAGTTCCTCGACACCGTCGGCGAGGTGTTCCCAATGTTCCCGGAACACGGCCAGCGCATCCGCGCCCTGCGGTTCCAGGCTTTGGGGGACGGCGTGTGCGACGCGGCCGTGCTTCGCCGCGGTGAACAGGCCCGGCCCTCGGAACCGGCGCGGGACGCCGTGATCGCCGTGCAGAAGACCAAGGTGGCCCGCTCGCTTGCCGCGCTGGAGGCCGATCTGCCCGGCAGCCATCTCGACGTCGGCGTGATTGCCGTCGGGTGCGCGCTCGGCTACCTCGACTTCCGTTTCGCGGCTGAGCCGTGGCGGGACGCGCATCCGAAGCTGGCCGCCTGGTTCACGGACACCATGCAGCATCCGTGCATGGCCAGGACCGTGCCGAACTGACGGACGGCGGGTCACCCGCTTCCCTTTCCGCGCGGGCCGGCGCCAGGGTGTCACCGGACCTGCCGTGGATCGAACGTGCTCCTTGCGCACCCTACTTCGTCGATCACCATGGCCGGGACTGGCACCCGATCGGCCACAACGACGCGGTGAACTGGCCCGAGCTGAACGGGCTGTTCCGCCGGCGCGATGTCGGCGGCGTCCAACGCCACCTGGCAAGCCTGCGCGAAAGCGGCGTCACCTGCCTGCGCGTCATGCTGGAGTACTTCCAGAACGACCACCGCCTGCTTGAACGTGGCACAGGCTGCTTCAACCCCCGCATGGTGGCGTTCTGGGACGACCTCGTGGAGCTCTGCCAGCTGGCCGGCATGCGCTTGTTGCTGATGCCGTACGACACGTTCTTCACCTGGATCCGCTGGAGCCGGCACCCCCTCAACGCCGCGAACGGCGGACCCTGCCCGGACCGCACCCAGATGCTCGGCTGCCCAGGCACGCGGGACGCCATCAAGCGGCGGCTCGCCTTCGCCACGCAGCGCTGGGGCGGCAGCGGGGTGATCTTCGCGTGGGATCTCTGGAACGAGATGCACCCCGCGCACGCGAACGGGGACACGGCGCTTTACCATGCCTTCATCGCCGACATCAGCCAGTTCCTCCGCGCGGAGGAGGTGCGCTGCCACGGTCGCGCCCACCTGCAAACCGTCTCGGTGTTCGGCCCCGAGCTGCCGTTCGATCCTGCGTTGCGGGACGCGATCTATCGCCACCCGGCGCTCGATTTCGCGACGATCCACCTCTACGAGGAAGGCACCATCGACGACCCGCAGGACACGGTCGCCCCCGCCCGCGCCACGGCTCGGCTGATGCGGGAGGGGTTGGACGAGATCACGGACGGGCGGCCGTTCCTGGATACCGAGCACGGTCCCATCCACGCCTTCAAGGACCACCACAGGACCCTGCCGGCGCCGTTCGACGACGAGTATTTCCGGCACATGCAGTGGGCGCACCTGGCCGTTGGCGGCGCGGGCGGCGGGATGCGCTGGCCCAACCGCAGCCCGCACGTGCTCACGCCGGGCATGCGGCAAGCGCAGCGCGCGATGGCAGCCTTCCTGCCGCTGCTGTGCTGGCAGGATTTCGCCAGGCAGCCGTTCGGCGGCGCCTTGGCCGTGAGCGACCCGGCAGTGACCGGCATGGGCTGCGGCGATGGGCGGCAGGCGCTGGTGTGGCTGCTGCGTGAGGCACTCGGGCCGGACGGGCGCGTTGCCGCCGGAGATTGCCAAACGGTCCAGGTGGGCATCCCGGGATTGTCGCCTGGACGCTACGACGTGACTGTCTGGGACACGGTGGCGGGCCAGCCCTTGGCGGCGTGGCAGCCGGCGCGCGGAGATGATGGCGTGCTGGCGCTTGCCGTGCCCTGTGTTGCGGGCGATGCCGCCATCGCAGTCAGGGCAACCGGCTAGGTGTCTGCGTTCTCGGCGGCGCGGACCGGCTCGGCTTCCGCTGCCAGGCCGAGATAACGCCGCCAGAACGGCATGGCGACCATGGCCGGGAACGCCGTCCGCCAGGCTGCACCCACCTTGGGCAGGTCCCGGTAAAGCCGGAACAGCAGGGGAATGGCTTCAGCCAGAAGCAGCCGGTGATGCTCGCGCGACCTGCTGTAGGTCGGCCGTTCGCTGTCCCACCAGGTTTCAACCGCCACGTGATCCACGCCACGCATCTCGAGCCAGTTATGGTGACTGGCGTCGAGCAGCCGGGCGGGCGCTTCTGGGGTCGGCGCGAGGGCGTTGCGGGCCAGCAAGCTGATGAGCAGGCCGATGCAGCGGGCCTTGCCGATGGGGGCGCGTGCAAGCGCCTGGTCCTGCAACACCAGTTCCCGCCGGGTCGTGGCGGGCGGAAAACGCTCCTTCAGCGCGGCGAGGCCGGTATGCAGCGGCAGCGGCGGCGCGTGCATGATGGCCGGCCCTGCCAGGAAGTCGCGCGCCGCCTGCAACACCAGCGCGGCGCTGTAGTAACGGAACGTCAGCAAGTTGCCGATGACCTGGCGGGCGATCCTGCGGACCATGCCGAGCCGCCCGGACAGACCGTGCAGCGTCGCCGTCACCAGCATGTTGCGCGTCTCGTAATAGAGCTGCCAACTGCCGAGCTTGAGGTAGAACGGCTCGTGCCAGACCGCGATGCCCGGCATGGAAACCGTGGGCACCCCTTGCTGGTGCAGGCGGACACCCAACTCGACGTCGTCGCCGCGGATGAAGCACGGCATCGGCAGGCCGTAGCGGCGCACCAGGCTCAACGGCAGGCCACAGCACCACCATCCGTTGTAGTGGACTGCGGCAGGCCGGGACAGCACCTCCAGCGAGCCGGGCCGCCCGATATCCAGTTCGTAGTGCTGCGGGACGAAGTTCCAGTGCCGGTCCGTGATGACGGCGCCAGCCTCGTACAGCGTGGTCGGCTGCAACAGATCCAGCATGTGCCCGCCCAGGACCAGGTCCTGCCGGCAGAGCGAGAAGAAGGCGGCCATCCGGAGCAGGCAATCCGGCTCGATCCGGATGTCGTCGTCGAGCAGCACCGCGTGGGTCATGCCCGGTTCCTCGCAGGCGGCGATCAAGCCACGCGTGAAGCCGCCGCAGCCGCCGAAGTTCGCCTGCCTGATCAACCTCACCTGGTCGCCGAGCCGACGGACCGCGTCGTGCATGGCAGGGTGCTGTCCAAGGCCGGGCCGCCCCTGATCGATGACGTAGATCCTGCCCAGCCGCTCCACGGCGCCCGGGTCCAACGCCAGCCGCCCCAACACGCGGGCGATGTCCGCCTCCCGGTTGAAGGTGCAGAACACCACGGCAAGCCCGACGTCCAGCACTGGCGCCTGCTCGGCCAGCCAGCACCCGGACACGAACTTGAGCGGCTGGTCCCCCGCCTCCAGTTCCATCGAGAGCACGCCGTGCTGGCGGAAATTGATCGCCCCGTTTGCCAGCCGCACGGTCGTGCGGCCCTCGCTCACGGCCTGTTCGTGCACGAGCCTCTTGCAGCCCAGCGCCTGGCGGTGCACCCGCAAGGTGCCGGCGCCCTCCACTTCGACTTGCAGGACCAGAACGTCCAGCACGGTGTAGCGCCGCCATTGCGCTTCGAAGAAGCTGTTGAAGTACGTATCGAATGACAACACGGCGCCAGCGCCCACGCCCAGGCAGGCGTCACCGTCGCACGTGACGGCGTCGTCCGGGTTCCGCCAGTAGAGCGCCTGCCGGTCAGTCTCGCATTCGGTGAGGACGCGTTGAAGCACGAACGGCTGCCGCCGGCCGGGGATGGATCCTGCCCCGCCGTCCATCACGCAGTCCGCGTCGGCAAGCCCGCCAGGCCTTTCAGGACCCGCTGAACCAGTTGTAGCCCTGGTCCTCCCACCATCCCCCGGGGTTGTCGTTGGTCACGAACAAGGACACGATGTGCTTCGGATTCTTGAACCCTAGCTTGGTCGGCACCCGCAGCTTGACCGGGTAGCCATACTTGTCCGGCAGCTCCGCCCCGCGGTAGTCGAGCGCCAGGATGGTCTGCGGGTGCAGCGCCGTCGCCATGTCGATGCTGCTGTAGTAGCGGTCGGCGCACTTGAACCCGACGTAACGGGCGCGCGTGTCCGCCCCGATCCGTTGCAAGAAGGTGCGGAACGGCACGCCGGACCACTGGCCGATGGCGCTCCACCCCTCGATGCAGATATGGCGGGTGATCTGGCTTTCCTGCGGCAGCGTCCGCAACTGCGCGATCGTCCAAGGCGCCTTTTCCGTCACCAGGCCGGACACTTGGAGCTTGTAGGTGTCCCTGTCCACCTCCGGCACGTTGTCCTCGGGGTAGAAGGCGTTGAACGGGAACGGGTCGGTGATG
This sequence comes from uncultured Acetobacteraceae bacterium, assembly GCA_964245075.1. Classification (GTDB taxonomy): domain Bacteria; phylum Pseudomonadota; class Alphaproteobacteria; order Acetobacterales; family Acetobacteraceae; genus LMUY01. The sequence continues at coordinate 28,041 of CAXTLC010000054.1, forward strand.
TCCTTCTCGGCATAGGTCGGCGCCAGGCGATTCGGGTCGAACAGCCATGCTTGCACGCGATCGTTGAGGCGTGACATGGCCCACAGCGCCTTGTCCACCGCGTCGCCGTCGCTCAGGTTGCAGCCCGCCAGCATGGTCAGCGCCCCCAGCGACAGGCCCGAGCGCAGCAGCCGCCGCCGTTGCAGGCGGACCAGGTCCGGCTGTGCGTCCTGCCGGCTTACGAGCGCGTCACGACTCAAGGCGAATACTCCTCTGCCGCGGCGTGCACGCGTGCCCGGCCAGTGATCATCGCCACCAAGGTGCTCGGCACCAGGATAACAAGGGCCAGGTGGATGATCGTGAACCCGACAATGCCCGCCATGGCGAAGAAGTGGATGCGCCGGGCCACCTCGTAGCCGCCCAGCAGGCTGGCGAGCGCCTGCAACTGCACCGGTTTCCACAGGGAAAGCCCCGACAGCACGGCCGCCACACCCAGCAACAGCACCACGACGTACAACAGCCGTTGCACCGCGTTGTAGGCGCCGAGCTTGTGCTTGAGGCGGAACGTCAGCGCTTCCCCCAGGTCCCGCAGCACCGCGCCTGCGCTCAGCGGCAGGAAGGAGCGCATGAAATGCCGTCCGGCGATTCCGTATGCCACATAGACCAGCCCGTTGCCGACCAGCAGCCACATCGCCGCCAGGTGCCACGCGATGGCGCCGCCCAGCCAGCCGCCGAGCGTCAGGTAGGCGGGGAAGCGGAAGGGGAACAGCGGGCTGGCATCGTATATCTGCCAGCCGCTCATGATCATGCACACCATCGCGACCGCGTTGACCCAGTGCGTCACGCGGACCACCAGGGGGTGGATCACGACTGGGCGGATCGGCTTTGGTTTCGCGGCGAGCTGCCTCATGCTTGTTCCATCGACGGTGGGGACGCCCCTTACATGGGCGGAACCGTGCCGTTGACACCGGCCACGACCGCGTTGGCCGTGATGCTCGGCGCGCCCTTGGGGCTGAACACCACGACGCGCGCGCCGGGCTTCAGCACGGACCGGTCGGACGGCGCGATGGAGACGACGGGGACATCATCCGGCACCGTGATGGTCTTGCTGCCGCCCTTGTAGTCCACCACGAACGAGCGGCCGTTCGTCGTCTTCACGCTGCCGACGGCGCCGTTGGTCATGGTGTTGCCGCCGCTCAGGTCCCAGCCGTAATGGCCGTCGCCCATGCCGCGCAGGCTCTCGTCGATGATGGTGACTTCCAGCGCCTTGAGCGTGCCATCCGGCTGCGGCGCTGCGGCCACGCCGATGTAGCTGTTCGGCTTCACGTCCGTGATGGAAGCGTTGGTCGCGGCCAGCACCTTGCTGTCGCTGGTCAGCGCCACCGGCACCGTCGTGCCGTTGCGCAGCTTGGCATCCAGCCCGCTCCCGGTGACCGACGCGATGGTGCCGCGGGTCAGCGCGACCGGCGCGTCCTGGGCGAAGGCGGTTCCGGACAGCAGCGACGCGGTGACGGCGAGCCCGGCGGCAAGTTGCTTCAGCATTGGAAATCTCCTGTCGCCGCACCGAATAGCGCGAAGCAAGTTTGGACACAAACTTGTCCGGACCGGCCTCCGGCGCTCATTTCCATTTCGCCTTACGGGCGCGGGCGCGCCGGGTGGGGGCATGGAAGTCGTCCGGCTTGGTCCGCACCCAGGCCAGGAACTGCGCCAGTTCCGGATCGTCCCGCAGCGCCGCCGGGTCGGCCAGGCGGCGCGCGATCTCCGTCTCGGTGTAGCGCGCGTGGATGGCCGAGTGGCAGATCTGGTGCAGGCGCACGGTGCCGCGGTGGGTGCCGCCCTTCAGCTTGGGGGTGAGGTGATGCAGGGAGGACCGGGCGGTGGGCGGGATGGGCCTGCCGCACAGGACGCAAGTGGGAACGTCGTCGTTGGGCAGGGCTGCAGGCTGCTGGCGCACCCTACTCAGATAGGGTCCGCCCGCCGGGCGGAAAGGCGCGGGGCCGAGGGGGGAAGGCAAGCGCAAGCCGGTCCGGGCGGTCACGGAGCGCCGCGCGGTGGCGACCTTGCCGCGCCTGACAGGGGCGGACCGGCGCGGGGCCGAACGCTGATCGTTGTGGCGAGGCGGCGTCCGGCATGCGACTCCTTTGCCCATGATCGCCATCAAAGCCTGCCTTTGGCTGTTTCTCCTGCTTTACGTGCTGCCGCTGCTGATCTCCGCCGCGCTCTACTGGTTCGATGGCACGGGCGCCGGCTGGCGCACCGCGGACCGTTCCAGCATCGGCGCCTTGCCGCCGCCCGCCCGCAACCCGGCGGCGGCCGTGCGCGTCTTCGCGGCGCAGACGGTGCGCTGGCGCGGCATCTTCGCCACCCATAGCTGGATCGTGTTCAAGCCGGCCGGCGCTCCCGGCTACACCCGCTACGACTACACCGCCTGGGGCGAACCGATCCGGATGAACGGGTTCGAGCCGGACGGGCGCTGGTTTGGCCGTGTCCCGGACCTGGTGTTCGCGGCGAACGGCGCGGCGGCCGAAGCGCTGATCCCCCGGATGCAGGCGGCGATCCGGGATTACGCGTGGCGCAAGCAGGGTGACTACCGCGCCTGGCCCGGCCCGAACTCCAACACGTTCGTCGCCGCGGTGATGGACGCGGTGCCCGGCATCCGCGCCACGCTGCCGCCGACCGCCATCGGCAAGGATTATCCCCATGACGGACGCTGGCTGCGGCCCACCCCGTCGCGCACCGGGCTGCGTTTGACGCTCGGCGGCTATGCCGGGTTGACGCTGGGCTGGGTGGAGGGCATCGAACTCAACATCCTCGGCGCCGTGGCCGGGGTTGACGGGCGCCGGCCGGCGATCAAGCTGCCGGGCCTCGGGCGCGTCGGCATGAACGGGCCAGACGGGCCGGCGGCGTCCCGCTTGGGCATGCAGGCCTCCACGCCGCAGGACCGAACCGAAGAGGGCAGCAGTGCAAACTGAGGATGAGGCCCAAGCCTGTGCGGAGGCGGCTTGCGCGGAAGCCGAGTTCCGCTCCTGCACCCTGGAGGACCTGGTCGTGGCCCGCCGGCACCTGGAGGACCTCGAGATCTTCGTCGGCCAGCGGTCCCGCCTGCATCCCGGGCTGGGCTGGGCCCTGGTGCTGCGCATGCTGTCCTGTGACCTGGCGCAGGTGAAGGCCGCGCTGCGCGAGCGCGGCCACGTCAGTGCCGCCGGTCCGCTGTTGAGCTGAGGGGCCGGTTCGCGGAGTGGTTGCGCCTCGGGCACGATCGGGCGCCTTCCTGCCCCCTGGCTGCGCAACAAGCCGTCACACCCAGGTTCGCAAAGGGTCAACTCTCCCCACGTGGCATTCGATCGTAGGGGAAAGCGCCCATGGGCAAGATCATCGACGCGGCGATCGGACAGATTGAGACTGCCGAACAACTGGACCGGCCCGGCTACATGCTGGGCAAGGCCATCTCCCGCACCGGGCAGATCGCGGGGCGGCCGAGCAAGTCGCTCGCCAACGCCCTGCACGGCCGCCCGTACGGCCATCCCATCCACCCGATCGCGGTCACGATCCCGATCGGCACCTGGACCCTCGCGTTCGGCCTCGACCTGCTCGCCGCCGCCGGGTTGATGCGGGACCGCGGAACCGCCCGGGCAGCCGACCTTGCGCTGAAGGCGGGCGCTGCCGGGGCGGTCGTCGCCATCGCCACCGGCCTGGCCGACTGGCAGCACCTCAACGGCCGGGACCGCCGGGTGGGCCTGGTGCACGGGACCGCCAACGTGGCCGCGCTGGGCCTCAACCTGGCGTCCATCGCCATGCGCGGGCGGGGGCGCCGGCCGCTCGGGCGGTGGCTGAGCAGCGCGGCCTATCTCGGCATCGGCCTCAGCGGCTACCTCGGCGGGCACCTCGTGTATCGACGCCGGGCCGCCGTGGACCACGCCGACCGCAGCCCGGAGCCGCGGGACTTCCACCCCGTCCTGCCGCTGGCCGAGTTGCGCGAGAAGGTTCCGCACCGGGTCGCCGTGTGGGACGAGGTGGCGCGCCAGGAAGTCGGCATCGTGCTCGTCAGGCAGGGCGAGCGGGTCCACGCCATGGGCGCGCGCTGCTCGCACGCCGGCGGCCCGCTGGACCAGGGCTGGGTGCTGGCCGGCACGCTCGTCTGCCCCTGGCACGGCTCCCGCTACGACCTAGAAACAGGCCAGCCCGCCTCGGGGCCGTCCACGTGTCCGCAGCCGCGCTACCAGGTGCGCCTGCGGGACGGGATGGTGGAACTGCGGCGCGAGCAGGAACCGGGCGACCCCGTCGTCACGTCGGAGTCGCTTGCCGGCCAGATGCTTGACGCGACCGCCGACGGCCCGGCGTCCCAGCACCCCAAGGCAACCGACGTGCTGTTCGAGCACCACGAGATGATCCGCCGGTTGTTCGAGCGCACCCTGGCGACGCCGGGGAACGATCCGAGGCGGCACGAGCTGATGCGCACGCTTGCGTCCGAGCTCGACATCCACGAGGCCATCGAGGACGCGATCTTCTACCCGGCCGTTTCGCCGGTGAGCGAGGACGTGGACATCGCCTATGCCGAGCACGGCGTACTGGCGGACACCCTGGCGGCCACGGTGAAGCTGCCGCTGACCAGCCCCGAGTTCGAGGAGAACCTGCGGGCGCTGCGAGCCGCGTTCCTGCACCATGCGGGCTCGGAGGAACGCTCCATGTTCGCCGAAGCGGGCCGCCTGAGCGATGCGCGCTTGCGTGAGCTCGGCCACCAACTGGAGACGATGCTCGACAACGAGCGCACGTCACGGTTCCGGCGCGCCTTCCGGGACCTCAAGATCAGCCTTCTCGAACGCGTTTGAGGCACGGCGCCGGCCCGGAGCGTGTCCGCGCCGGCTTCCGTCACATCCCTGCGGAGCGCGCCACCGCCAAGGCGCCGTAGAAGGTGAGCACGACCCCGGCGGCGTGGTTCGCCACCAGGAGCATC
>CAXTLC010000055.1:0-10437 GCA_964245075.1 uncultured Acetobacteraceae bacterium
AAGGAGGGGAAGGGATTCGAACCCTCGGTACACCTTTACAATGCACAACGGTTTAGCAAACCGCCGCCTTCAGCCGCTCGGCCACCCCTCCGCCGGTTTAGACCTACGGCACCGGGTCAAGGGTGGCAAGCCTTGTGGCGAATGCCTGAACGGGCCTGCCACGCACCTCGTCGCAGGCAAGCCTGCCGGGGAGCGCCGCCTGGGGAGCGCCGCCGGGCAGAACACCAATGCCAGCCGAAGACGGCCTTGCCCGGCCGGACGAAGCGCCCTGCGATCCCCCGCGTCTTGAAACACCTTGCCCGCCCCGGCATATCGCCGCCGCAAGCATACCGGGAGGCCTAGGGAAATGAGCGAGACGATCGAGCGGCACGAGTTCGGCGCCGAGGTGGGGCGGCTGCTGGACCTGGTGGTGCACGCGCTCTACTCCGACCGCGAGATTTTCCTGCGCGAGCTGGTCGCCAACGCCGCGGACGCGATCGACCGCCGGCGCTTCGCCGCCCTGACGGAGCCGTCGCTCGCCCTGCCGCCGGACGCCGCCGTCCGCATCGTCCCCGACAAGGACGCGCGCACCCTGACCATCACCGACCCGGGCATCGGCATGGACCGTGCGGCGTTGGCGGAGAACCTGGGCACCATCGCGCGGTCCGGCACCCGCGCCTTCGGCCAATCCCTCGCGGACGCCAAGCCCGAGGAGCGGCCGAGCCTGATCGGCCAGTTCGGCGTGGGCTTCTACTCGGCTTTCATGGTGGCGGACCGGGTGGAGGTCACCTCCCGCGCTGCCGGGTCCGAGGAGGCATGGCTCTGGGCCAGCGAGGGACGCGGCGACTACACGCTGGCGCCGGCGCAGCGGGATGCGGCGGGCACGGCGGTCGTGCTGCACATGAAGGCGGACGCGGACGAGTACCTCGAGCCGTACCGGCTGGAAACCACCATCCGCAAATGGGCCGACCACATCACCGTGCCGATCACGGTGGCGCGGGACGGCAAGGACGTGGCCGCCAACGAGGGCACGGCGCTGTGGCGCAAGCCCAAGGCGGACATCGCGGAGGAGGCCTACACCGAGTTCTACCGTCACCTGGGCCACATCTTCGACCAGCCCTGGGCCACGCTGCACTGGCGGGCGGAAGGCGCGCTGGAGTTCACCGCCCTGCTGTTCATCCCCGGCTCCAAGCCGTTCGAAGCCGTGGAAGGCGAGCGGGCGAGCCGGGTGCGGCTGCACGTCCGCCGCATGTTCATCACCGACGAGGCCGGGCTGCTGCCGCCCTGGCTGCGCTTCGTGAGCGGCGTGGTGGACACGGAGGACCTGCCGCTCAACGTGTCACGCGAGATGCTGCAAGCCACCCCCGTGCTCGCCCGCATCCGCAAGGCGGTGACCGGCCGCGTGCTGTCTGAACTCAAGACCCGCTCGAAGGACGGGGACGAGGCGGCGAAGGCCGGCTACGCCACGTTCTGGCAGAATTTCGGCGCCGTGCTGAAGGAAGGCCTGTGGGAGGATATGGAGCACCGCGCGGACCTGGCGCCGCTGCTGCGCTTCCGGTCCTCCGCGCAGGATGGCTGGACGTCCCTGCCCGACTACGTCGCACGCATGAGGCCGGAGCAGGAAGCGATCTACATCCTGGTTGGCGACGATGCGGACGCGCTGGCCAAGTCCCCGCAGTTGGAAGGCTTCCGCGCCCGCGGGGTGGAGGTGCTGCTGCTGGCCGACCAGGTGGATGCCTTCTGGCCGGAGCGCATGCCGACCTTCGCCGACAAGCCCATCCGCTCCATCACCCAAGGCTCCGCCGACCTGTCCAAGCTGCCGATGGAAGGGGGCGAGGAGCCGGCCGACGTGACCGAGTTGCTCACCAAGCTCAAGACGGCGTTGACGACCGAGGTGTCGGACGTGCGCGCCACCGACCGGCTGGTGGACAGCCCGGTGGTGCTCGCCGCCTCGGCAGGGGGGCCGGACCTACAGATGCAGCGCTTGCTGAAGCGGGCGGGACGGGCTTTCGGATCGCAGTTGCCGGTGCTGGAGATCAATCCGCGCCACGCGCTGATCCGCCGCATGGCTGGCCTGGCCAACCTGGACGATGCCGCCGGCATGCTGCTGGACCTGGCCCGCGTGCAGGAAGGCGAGCCGCCGCGTGACCCGGCGGCCTTTGCCCGGCAGATGGCGAAGGTGCTGGCCGACAGCCTGGGATAGGCGGTCAGTCCCGCGAAAGCGCCACGGCCAAGCCACGCCGCACGCCGGGCCGGGCCATCAGCGCCTCGAACCAGCGGTGGACCTGGGGGAAGTCGGCCAGGTCCACCCCGTGCCGCTCGTGCCGCCAAGCCCAGCCGAGGATCGCGAAGTCGGCGACCGAGAGGGAGCCGGCGACGAACTCCGCCTCTGCCAGGCGCCGGTCCAGCACGCCGTAGAGGCGGCGGGTTTCGGCGGAGTAACGCTGCAAGCCGTAGCGCTGATCCGCCGGATCACTCACGCCAAGGAAATGGTGCACTTGGCCCGGCATGGGGCCGAAGCCGCCCATCTGCCACATCAGCCATTCCAGCACGGGAACGCGTGCCCGCAGGTCCGCCGGCAGGAACTTGCCGGTCTTCTCGCTGAGGTAGAGCAGGATAGCGCCGCTCTCGAACACGCTGAGCGGCGCTCCGCCTGGCCCGTCCGGGTCGATGATGGCGGGAATGCGGTTGTTTGGGCTGATCTTGAGGAAGTCCGGCTGGTGCTGCTCGCCCTTGGTGATATCGACCACGTGGACGCTGTAGGGCAGTGCCATCTCTTCCAAGGCCACGCTGATCTTGCGGCCGTTCGGCGTGTTGTACGTGTGAAGCTCGATCATCGCGGCCTCCTGTTTGCCAGGACGTTAGGCGCAAACCCGGCAGGTGTTAACCGGCGTGGTCCTCGATGCCCTCCGACATCGGTGGGGGAACCCGGGGCGTGCCCTGGCGCAGGACATGGCATTGTTGTCCCACTGGGGGCTGCCAGCACGCCACCACAGGTGCTGCCAGCTTCCGTGCCGGCATCACTCCCCGTGGTGACGCAATAATGCTCGCACCGCCCTGCACCGGGACACCCCGCGCCGCGTTCTAGCCCGTTGTGCATCACGCCACGCAGCGCGGCCACCACGAACGGGAACTCAGCCCATGCAGCATGACGACGCCTCCCAAGCGGACACCGGCACGATCCCCACTGGCTTGCCGGTCAGCCGGGTTGGCGACCCGGCCAACCTTCCCTTCGTGACCGTTCCCGGGGAGCGGCGGGGCGACATGCTGTACCGCCGGTTCGGCCGCACGGCGGAGATGATCTCAGCCATCGGCATGGGCGGGTTCCATCTGGGCAAGAAGGCGGTCAGCGACGCCGAGGCGGTGCGGCTGGTGCACGAGGGCGTCGACCGCGGCATCACCTTCATGGACAATTGCTGGGACTACAACGAGGGCCGGTCCGAGCTGCGGATGGGCGTGGCGCTGGACCAGGGCGGCTACCGCGACCGCGTGTTCCTGATGTCCAAGATGGACGGGAGGACCAAGCAGGAAGCGGCGGACCAGATCGACACGTCGCTGAAGCGGCTGCGGACCGACCGCATCGACCTGGTGCAGCACCATGAGATCCTGCGCTACGACGACCCGGACCGGGTGTTTGCCGAGGGTGGCGCGATGGAAGCGTTCGCCGAGGCGAAGCAGGCCGGCAAACTGCGCTACATCGGCTTCACCGGACACAAGGACCCGCGCATCCACTTGCAGATGCTGGCGGTGGCCGCGGAACGCGGCTTCCAGTTCGACGCCGTGCAAATGCCGTTGAACGTGATGGACGCGCATTTCCGCAGCTTCGCCCACCTGGTGCTGCCCTACCTCGTGGAGCACGGCATCGCCGTGCTGGGGATGAAGACCTTCGCCGACAGCGTGCTGCTCAGGAGCCAGGCGCCCATCGAGCCGCTGGAGTACCTGCACTACTCGCTTAACCTGCCCACCTCGGTGGTGATCACCGGCATGGAGAACCAGCACGATTTGGACCAGGCGTTCGAGGCGACGCGCACGTTCAAGCCGATGGACCGGGCGACGGTGGCGGAGCTGCTGTCGCGCAGCCGCCCGTATGCGCTCGAAGGCAAGTACGAGCTGTTCAAGACCAGTGCCACCTTCGACGGCACGGCGAAGAACTCAGGCTGGCTCGGCGACGACGTGGAAGCGGTGCGCAAGCTGGCGCCGACGATGGAGTAGCGGGGGGAAATGCGGCACACCCTCCGCGGTTGAAGGCCGCCGGCCTGTGACAAGCCGGCAGGCATCTGAGCTGCTGTTACCTCGCGGCAGCCAACCCTTGTTCCATCTCAGGACCGCTTCAGAAACGCATCGAGCGCGGCAACGTCGTGCCGGGGGCCTGCCGCATCCTGTGCCAGCCCATCGTATAAAGCCGCGATGGCCGTGTAGATGCCCCGGGTCGCCGCGTTCTCGCCGGCAAAGGCCGCGATCTCCTGCATCTCGGCGACCCAGCGGTATGCCTTCGGGTACATGTCGGGCACGGACCGGGTAAGGTATGCCAGCAGGTCAGGTTGGCTGGCGGCGAGTTCGGCAGCCAGCGCCGGGGCTGCGCCGAACCGCGTGGCGGCCAGCATCATGGCGGAAGCGAGCGCCGTCAGCCCCTTGGTGATCCCGGCATAGCTCATCTTCAGGCCCGACGCGGCACCCACGGGGCCATGCAGGTCGCTCACCCGCAACCCATGCCGGGCCAAGACATCGAGCGCGGGGGCATCCGGGCCAGAGGTGTAGATCAGCGGCCCGGGGGTGCCCGGCTTTGGCGGGCCGCCGATGATGCCGGCATCCACGAAACGGGCGCCAGTTGCAGTCAGCTCGGCGCCGATCGCTCCGGCCGTTTGCGGGCTCACGGCGTTGCAGTCGGCATAGACCGGCTTGCGCGCCGCGTCGCGCAGCACCGGCGCGAGAGACCGGGCGAGCGCCATCGCCTCGCCCGGCGGCACGATCGACAGGACGATGTCCGCCTCGCCGACCTGCCGCATGTCGACGGTTCGCATGCCGGCCGTTGCAGCCCGGGCGGCGCTGGCCGGGCTGCGGCCGGCCAGCACGGTCCACACCTCCGCCCCGTGTTCGACGAGGCACCCACCCACTGCGGCCCCCATGGCACCCGGAGCGATCACGGCAACGACGGGCATGGTGGCACCTCCCTCACGGTGCCTGGCAGTGTGGCAAGCCGACAGGCCGCCCGCAAACCTGCTCCAGGAACGGCCCAGGGGCGGCTGTTTGCCGTCGTGCAAGGCCTGCGCGATGACGGGACCGCTGGGCGGTGCTAGCCATGCGCCATGGCAAGGATGCTCCTCCTTCTCGCGACGCTCGCCCTCGGCCCGGCCTGTGGCGCCCGTGCCGAGGAGCTGCCGGCCTATGGACCGGAGCTGGAAGGCTTCGACTATCCGCAACCCGTGTTCCACAGATTGTTCGCGTCGCAGGGCAGCGACCTGGACATGGCGTACATGGACGCGGCATCCGCCAAGCCGAACGGCCGGACGGTCGTGCTGCTGCACGGCAAGAACTTCTGCGCCGCCACGTGGCAGGCGACGATCCAGGAACTCAACGCGGCGGGGTACCGGGTGATCGCGCCTGACCAGATCGGGTTCTGCAAATCCAGCAAGCCTGCCCATTACCAATTCACCTTCCAGCAGCTCGCCGCCAACACGCACGCGCTGCTTTCCTCGCTCGGCGTGACCCATGCGACCGTCATCGGCCACTCGACCGGCGGCATGCTCGGTATCCGCTACGCGCTGATGTACCCGGCCGAGGTGGATCAACTGGTGTTGGTGGACCCCATCGGACTTGAGGACTGGAAGGCGAAGGGCGTGCCCTGGCAGAGCGTTGACGCCTGGTACGCGCAGGAACTGCACACCGATGCAGGCACCATCCGTGATTACGAGCAGGCCACGTACTATGCCGGCGCTTGGCAGCCGCAATACGAACCATGGGTGCAGATGCTGGCCGGCATGTATCGCGGGCCGGGCCGAGAGGCGGTGGCGTGGGACTCCGCCCTGCTCTACGACATGATCTACACGCAGCCGGTGTTCTACGAGTTCGAGCACCTGCACATGCCGGTGCTGATGATGATCGGCGACAAGGACAGCACCGCCATCGGCAAGGCGCTGGCGCCGCCCGACGTGAGGCCGACGCTGGGCAACTACCCGGCGCTCGGCAGGGCGGCCGTGGCGCGCATGCCGGACGCGCGCCTGATCGAGTTTCCCGATCTGGGCCACGCACCGCAGATACAGGCGCCTGGCCGGTTCCACGAGGCCTTGATGGGCGGACTTCTTCCCGTTCCAAAGCAATGACGGGCCGCCCCGGCGCAAGGAACGCGCATCGACACCCGCCCGGCACAATCCGGCTGGGCTCACGTCACGGCGCAGGATGGTATATGCCCCAGCCAAATCGCTGGATCACGCAATGCACGATGCGCCCTCGCCTGTCCTCGTCACCCACGGCGGCAAGTTCCACTGCGACGAGGTGTTCGCCTATGCCGTGCTGCGCCTTGCCCTGGGCGTCCACGCCCCCGGCCAGGACCATACCCTTCTGCGCACCCGCAAGCCGGAACTGATCGGCACGGGAACGGTCGTCTGGGATGTAGGCGGAGTGTTCGACGCTGCCGCCAACCGGTTCGATCACCACCAGCGCGGCGCTCCGGCGCGGCCGAACGGCACGCCGTTCTCGTCCGCCGGGCTGGTGTGGCAGGCCTATGGCAAGCAGGCCGTCGCCGGCCTGCTGCAACCGGCGGGCGCGGGGGCGTTCACGGACGCGGTCGCGGCGGAGCTGGACGCGGCGGTGGTGCAGCGGATCGACGAGATCGACAACGGCGTCTCGCCCGCAGGCCCGCTGGTGCACGACCCGCTGGGCCTCCCAGCGCTGGTTGCCGATTGCAACCCGAGCTGGGATGCCCCGGCCGCCGAAGGAGCAGGAGCGGGCGACGCGGCGTTCCTGGACGCCACCGCCCTGGCCGAGCAGGTGCTGCGGCGGCGGGTCGACAGCTTGCGCGCCCGCATGGCAGCGGACGCCCTGGTGCTGGCGGCCCATCGCGCCGGGGAAGACCCGCACATCCTGGTGCTCGACCGCGGCATGCCGTGGAAGAGCGCGGTTTTCAGCCACGACCTGCCGGTGCTGTTCGCCATCTCGCCGGCATCCAACGGCAACTGGATGCTGGACACCATGCCGCCCGAGCCCGGCTCGTTCAGCCAGCGCCTGCCGTTGCCGGAAGCGTGGGCCGGGCTGGAAGGGGCGGCCCTGGCAGAGCAGACCGGCGTGGCGGATGCGGTGTTCGTGCATCTGCGCCGGTTCGTGGGCGCCGCCCGGTCACGCGACGGGGCGATCGCCATGGCCCGCAAGGCGCTAGGGTGACGGTGCGACGCCTCGACGCCCGCGTTGCCCCATGCAGAGGAGTCCGACATGGCTGACGACGCCGACATGCACTTCTACGAGCCGTCCAAGGGTCACGGCCTGCCGCACGACCCGCTCAACGCCATCATCGGCCCCCGCCCCATCGGGTGGGTGTCCACGCGCGGGCGGGACGGTTCGGTCAACCTCGCGCCTTACAGCTTCTTCAACGCGTTCAGCTACACGCCGCCGATCATCGGTTTCTCCAGCACGACCATGAAGGACAGCGTGCGCAACGCGCGCGAGACCGGTGAATTCGTCTGGAACATGACGACCCGCGCGATCGCGGAGCAGATGAACGAGACCTGCGCACCCGTGCCGTACGGAACGGACGAGTTCACCCTGGCCGGGCTGACCGCGCTCCCGTCCCGGATGGTGTCGGCGCACCGCGTGGCGGAAAGCCCTGTGCATTTCGAGTGCAAGGTCACGGACGTCGTATCCTTGAGGAACGCCCAAGGTGCGGTCACGCCCGCGATCCTGGTGCTGGGCGAGGTCATCGCGGCGCATATCGACCGCCGCCTGCTCAAGGACGGCGTGTTCGACACGTTCAACGCGGGCATCATCTTGCGCGCCGGCGGCCCATCCGCCTACGCGGCGATTGGTCCCGGCAACCGCTTCGACATGCGGCGGCCGGCATAGGGCTGGTCCGGCCTCGGAACACGGGCTGGGCCTGCCCGCCGGCCCCAGCCGTCTTGCCCCCCTGCGACACCCGTGCACGTTCCACATCCCCAAACCGCGGAGCCCCGCTTGAACCATACCTCCCAGGCACTCCGCTTCGACGAGGACAGCATCGTCGCCGGGCTCACGGAATGGGCGCGCTGCGAAAGCCCCACTTGGGACGCAGCGGCGGTCAACCGCATGATGAGCCTTGCCACCCGGGAGCTTGCGGCGCTCGGCGCCCGGGTGGAACGAATTCCGGGCCGCATGGGCTTCGGCGATTGTGTTCGCGCCCGCTTGCCGCACCCCATGCCGGACGGCACGCCCGGCATCCTGGTGCTCGCCCATCTCGATACCGTCCACCCCATCGGCACCCTCGACCGGCTCCCGGTGAGGCGAGAAGGCGACCGGCTTTACGGCCCCGGCATCTACGACATGAAAGGCGGCGCTTACCTCGCCATCGATGCGCTGCGCCGGATCGCATCGGCCGGCCTATCGACGGCACGTCCGGTGACGATCCTGCTCACCCCGGACGAGGAAGCCGGCACGCCTTCCGCCCGCGACCTGATCGAGGCGGAAGCCGCCCGCGCCCAGGTCGTTCTGGTGCCGGAGCCGGCACGGCCGGACGGCGGCGTGGTGACCGGGCGCTACGCCATCGCGCGCTTCGACTTGCGCGCGACCGGGCGCCCCAGCCACGCCGGGGCTCGCCTTTCCGAAGGGCGGAGCGCTATTCGGGAGATGTGCCGCCGGGTGCTGGAGATCGATGCGATGACGACGGAGGACTGCACCTTCTCGGTCGGCGTGATCGGTGGGGGCCAATGGGTGAACTGCGTTGCCACCCACTGCGACGCGGAGGCGCTCAGCATGGCCAAGCGCCAGCAGGACCTCGACAAAGGCGTGGCGCGCATGATGGCGTTGAACACGGCGGGCGGCGATGTCCAGTTCAGCGTCGTCCGCGGCGTGACGCGCCCGGTCTGGGAACCGGAGGCACGCGGCATGGCGCTGTTCGACGCTGCCCGCGCGATGGCTCGGGAGATCGGCTTCGACATCACGCCGCAAAGCGCCGGCGGCGGATCAGACGGCAACTTCACCGGCGCGATGGGCATTCCCACCTTGGATGGCCTGGGAGTGTCAGGGGGCGGTGGCCACACTCTGGAGGAGCACACCCTTGTCAGCAGCCTGGTGCCGCGCGCCCGGCTGCTGGCCGGACTGTTCCTGAAAGGCGGCGCGTAGTTGTGCCTGACCCGGCGTCCGCCGCTCCCTTTCACTGGCTGAACGAAGGAACTGCGCGGCGCGTTGCCAACGCCCCTGCACGCGCAGCCTTCCTAGTTCCTCGTGCCGATGACGGCCAGTGCCACGCTACACGCCCGGAACCCAGCGTCGGACGTAGTCCATGCACTCCCGCATGGCCGCCTCGATCGCGGGCAGCGGGATCGGTTCCGGCCGCCGTACGGGCTGGGCGTCACCGCGGCGACGCATCCGCATCGGCAATTCCACCGCGAACGGGAGCGCCGGCCGGGATGCCAGCGCGCGCATGATCGTGTCGCAATCCAGGTCACCTTGGCCCGGCACGGTGAAAGACCATCCCTCGGCATCCCGCCGCACGTCCTTGAGATGGAAGTGCGCGCAGCCCGGCAGAGCGGCCACCGCGTCCGCCGAGGCGTCGATCTGCCCTGGCCGGTGCGAGACCGTGTTCCCGGGGTCGTAGTTCAGCCGCACCGAGGGCAGGTCGATGGACGCGACCAGCGCCAAGCCTTCCGCGGCATCGTTCATGAGGTTGTCCTCGCCATTACCCGGGTTCTCCAACCCGATCACCATCCCGAGCGACACCGCGTGGTCCGCTAGCGGTTCGATATTGGCCATGAAGCGATCCCGGCTGGTCCGCACGGCCGCGTTCGTGTTGATGACCTTCGCTCCCAGCGCGGCAGCGAAATCCATGCGGCCGGTGAACACCGTCACCGCGTCCGCCCGGCCCAAGTCGATGTGCGAGGAAAACGCATGGCATTCCAAGCCCGACGCATCCAACCAGGCGCGGTACTGCCTTGCATTGGCGGCACCGAACGTCGTCTCGTCGAATGGTTCGGTGTAGCCCACGATGAAGGCGGGCTCGACGTGATGCACGCCGCAGCGCGCCATGCTGTCCAGCATGCGGGGAAATGCGTGACCGTCATACGGCGCGGCGGAGACCGAGACGATCGTCATGCCGCCATGCACCGCAACAGCCCTTCTGCCCGGACGCCCGGCAGCAGGCTGCACGAAGCGGCGCCGGCATCCAGCGTGCCGCGGGACAGCTCACCGGGCCGCGCGGCCCGACCCAGCCTGGTAACCATGGTTCGCATCACTTCCCATCCACCGACGTCTGGTCGCCGACTTTCGGCAGGCCCACGC
>CAXTLC010000055.1:10537-32955 GCA_964245075.1 uncultured Acetobacteraceae bacterium
GCCCACGCTCATCTCGACAGCCAGCCCTTGATCGACTGCCTCATCGCCGATGTGGAGATGCCGTAACGGTCATGCAGGGTTGGCAGCGCGCCGGCAGCGAGGAAGGCGTCGGGCAGCCCCACCTGGCGGAACACCGGTGACACGCGGGAGCGCATCAGCAAGCTGGCCACCGCCTCGCCCAGTCCCCCGATAACCGAGTGGTTCTCTGCCACCACGACCAGCCGGCCGGACCGGGACGCCTCGTGCAGGATCGCCGCCTCGTCCAGCGGCTTGATCGTCGGGCTGTGCAGCACGGCCACGTCGATCCTATCCGCCGACAGCGCCTTGGCCGCTTCAAGCGCACGCATGGTCATGAACCCGGACGAGATCACCAGCACGTCCGTTCCGTCCCGCAACAGGGCGGCGCGGCCGAGCTTGAAGCTGTAATCGTACTCGTCCAGCACCACCGGCACGTTGCCGCGCAGCAGCCGCATGTAGACGGGCCCCGGATGGTCGGCCAATTCCGGCACGGCGCCCTCGATGTCGACCGCGTCGCACGGGTCGACGACCGTCATGTTGGGCAGGCTGCGGAAGATCGCCACGTCCTCGGTCGCTTGGTGGCTCGGGCCATAGCCGGTGGTCAGGCCCGGCAAGCCACAGACGATCTTCACCGGCAGGTTCTCCTCCGCGATCGCCATGCAGATGAAATCGTAGGCCCGGCGCGACGCGAACACGGCATAGGTCGTGGCGAACGGCAGGAAGCCCTCGCGCGCCATTCCGGCCGCCGCACTCATCAGCAGCTGCTCCGCCATTCCCATCTGGTAGAAGCGGTCAGGAAAGGCCTGGGCGAAGATGTGCAGATCAGTGTATCTCGCGAGGTCCGCGGTCAGGCCCACGATCTCCGGCCGGGTCGCAGCGAGCTTGGCCAGCGCGTGGCCGAAGGGCGCCGGCCGGGTGCGTTGCCCCTCCGCCGCCAACGAAGCGATCATGGCCGAGGTGGTCAGCCGCGGCTTCGCCGCCTCCGCCGGGTCACGGCCCTGGCTGACCGGCGCCGCCTGCGTCATGCGACTCTCGCCGCGTCGAGCACGTCCAGCGCTTCGCTCCACTCGTTGGCATCGACGCGGATGAAGTGTGCCTTCTCCCGCTTCTCGAGGAAGGGCACGCCGCACCCCATCAGCGTGTCGCATATCAGCACGCGTGGCTTCGGGGAGCGCAGCGCCCGCGCCCGGTCGAACGCGGTGCGCAGCGCCTCGATGTCGTTGCCGTGCACGCGTTGCGCGTCCCAGCCGAACGCCTCCCACCGTGCGACCAGCGGCTCGAATCCCAGGACGGCGGAAGAAGCGCCAT
Source organism: uncultured Acetobacteraceae bacterium (assembly GCA_964245075.1). Taxonomy (GTDB): domain Bacteria; phylum Pseudomonadota; class Alphaproteobacteria; order Acetobacterales; family Acetobacteraceae; genus LMUY01. Next base: position 11,864 of record CAXTLC010000055.1, read on the forward strand.
CGGCCTGCTGGTTGTTCACGTCCACCAGCGCGATGAGGTTGTCGAGCTTCCAATGCGAAGCGCTCATCGCCGCTTCCCAGGTGGAACCCTCGTTCAGCTCGCCGTCCGACAACAGGTTGTAGACGAAGGCGTCTGACGCCTTGCGCTTCAGCCCCAGGCACATCCCGACCGCGATGCCCAATCCCTGGCCCAGCGAGCCGCCGGTGATCTCCATCCCCGGGGTGTAAGCCGCCATGCCCGACATGGGCAGCCGGCTCTCGTCGGAGCCATAGGTTTCCAGTTCGTCCTCCGGGAGGATGCCGGCCTCGATCAACGCGGCATAGAGTGCGATGGCGTAGTGCCCGACCGACAACAGGAAGCGGTCCCGCCCTTCCCAACGCGGATCGGCGGGCCGGTACGACATCGCATGGAAATACGCCACGGCGAGCACGTCGGCGATGCCGAGCGCCTGGCCGACGTAGCCCTGTCCTTGCACCTTGCCCATGCAGAGGGCGTTGCGCCGGATGCGGTAGGCCCGCTCAGCCAAGCTGGTGTTGCTGATGACGGCGCCGGTCATGGCGCTCACCCGTGGATCAGCATACCGCCATTGACGTCGATCGTTGTGCCGGTGAGGTACGACGACAGATCGGATGCCAGGAACAAGCAGGCCCCGGCGACGTCGGCTGCGTCGCCCAGCCGGTTCAGCGGGATGCCCTTCAGGATCTCCGTCCGCATCGCATCGGTCAACATCCCGCCCGTTATGTCGGTCTGTATCAGCCCGGGCGTGATGGAATTGACGCGGATGCGGTCCGGCCCGAACTCGCGCGCCATCGCCTTGGCCAAACCCAGCATGCCCGCCTTGGCCGCCGAGTAATGCGGCCCGCCGAAGATGCCGCCGCCGCGCTGCGCGGAAACGGACGACATGCACACGATCGACCCGCCCTTCGCCTTCATCGAGGGGATGAACGCTTGGCTGAGGTACAGCATGCCGCGAAGGCTGACGTCGAGCACGGCGTCGTAGTTCTCAGGAGCGATGTTCAGGAACCTGATCGGTTGAGTGATCCCAGCGTTGTTGACCAAGACGTCAACCGCGCCGAACGCCTTCAGCACCGCGGCCGCAGCTTCGGTGCAGGCCGACTTGTCGGTCACGTCGCAGGCCAGTCCGGTATGACCCTCGCCGGGCAGCGAGGCTGCGGCTTCCTGAGACGCTTCGGCTCGCAGGTCGAGGATGGCGACGCGTGCGCCATGTTCGGCGAACAGGCGGGCCGTGCTCATGCCGATCCCCCGCTTGCTCGCAGCCCCGGAGATGACGGCGGTCTTACCAGTGAGCAGCAACTTGGTTCACTCCCTAACGGCTTGTATCTGCCGGGATCGGCGGCGCCCTGGCAAACGCGAAGTTTGCGTCGTTCGATGAATTGAATTCAACTGCCGTATGTCTCGCGAGGTGTCCCTTTCCTCCCTCCGCGTGTTCGAGGCCGCCGCGCGCACGCGATCGTTCAAGCTTGCCGCCGTTGACCTGTCATTGACCCCGAGCGCCGTCAGCCACGGTGTTCGCAAGCTTGAGCGGGAGCTGGGCACCACGCTGTTCGCGCGGGACGGGCGGACGGTCAGCCTGACACATGAGGGCAAAGTCCTTCTCGCTTCCGTCGAGCGCGGCTTTGCGGAGCTGCGGCGCGGGATCGAGGCCGTGTCGGCCAGTGTTCCCGGCCTGTTGCGCGTGCACTGTGCGCCGAGCTTCGCCGCGCAGTGGCTGGGGCCTCGCCTGCCTCGCTTCCTCGCTGCCCATCCAGGCGTGGAGGTGCGGCTGGCGAGCGGCACGGACTACCGCCGCTTCGACAGCTTCGATGCCGACATCATCTACGGCAACCCGCCCAGCGACGCGACCGCGCTGTCGCTCGGGCACGAGACGGTCAGCCCGCTCTGCACCAGGGCGCTTGCGGAACGGGTCAGCACGCCCGCCGACCTGCTTGGCCTGCCGTTGATCGAGAGCGACAACAAGCGGGTGCGCTGGGGCGATTGGTTCATCGCCAACGGTTTGGAGGCGCCCGCCCGGCACGGCCCGAGGTTCGACCGAAGTTTCCTGGCCATCGGGGCCGCCGTCGACGGGTTGGGCGTCGCACTTGAATCGCTGCTCCTAGCGGACCGCGAGCTCGCGTCCGGCAAGCTCGTGCAGCCGTTGCGCGGCTTGGCGCAGGACGTGATTTACACCGGGCATTGGCTCGCCTTTCCCAGCCGGCGCAGCAGCAGTGGCCTGAGCGCCTTCGTGGACTGGCTCGTGGCCGAGTTGAAACTCCCAAACGCCCAAACCGCCGGAGGGGAGGCCGGACGGGAGGATGGCGTGATCGTCCTGGACCCGCCACTGCCTTCGGCAAAACGGACCACCGATCGTTCCCCGTAAACGTCCACCTTGCCGGCTGCTGCTGGCGGACTGACAGCAACCAGAGCCGAGATTGAACAAGCCGCCGAACTGTCCAAAGGGGCGGGACAACCTCGACCCTCACTGGCCCGCGTGGCTGAAACGGCTTTGCTCGGCAGCCTGGACCATCGCCTCGATGCTGAGCTGCACGTCGGCCTCGCTGGTCGCCCAACTCGAGACGCTGATGCGCATGGCCGTGCGACCCTGCCATACGGTCCCGCCACACCAGCAGACGCCCCCGGCCTGGAGATGGCCGATCACGGCGCGCGTGACTTCGGGCGTGCCGAACGAGACGAGCACCTGGTTCAGCACGACGTCATTGAGGATCTCGAACCCGTGTGCCTCGAGGCCTTGGGCGAAGGCCCGGGCATGGCGGCACGAACGTTCGACGAGTTCCGCGATGCCATCCCGGCCGAGGGCAAGGAGTGCGGCCCATATCTCGACGCCGCGCGCCCTCCTTGAGGATTCGGGCGTGTAGTGCGACGGCTCGCGATCGCCTGCCACACCTTCGGCCAGGTATGCGGCGCTGGCCGACATCGCCGCGCGGAGATCGGCCGCCCTGCGAACAAGGACGATGCCGCTGTCGTAAGGGACGTTGAGCCACTTGTGCGCGTCCGTCGCCCACGAGTCGGCTTCGGCCAAGCCGTCGGTCAAGGCGGCGGAGCCGGGGTGCGCGAGCGCCCAAAGGCCGAAAGCGCCATCGACGTGCACCCAGGCCCCGGCTTCCCTGGCCCGCCGACAAACTTCGGCCGCAGGATCGAAATCGCCAGTATTCACGTTGCCTGCCTGCACGCAGACGATCGTGCGGCCGTCGAGCACTGGAAGGCTGTCGATCCGCAGCCGACCCTGGCGGTCGGTCGGCACCCGGATGACCCGTTCGCGCCCGAGACCAAGCAGGGAAAGCGCCTTCAAGATGGTGACGTGGACTTCCTCGCTCGCGATCACGCGAAGCTCGGGCGCGCCGTAGAGCCCTTTGGCCTCCACATCCCAACCCAACCGGGAAAGGAGCGTGTGGCGGGCGGACGCCAGCGCCGCCATGTTCGCCATCGAGGCGCCGGTGACAAAGGCTCCCGCAACGTCCTTCGGCAAGCCGAACAGGTCGCCCAGCCATTGCAGCGACACGTCCTCCAGGGCCGCGGCGATCGGGGAGGTCCACCGGAAACAGGCGTTCTGATCCCACGCCGCAGCGAGCCAGCTCGCAGCGGCGGCGGCTGGCAGCGCGCCGCCGATCACCAGGCCGAAGTACCGGCCGCCCGAAGTGGCGACAGTTGCCGGCGACCCGATCTCATCGAGGCGACGCACGACCTCACGCGCGTCCAGGCCTGTCTGGGGGAGCGGGTGCTTCAGCTCGTCGAGGCGTTGCAGCGCCTGAGCCGAGGCGGTCACCGGCCGGTTGCGGACGGACCGCATGTAAACGAGGGCGCGTTGCGCAGCCTCTTGCAGGACTTCGCTTGCGGACGCTGTGTCCATCCGTGCAGTTCTCCGGCATCGCGACGCGCCGGCGGGCGTTGTCGCCAGCCTTCCATCAAGTTCGCACGTACGGGGTGGCACGCCCACAGCGGATCGACGTTGCGCCGACCCTCACCCCGGCCTTGTCTCGGAGGAAGAAGGTGAGACGTGCTCCTACCAGCGCCGGCCCATTGCCTCGCGTTGCTCCAAGCGCTCGAACAGGTCCAGCAGCCACGCGATGCGGTCGTCGAGACTTGCCCGGGCGGGACGGCGCGGGGCCGGCAGGACGGCGGCCACCAGGTGGCTGCACGCAGGAAGCGGGAGCGCCGGCTCGCTGGTGGAACCCTGGAAGGCGGTGAGCACGGCCTGGCCGAGCAGCAGGGCCTTGCGCCCGCGCGGCACCACGGCGCGGCGGGTCACGGAGTCGTAGCCGTGGCGCGCCACCTCGGCACCGATCTGCGCGTAGAAGCGCCGCGCAGCGCCGATTCCCGGGCGGCAATTCCACGGCAGGGCGGCAATCCCGGCATCGGCGCGGCCATACAGGGCGGCGGCCTCGTCCAGCAATCGGCGCACCACGCTGCCGAGCGCCGGGCTGAACGCCGGCCGGCGGAGAAAAGCGTCCGGGTCCACCCCGGCCTCCCGCAGCCAGGACAGCGGCAGGTAAAGCCGGCCGGCCCGCGCGTCTTCCCCCACGTCCCGCGCGATGTTGGTCAATTGCATGGCGGCGCCCAAATCGCACGCGCGCGCCACCAGAGCCGGGACGCGGACGCCCATGAGCACCGCCATGGCGGCGCCGACCGCGCCGGCGACGCGGGCGGCGTAGTCGTGCAACTCGTCCATCGTCGCGTAGCGGCGGCCGGCGGCGTCCCAGGCGAAGCCTTCCAGCAGCGCATCCAGCAGCGTGCGCGGGAGGCTGAATTGCTGCACGACCTCGGCCAGCATCCGGTCGATCGGCTCCGGCAGCGGGCGGCCGGCATAGACGCGGTCCAGCCGGTCCCCGAGCACGGCCAGCGCGGAAGGGCCGCCGCCATGGTCGATCAGGTCATCCGCCACCCGGCAGAACGCGTAGAGCGCCGTCGCCGGCCGCGCCACCCGGGCCGGCAGCACCCGTGCGGCGGCGGAAAAGGTGCGGGAGCCGCCTTCCAGCAGCGCCCGGCAGGCGCGGTGATCAGAGCTGAGCGGCATGCGGCACCACCGTGTCGAGGATCTTGGCGGAACAAAGCACGCCGGGCAGCCCGGCGCCGGGATGGGTGCCGGCGCCGACGAGAAACAGCCCGTCCACCTCCTCGCTCCGGTTGTGCGGGCGGAACCAGGCGCTCTGGGTCAGCAGCGGCTCCAGGCCGAAGGCGGCGCCGCGGAACGCCAGCAAGCGGTCCTGGAAATCCTGCGGCGTCATCGTGCGGGAGGTGACGACGTTGGCCTGCAAGCCTGGCAGCACCGTCGCTTCCAACGCCTCGGCGATCGCCCGGCGGTAGCGCTCACCCTCCACCGCCCAATCGGTGCCGCTCCTCAGGTGCGGCACCGGGGACAGCACGTAGAACGCGTCGCATCCCGGCGGCGCCAGGGACGGGTCTGTCGCCGTCGGGCGGTGCAGGTAGAGGCTGAAATCCTCCGCGAGGCGGTGGCGCTTGAAGATGTCCCGCAGCAGCGCCCGGTAGCGGGGGCCGAGCAGGATGGTGTGGTGGGCCACCTCCTCGTACCGCCGGCGCACGCCGAAATACCAGACGAACAGGCCCATGGAGTAGCGGGCCCGCTCCACCTTGCGGTCCGTCCAGCGGCGGCGGTGTTCCGGCGCCAGCAGGTGCCGGTAGGTCCAGGCCGAGTCCGCGTTGGACACGACGATGTCGGCCGCGACCCGCTCGCCGCCCTCCAGCAGCACGCCGGTTGCGGCGCCGCCCGCGACGGTGATCTGCCGCACGGTGGCGTTGCAGCGGATCGTGCCGCCCTGCCCGCGCACCAGCCCGGCCAGGCCTCGCACCAGCGCGCCGGTGCCGCCCATGGCGAAATGCACGCCCCAGCGCCGCTCCAGGAAGGCGATCAGCGCGTAAACGGAACTGGCGCTGAACGGGTCCCCGCCGACCAGCAAGGGGTGGAAGCTGAGCACGGTGCGCAACCGGGGGTCCCGCACGTACTTGGCGACCAAGCCGTGCACGCTGCGCCAACTGCCGAGGGCCGCCAGGTCCGGGACCACCTTCGCCATGCTGGTCCAATGGGTGAACGGCACGGAGCCCAGGCGCTCGAACGCGGTCCGGTAGATGCGCTCGCTGGCGGCGAGGAACCGTTCGTAGCCGGGGAGGTCAGCCGGGCTGATCCTGGCGACCTCTGCCCGCATGCGGTCCGGGTCACCGGTGTACTCGAAGACGCCGCCGTCCGCGAACCGGATTCGGTAGAACGGATCGGTCGGCACCAGGGTGACGTCATCGGCCAGCCGGCGGCCACAGAGAGCCCACAATTCTTCCAGCAGGAAAGGCGCGGTGACGATGGTCGGCCCGGCATCGAAGGTGAACCCGTCCTGCCGGTACACCGAGGCCCGCCCGCCGGGGGCGTCCAGCCGTTCCAGCACGGTGACACGGTAGCCGCGTGCGCCAAGCCGCACCGCTGCGGCCAGCCCGCCGAAGCCGCTGCCGATGATCACCGCGTGCCGCCGGGGGTCCGGCGGGGCCGGGACGGTCAGGGGCGGCGCGTCAAGCGTCAGGAGAGACATGCCGATAGAGTGTAATGAGAACTAGACACTCGTCCAGGCCTTCAATGCGTCTCCATTTGGGAGCGGGTCCGCCATCGCCGCCATAGGTCCGCCCCGTGCAGCAGGCCTGCCGCCAGCAGCAGCAGTGACACCCAAGCCCACCAGCCGCCTGCCAGCGCGACCCGCATCGCGCCCAGCAGGCACATGCCGGAGAACAGGTTCGGCAGCAGCGCACCGGGGGCCACGCCACGGCCGCTCATGCGCCAAAGCGCCACCAGGACGGCGCCTTCCAACGCCATTGCCACCAGGATCGCGTCCAGCACCCGGCCGCTGCCCACCCAGGCAGCCATCATGCCGCCCGCACGCTGGCCTCAGGCATGAAATCCAGGATCAGCGCGGCGCATCGGGCCGGCTGCTCCTCGTGCGCCAGGTGGCCCAAGCCCGGCAGGGAAACGAGCGCGGCGCCGGGCACCATGTCCCGCACGCGTTCGGACTCGGCCGGCGGGATCGTGCGGTCTCCCGCGCCGGTGATCAGCAGCAGCCGGGCTGCGAGGCGCGGCAGGTCGCGCAGCAGGGGCTGCAAGTCCCAATGCGCCATCATGCCGAGTGCCGCGGCGGCGTGCCCCGGTTCCTGCACCACGCGGGCGTACAGCGCCACTCCGCGCGCATCGAGGGTGGACCCGGTGTCACGCAGCAGCTTGTCCACCACGCCGGGCGCGCGGGCGCGCCAGGTGAACAGGTTCGGCAGCACCGGCAAGCCCACCAGGAGCCTGGCCAGCGGCGAGAAGATCTGGCCCGGCACGCCGCCCAGCGGCAGCAGCGCGGCGTTCAGCCCAACCAGGGCGCGGGCCGGCAACTGACCGTCCAGGCACATGCGGGCTGCCACTGCCGCGCCGGCGGAATGCCCGACGGCCGCCACCGGCCGCAGGTCCAGCGCCCATAGGAGCGCTTGCAGGTCCCGCGCCATGCCGGGCAGCGACAAGCGGCGCAGCGCCGGGGGCTGCGTGAAGCCGTGTCCCGGCAGATCCGGGGCGATGACGGTATGGTGCTCCGCCAGCAGCGGCAGCAGGTCGCGCCAGGAATGCGTGGCGGCACCGGTGCCGTGCAGCAGCAGCATGGCCGGGCCGTTGCCCGCAACCTGGACGTGCCAGATCAGGCCGGCGGCCCGCACGAACCGGCTGTGCTCCCGGTTGGGCCAGTCGGCGGGCAGGCGATCCTGCGGAGCCTTCATGCCGAGGCGTCCTGCACGGCCCGGGAAAGGCTTCTCGCGTCCGCATAGGGCAGCGCCACGTAGCGCGCGCCCATCTCGGCGGCCAAGCGGCGGTTCGGCGGATGCGGGCGCGGCGAGGTGTCCACGAGCAGGGCGGATATCCCGGCCGCACGCAGCCGGCGGGCGGAGGCGGACGCCTCCGCTTCCGCCACGGCGCGATTGCCCTTGCCGTCAAGGGCCACGTTCGCCCGCCCGTCGGTCAGCAGCACCAGCATCGGCGTGCCGCCCCGGCGGCGCACCGCGTCCGCCAGCGCCGCGCCCGCGTCAATGCCCGCCGCCAGCGGCGTGCCGCCCCCGCCGGGCAAGCCGGCCAGGCTGCGCTTGGCCCGCGGAAGCGAGCGGGTAGGCGGCAGCAGCAACTGGGCGCCCCGGCCGCGGAACGCCAGTACCGCCACGCGGTCCCGGCGCACGTAGCATTCGGCCAACAGCAGCTCCACCGCGCCCTTCGCCTCCGCCAGCCGGTTCAGGGCGGCGGAACCGGACGCGTCCACGGCGAACACCGTGGTCGTTTCCGCGCGCTGCTTGAGACGGGTGACGCGGAAATCCGCCCGGCGTATCTGAATTCGTCCGCCGTCCCGGCCGCGCAGGGCTTGCCATGGTGCGGCGGCACGCAAGGTCTCCAGCAGGTTCAGCCGCAACCCCGCCCGCGGATCGCCTGGCCGCACCCCGGCCGGACGGCCGCGCTGGCCCGCGCGGTGCAGCGCCCCCGAGGCGCCGGCCGTACGGGCGCGGCCTGACGCCAGCGCTTGCAGGCGTTGCAGCAACCCAGCGGGAATCGCGGCCTGTGCTGCCTGCAACACGACGTCTTCCATCGCCGCGCCGGACGGCTCGGCAGCAGAAGCGTCCGCCGCTTCGGACGGCGTTGGTTCCGGCGCGGGTTCCGCCTCCGCCTCCGCCTCTGCCTCTGGCAGGACGGTCGCGCGCGGCGCCAGCACCAGCCGGGCGGCCAGCGCCGCGTCCTCCGCCGCGACCTCCTCCCGCCCTGCCAGAGCGGCAGCGGCCCGGGCGGCGCGCAGGGCCAAGGTGGGCGCACGCATGGACGCGACTCCCAGCGCGGCGGCGGCTGCGCAGAGCGCTTCCACGATGCCATCCGGCACGCGCACGCCGGGCAACAACGCGCGGGCGGACGCGATGTCCGGCAGGCCCGCCTCCGCTGTTTCCTCGCCGAGCTCGACATGGAACGCCAGCCGGTCGGTCAGTGCGGCCGGTGGGCGCTCGTCCGGGGCGATGCCTTCGTCCAGCGCCACGGCGGCGAGCGGGCCGCCGTCCACCGCCGCCAGCCGGGCGGCGGTCGCAGGGGCGATCCGTTCCGCCATGGCGAGCAGCAGCACGCCGCCTTCCGCCAGCAGCCCGCGCGTGAGCACCGGCCGTCCCGCCGCCAAGGTCGCCGCGAGGTCCAGCCCGCCTCCCAGCCGCTCCTCACCGATGTTCAGCGGCACCCGGCGCACGGCCGTGCCGTCCGGCAAGGCGGCGCGCAGCGATTGCAGCCAGCGGTCCCGCGCAGGGCCGGCGGACGCCCGCAGCACGACGCCCGTGCCGGCCGGGTCCACGGCGAACAGCCATGCCGCGGCGGCGGCATCGCCGGGCGGCGTCACTTGCCGAACTCCTCCTCCACCGCACGCGCGACCCGGGCGGTGGACCCGGCCTCGTCCAGCGGGTCCCGCCGCAGCCGGTGCCGTAGCGCGGATGGGGCGATGCGGAGCAGATGCGACTGCGTCACTGCGACTTCGGCATCCAGCGCGGCCAAGGCGCGGGCCGCGCGCAACAGCGTCAGCTCAGCCCGCAACCCGTCCGTGCCGAGGCGCAGGCACAGCCGGGTGGCGGCTTCCAGCGTCGCGTCCGGCGCTTCCACGCGCGGCAGCAGGGCGCGGGCGGCCGTGATGCGGCTCCGCAGCGCCGCTTGCTCCGCTTCCCACTCCGCCGCGAACGCCTCGCCGTCGCGCTCGAACGCGTCGCGGCGGCGGACGATGCTGACACGGGTGGCGATGTCCTGCGGCGTGCGGACCTCGACGGAGAGGCCGAAGCGGTCCAGCAACTGGGGGCGAAGCTCGCCCTCCTCCGGGTTGCCGCTGCCGACCAGGACGAAGCGGGCCGGGTGGCGCACGCTCAGCCCTTCCCGCTCGACCACGTTCTCGCCCGAGGCGGCCACGTCGATCAGCAAGTCCACCAGGTGGTCCTCAAGCAGGTTCACCTCGTCGATGTAGAGGAAGCCGCGGTTGGCGCGGGCCAGCAGGCCGGGCTCGAACCGCTTCTCGCCGCGGGTCAACGCGCTTTCCAGGTCGAGCGCGCCGACCACCCGGTCCTCCGTGGCGCCGAGTGGCAGGTCCACCACGGGGACAGGCGCCGACACGGGCGCGCGGCCTGCGCCGGCCGGGCAGTCCGCGCACCAGGGGCCGGGGCGGGCCGGGTCACAGCGGTAAGGGCAGCCGCGCACCACATCCATCGGCGGCAACAAGGCGGCCAGGGCGCGCACGGCGGTGGACTTGCCGGTGCCGCGGTCACCGAACACGAGCACGCCGCCGACCGCCGGGTCCACGGCGGCAACCAGCAGGGCGAGCTTCATCTCCTCCTGCGCCGCGATGGCCGTGAACGGGTAAGCCTGCTGCATCGCTACCCGGACCTCGCCATTGTTCTGTCTCCTCTGAGGGCGACGATAACAGTTCCACCGGAAGGCGCCATGCGACGACCGTTCCATTCCGCCCCAGCACTCAACGGGCGTGCCGCCGGAATGGCCAGTCCACGACCTCGCCGGCAAACAACGCCCACCAGACCAGCACAGGCTGCAACGCCAGGCGCGGGCCATGGTACCACCAGCCGAGTTGCACCTGCCCCGCCGGCAGGCCGACCAAAGCGTGCTTGATGTTGGCAGGGAACACGCAAACGGCATACAGCGCCAAGCCAATCCCGGCCGCCCGGCGCAGCCGCCGCGTCAGCAGTCCGGCGGCGCCGGCCAGTTCGCACAGGCCAGTGGCGGCGATGACCTGCCGCGGGAACGGGACCCAACCGGGCGTGATGAGCAAGAAGGGTCCGGGACTGGACAGGTGGGCGACACCGGCCAGCAGGTAGCAAGCCGCCAATACCCACCGCCCAATGGTTCGCCCCCGGCCTGGCGCCGCACCGGTCATCGCACGGGCATCCATGCGCTTTCCCGGGGGCGGACCAGAACCACGGTCCGCGCGTCACTGCCGCCGTGATCGGCGAGGTTCATGCCCAGCACGCCTGCTCAGCGACCAGGGACGGGCAGGTGGAAGCCTGCATCGCCAAGCCCAAAAACTGTCGGACCTGAGAATTCACCCATTCCCGATCTCAGCGTGACGCTGCGGGCATGGTCAAGCCGCAAGAAGCGCACGCTCCATGGCGTCGAGGCCGGCGGCGAAGCTTGACCGTCCGAAGCCGACCCGGAAGCGGTCGGCCGGTTGGGCCAGCAGGTCGGAGCGGAACACGCTGGCGGGCAGCAGCAGCACGCCCGCCTCGGCCATGCGGGCGACGAAGCCGTCCACGTCGCCGGCGCCGCGCCAGCGCGGGAAGCACACCATCCCGCCTTCCGGCTCCACGCAGTCGAACAGCGCCGGGTGCCGGGCGAAGAATGCCAGCAGCCGTTGAAGATTAGCCTCCGTCAGCGCCCGGTTGCGCGCCAGGATGACGGGGGCGGCCTTGAGCGCGATGCAGGCCAGCACCTCGCTCGGCCCGGCGCTGCAAGTGGAAAGATACTGCCGGATCGCCGCCACCCGGCCGAGCAGCGCGCGATCCCGGCAGGCCACCCAGCCGATACGGAGGCCAGGCAATCCGTAGGCCTTGGACAACACGCCAAGTGAGACGCCCCGCTCGTAGCGGTCGGCCGCGGTGGGCAGGCGGCGAAGCAGGTCCCGCTCGGTAAGGCGGTACACCTCGTCGCTCAGCAGCCAGATGCCGTGCCGCCGGCACAACGCGACCAGGGCGTCGTAGCGGTCCCGCTCCAACTGCTTGCCCGTCGGGTTGTTGGGGAAGCTGATGGCGATCACCCGCGTGGCGGGCCGCACCGCCGCCGCAACCAGGTCGATATCCAGCGACCAACCGGACGCCGGGTCGAGTGCGACGCCCGACACGTCGCACAGGCCGAGGGCCAGCGTCTCGATCGATTGATAGCTCGGCAGCACCACGATCGCGTGGTCGCCCGGCGAGAGCAGCGCATGCATGGAGGCGTACAGGGCCTCTTGCGCGCCGGCGAAGCAGACGATGTCCGCTTCCGCCGCCCCCTCGTAGCCGGATGCGGCGGCGCTGCGCAGCCAGGGGGCGCCGAGCGGGTCGGTGTAGCCGAGCCGGAGCGTGGCCCACCGCGCCGCGTCCTCCGGGTCGGCCAGCGCCAGCAACTCGCCGATCGCCATGGTCTCGCATTCCGACGCGCTCAGGTGATGCTCCGTCCGGTGGTGCTGGCTGGACAGGAAGGTTGCCAACGCCAGGTCACGCGCCGGATAGCCCGCGTGTTGCAGGACGGACAGCTTGGGAAGGGGATGCGACATGGTGCAGCCAAGTCAGTAATGCACCTCAGTACGAAAGCAATGCGGTGAAGACGCGGCGGGCACATGACAAATCCGCCAGTTTCCCGATCGTCAGGGTAGCCCGGCAATCATCACGAAGTGATCAGGCAGCCTGCGCGCTGCCACGGGATGCCGCGTTGTTCCCGCCACACGAACATACGGAGACAACCGCGATGAGCATCCTGTCCACCCTCGGCCTGAGTTCGGGCAAGAAAGTCCGCTACGGCGTGGTCGCGCTCGGGGACATCACGCAGGAAGCGATGCTGCCGGGCGTGAAGCACACCGGCAACTCGGAGCTGAGCGCCTTCGTCACGGGAGACGCCGAGAAGGCGCGCCAGGTGGGCAAGCAGTATGGCGTGACCGATTGCTACAGCTACGACCAGTTCGGCGAGATGCTGCATTCCGGCAAGGTCGACGCGATCTATCTCGCCACGCCGAACTGGATGCATGCCGAGTACGCCGTGGCCGCGTTGAAGGCGGGCATCCACGTGCTGGTGGAGAAGCCGCTCGAGGTTTCCACGGCGAAGTGCCGGGAGATCATGGATGCGCAGAAGCAGTCCACCGCCAAGCTGATGGTGGCCTACCGCCTGCATTTCGAGCCTGCGACCTTGGCGGCCATCGACACGGTCCGCTCCGGCAAGCTGGGCGAATTGCTGGTGTTCAGCTCGACCTTCACCCAGATGGTCTCGCCGGAGAACCACCGGGCGAAACACGGGGACGTGGCCGGGCCGGTGCTGGACATGGGTCCCTACCCGGTCAACGCAGCGCGCACCATCTTCGGCGCCGAGCCGACCGAGGTGGTGTCCGCCGTCGGCACGAGGCATGCGGATGCGGGACTGGGGGATTTCGACGACACCGTCGCCGTGACCCTGCGCTTCCCGGAAGGCCGTCTCGCGCAATTCGTGCTGTCATATTACGGCAACGCGCTGGACAGCTACACCGTCGTCGGCACGAAAGGCAGCTTGCAGGTCAACCCGGGCTACATGTACGGCAAGCCGTTGCAGCATCAGATGACGCTCGGCGAGGACAAGAGCGAGAAAAGCTTCAAGAACACCGATCATTTTGGCGGTGAGATGAAATACTTCTCCGACTGCATCCTGAACGGCGCCGATCCGGAGCCGGATGCCGAGGAGGGCTACGCCGACGTGCGCGTCTTGGAAGGGGTGTTGCGCGCGCTGAAGTCCGGAAAATCCGAAACGCTGGAGCCGTTCACCCGCAGCCGGCGCGTCGATCCCTCGACGCAGGAACAGACGCTGGCTGCCACACGCTCACCCGAGCTGGTGAACACGTCCAACCCGGGACGCGGCAAGGAGAAGATACCGGTCAACTAACGGCTTCGCCGCTTTGACCGGCCCCGGCGAGAGCGGTATCAGGCGCCATGCCTGACGACCTCGCCGGGACTATCCTGGATGCTCCGCTCGCAGATGCTCTCAGCGAGCGCTACCTCGCTTACGCGCTGTCGACCATCATGTCGCGCTCCCTGCCGGACGTGCGCGATGGGTTGAAGCCGGTACACCGCCGCCTGGTCTATGCCATGCACCAGTTGCGGCTTGATCCGGCGTCCGGATTCAAGAAATGCGCCCGCGTGATCGGCGACGTGATCGGCAAGTACCATCCGCACGGCGAGGCCTCGGTGTACGACGCGCTGGTCCGCCTCGCGCAGGATTTCGCCGCGCGCTACCCGCTGGTCGAGGGCCAGGGGAACTTCGGCAACATCGACGGCGACAACCCGGCGGCCATGCGGTACACCGAGGCGCGGATGACGCTGGTCGCCCGGGCCATGCTGGACGGCATCGACGACGACGCGGTGGATTTCCGGCCCAATTACGACGGCGAGGAAAGCGAGCCGGTGGTGCTTCCCGCCGGTTTCCCCAATCTGCTCGCCAACGGCGCCACCGGCATCGCGGTGGGCATGGCCACTTCCATCCCGCCGCACAACGCCGGCGAGGTCTGCGCCGCCGCCCTGGCCCTGATCGCGAACCCGCACGCCACGACCGCCGAGCTGCTGGCCTACATGCCCGGTCCGGATTTCCCCACCGGCGGCGTGCTGGTGGAAGATCCGGCGGCGCTGCAAATTGCCTACGAGACCGGCCGTGGCGGGTTTCGCCTGCGAGCGGCTTGGGAAGTGGAGCAGCGCAAGCATGGCGCCTGGCAAGTCGTCGTCACCGCGATTCCATACCAGGTGCAGAAAACCAAGCTGATCGAGACGCTGGCCGAGCTGCTGGAAGCCAAGAAGCTGCCGCTGCTGGGCGACATCCGCGACGAGAGCACCGAAAAGGTGCGGCTGGTGCTGGAGCCGAAGACCCGCGGCATCGAACCGGCAGCGCTGATGGAGACGCTGTTCCGCGCCACCCAGCTTGAGACGCGCTTCCCGCTCAACATGAACGTGCTGACGGCCGACCGGACGCCGGTGGTGATGGGCCTGCGCGGCGTGCTGCGCGCCTGGCTGGACCACCGGGGCGAGGTGCTGATCCGCCGCTCCCGGCACAGGCTGGCCGCGGTGGAGCGGCGGCTGGAACTCCTGGACGGCTTCCTGACCGTGTTCCTCGACCTGGACGAGGTCATCCGCATCATCCGCGAGGAGGACAACGCGAAAGCCGGGCTCGTGCGCCGCTTCGGCATCAACGAGGTGCAGGCGGACGCGATCCTCAACATGCGCCTGCGCTCCCTCCGCCGCCTGGAGGAGATGGAGTTGCGGCGCGAGCATGCCGCGTTGAACAAGGAGCGCCGCGGGCTCAACACCCTGCTGAGCAGCGAAGCCGCCCGGTGGAAGCGCGTCGGCGAGGAAATCGTCCGCACCCGCGAAGCGTTCGGCAGCGGCCCGCTGGGCGACCGCCGCACGCTCCTGGCAGGCGTGCCCGACCCGGTGGACGTGTCGTTCGAGGCCGCGATCGAACGGGAACCGCTGACCGTCATCCTGTCGCAGAAGGGCTGGATCCGCGCGCTGCGCGGCCACCTCGCGGAAGCGGGCGAACTGAAGTTCAAGGACGGCGACGCGCTGCGCCTGCTGGTGCCCTGCCAATCCACGGACCGGCTCTGCTTGTTCGGCACCAACGGCCGCAGCTACACCTTGCGCGCCGCCGACCTGCCGCGGGGCCGGGGCGATGGCCAGCCAATCCGCCTGCTGGCCGAGATGACCAACGCCGACGATGTCGCGACCGTGTTCGTTTGGCAGGACGCTGCGCGCTACCTCGTGGCCAGCGTCGTCGGGCGCGGCTTCGTGGTGGAAGCGGCCGACCTGCTGGCAGAACGCAAGAGCGGCAAGCAGGTGCTCAACACCAAGCCGGGCGAGGAAGCGCTGCTTTGCGTGCCGGCCAGTGGCGACCATGTCGCGACCGTGGGGGACAACCGCAAGCTGCTGGTGTTCCCGTTGGAGCAAGTTCCCGTGCTGTCACGCGGCTCCGGCGTGATCCTGCAACGCTTCAAGGACGGCACCCTCAAGGACGCCAAGGTGTTCCGGCTTGCCGACGGGCTGACGTGGAAGCTGGGGGACAAGACGCGGACGGAAACTGCCTTGCGGGACTGGATTGCCGTTCGCGGCCAGGCGGGCCGCCTGCCGCCGAACGGGTTCCCACGGGGCGGGACGTTCGGCGGCTGATTTCCGTTCGATAAAGGGCGTGACGCCCCTGCCCCGCCCCTCTCCGAAGGGAAAGGGGGTGGGACAACGAAGCATGAGCGCGTCAGTAGCGGCGGAGCAACCCGACGAGCCGCCCCTGCACCTTCACCCGGTCGGCGGGGAAGATCCGCACCTCGTACTTCGAATTGGCAGGCTCCAGCACGATCCGGTTGCCGCTGCGGCGCAGACGCTTCAGCGTCACCTCGGACTCGTCCACCATCGCCACGACGATCTGACCGTTCTCCGCCGTGTCGCCCTTGCGGATGATCACGGTGTCCGCGTCGAAAATCCCCGCATCGATCATCGAATCGCCGGCAACCTCGAGCGCGTAGTGATCGCCACTGCCGAGCATCGCCATCGGCACCTCGATCTGCGCGCCGCCATCCCGCAACGCCTCGATCGGCTGCCCGGCGGCGATCCGGCCATACAGCGGCAACTGCACCGCCGCCGCCTCGCCCGCTGCCCGAACCCCCACCAGGCGGTTGCCGCTGAAATCGCCGCGGATCACGTTCGGCGCGAACGCCGCCGCTTCCGCCCGCGCCGGCTCGGCTGCCTTCTCCGGCAAGCGGACCACTTCGAGCGCCCTGGCACGGTGATGGTGCCGGCGCAGGAAGCCGCGCTCCTCCAGGGCAGAGATCAGGCGATGGATGCCAGACTTGGAGCGCAGGTTCAGCGCATCCTTCATCTCCTCGAAGGATGGCGAGAAGCCACTCGAACGGAGATGATGATCAATGAACAGCAGCAGCTCGTGCTGCTTGCGCGTCAGCATAGCGGACCCCCTACGGAACAAATCAGCAACCGTGGGTCGTGTTCTATATTGGTTCGCGCGGCTCCGTCAAGCGAGCTACAATCCCAGTTCGGCAAGCCGGATCACCTCGACCTCTGCGCCTTCCGGCAGCGCCGGCGCCCCGGCCGCCCGCAGCACCAGCGCATCCGCCCGCGCGAGCAGGCTCAGCATGCCCGAGTCCTGCCGACGGAACGGCGTCGCCACCAGCAAGCCGCCGGGCCGGGTCTCGACGGCGGCGCGCAAGTGGTCGGCACGTCCGTCGTTGGCGGCCAACGCCGCCCCCAACACGGCCCGCTCGACCCGGGGCGCTGCGGCCGGAAGCCCGCCCAGCACGTCCAAGGCGGGCAGCAGGAACAGCGCGGCGCAGATCAGGGCGGAGACTGGATTGCCTGGCAGACCGATCACCGGCACCCCGGCCACCCGGCCCGCGATCAGCGGCTTGCCCGGCCGCATGGCTATTTTCCAGAAATCCAGCTCGAAGCCACGCTCCGACAAGGCCTGCTGCACCAGGTCGTGCTCGCCGACGCTGGCGCCGCCCGTGGTCACCAGCATCTCGACGCCACCAAGCCCGTCAACCGCGCCCGCGATCGCGGCGCGTTCGTCCCGGACAACCGGCAGCACCACCGGCTCGCCGCCGCCGGCCCGCACCAGGGCGGCCAGAGCATGGGAATTGGAACTGACGATGCCGCCTGGCCCGATCGGGTCGCCCGGCATGGCGATCTCGTCCCCCGTCGCCAGGATAGCGACGCGGGGGCGGCGATGCACATGCAGCCAAGCGTGGTTGCCCGCGGCTGCCAGCCCGATGTCGCGCGCGCCCAGCCGCCGCCCGGGCCGCAGCAGCACGTCGCCCAGGCGAAAGTCCTGCCCGGCCCGACGGATATGCCGGCCAGGCGCGCAGGTCTCGCGCAGCGTGACCCGCTCGCCGTCCCGGTCGGCGTCCTCTTGCAGGAGGATGGTGTCGGCACCTTCCGGCACCACGCTGCCCGTGAACAGCCGCACCGCCTCGCCGGGTCCGACCGCCCCCTCGAACGGGTGCCCGGCCGGCGCTGCGCCCACGACCCGCAGCCGGGCTCCTGCCATGCCGTCAGCGGCGCGCAAGGCGTAGCCGTCCATTGCGGACATGTCGGCCGGCGGCTGCGTCAGGCGGGCCTCGACCGCGGCGGCCAGCACCCGGCCCCATCCATCCGCCAGCGCCACGACCTCGGCCGGGGTGGCGCGGAGCGGCGCCAGGATGCGCTCGCGCGCTTCAGCGACGCCCATCACGGCTGGGCGAACTCGCCGGACTTGCCGCCTGCCTTGTGCACCACGCGCAACGCGTCGATCCGCATGCCGCGGTCCATCGCCTTGCACATGTCATAAACGGTGAGGGCGGCCACGCTGGCGGCGGTCAGCGCTTCCATCTCCACGCCGGTGCGGCCGGTGGTGCGCACGGTGGCCGTGATCTCCACCGCGCCGTCACACGGCTCAAGCTCCAGCGTCACTGCCGATATCGGCAGTGGATGGCACAGCGGGATGAGGTCGGCGGTGCGCTTGGCGGCCATGATCCCGGCCAGCCGGGCCGTCCCCAGCACGTCCCCCTTGGCGGCGGTGCCGCCGGTGACGACCGCCAGCGTGGCGGCCTCCATCAGCACCCGCACCCGCGCCGTCGCGGTGCGGGAGGTTTCCGGCTTGGCCGACACGTCGACCATCACCGCGCGCCCAGCCGCATCGAAATGCGTCAGGCTCATGTGTTCGCGCAGGTCCCGAGCAGCGCGTGGACCGCCGCAGTCACGTCCGGCTGCCGCAGCAGGCTTTCCCCCACCAGGAGGCATTGCGCGCCGGCCTGGCCCAGACGGTGCACGTCATCGCGGTTGCGGATGCCGCTCTCGGTGATCAGCAGCCGGTCGGGGGGAACGAACGGAGCCAGGTCGATCGTGGTCTGCAAGTCGGTCTGCAAGGTGCGCAGATCCCGGTTGTTGACCCCGATCAGCTTCGTTTGCAGCCCGAGCGCGCGATCCAGTTCGGCCCGGTTATGCACCTCGGCCAGCACGTCCATCTCCAGGCCGCGGGCCACCGCTTCCAACTCGAGCGCTTGCTGGTTGGTGAGCGCGGCCATGATCAGCAGCACGCAGTCCGCACCCATGGCCCGGCTCTCATGCACCTGCCACGGATCGAGCATGAAGTCCTTGCGCAGCACCGGGAGGCTGACCGCTGCCCGCGCCGCCCGCAGATGCGCTGGGTCGCCTTGGAAGTACGGCGCGTCCGTCAGCACGGACAGGCAGGTGGCGCCCCCTGCCGCGTAAGCGCGCGCGATGGCTGCCGGGTCGAACTCCGGCCGGATCAGCCCGCCGGAGGGCGAAGCCTGCTTGATCTCGGAAATCAGCCCGCAGCGGCCCGCGACCACCGCGTCCTTCAACGCGGCGCCGAAGCCTCGCGGCGGGCTGTGCGCTTCCGTGATCTTGCGGCGCAGCGCCTCCACCGGCAGGGCGCTCCGCCGCCGTCCTACCTCGCGCATCGTGTCGCCGCAGATGCGGGCGAGAACGTCTGGGATGATTCCGTCCACCGCCATTCTCCTCAAGCCGTTGCGCGCCGAAGCCGGCCCAACGCGGCCAGCGCAGCGCCGCTGTCAATCGCCGCCGCGGCCTGCACCGCGCCATCCCGCAACGTCCCGGCACGCCCCGCCACCATCAGTGCCGCCGCACTGTTGAGAAGCACGGTGTCCCGGTAAGCGCCAGGTGTCCCTTCCAGCAACGCGAGCAGGGCCCGCGCGTTTTCCGGCGCCTCGCCACCCCTTATCGCGGCCACCGGAGAGCGTGGCAGCCCGGCTTCCTCCGGCAGCACCACGCGCTCGGTGATGCGGCCGTCCGCCAGCACCACGGCGTGGCTCTCCCCGGCGACCGTCAGCTCGTCCAGCCCTTGCCCGTGGACCAGCCAGGCGTCCGTCGTGCCGAGCGCCGCCAGCGTTTCCGCCATGGGCCGCGCCCAGGCCGGGTCGAACACACCCGTCAGTTGCCGGCGCACCCGGCCAGGGTTGGCCAGCGGCCCGAGCAGGTTGAAGATGGTGCGCGTGCCGAGCTCCACCCGGGGGCCGGCGGCATGGCGCAAGGCCGCGTGGTGCCGCGGCGCGAACAGGAAGGCGCAGCCTGCCTCGGCCAGCACGGCTGGCAGGCGCTCCAGCGGGACGTCCACGTTCACGCCCAGTTCGGCCAGCACGTCGGCTCCGCCGGTGCGCGAGGACAGCGCCCGGTTGCCGTGCTTGGCCACCGGCACGCCCCGGCCCGCCAGCACCAAGGCCACCGCGGTGGACACGTTCAGCGTGCCCGCCGCATCCCCGCCCGTGCCGCACACGTCCATCGCGTCCGGCGGGATGGGAACGGCCACCATGCGCGACCGCATCGCCCGCACGGCGCCCACCAGCTCGGGCACCGTCTCGCCGCGCAGGCGCATCATCATCAGCATCCCGGCAATCTGCGCCGGGGTCGCCTCGCCGGACATCACCAGGCCGAACGCCGCCTCCGCCTCCGCCTCCGCCAGGGTCTCGCCACGGGCCAGGCGGGCGATGACGGGCTTGAGGCCGCTCTGCACTCAGGCGGCGCGGCGCGGCGCGTTGGCGCCGCGGGAGATGGCCAGGAAGTTCGCGAGGATATCCCGCCCGTGCTCCGACGCGATGCTTTCGGGATGGAACTGCACGCCGAAGACCGGCAGGGTGCGGTGCCGCAGCCCCATCACCAGCCCATCCTCCGTCCACGCCGTCGCTTCCAACGCGGGCGGCAGGGTCGCGCGCTCAACGATCAGGCTGTGGTAGCGCACTGCCTCGAACGGGCTTGGCAACCCGGCGAAGATGTCGGTGCCCGTGTGCTCGACCCGGCCCAGCTTGCCGTGCATCGGAACGGGCGCACGCATCACCGTGCCGCCGAACGCCTGGCCGATCGCCTGATGGCCGAGGCAGACGCCCAGCACGGGCACTCGCCCGGCCGCGGCGGCGATCAAGGGCAGGCAGATGCCCGCCTCGTTCGGCGTGCATGGCCCGGGGGACAGGACGATCGCCTCCGGCGCCATGGCGACCGCCTCGTCCGCGGTCAGCGCGTCGTTGCGGCGCACCTCGCAACGGGCGCCGACCTCGCTCAGCAAATGCAGGAGGTTGAAGGTGAAGCTGTCGTAGTTGTCGATCAGCAGGATCATGCCGGGCTGTATCGCGCGGGGCCGCCGCCCGGGTCAATGCGGCCGCCTTCCCGCGCCGGTGTGCCAATGGAACTTATCCCGGCAGAGCAAACTGCCGGGCCATGACGCTCCCCGTCATTCCAGCCACATCGGGACGACCGATGCGGCAAGCAACACGCCTAACACGGCATTCAGCACCCGCCATTGCCGCTCGGTTCGCAGCAGCCTCGACAGC
>CAXTLC010000056.1:0-31845 GCA_964245075.1 uncultured Acetobacteraceae bacterium
TGCGGGTGTAGCTCAGTTGGTTAGAGCGCCGGCCTGTCACGCCGGAGGTCGCGGGTTCGAGCCCCGTCACTCGCGCCAGTCCCTGGCGCAACCGTTGCAGACCTTCCCCATGGCGGCGTTCGTGCCAATATGGCTATTGTGCGGCGCACTCCGGCGCCAATCACGGAAGGTCTGTCACCCTATGCAGCCGGTCACCGCCCTGCTCGTCAACTACTATCCGATCCTGCTCTTCCTGCTGATCGCGGGGGTTGTCGCGGGCGTGATGGTCGGCGGCTCCAGGTTGGCGGCGCCGCAGCGGCCGTATCCGGAGAAGCTGTCGGCCTACGAGTGCGGGTTCGAGGCGTTCGACGACGCCAGGCGCCGGTTCGACGTGCGGTTCTACCTGGTCGCAATCCTTTTCATCATTTTCGACCTCGAAGTTGCGTTTCTTTTTCCCTGGGCCGTGACGCTGGGCGACATCGGCGTGTTCGGCTTCCTGTCCATGATGGGGTTCCTTGCCGTGCTGACGGTCGGCTTCATCTACGAGTGGAACAAAGGCGCACTGGAGTGGGAGTAAGCACCATGAGCGCGACGACGGTGGACGACCTGGCCTGGAACCGCGAGGCCCTCGGTCCGGGCCCGGCGCAGGAAGCGGTGATCAAGGGCATCACCGGCGAGATGACGGACAAGGGTTTCGTCGTCGCCAACCTGGACAAGGTGGTGAACTGGGCACGCACCGGCAGCCTTTGGCCGATGACGTTCGGCCTGGCCTGCTGTGCGGTCGAGATGATCCACGCCTACATGCCGCGGTTCGACCTGGACCGTTTCGGCGTCATTCCGCGTGCTAGCCCGCGGCAAAGCGACGTCATGATCGTCGCTGGCACGGTGACCAACAAGATGGCGCCGGCGCTGCGCAAGGTGTACGACCAGATGCCCGAGCCACGCTGGGTGATCTCCATGGGCTCCTGCGCCAACGGCGGCGGCTACTACCATTATAGCTACTCGGTGGTACGGGGCTGCGACTACATCGTCCCGGTTGATGTTTACGTGCCCGGCTGCCCGCCGACGGCAGAAGCGCTGGTGTATGGCATCATGCAGCTGCAAAAGAAGATCCGCCGCACCGGGACCATCCTCCGTGGCTGACACGCTCGATGGCCTTGTCAGCCCGGTCGACATCCTCGTGCGTGACGCCGGCCAACTGCCCGGCGTCACGCACGCCGGGCTTGAAGCCGGCGAGGCCGTCCTGCACGTGGAGCTGGACAGCCTGCTCGCGGCTTTGACGACCTTGCGGGATGATGAGCGGTTCGGCTTCGAGCAGATGATGGACCTCTGCGGCGTGGACTGGCCGGAGCGGCCGAAGCGATTTGACGTCGTCTATAACCTGCTCTCCGTCTCCTACAACCGTCGCATCCGCGTGATCGTGCAGACGGACCCAAGCACTCCCGTGCCGTCCATCCACACGCTGTGGCCCTGCGCCACCTGGTGGGAGCGGGAGGCTTGGGATCTGTTCGGCATCCTGTTCAGCAACCAGCCGGACCTGCGGCGGATCGTGACGGATTACGGGTTCGACGGCCATCCGCTCCGCAAGGATTTCCCGCTGACTGGCTTCGTCGAGGTCCGCTACGACGAGGAACAGAAGCGGGTGGTCAACGTCCCCGTCAGCTTGACGCAGGATTTCCGCAACTTTGATTTCGTCTCGCCTTGGGAGGGCATGGTGACGCTGCCGGGCGACGAGAAGGCGCATCTCGATCGGCAGGCGGCCGGCACCGGCACCAAGGCGCAGGCCGATGGGAACAAGCCGACATGAGCACGACGATGGACGACACCGCCCCGGCGGCGGATGCGGCGGCGATCGAGCGCCCCGAGTGGCCGGAAAGCATGCTGCCGGATGGAAGCCCGAAGCGCACTAAGACGGTCGAGATCGACAGCCACTCGATCAACTTCGGCCCACAGCACCCGGCAGCCCATGGCGTGCTTCGCCTCATCCTGGAGATGGATGGCGAGGTGATCGAGCGGGCCGACCCGCATATCGGCCTGCTGCATCGCGGGACCGAGAAGCTGATCGAGCACAAGACCTACCTGCAGGCCGTGCCGTATTTTGACCGGTTGGACTACGTGTCTCCCTTGTGCATGGAGCATGCCTTCGCGCTCGGCACCGAGAAGCTGCTTGGCATCACCGCGCCGGAGCGGGCGCAGTGGATTCGGACGATGTTCGCGGAGATCACCCGGATCCTGAACCATCTATTGAACATCACCAGCTATGCGCTGGATGTCGGCGCGCTCACGCCCACGCTGTGGGGCTATGAAGAGCGCGAGAAGCTGATGGAGTTCCAGGAGGCGGCGACCGGCGCCCGGTTGCACGCGAACTATTTCCGGCCCGGCGGCGTGGCGAAGGACCTGCCGGCCGGCCTGGAAGCGCGGATCGCCGCCTGGGCGGAGGTGTTCCCGAGCTTCATCGATGATCTGGAAACCTTGCTGACCACCAACCGCATCTGGAAGCAGCGCACCGTGGACATCGGCGTGATGTCGCCCGAGATGGCGCTTGCCTGGGGCTTCAGCGGGCCGAACCTGCGCGCCTCGGGCGTGCCCTGGGACCTGCGGCGCTCGCAGCCCTACGACAAGTATGGCGAGTTGGAGTTCGGCATCCCGGTAACCCGCAACGGCGACTGCTATGACCGATACCTCGTGCGCGTGGCGGAGATGCGGGAAAGCGTCAACATCATCAAGCAATGCCTGGCCCGCATGAAGCCCGGCCCGATCAAGGTGCAGGACCGCAAGTTCACCCCGCCCAAGCGCGCCGAGATGAAGAAGTCGATGGAAGCGCTGATCCATCACTTCAAGCTTTACACCGAGGGCTATCACGTCCCGGCCGGCTCGACCTACACGGTGGTGGAGAGCCCGAAAGGCGAGTTCGGCGTGTACCTTGTGTCTGACGGCAGCAACCGGCCTTACCGGTGCAAGATCCGCCCTACCGGGTTCAGCCATTTGCAGGCCATGGAGGTGATGTCCCGCCGGCACATGCTGGCGGACGCCGTGGCCGTGATCGGCTCGATCGACATCGTGTTCGGCGAAGTGGACCGCTGAATGGCCGAGGACATCGGGGACGGCTCGACCGGCGAGCGGCCGCAGATCCCGCAGCCGGATCACTTCGAGATCGACGAGCAGACCCAGGCATCGATCGACGCCCACGTCGCGAAATATCCACCGGGCCGGCAGGCCAGCGCCGTGATCGCGGCGTTGTACGCGGTGCAGCAGCAGATGCGCCGCCAAACTGGCAGCGCGTGGGTGCCGCGCGTCGCCATGGACGCCGTGGCGGCCCGGCTCAGCATGCCGGCGATCCGGGTTTACGAGGTCGCGACGTTCTATCTCATGTTCAACACCAACCCGATTGGCCGTTACCACCTCCAGGTCTGCACCACCACGCCATGCTGGCTGCGCGGCTCTGACGTGGTGGAGAACACCTGCCGCCGCATCACCGGCATCAAGGGCTGGAACGAGACGAGCGCGGACGGGATGTTCACGATGACCCAGGTGGAGTGCCTGGGCGCGTGCGTGAACGCGCCCATATTGCAGGTGGACGACGATTATTACGAGGATCTGGACGGCCCCGCGGTCGAACACCTGCTCGCCGCACTGGCGCGTGGGGAGCGGCCGAAGCCCGGCAGCGTCATCGGCCGCATGACGTCCGCCCCGGTGGGTGGCCCAATCACGCTTACGACCGTCACGGAGTAGCTCTGTTGCTCGACGACAAGGATCGCATCTTCACGAACCTCTACGGCATCCATGACTGGACGCTGGAAGGCGCCCGCAAACGCGGCGACTGGGACGGCACCGCTGCCATCCTGGCGCGCGGGCGGGAGGCGATCATCGATGAGATGAAGGCGTCCGGCCTGCGCGGGCGTGGCGGCGCCGGGTTCCCGACCGGCATGAAGTGGTCCTTCATGCCGAAGACGGGCGACGGCCGCCCGTCCTACCTCGTGATCAACGCCGACGAGTCCGAGCCGGGCACCTGCAAGGACCGCGACATCATGCGGCACGACCCGCACAAGCTGATCGAGGGCGCGCTGGTCGCCTCGTTCGCGATGGGGGCGCACGTCTGCTACATCTATAGCCGCGGCGAGTACTTCAACGAGTCGTCCAACGTCCAGGTCGCCATCGACCAGGCTTACGAGGCTGGGCTGATCGGCGTGAACGCCTGCGGGTCCGGTTGGGACTTCAACCTGTATCTCGCCCGCGGCGCCGGCGCCTACATCTGCGGCGAGGAGACGGCCCTGCTGGAGTCGCTGGAGGGCAAGAAGGGCATGCCCCGGCTGAAGCCGCCCTTCCCGGCGGCGGTCGGGCTGTATGGCTGCCCCACCACGGTCAACAACGTCGAGACCATTGCCGTCGTGCCCACCATCCTGCGCCGGGGCGGCGCGTGGTTCAGCGCCTTGGGCCGGCCGAAGAACGCCGGCACGAAGATCTTCTGCATTTCCGGCCACGTGAACAAGCCGTGCAACGTGGAGGAGGAGCTCGGCATCCCGATGCGCGAGCTGATTGACCGCTACTGCGGCGGCGTCCGTGGTGGCTGGGATAACCTGCTGGCCGTGATCCCCGGTGGATCTTCCGTGCCGATGATCCCGAAGGAGGTGTGCGACACCGTCCTGATGGACTTCGACAGCCTGCGCGATGCGAGGACGGCGCTCGGGACTGCCGGGGTGATCGTCATGGACAAGTCCACCGACGTGATCGCCGCCATTGCCCGGCTCGCGCACTTCTACAAGCACGAGAGCTGCGGCCAATGCACGCCGTGCCGGGAAGGCACCGGGTGGATGATGCGGGTGATGAACCGCATGGTCGCCGGGCGCGCGTCGGTGGACGAGATCGACACGTTGGAGCAGGTCACCAAGCAGATCGAGGGGCATACCATCTGCGCGCTCGGCGATGCCGCCGCTTGGCCGATCCAGGGGCTTATCCGGCATTTCCGTCCGGTGATGGAGCAGCGTATCGCCGCATACAAGCGGGAGCGCGCGCCCGCACTGGCGATGGCCGCGGAGTGAGCAGCCTTCCGCTCACCTTCCTAAGGGGGAAAGGGCTTTCACCGTGCGGCTGGATGCGGCGATGACTGATCCATCCCCGATCACGTCCAGGGATGCCGACCTGCGTGGCAGCCAGTTCACCGACGTGAACCTGCACGGCGCCACGTTCCACCGCGTTGACCTTTCAGGCGTGGCGTTGTCGGACGTAACCCTGGAGCGCGCGGTGTTCCACGCCACCAACTTATCCGGCGCCCGGTTCGAGGATGCCGTCCTCAAGGATGCCACCCTGGTGGACGCCGACCTGTCCGGCATGACCATCAATGATTGCAACATTTCCGGCCTGCGGATCGACGGCGTGGACATCGCCGCGCTCCTGGCCGCCAACGGGAAGAGCTGAACACCCATGGCAAAGCTGACCGTGGACGGCCGTGAGATCGAGATCGCCAACGGCTCGTCCGTCCTGCAAGCCTGCGAAGCGGCCGGGATCGAAATCCCGCGTTTCTGCTACCACGAACGCCTGTCGGTCGCCGGCAACTGCCGCATGTGCCTGGTGGAGATCGAGAAGGCGCCAAAGCCGATCGCCTCGTGCTCCTACCCGGTTGCTGACGGAATGGTGGTCAAGACGGACACGCCGATGGTCCGCAACGGCCGTCGCGGGGTGATGGAGTTCCTGCTCATCAACCACCCGCTCGATTGCCCGATCTGCGACCAGGGCGGCGAGTGCGACTTGCAGGACCAGGCCTATTCCTACGGCAGCGACCATTCCCGGTATGCCGAGAGCAAGCGCGCGATCAAGGACAAGTACCTCGGCCCGCTGGTCAAGACGGTGATGACGCGGTGCATCCAGTGCACCCGTTGCGTTCGCTTCGCCACCGAGATCGCCGGCGTGCCGGAACTGGGCGCCACCGCGCGCGGCGAGAACATGGAGATCACCACCTACGTCGAGAAGGCGCTGACCTCCGAGTTGTCGGGCAACCTGATCGACATCTGCCCGGTCGGCGCGCTCACCTCCAAGCCATACGCGTTCGTCGCCCGCCCATGGGAGCTGCGCAAGACGGACAGCATCGACGTGCTGGACGCGCTGGGTTCCGCCATCCGCGTGGACGCCCGCGGCAATGAGGTGCTGCGTATCCTGCCGCGTCCCAACGACGACGTGAACGAGGAGTGGCTGGGCGACAAGTCCCGCTTCTCGTTCGACGGGCTGAAGCGCCGCCGCTTGGACAAGCCCTGGGTCCGTGAGGGCGGCAAGCTGCGCCCTGCCAGTTGGCACCAGGCGTTCGACGCCATCGCCGCCAAGCTCCAGGGCTTGCCCGGCGAGCGCATCGGCGCCATCGCGGGCGACCTGTGCGACGCCGAGAGCATGCTGGCGTTGAAGGACCTGATGGCCGGGCTCGGCTCCGCCAACCTCGATTGCCGGCAGGACGGCGCGCGCCTGGATGCCGGGCGGCGGGAGTTCTACACCTTCAACAGCACCGTCGCCGGCATCGAGGAGGCGGATGCGCTGCTGATCATCGGTAGCAACCCGCGTCACGAGGCCCCGGTGCTGAACGCCCGCATCCGCAAGCGGCGCCTCGCCGGGCCGTTCCCGATCGGCGTGATCGGCCCGCAGACAGACCTGACCTATCAGGCGGACTGGCTGGGCGACGGGTCGGCCGCGCTGGGCGCGTTGCCGGAGGAATTCGCCAAGCTGCTGGCGGACGCCAAGCGGCCCATGGTGATCGTAGGCCAGGCGGCGCTTGCCCGGCCGGATGGTGCGGCGGTGCTGGCGGCGGCGTGGAAGCTCGCCGGCAGCATCGGCGCGCTGTCCTCCGAATGGAACGGCTTCAACGTGCTGCATAGCGCTGCGGCCCGGGTGGGCGCGCTTGACCTGGGCTTCCTGCCTGGTCCGGGCTCCAAGACCATGGACGCGATGCTGGATGGCGGCGTGGACCTGCTCTGGTTGCTGGGCGCCGACGAGTTCGACACCGGACGCATCGGTGCTGGCACCTTCGTCGTCTATCAGGGCCACCACGGTGACCGCGGCGCCGCGCGGGCGGACGTGATCCTGCCGGGCTCCACGTATGTTGAGAAGTCCGGCACATACGTGAACACGGAGGGCCGGGTGCAGCGCACGGGCAAGGCAGTGTTCGCGCCCGGCGAGGCCAAGGACGATTGGGCCATCCTGCGCGCCTTCTCGGCGGCGGTCGACAAACCGCTGCCGTATGACACGATCGATGCGCTCCGCGCCCGGCTGGAGCAGGTCAACCCGGTGTTCGCCCGCATCGGCTTCCTGCCGCGCTTCGGGGCCGGCGATCTGTCCGGCCCTGCCGGTGACCCGGCAGTCTTGGGCGAGATGCCGTTCGTGCCTTCCATCACCGACTACTACCAGACCAATCCCATCAGCCGGGCGAGCGCCGTCATGGCGGAATGCAGCGACACCTACAACGCACCGCCACAGATGCTGGCGGCGGAGTGATCATGGACGGCTTCTTCGCGACTGGCCCCGGCCAGGTGCTGGTGACCTTGGCCGAGACCCTTGCCCTGCTGGTCCCGCTGCTGATCTCGGTGGCCTACCTCACCGTGGCGGAGCGCAAGGTCCTGGGCGCGATGCAGCTCCGCAAGGGGCCGAACGTGGTCGGCTTCTGGGGCCTGCTGCAAGCGTTCGCCGACGCGCTGAAGATGTTCATGAAGGAGCAGATCATCCCGACGGGCGCCAACCGCGTCCTGTTCGTGATGGCGCCGATGCTGACGATGATCCTGGCGCTGATCGCCTGGGCGGTGATCCCGGTTTCTGACGGCTGGGCAATCGCCGACATCAACGTGGGCGTGCTTTACCTGTTCGCGATCTCGTCGCTGAGCGTTTACGGCATCATCATCGCCGGCTGGGCGTCCAACTCGAAATACGCCTTCCTCGGCGCCCTGCGCTCCGCGGCGCAGATGGTCAGCTACGAGGTATCGATCGGTTTCGTGATGGTGACCGTGCTCCTCTGCGCCGGCACGCTGAACCTGACGGGCATCGTGCGGTCGCAGGCGACTGTCTGGTATGCCGTGCCGCTGTTCCCGATGTTCGTCGTCTACTTCGTGTCAGCCCTGGCAGAGACCAACCGCGCCCCGTTCGACGTGGCGGAAGGCGAAAGCGAGATCGTCGCCGGGTTCATGGTGGAGTACAGCGGAATTTCCTGGGCGCTGTTCTTCCTCGGCGAATACGCCAACATGATCCTGCAATCGGCCATGATGACCATCCTGTTCCTGGGCGGTTGGCTGCCGATTGCCTCGGTCGCGCCGTTCACGTGGATTCCCGGGCCGATCTGGTTCATCGCCAAGATCGTCGTGCTCCTGTTCCTGTTCATCTGGGTTCGCGCCACCTTCCCGCGCTTCCGCTACGATCAGCTGATGCGCCTCGGCTGGAAGGTGTTCCTGCCGTTGTCCCTGCTGTGGCTGGTGCTTACCTCCAGCGTGCTGGTGTTCGCGGGCTGGCTGCCACACTCCACCTGATGTAGACCGCCGTATCAGAGGCTCACCGATGTCATACCTGGACCGCACCGCGCGATCGTTCCTGCTTGCCGAGCTCGTCACCGGGCTTGGGCTGACGCTGAAGTACTTCTTCAAGCGCAAGGTGACGATCAACTACCCCTTCGAGCGCAACCCCTACTCGCCCCGTTTCAAGGGCGAGCACGCCTTGCGCCGTTATCCCAACGGGGAGGAACGGTGCATCGCCTGCAAACTGTGCGAGGCGGTGTGCCCGGCGCTCGCCATCACCATCGAGGCCGAGCCGCGCGAGGACGGGTCCCGCCGCACCACGCGCTACGACATCGACATGACGAAGTGCATCTACTGCGGCTTGTGCGAGGAGTCCTGCCCGGTGGACGCCATCGTGGAAGGGCCGAACATCGAGTTCAGCACCGAAACGCGGGAGGAGCTGCTCTACAACAAGGAGAAGCTGCTCGCGAACGGGGACCGGTGGGAGCCGGAATTGGCCAAGCGGCTGGAGCTGGACGCGCCTTACCGATGATCATCGCCTCCATCGCCTTCTACATCTTCGCGGCCGTGCTGATCGGGTCTGCGGCGCTGGTGGTCAGTAGCCGCAACCCGGTGCATTCGGTGTTGTTCCTGATCCTGGCGTTCTTCAACGCCGCGGCGCTGTTCCTGCTTGCCGGCGCCGAGTTCCTGGCGATGATCCTGGTCATCGTTTACGTTGGCGCCGTGGCCGTGCTGTTCTTGTTCGTCGTCATGATGCTGGACGTGAACTTCGACCAGTTGCGCGAGGGCGTCCAGCGCTACGCCCCGATCGGGGCCGCGGTGGGCGCGGTGCTGTTCCTGGAGGTGGTCGTCACCGTCGCTGGATGGCGGTTCGTGCCGGCAGGCATGCAGTTGGCTTCGGCCACTCCCGTTGGGGTGTCCAACACGGCGGCGCTCGGGCATCTGATCTACACGGACTACATCTTCCTGTTCCAGGCAGCCGCGCTGATCCTGCTGGTGGCGATGATTGGCGCCATCGTGCTCACGCATCGTGACCGGGCCGGTGCGTCCTTGCGCCAGAACATCGCCCGGCAGCAGAGCCGCACCGTGGTCGACACGCTCTCGATCATGACGGTAGGCTTGGGCGCGGGCACGCGGCAGACCGGAATCCTGCGCCCGCTTCCGCCGCCATCCACGCCTGCGGAGCGGGAGGATGCCAAGCCCGTTCACGCCCATCCTGGGGAGCACTGAGCGGTGGCGGTTGGCGTTGGCCATTACCTGGTGGTCGGGGCAGTGTTGCTGGTGCTCGGCGTGTTTGGCATCTTCCTGAACCGCAAGAACATCATCGTCATCATGATGTCGATCGAGCTGATCCTGCTCGGGGTGAACATCAACCTGGTCGCGTTCTCCGCCTCGCTGGGGGATATGGCGGGGCAGGTGTTCGCCATGTTCGTGCTCACGGTCGCCGCTGCCGAGGCGGCGATCGGCCTGGCGATCGTGGTGGTGTATTTCCGCAACCGCGGCTCGATCCAGGTTGAGGATGTCAAGCTGATGAAGGGCTGAGATGATCTACGCCATCGCCGTGCTCAGCCCGCTGGCCGGCTGCCTGCTCGCCGGTTCGTTCGGCCGCCAACTCGGCGACCGCTACGCTTTCACCCTGACCATCGCGTTCATGCTGCTGTCCACTGCCTGCGCGGAAGCCTCGCTCGCCAGCGTGCTCTACATGGACCCGCAGCCGGACCCGGTGGTCCTGGGCACATGGTTCGACATCGGCGGATTCCGGCTGGATTGGGCGCTGCGGCGGGACACGCTGTCGTCCGTGATGGTGGCGATGGTTGCCCCGGTCGCGACGTTGATCCACGTCTATAGCGTCGGCTACATGGCGCATGAGCGGCGGTCCTTCCGCTTCTTCGCCTACCTGTCGCTGTTCACCTTCGCCATGCTGATGCTGGTGACGGCCAACAACCTGGTCCAGCTCTTCTTCGGCTGGGAAGGCGTGGGCCTCGCCTCCTACCTGCTGATCGGCTACTGGTATGACCGGCCGAGCGCAAATCGGGCAGCGATGAAGGCGTTCATCGTCAACCGCGTGGGGGATCTGTTCTTCGCCGTCGGCATCGCGCTGGTCTTCGCCCTGTTCGGCTCGGTCGAGTTTCCGGTGATCTTCGCCAACGTCCAGCAGCATCAGGATGCGCTGTACAACCTGTTCGGCACCACCTGGCGCGCCTACGAGGTGATCGGCTTCCTGCTGTTCATCGGTGCGATGGGCAAGTCCGCGCAAATCGGCCTACATACCTGGCTGCCGGACGCGATGGAAGGGCCGACCCCGGTTTCCGCCCTCATCCACGCCGCCACCATGGTGACAGCCGGCGTCTTCCTGATGGCGCGCATGTCCTGGGTGATGGAGGGGGCGCCTGGGGCGCTCACCTTCGTCATGTTCATCGGCGCCACGACCTGCTTCTTCGCCGCGACCGTCGCCTGCGTCCAGACCGACATCAAGCGGGTGATCGCCTACTCCACCTGTTCGCAACTCGGCTACATGTTCATGGCGGCCGGTGCGGGGGCGTACCAGGCGTCGATCTTCCATCTCATCACGCACGCCTTCTTCAAGGCGCTGTTGTTCCTGTGCGCCGGGTCGGTGATCCACGCCATGAGCGACGAGCAAGACATGCGCAAGATGGGCGGAATCTGGCGCCGGGTGCCGATCACCTACGTCTGCATGTGGCTGGGCAGCTTGGCCATCGCCGGGGTGCCGTTCTTCGCCGGCTATTGGTCGAAGGACGCGATCCTGGAAGCCACCTACGTGACGTCGAACAGCATGGGCGGCTACGGTTTCGTCCTGGGGTCC
Source organism: uncultured Acetobacteraceae bacterium (assembly GCA_964245075.1). Classification (GTDB taxonomy): domain Bacteria; phylum Pseudomonadota; class Alphaproteobacteria; order Acetobacterales; family Acetobacteraceae; genus LMUY01. The sequence continues at coordinate 11,281 of CAXTLC010000056.1, forward strand.
GTCGTGGCGTTCCTGACCGCGTTCTACTCCTGGCGGCTGCTCATCATGACGTTCCACGGCGCCCCGAGGGCGGACGCGAAGACGATGTCCCACGTGCACGAGAGCACGCCCTGGATGACGGTGCCGCTGATGATCCTGTCGGTCGGCGCCGTGTTCGCGGGTTGGGCGCTGCACGAGCAGTTCATCGGCACGGACCAGTTGGCGTTCTGGGGAGGGGCGATCCACTCCGGGCCGAACAGCCATATCCTGGTCGATATCGAGCACGTGCCGCTCTACATCTCGTGGCTGCCCACGGTCACCAGCGTGCTCGGCATTGGTCTGGCCTACGTGATGTACATGCTGGCGCCCGGGCTGCCGACGCGCATGGCGACGATATTCCGGCCGATTCACCAGTTCCTCGTCCACAAGTGGTACTTCGACGAGCTGTATGACGTCCTGTTCCTGCGCCCCGCGCAGTGGCTGGCCCGCACCCTTTGGCACGTAGGTGACGAGAAGCTGATCGACGGCATGCCCAACGGCGCCGCCGCCTTGGCAGCCAGCGGATCGGCGCAGGTCGTGCGTATCCAGACTGGATCGATCGCCGTCTATGCCTTCACCATGCTGATCGGCCTCGTGGTGCTGATCAGCGTTTTCCTCCTGTTCCGGTGACCCGCTCGTGCCAGTGACCAACGCCGCCGGTTTCCCCGTCCTTTCGCTGGTAACCTGGTTGCCGATCGTCGGCAGCCTGGTGTTGATGACCATCCGGGGTGACGAGGCCGTGGTGGCGCGCAACGCCCGCTGGGCTGCGCTGTGGACCAGCCTGCTGGTGTTCGCCATCAGCCTCAAGCTCTGGTGGGACTTCGACCCGGCGCAGGCTGGTTTCCAGTTCAACGAGAGCGTCGACTGGCTGCCCCAGTTCAAGGTCGGCTACCGGCTGGGCGTGGACGGCATCAGCGTGTTGTTTGTGCTGCTGTCCACCGCGCTCACGCCCATCTGCATCCTGGCCAGTTGGGAGTCGGTGCAGGTCCGGGTGCGCGAGTACATGATCGCCTTCCTGGTGCTGGAAACGATGATGGTGGGCGCGTTCGCTGCGACGGATTTCCTCGTGTTCTACATGTTCTTCGAGGGCCTGCTGATCCCCATGTACGTCATCATCGGCGTTTGGGGCGGTCCACGCCGGGTGTATGCGTCGTTCAAGTTCTTCCTCTACACGTTGGCTGGATCGGTGCTGATGCTGCTGGCGCTGCTGGCCATGTGGTACCAGGCCGGCACGACGGACATCGCCGTGCTGATGCACACCCCGTTCGCGCCGCGGATGCAGATCTGGCTGTTCCTGGCCTTCCTCGCCTCCTTCGCGGTGAAGGTGCCGATGTGGCCGGTCCACACTTGGCTGCCGGACGCGCACGTGGAAGCGCCGACCGCCGGGTCCGTGATCCTTGCCGGCGTGCTGCTGAAGATGGGCGGCTACGGCTTCCTGCGCTTCTCCGTGCCGATGCTGCCCTACGCGTCGCAGCTCTTCGCGCCGTTGATGTTCAGCCTGGGCGTGATCGCGGTGATCTACACCAGCCTGGTCGCCATCGCGCAGGCGGACATGAAAAAGCTGATCGCCTACTCGTCCGTGGCCCACATGGGCCTGGTGGTGATCGGCACCTTCACCTTCAACATCCAGGGCATCGAGGGCGCGATGCTGCAAATGCTGAGCCACGGCATCGTTTCGGCCGCGCTCTTCCTTTGCGTGGGAGTCGTGTATGACCGGATTCACACACGGGAGATCGCGCGCTACGGCGGCCTGGGTGATCGGATGCCTGGCTACGCGCTGATTTTCCTGTTCTTCACCCTGGCGAGCATGGGACTGCCCGGCACGTCCGGCTTCATCGGCGAGTTCATGGTGCTGGTTGGGGCGTTCAAGGTCAGCTTCTGGGTGTCCCTGCTGGGCAGCACGGGAATGATCCTGGGCGCTGGCTACGCGCTGTGGCTGTACCGGCGCATTATCTTCGGCAGCATCACGCGCGACGACCTGCGTGGTATCCTGGACTTGTCGCCACGGGAGATCGGCATCTTCGTGCCTTTGATCACGCTGGTGTTCTGGATGGGGATCTATCCCAGCAGCTTCACGCAGTTCTTCGACGCGAGCGTCGGGGCGATGGTGGACGGCCACCGGGTCGCGCTCGCGACTGCGGGCAAGTTGGCGGGGGTGATGCCATGACTCAGAACTGGTCGCTGGCTTTGCCGGAGATCGTGCTGGCGCTCTGCGCCATGGCGATCCTCATCTTCGGCGTGCTGTGGAAACGTGGCAATCCGTCGCTTGCCTGCTCCATGCTGGGCCTGGGCGCCCTGACGCTGGCGGCGGTCCTGGCCGTGTCGGCGCCGTTGGGAATCGGCTACTCCGGGCTGTTCTCGGTGGACCGCTTCGCGGTCTTCGTCAAGCTGCTGATCCTGGTGGGTGCCGGGCTGAGCCTGATCCTCTCGATCGATTACAACGTGCAGACCGGAATTGACCGGTTCGAGTTCCCGGTGCTCATCCTGCTCTGCACCGTCGGCATGATGGTCATGGCGTCTGCGACCAACCTGATGTCCCTTTACATCGGGCTGGAGCTGCAATCGCTGTCGATCTACGTCATGGCGGCTTTCAACCGTGACGACCTCCGCTCTTCCGAAGCCGGGCTGAAGTACTTCGTGCTGGGCGCGCTGGCGTCCGGCCTGCTGCTGTATGGCATCTCGCTCTGCTACGGATTCAGCGGCTCGATGGATTTCGCGCAGCTTCGCGCGGCCTTCGGTGGTGACGCCCCCGCGGCGGGCTTGATCGTGGGCGTGGTGTTCATCGTCGCCGGGCTGGCGTTCAAGATCAGCGCCGTCCCGTTCCACATGTGGACGCCGGACGTGTACGAGGGCGCCCCCACCGCCGTCACCGCCTTCATGAGCACGGCGCCGAAGGTCGCGGCCATCGCCCTTCTGTTGCGTGCGCTGGAAGTGCCCTTCGGCCATCTCGGCGCGGAGTGGCAGCAACTGATCGTGCTGGTCTCGATCGCCTCCATGCTGCTGGGATCGTTGGCCGCGATCGGGCAGACTTCCATCAAGCGGCTGATGGCGTATTCCTCCATTGGCCACATGGGCTACGCGCTGATCGGCCTGGCGGCGAACTCGCAGGCGGGCATCCAGGGCGTGCTGATCTACATGGTCACCTACGTGTTCATGTCCGCCGGCGTGTTCGCCTGCATGATCGCCATGCGCCGCCGCGGCCGGCCGCTGGAGCGCATCGCCGACCTGTCCGGCCTGGCGCGGACGGACCCGATGCTGGCGGCGGCGTTCGGCATCTTCATGTTCTCGATGGCCGGCATCCCGCCGTTCAGCGGGTTCTTCGGCAAGCTCTACGTGTTCTACGCCGCGGTGCAGGGTGGTTTCTGGACGCTCGCCGTGATCGGCGTGCTGACCTCCGTGGTGGGCGCGTACTACTACCTGCGCGTGGTCAAGGTGATGTATTTCGACGATGCGCAGCCAGCCTTCGATCTCCGCTCGCCCTCGCTGTCCTTCGTGGCCGGCGTCGGCGCGCTGGTGACGACGTTGTTCTTCGTGTTTCCCGCTCCGGTCATCGGGGCGGCGCAGGCGGCGGCGGCGGTCTTGTTCGGGTGAGCGCCGGGCAGTGAGCCGGTCCGAGAAGCAGAGAATGCTGGCCGGCGAGCTGTATCATGCCGGCGATGCGGAGCTTCAGGCCGACCAGGCGTCCACCAAGGCTTGGCTGGTCCGTTACAACGCGGCATTGGCCGCGAGCGAGGCGCAACGCCGGGCGATGCTCGCAGAGCGCTTTGCCGCCGTCGGGGCGGGCAGTGTGGTCCGCCCGCCGTTCCATTGCGATTTCGGCTTCAACATCAGCCTCGGCGCCGACGTCTTCCTCAACTTCGGCTGCGTGATCCTAGACGTGGTCACGGTCGAGATTGGCGAGGGCGCGCAGGTCGGCCCCGCCGTGCAGATCTACGCCGCGGACCACCCGCGTGACCCGGCGCTGCGCCGGGAAGGCCTGGAATTCGGCCGGCCGGTCCGCATCGGGCCGTTCGCCTGGATCGGCGGAGGCGCCATCATCCTACCGGGCGTGAGCGTCGGCGCGGACGCCATCGTGGGCGCTGGCAGCGTCGTGACCCGGGACGTGCCGGACGGCGCCACCGTCGCTGGCAACCCGGCCCGCATCCTGTCGCGGACATCCTGACATGCTGCTCGTCGTCGACGCCGGCAACACCAACATCGTGTTCGCCGTGCATGACGGCACGTCCTGGCGCGGCATCTTCCGCATCCGGACCGATGCCCAGCGCACGTCTGACGAGTACGCCGTTTGGCTGCTCAGCCTGCTTGAGCATCGCGCCCTCAAGCCGGGCGCCGTCAACCGGGCAGTGATCGGCACGGTGGTGCCCGCGGCGCTCTACCACCTTCGCCGCCTTTGCCGGGACTGGTTCGACGTGGAGCCGCTGATCGCCCGCTCCACCCTCGAATGGGGGTTCGAGATCAAGGTGGACAACCCGGCCGAGGTCGGCGCCGACCGTCTCTTGAACGCGCTGGCGGCGCACCGGCGTTACGTCGGCCCGTTGATGGTGATCGATTTCGGCACCGCCACCACCTTTGACGTGGTGGACGCAGACGGCGCCTATATCGGCGGCGCCATCGCGCCCGGCATCAATTTGTCGATCGAGGCGCTGCACCAGGCGGCCGCTCGGCTGCCCCGCATCGGCATCGGCCGACCGCAGGCGGTGATCGGCCGCGCCACCGTGCCCGCCATGCAATCCGGCTTGTACTGGGGCTACATCGGCATGATCGAGGGCTTGGTGACGCGCATCCAAGCCGAGTTCGAGCGGCCGTTGAAGGTGCTGGCGACGGGCGGGCTGGCGCCGCTGTTCGCCGAGGGCACCACGATCATCGGCCATATCGACCCGGACCTGACGCTGGACGGCCTGCGGCTGTTGGCGGAGCGCAATCCCGCCCCCACATTGCCAAGGGACAGGACGCGACCCATAGAAAGCGATTAAATTGGATGCAATGACCAACGATTTGGCCTTCCTGCCATTGGGCGGGACGGGTGAGATCGGCATGAACCTCAACCTTTACCGCTGCAACGGCCGGTGGCTGGCGATTGACTGCGGCATCGGCTTCGGCGGGTCGGAGAACCCGGAGGTCGAGATCATGATGCCCGACCCGGCGTTCATCGCCGACCGGCGCGACAGCTTGGTGGGCTTGGTCATCACCCATGCCCACGAGGACCATCTCGGCGCTGTGGCGCACCTGTGGCGCAAGCTGCGGTGCCCGATCTATGCCACGCCCTTCGCCGCCGCCGTGCTGCGCCGCAAGCTGGGCGAGGCGGGCCTGGTCAGCGAGGCCAAGATTACGGTGATCAAGCCCGGCGGCCGTTTCGAGCTGCCGCCGTTCGACCTGCATTTCATGCCGGTGACCCATTCCGTGCCGGAATCCCAGGCCCTGGTGATCCGTACTCCGTACGGCACTATCCTGCACACCGGCGACTTCAAGCTGGACCCGGACCCGCTGGTTGGCTTGCCCACCGACGAGGAAGCGTTCCGCGCCCTTGGCGACGAGGGCGTGCTGGCGATGGTGTGCGACAGCACCAACGCCATGGTCGAGGGTCATTCCGGCTCTGAGGCCGAGGTGCGCGCCAGCCTTGCAGCGTTGGTCCGCCCGATGCGCGGCCGGGTGGCGGTGACCTGCTTCGCCAGCAACGTGGCCCGGGTCGAGAGCATCGCGCTTGCCGCACGGGATGCCGGGCGGTCCGTGGCCCTGGTCGGCCGTTCCTTGCGCAACCTTGAAGCTGCGGCCCGTGATTGCGGCTACTTCAAGGACGTGCCCGAGTTCGTGCCGGAGGAAGCCGCCGGCGAGGTGCCGGACGACAACTTGCTGATCCTGGTCACGGGCAGCCAAGGCGAGGCCCGCAGCGCGCTCGCCCGCATCGCCAACGACACGCATCGCAACATCGCGCTGGGCGAAGGCGACACGGTGGTGTTCTCGTCCCGGGTGATACCCGGCAACGAGCGGGCGATCGGCACCGTGCAGGACAACCTGGTGCGCCGCGGCGTGCGGCTGATGACGGCGGACGACCACATGGTCCACGTGTCCGGCCACCCGGCGCGGGACGAGTTGCGGCGGCTCTACGCCTTGGTGCGGCCGAACTACTCCGTGCCGGTGCACGGCGAGTGGCGGCATCTGTCAGCCCATGCCGCGCTGGCGAAGGAGTCGGGTGCGACGCCGGTGATGCTGGAAGACGGGGATATCCTCAGCTTCTCCGGCAACTGGCCGGAAGTGACGGACTCGGCCCCGGTCGGCCGGCTGGTGCTGGACGGCAATCGGCTGGTCCCGATGTCAGGCGGGGTCATGTCGGCGCGGCGGCGGATGCTGTTCAACGGCGTGGTGGTCGCCAGCGTGGCGGTTGACTCCGCCGGCATCGTGCGCGGCAAGCCCGTGGTGAGTGCGCCCGGGCTGTTCGAGCCGGAGGACCCGGAAAGCGAGCGGGTCGTGCGCGAATTCACCGCGTCGCTGGCCGAGGTGCCGCCTGCGTTGCGGCGCGACGATGCGGCCTTGCTGGACTGGGCACGCGCCGCCTTGCGGCGGGCGCTCGGGCGCGGGTTGCAGAAGCGTCCTCTGGTAGACGTGCATCTGCTGCGTGTCTGATGGGCTGGTTCACGGCCGCCGTCCTGTACGCGCTCATCTGGTGGACGGTGCTGTTCGCCGTTCTGCCGTTCGGCACCAAGCCGGTGACCGATCCCGGTGAAGCGCCCGGCGGCTGGCGCGGAGCGCCGGAACGGCCATTGCTGATGCGCAAGCTGGTCGCGACCAGCTTGGTCGCCGCTGTCATATGGGCCGGCAGCATGGCGCTGATCCGAAGCCCATTTCTCAGCTTTCGCGAGATGGCGGCTTCGATGCACGATGATTAGGCAGAAATCCGGCGCGCGTGCACGCCTGCCTAAAGCAAGGGCGGGTTACGTCTCTGACACTAAAAAAGGCTGGTTAGGGACACACAATTTTGTGGTGCTGGAGCCATTTCCGCTCAATCATCACGGCAGGACGAGTTGTTCTCCTCGTCCTGCCGTGTGATTGGCGTTTCCTCCCTAAACTTGGCCCGCTGCGCCAATGGCGCGCGGGTCTTTCTTTGTCTTAACCAATCGCTATCTTACTGTCACGCAATTTAACGCTATTGAGCGGGAAAAAAGCAAAGATAGTATCACTGGCGAGTTGTGCAACGCAGCAATATTGCGGTTGGGGTGCGTCCCAGCAGGTAGCAACGGCACGCTCAGCCAAGCTCAGACCTGAATTCGGTTGCCTTCCGGTGTTCAAGGCTGGCGATTGCCTGGCGCGACGACGCGGCCGTTCCGGTGGAAGCGGGGCGCCTCGAACGCGTCCAGGTTGGCGCGGGGCGGCATGGCTTGTAGGGTCCGGCCCTGTCTGCCCTGGAACCATCGCGATGCGCTTGTCCCGCTCCCTGCTGCCTACCCTGAAGGAAACGCCTGCGGAGGCGCAGATCGCCTCCCATCGCCTCATGTTGCGGGCCGGGCTGGTGCGGCAGACGGCGGCCGGCATCTATGCCTGGCTGCCCGCCGGGTTGCGGGTGCTGCGCAACATCGCGGAGGTGGTGCGGCAGGAGCAGGACGCGATCGGCTGCCAGGAGCTGCTGATGCCCACGGTGCAGCCCGCCGACCTGTGGCGGCAGTCCGGCCGCTATGACGCGTACGGCCCGGAGATGCTGCGCTTCGCCGACCGGCACCAGCGGGACCTGCTGTATGGGCCGACCAACGAGGAGATGATCACCGACCTGCTCCGCCAGTCGGTCAAGTCGTACCGCGAGCTGCCGCAGATGCTCTACCACATCCAGTGGAAGTTCCGCGACGAGGTGCGCCCGCGCTTCGGCGTCATGCGCGGGCGCGAGTTCCTGATGAAGGACGCCTACAGCGTTGATCTGGATTACGCCGGGGCGGTGCTCAGCTACCGCCGCATGATGCTGGCCTACATGCGGACCTTCCAGCGCCTGGGCGTCAAGGCGATCCCGATGGTGGCCGACACCGGCCCGATCGGCGGCGACCTCAGCCACGAGTTCATCATCCTGGCGCCCACCGGCGAGAGCGGCGTGTTCTTCGACGCCCGGTTCGAGGAGATCGACTGGGTCCAAGCCGATTTCGATCCCGCCAAGCCGGACGACCTCGACCGGTTCTATGGCCTGATGACCGGCCTCTACGCCGCCACGGACGAGAAGCACGACGAAGCCGCCTGGTCCCGCGTGCCGCCCGAGCGCCGCCGGGAGGGCAGGGGCATCGAGGTGGGGCACATCTTTTACTTCGGCCGCAAGTACAGCGAGCCGATGGGCCTGACGGTCGCCGGCGCGGACGGCGTGCCGGTGGCGCCGGAGATGGGCAGCTACGGCATCGGCGTGTCCCGCCTGGTGGGCGCGGTGATCGAAGCCAGCCACGACGAGGCGGGCATCATCTGGCCGGACAGCATCGCCCCGTTCCGCGCCGCGATCCTCAACCTCAAGCAAGGCGACGCCGCCACCGGGGCGATCTGCGAGACGCTGTATGCCCGGCTCGGCCAGGCGGCGCTGTACGACGACCGGGAAGAGCGCGCCGGGGTGAAGTTCAACGACGCCGACCTGATGGGCCACCCCTGGCAGATCGTCGTCGGCCCCCGCGGCGCCGCGAACGGACGCGTGGAGCTGAAGCGCCGTGCCGGCGGCGAGCGGCAGGACCTGGCGGTGGAGGATGCGCTGGCCCAGGTGCTTGGTCAGGCGCCCGGTCCGGTGCTCGGCTAGGTGTTCGGCCCGTTCGAGCGTGCGGTCGCCCGGCGCTACCTGCTGGCGCGGCGAGGGGAGGGGTTCGTCTCCGTCATCGCCGGGTTCAGCCTGCTCAGCTTCACCCTCGGCGTGGGCGTGCTGATCATCGTCATGTCGGTGATGGGCGGCTTCAAGGTGGACTTGCTGAACCGCATCCTCGGCTTCAACGGCCACCTCGGCGTGTTCGGCGCGGGCGCGCCGCTGACCGATTACGTGGCGGACGCGGCGGCGATCCGCACCGTGCCGGGCGTCACCGCCGCCATCCCCGTGGTGGACGGGCTGGTGCTGCTGTCCGACGACCACGGCCGCAACACCGGCGGCCAGGTGCGCGGGATCAGCCAAGCGGACCTGCAGGGCTTGCCCGCGGTCAGCGGCAACGTCCGCGCCGGCTCGCTGGCGGACTTCCACGGCCCGGACGCCGTGGCGATCGGCGTCACCCTGGCGCGCAACCTGGGGCTCTCGGTCGGCAGCCAGATCAACGTGCTGTCGCCGCAGGGCGCCGTCACCGCCATCGGCACCATCCCGCGGGTGCGCGCCTACACCGTGGTGGCGCTGTTCCAGGTCGGCATGAACGAGTACGACAGCAGCTACGCGTTCATGCCGATCGAGGACGCGCAGGTGTTCTTCCAGACCCCCGGCCAGGCCAGCCAGATTGAGGTGATGGTCGCTGATCCGGAGAGCGTGTCCCGGGTGGGCACTGCGATCCGGGACAAGCTGTCCGGCACACCGGTGCGGGTGTTCGACTGGCGGCAGAACAACAACAGCTTCTTCGCGGCGATCACGGTGGAGCAGAACGTGATGTTCCTGATCCTGCTGCTGATCGTGCTGGTGGCCGCGTTCAACGTGGTCAGCACGCTGATCATGATGGTGAAGGACAAGACCCGGGACATCGCCGTGCTGCGCACCATGGGCGCCGGGCGCGGCGCGGTGCTTCGGATCTTCCTGGCCGTCGGCCTCACCATCGGCGTCGCCGGGACCGCGGTCGGCACCGTGCTGGGCGTGCTGTTCTGCCTCAACATCGAGACCATCCAGGGCTGGGTGGAGGACGTCACCGGCCGCACCGTGTTCGACCCGACGGTGTACTACCTGGCCCACCTGCCAGCCCGGCTCGATTGGCGGGAGGTGGCGGACATCGTCGCCGTGTCCCTGGCGCTGTCGTTGCTGGCGACGCTGTACCCGTCCTGGCGCGCGGCGCGGACCGATCCGGTGGAGGCGCTGCGCAATGCCTGACCCGGCACGGGCGGACCCGCTCGCCCTGCGCGCCGTCAGCCGCGCCTACCGCACGGGGGACGGCACGCTGCCGGTGCTGCGCGAGGCGGACCTGGTGCTGCGGCCCGGCGAGATCGTGGCGTTGGTGGCGCCGTCCGGCACCGGCAAGTCCACCCTGCTGCACCTGGCCGGCTTGCTGGAACGGCCGGATTCCGGCGCCGTGCTGGTGGACGGCCGCGACGCGGGGGCGCTGCCCGACCCGGCGCGCACCGCGATCCGGCGGGACGCGATCGGCTTCGTGTACCAGTTCCACCACCTGCTGGGGGAGTTCACCGCGCTGGAGAACGTCGTGCTGCCCCAGTTGATCGCCCGCCGCCCCCGCCGCGACGCGGAAGAGCGCGGCCGGGCGCTGCTGGGCTCGCTCGGGCTGGCGGCGCGCACCGGGCATCTGCCGGGCAAGCTGTCGGGCGGCGAGCAGCAGCGCGTGGCCATCGCCCGGGCGTTGGCCAACAGCCCGCGCGTGCTGCTGGCGGACGAGCCGACGGGCAACCTGGACGTGGGCACGGCGGCGACGGTGTTCGACGCGCTGCTCGCCACGGTGCGCGGGCAGGGCGTGGCGGCGCTGATCGCGACCCACAACCCGGATCTGGCGGCGAGGATGGACCGGCGGGTGACGCTGCGGGACGGGAAGGTGGCGGAAGGGTGAGTGGGCCAGTGGGCGCATCTTCCATCGTTGTTGCAGAACGCATGAACGTAGCGTCTTACGCCGTAGCATCACTCTGGTAATGGCCAGAACGTGCTAGTGGATGAAGCTGATGCTCCGAACTCACTAGGTAAAATCTCTTTCAACCCAACTCAGCTTCTCGCCACCCTAGCAGCGGCGCTTCTGCCTTCCTCGGAAAGGATGTGAAATGGGAATGGATGGGCCACGATGTGATATCGGAGTGCTTGCGGCGTCCGGCCGATCGCTCTAGTAAATGAGTGTCGCGAAAAACGGCTGCTCGTGGTTGACGTTTATGTTCCGCAAGCTGCCGCATACACGTCGTTCATGCACTCGCATGGTCGCCCAGCGTCTCCGAAAACAACTGCCAGCATCGAGGGATGCTGATGCGATACTTGGAGCGCGAGCGTGCATTATGCCATTGGCATTGTCGGTGCCGGCCTTGGCGGCCTGACACTTGCCCGCATCCTGCATCGGCACGGGATCGAAGCGACGATCTACGAAGCCGAGAGTTCACCCACTGCCAGAAGGCAGGGAGGCTTGCTCGACATACACGAGCATAACGGCCAGCCCGCGCTCAAGGCGGCAGGCCTGTATGATGCTTTCCTGCACCTCGTCCGACCCGGCGAGGATGCCAAGCGCGTCGTGAACAAGAATGGGGCGATCCTGTTCGACAAGGCAGGCGACCGATCGTCCCAGCGCCCGGAGGTCGATAGGGGCGAGCTTCGCGCCATGCTGATCCACTCACTGCCGGATGCCGCAATTCAGTGGGGTCACAAGGTCACATCTTTGATGCCAGCCGGAAACGGTCGGCATGAGGTCGCCTTCGCCAACGGGGCGAGGTCAACGTTTGGGCTGCTCGTCGGCGCTGACGGTGCTTGGTCGAAGGTCCGTCCGCTCCTTTCCGACGCCAAGCCAACCTATTCCGGCACCTGCTTCATTGAGATAGCGCTTGCTGCGAGCGACGTGCGCCATGCGGCAAGCGTGGCGGCCATCGGCACTGGCACCTTGATGGCAGCGGCGCCGGGGAAGGGAATCATCGCGCATCGCAACGCCGATGGCAGCGTGGCGGGTTATGTGGCGTTGAACGAGCCAGAGCAGTGGGTCGGGTCCATCGATTTCAGCGATGCTCGCGCCGGATTAAAATTCATCGCGGAGCAGTTTGCGGGCTGGGCTCCGCACCTCACAAACTTCATCACCGGCAGCATTGCCAACCCAACGCTTCGCCCGATCTATGCGCTGCCGGTCGGGCATGAGTGGTCTCGTCAGGCAGGCTTGACCCTGATCGGCGACGCGGCGCACCTCATGTCTCCGTTCTCGGGTGAGGGGGCTAACTTCGCCATGTGCGACGGCGCAGAACTCGCCCGAGCGATCATCGACAACCCCGACGACATGAAGGCTGCCTTGGCCGTATATGAGGGTGCGCTTTTTCCTCAAAGCCGGAAAGTCGCGCGCACGTCCGCACGGAATCTGAAGTTGTTCTTTGGTGACAACGCACCTGACAGCGTGGTCGATCTGTTCAGCGGTCTTGTCGCTCCTGGCCCATGAGGGGAAAATCTCGCCTTCCCATTTCCGTGGTTAAGCCGGCTTCCCGTAAACGAACGTTCAGCGGGAAGACGACCCTTACAGCGTTATGAAACAGCGGTGGCGGCTGCCACTTTCCGAAAACTTGTTCCCAAAACACCTTTTCCGAAATTGCCCAATCCACATGGGAAAACGCGGATCGCTCAGGTGTTGGAATGGTCGCTTGCGCCGCGTCTGACCTATGTCTGCTGTCCATCGCAGGCTGACATGCCCAGCGGGTGCTAAGCGTCGAATTTACTCGCTAAAACCTTACCCGCACCCCGCCATACCCCGCCACCGGCGGCGCCGGAGTGAGCGAGCGGGGGTTGCTCGCCCCCGGCACCTGCTGGATCGGCACGCTGCCGGTCGGCGAGAACGCCCCGAACGTTTCGTACCTCGTGTTGAACGCGTTCTCCACCTTCCCGAACACCTGGACGTTCGCCGTCACCTGGTAGGACGTGTTCACCGCGACGGCGGCATACGGGTTCGTGTGCGGGTTCTGGTTGCTCTCGTCGCCGCGCAGCACCCGCCCGCTGGCGGCCTGGCCGGTCAGCCCCACGGTCCACGCCTCCGTCGCGTGGTATTCCACGCCGAACTTGACGTTGTGCGCCGGGATGCCGGGCAGCCGGTCGCCGGGCTTGACGGCGATGGAGCCGTTGGCGTCCGCAAGCGGGTTGTCCTGGCTCACCAGGCTGATCGCCGACTGGAACGTCGCGTCGGTGAGGGTGTAGTCCGCGTAGGCCGCCAGCCGCCCGGTCTGTAGCCGCAACCCGGCTTCCGCGCCCTGCCGCCGCGTGTCGCCGATGTTGCGGAAGTAGCCGCGGCCGATCACCTCGCTGGCTGCGAACAGGATGTCGTCGCTGTTCTCCGCCCGGAACAGCCCGGCGTGCCACGTCACCGTGCCGCCGCCGAGCCAGCCGGCCTCGCCGAACGGGTGCGCCTGGCCGCGCAAGCCGGCCTCCACCGTGCGCGCCACCACCTGCTTGAGCGACGGGTCGTTGACGAAGACGTTGCCGAGCGTGCAAGGGCTGGCGGCGCTGGCGCAGGACAGCTCGGCCGGCGTGGGTGACCGGTTCGCCTCCGAGTAGCCCGCATAGGCATTGAGCCAGGGCAGGACCTGGTAGGTGACGCCGATGGCCGGGTTGAACCGGGTGAAGCTGTGGTCGCCGGACACCTGGCCGCCGCTGCGGTCACGCAGGGTGATGACGGCAGCGTTGAACCGGCCGGACACCGTCAGCGCCAGGTGGTCCGTCACGTCCAGCAGGTCGCTGGCGTAGATGCCGTAGTAGTCGTTGGCCGCGTCCACGCGGACGGGGGCGATGATCTGGTCCGGCTGGTCGATCACCACGCCGTCCGACTGCACCTGTCCGCCCGGCAGGATGACCCCGAGCGCCGTGTCGGACGAGAAGACCGAACGGCCGCCGTCGTAGCTCACGCCGAGCGTCAGGCGGTTGCGCCGGCCCAGCGGCTCGGACGTGTGCAGGCCCTGCAAGGACGCGCCGAACCCGTTCGTGTCCGTGCCCGTCGCGTTGAGCACGCCGTACGGACCGCCGTTCAGGAAGTCGGCCACCGCCCTGCCGTTCCGGTCGGTCAGGGTGCCGCTGCCCTGCAGGGTAAGCGTCCCGCTGCCATCCCCGGCTGGGCCGACATCCGCCGCGTCGCCGTTCGCCGTGCGTTGCGAGAAGTTGAGGGCGTAGGCCGCCGCCTGTAGCGTGACGCTGTCGCTGACCTCGAGATCGCCGCGCAGGCGGACGTTCAGGTACGCGTTGCGCGTCGCGTCCGGATAGGTGAAGACGGCGTTGCGCTGCACCGCCAGCAGCTCGACCGGCGTGGTGCCGTTGCCGGCCAGGTGATTGTTCGCCGCCGTGATGTCGAGGTCCAGCTCGCCCCCGTCGCCGCGCCAGCCGATCGTGCCGTAGATCTGCCGCAGCCGCGAAGGCGAGGCGACCCGCCAGCCGTCCTCCTCCAGTCCCGTCGCCGCCACGTAGGCGGCGACGTTGCCCGATTGCACCCCGTACTGGAGCGAGGACTGCCGCCGGCCGAAGAAACCGCCGAATGCCTCCGCCTCGCCCCCGTGATAGCTGAATCCATCCCGCAGACGCACGGAAACGGCGCCGCCGAGCGCGTTCAAGCCGAACACCGGGTTGGAGCCGACCACTTCCAGCCGATCGATGGCGATATCGGGGATCAGGTCCCAGTTCACCGTGTCCCCAAACGGCGCGTTGAAGCGGGTGCCGTTCACGTAAACGGCCAAGCCCTGCGGGTCCCCCACCAGGCTGGACGCCTCGTAGCCGCGGAACAGCAGGATGGGCGAGTAGAGGTTGCCTTGCGCATCGTCGATCGCCACGGAGCCGGACTGTTCGTTCAGCGCGCGCAACGCGCTTGCCGGTCCGGTTTGAATTAGGTCCCTGCGATCCAGGGCGATCGTGTTGCCCGGCACGTCTGCCCGGCTGACCCCCGAGCCTGCCAAGGGTGCGGAGCCCACGACGTCCATCTCCGGCAGGGCCAGCGAAACGGCCGGGGCGGCGGCTGGCGCCTGCGCGAGCGCCGCGTTGCCTCGCGCCGTGGCGAGCGCCAGGCACACGATTACCCAACTGCGGGCAGGGATGCCCAACCCGCAATGCCTGCCCGCCATGCTCCCGACGCTCCCCGAACCCGTCTTGTTGCAGACGGTGTGCCGCAGGCAGGTTGGCGTGCCAAGGGCGTTTCTCCTAATGTGGCCCCGCCCGCACGAAGCATGGCGGGCCAGTGCTGGCGGGGGGAAATGCGATGCGTGCAGCGTCATTGGCCGTGCTGCTCGCGGCGGCTGCGGCGCCCGTGATGGCGCAGGCGCCGATGCGGTTCTGGAACACCTCAACCCGGATTTTCACCGGCGTGTTCCTGGCACCTGCGGGAACCGGCCAGTACGGTCCTAACCAGGCGCTCAACGACAGCGACCGGTCCGTGTCCGCCGACGAGCGCCTGAAGCTGACCGGCGTGGCGCCAGGCCGCTACGACGTCCGCCTGGTGGACGGCGCCGGGCGCTCCTGCGTGGTGCCCGGCGTCGATGTCGTCGGCAACAAGCCTTACGCGTTCTCGATCGGCGAGGACCAGCTCCGGCACTGCGCCGAGTGAATGACCCATGGAGCCATGAATGATGCCTCGACGCCGCTCAGTCCTGTTCGCTGCTGCCGCATCCGTGCTCGCCGCCCCGTTGGGGGCCCGCGCCGCCGATCCCCTGTCCCTGGACACGGACGGCGATGGCACGCTGGACCTGAACGAGGTCAAGCAGGCTGCGACCGCCCGGTTCATGGCGATGGACCGCGACCATGACGGCACGCTGACCCGCAAGGAGATGGCGGGCCGGCTGAATGCGGCCCAGTTCAGCCGTGCCGACCCGGACCATGACGGCACCGTCACGCTTCAGGAATATCTGGCCGTCGTGGAGCAGCGGTTTCACCGGGCTGACCCCGACAACGACGGGACACTGTCCCGAGCAGAGCTGAACGCGCCCGCCGGCCGGGCCTTGATGCGGCTGCTGCAGTAGCTGGCGGAGCCTGGGTTGCCCCATCTTGACTAGCGAGAGCAGGGGCCACTACTGTTGGTGTGCTAAATCAAAAGCAAGAGGAGGTTCATATGGCCTGGAAGACCCCGGTTGTTACAGAAATCGCGTTGGGCGCCGAGATCAACAGCTACGCTTGCGCCGAGCGTAAGTAGCTCAACGCCGTACTGCCCGGCCGAGCGGGCTGGGTAGTACGGACCTTTCCCACTCTTCCGAATGCTGGGCTGCCAGCCCATCCGCAGCGCCCGGCGGTTCGTCACGCCGTAGCCGCGCGTTCAGGGTTGCGGCCTGGTCGTGCCGTCCGGCAACAGCGGCCCAGAGTCGCGTTTTCCGGGATGAAGCAATGAGCGACCGCCGCATGTCTCCTGATGAGCTGGAGGCGGCGCTGAACGCCATCGGGGCGGAGCGCTACCACAACCGGCACATCTTCCACCGCAAGCTGCATGATGGCGAGTTGAGCCGTGCCCAGGTCCAGGCCTGGGCATTGAACCGCTATTACTACCAGAGCCGCATCCCGGCGAAGGATGCGACCCTGCTCGCGCGCCTGCCGACCGCGGAGCTGCGCCGCGAGTGGCGTTCCCGCCTGGAGGACCATGACGGCCATGCGCCGGGCCAGGGCGGCATTGCCCGCTGGCTCAAGCTTGCCGAGGGTGTCGGGCTGGACCGGGCCTACGTCGAATCGACCGATGGCTTGCTGCCCGGCACACGCTTCGCCGTCGATGCCTACGTTGCCTTCGTGCGCGACCGTTCGGTGCTGGAAGCCATCGCGTCCTCGCTGACCGAGATGTTCTCGCCCACCATCATCGCCGAGCGGGTGTCCGGCATGCTGTCGCACTACGATTTCGTCACGCGCGACACGCTCGCCTACTTCGCCCCGCGGCTGACACAGGCGCCGAAGGACGTGAACTTCGCCCTGTCCTACGTGAAGGAGCACGCCCGCACGCGCGAGCAGCAGGAGCAGGTCCTCGCGGCGTTGCGCTTCAAGTGCGGCGTGCTGTGGTCGCAGTTGGATGCGTTGCACTTCGCTTATGTCTCGCCGGGCCTCATCCCGCCCGGCGCGTTCGTGCCGGATGCCGCTGCATGACGCCGGAAGACGCCGTTCCCACCTATGCGCCTGGCGTGCGGATGCGGCATGACGCCGTCCGCGGCGGCTGGGTGGTGCTGGCGCCGGAACGGCTGTTCGTGCCGGACGAGCACGCGGCCGAGGTGCTTCGCCTGGTGGATGGATCACGCACGGTGGGCCGCATCGTGGACGACCTCGCCTCCCGCTACAACGCGGCCCGCGAGGTGATCGCGGCGGATGTCGTGGCCATGTTGCAGGATCTGGCTGGCAAGGGAGCTATCCGGCTGTGAACGCCCTTTCTCCGGCTCCGCAGGCCGATGTTCCGCCCCGGCCGGCCCCGCCGCTCGGCATGCTGGCCGAGATCACCCACCGGTGCCCGCTGCAATGTCCCTACTGCGCCAACCCGTTGGCGCTCGAACGCGCCTCCGGCGAGTTGGATACCGCCACTTGGCTGCGCGTGCTGGAAGAGGCGGCGGGGCTCGGCATCCTGCAAGTGCACTTCTCCGGCGGCGAGCCGACGGCCCGGCGGGACCTGCTGGCGCTCGTGGCCCGTGCGAGGGAGTTGCAGCTCTACAGCAACCTCATCACCTCCGGGGTGACGCTCACCGAGCAGTCGCTGGCGGCCTTGCGGCAGGCCGGGCTGGATCACGTGCAGCTCAGCTTCCAGGATGCCGAGATCGCCGGCGGCGACCGGATCGGCGGCCTTGCGGGCGGCCATGCGCGCAAGCTGGCGGTGGCGCCCCTGATCCGGGCGGCCGGCTTTCCGCTGACCGTCAACTTCGTCGTGCATCGCCAGAACCTGGACCGCTTGCCGGCCATGCTGGACCTGGGCGAGCGCCTGGGCGCCGGACGCATCGAGATCGCCCACGTGCAGTACTATGGCTGGAGCCTGCTGAACCGCGATGCGCTGATGCCCACGCTCCCCCAGGTCGAAGCGGCCGATGCCGTCGTGGCGGATGCCCGGGCGCGGCTGCGGGGTGCCGTGGTGGTCGACTACGTGACTCCGGACTACTACGCGGCGCGCCCGAAAGCCTGCATGGGCGGCTGGGGCCGGCAGTTCCTGAACGTCACCCCCGCTGGCCGCGTGCTGCCGTGCCATGCCGCCGAGACACTGACCGGCCTGCCATTCCCCTCCGTGCGGGACCGTTCGCTGCACGACATCTGGTACAGCGACCCCGCCTTCCTGCGCTACCGCGGCACGTCCTGGATGCCGGAGCCGTGCCGGTCCTGCGACCGCCGGGAAATCGACTGGGGCGGCTGCCGGTGTCAGGCCTTCGCGCTGACCGGCGACGCTGCCGCGACCGACCCGGCCTGCGCCAAGTCGCCCCACCACGCGAGCATGCAAGCCGCGGCCGCGGCGACCGGAACGGACGCGCTGGTTTATCGCCGCATCGGCGGCGCCACGGTTACACCCGGATGACCGCACCGCCCGGCCTCGGCCGGCGCGCCGCGCTTCTCTCCGCAGCCGGTCTCGCCCTGGTCCGCAAAGGCCACGCATTCCCGCTGCCTGAACCCTTCGCGATGGCTGAGGTGGCGTCCGGGGTCCACGTGCGGCAAGGCGTGCACGAGGATGCGACGGCTGGCAACGACGACGCCATCGCCAATATCGGCTTCATTGTCGGGGATGACGCCGTCGCCGTGATCGACCCCGGTGGAAGCCGCACGGACGGGCAGCGCCTTCTTGCCAGCGTTCGCGCCGCCACCGATCGCCCGGTCCGCTACGCCGTGCTCAGCCACATGCACCCGGACCACGTATTCGGCTGCGAGGCGTTCGCCGATGACGGCACGGTGTTCGTGGCCCACGCCAACATGGTCCCGGCGCTGGTAAGCCGCGGCGAGTTCTACCGGCGTGACCTGGCGGACATCCTGGGCATCGGTGAGGCCGGTGATTACGCCAAACCAACCCTCCTGATCGACGGCACGGGCACGATCGACCTGGGCAACCGCGTCCTGGAACTGCGTGCCCATCCGACGGCGCACACCGACAACGACCTTTCGGTCGTGGACCGCCGCACCGGAACCCTGTGGGCGGCCGATCTGCTGTTCGTGGACCGCGTCCCCGCGGTGGACGGCAGCCTCCCGGGCTGGCTCCGTGAGATCGCGGCCTTGCGGACGCTGCCGTGCACCCGCGCGGTGCCGGGTCACGGCCCCGCGAGTGTGGCGTGGCCGGGCGCCGCGGCCGACGAACAGCGTTACCTCACCGTGCTGCTGACCGAGACCCGCGCGGCCATCGCGCGCGGCGTGGAGCTGGAGGACGCAGTGGCCACGGTGGGCGGCAGCGAACGCGGGCGCTGGACGTTGTTCGACGACTACAACGGCCGCAACGTGACGGCCGCATTCAAGGAACTGGAGTGGGAGTAGCCACCCGGCAACCAGGAGAAGGCGCCATGAGGAAGACCGTTGCCGCATTCGGCCTGCTGATGCTCACCGCGGCGCCGCTGCATGCCGGAGAGGACGAGGCGGACCGGGCACAGCGCTGGAAGGACCTGCAACACGCCGTGTTCGGTGACCATGCGGTGGAGGACGGCGCCGGGATCGTCGCGCTGGACGCGCCGGCGCGGGCGCTGGACGCGTCCTTGGTCCCGATCACCGTGACGATCGACGGTTCGGCGCATGTCAGGACGCTCTACATCACGGTGGACGGCAACCCGTCGCCCCTGGTCGGCACGTTCCACTTCGGCCCGGCGGCAGAGCCCCGCGTCCTCCGCACCCGCGTGCGGGTCGAGCAGTACACCCTGATGCATGCCGTGGTGGAGACCGGTGATGGCAGGCTGCTGTCCACCGAGCGCTTCGTCAAAGCCGCCGGCGGCTGCTCCGCGCCGATGGGCAAGGACGCGAAGCTGGCCATGAGCCGGCTGGGGCAGATGCGCTTCCACATCGAGGGCGCGCCGGGTGAGGTCGAGACGGCGCAACTGTTGATCAGCCATCCGAACAACAATGGCATGCAGGTGGACCAGTTGAGCCACAACTTCATTCCGGCACGCTACATCCAGGATGTCAAGGTGACGTCCGGCGGCCAGACCGTCTTCACCCTGGATGCCGACATCTCGCTCAGCGAGGACCCGGCCATCACCTTCGAGTTCAAGCCCGCCGGCCCGGTTGCGGTGGAAGTCGTGGACAGCACGCAGGCGGCATTCAGGCAGGTGTTCGATGTGCCGAAGGACGGCACGTAAGGCATGGGCCGTGGAACAGCCTGGACCTGGGCACGTTGCTGCATCGGACGGACGTTGCGCCGTCCCAAAGTACGAGGGAGCTGAACGATGCGAATCCTGGTGATGGCGACCGTCGCGGCTGCGGCTATGGTGACCGCGGCAGCCGCCCAACCGTCGGGCACGACGAGCGGCCCCGCCGCCGGCAAGCAGACGACCATGGGCACTGGTGGGCAGACAACCGCCACCCCGCACATGCAGGACACGTTGCAGAACAAGGGCGGCACTGCCGTCCGCAACGAACAGAAAGGCCAGGCTGGCGGCACGCTAAGCTCGGTCCAGCCCGGCGTTCAAGGTGCCGAGTCCGGGAAGCCCCCGGCCCATTAGACCGCTTTTTGGCTGCCCGTGAATGGTCAGCGCGGCCTAGCTCCTTGTTTGGCCTGGCAACTGACGCCCTGACTGTTTCCAGTCAGGGCGAATGCAGGCTAGAGCATCATCCGTGCTGATAGGCGCACGGCTGATGCTCTAGCC
>CAXTLC010000057.1:0-2517 GCA_964245075.1 uncultured Acetobacteraceae bacterium
CTGCATTGCAGTCCTGGCCGGAACACGCCGAACCAGGCCTACTTTGACAGGCTGCCGCAGACCGCGGCAGCCTGAACTCGGCAAAACTCCACTCAGAAACGCGCAGGCTGCTGTTCAGACAAACGGAAACACCTTAAACCGCCCTGGTCGCGCTATCGCAACCTCGGTCCGACAAGTAACGGTGCAGCGTTGTCACAACGTGGTCAAGGCCAGTCTCGCTTCCGCCGCCCGCTCTTTTGCCATTGTGGACTCGCGCCGGCCCAACCAAATGGCATTCAGAAGCCAGAGGGCAGAAATCGGGATGGCGGCGTATGAGATGCCACGCAAGTCCCAACCCAGCGCGATCAGGCCGGCATAGGACCAAGCACCGATTTGGTCGCCCAAGCGATACACGACCGTGTCGATGAACGCCTTCGCTTTGTAGCGGTCTTCGCGCGGCAATACGGTGAACAGCACTTCCCGCGTGGGACGGGTAATTGCGAAATTTCCGGCACGTCGCAGGACCTGAAACGGCACAATGCTGGACAGGCCCGGCAAGGCGGCCAGCGCCGCGAAGCCCAAGACACTCATGCCCGGCAGTAGGCCCAGAGTTTTGGGAACACCGAAGAAGCGGACGATGCGCCCTGTCAGGAAAAGCTGAATGACTAACGTCAGCACATTGACGATCAAGTCGAGGGTAGCGAGGAATTGTGTTTGCGCCACCCGACTACTAAAGTTGTTACCAATAATAGAGGCTTGCTGAAAATAAAGGAAAGTGGACGTTATCGAGAAGAACAGCAGAAACAGGCTTACGTTCAACAAGTAGGGTTGCCGGAGCGAGCGCACCAAGCCGGACAGCACGCCGCCGCCGAGCGGAACCTCAATGCTCCGCTGCTCCTGGCGGCGCTCTGCAAGCTCATGTTCAGCCTCGACCTGATCTTCTCGCGCGCCCTCCTTCGGCGCTTGTGGCCGGCTTAGCGCCGATGACAATCGACCAAGTCTGCGGGCGCAGAACACCGCAACTTCCAGGAGGACCGCGGCGGCTAGCAGGAGAAGACCGGGAGAAACCAGTGCCGCGAACGACGCCGTCACAGCCGAGCCGAGGATGGCGCCGAACGAGGCGCCAGCGGCGACAAAGCCGAACAAGCGCTTGCCTTGCTCAGCACTGAACAAATCGACGAGCAGCGCCCAAAAAACCGAAACTACGAAAAGATTGAATACCGAAGTCCAAATGAAGAAAATGCGCCCAACCCAGACGGCGGCGCTGCCGGAGAAGGTGTATTGTGCCGCAGCGAACAACAGGATGTTGGCGGCAAAGAAGCGGTAAGTGATTGGTATGAACCGGCTGCGCGGCATGGTCCGCACGATCCAGGCAAATGGCAGGTTCAATACCAGCATGCCCAGCAAGGTACCTGTGAAGAGCCATTGCAGGTTATTCACACCGCCCGCAATTCCCGCTTGGTCGCGGATAGGGCGCATCACGTAATAGGAGCACAAGACGGCGAATATATAGATCCAAGACCATAACAGCCCCTGCGCCTCCGCAGGGCGAACGTCCAGGACGCGGCGCAACAGTCGATAGGGCAATCCTTCATTGCCCGCGAGCGGGGCAACATCGGGTCCGTCGGGGGTGCCGTCCTCCTGTGCAGGCAAATCACTTGGCATGCTTTTCTCTTGTTTATCTTTGCCCAGCAGAAACGTCAGCCATGGACCGCCTCAGTGTGGCCTTGCTCACGGCGAGACCTGCAAGCGCTGGCGAAGTTCGGTTGCTGTCAGAAGCTGGAGGAAGACAGGGCTGCCAGCAGCAAAGTCCTTAGCGCGTGCAAGGGGACCGACTACGACCGGCTCGAAACCGGCATCACGCACAAGGCCTGAGGCGGTCGTCAGTGCGGCTTGGTCATCACCGGCCAGCGGGATCGCAATGACTGGACTGGACTGGTGCGCTGCCTCGGCAAGCTTCTTGTAATTGATGGTGTTGAAGCCGCGCACGAGGTGTGCGCCCGGGAAGTAGCCGGCCGATGCCTCGCCAATGCCCTCGCGTTGCGCGGTCTGGGCGGCCTCGCCGTCCCGTGCTGCGGAGGCATTCGTGGCATCGATGACCACTTTGCCAGCCAACGTAGATGCGAGGTCGCGACCGAGTTGGGGCATGGCCGCATAAGGCACCGCCAGCAATACAACGTCCCCGAAAGCAGCAGCGTCCGCGGGCGTGCCGGCGCGCGCGAGTGGACCAAGGCTTTCCACAAGGCCCTTCAGCTCCTCCGGTCGACGTGAGGAGAACAGAACTGGATGACCGGCTTTGACCAACAACGTCCCGATCGTACTTCCGATGTTGCCGGACCCGATGATTCCGATCCGCGGCGGTGTGCTGCCCGGGACGGCGGCAGGACTCTGGGCCAGGGCTGAAACGGGGGCGAGTTGTGCAACGGCCAGCGTCGCGGCAAGGCAAGCACCGGCACGAAGCAGGGCACGGCGTACTACGGGAGTATGTGTCATCGTGATCGCTCTCTAAGTTGGACAATGATGCGTAGGTGTTCGCAG
>CAXTLC010000057.1:2617-31647 GCA_964245075.1 uncultured Acetobacteraceae bacterium
TATGTGTCATCGTGATCGCTCTCTAAGTTGGACAATGATGCGTAGGTGTTCGCAGTTGGACAAGATGGGTTAAACGGTCAAGGCTGCCTGTCAACGGTGCTCCAACTCTAGATTTCCTGCGGACGAGGTGGACATCGGGTAATCGCGGTTGGGTCATCCAGCAGCTTCCCATGGACGAACCGCCAGGCGACAGCGCCCGGATTTGGGATCAGCCGATGTCCATACAGGCACGGAGGAAAACGGGCACAGCAAACGGCGTCAAAAATTTGCAATGGCTGTTCACGGGCACGCTGTTTGAAATCCTCGCCCTTGGCATTCCTTTCGCCTGGCTCGTTCAGGTGTTTCCGCGTAGCCGGTTTATTCCGCGCACCTACCACTTCTTCGCCCTCACCATCCTGCTCTTCGCCGGGTTGGCCGGCGGCAGCGTGCCAAACGAAGTCTCACACCAGCGGTCATGAAGAATGAACGCCAGTGTGAGGTAAAAACCACTTGATTCCAACAATACCAATCAGAACGGGGTTTTCAGGTTAATCAATCCGGGACTCCGGCACCAATGGCTACGACTTGGCTTATATCCCGTCCTCGGTCGCGCAGGATAAGGTCGGCGGTATTCCGTCCGGGGAAGCCGCTGATCCCGCCCCCCGGTGCGGTGCAGTCACCGGTTTGATAGAGGCCCGGTATCGGCATGCGATAGGGCGCAGACAGGCCGAACCGATTGTCGAAGCCATGAACGCTGCCTCGCCACATCGAGGCGTTCCCCCGTTCCATGTCCAATGGGCTGACGAGATGTTTCGCGAGGATCTTTCCCTGGGTCAGGTTTGCGGTCAGCGCCATGTAGCGCGCCATGACCGCATCGGCCACCTGATCCTTGATCTCGTCCCATTGCCCGGCGCCCTGCTTCAGGTCGTAAGGCACATACCCCTGAACCTTGACCGAACCGTAGCCGTCCGGAACGCGGCTCGTGTCGAACACGGATTGGTGGCAGATCTGGAGCGGGTAGTCGTCCATGTGCAACTCCCCCCGCGCAGCATCCTCGTTCAGCACGAAGATGCTGGCAGGGTCCTCCATGATCGCGGCCTCGGGGCTGCTCACCGCGCCGCCGGCGGAGAGCTTGTACCTCGGCGGCTCTTGGAGCGCGTAGTGGAATGCGAACATCCCGGTTTCCGGCTGCATCAGGGCCACGTTCTGCGTGAAGGTCTCGCCCCATAGCTCACGCGGGGCCATGTTCAGCATGTGTTTGACGTGCATCGTCGAGACCACGGCGATGTCTGCACGAAACTTGCTGCCGTCTGCACACTCGACACCCTTGCATTGGCCGCCTTCGACAACGAACTGAGTCACGGGCATGCTCGTCATGATGACGCCGTTATTGGCTTCAATGAGCCGCCCCAGTGCGACGCACAGCATGCCGGAGCCGCCCTTGGGCATCGGCCGCCCAGCCAGGTGACTCAGCATCGAGAACGCTTGCAATCCCGTGCCAGGGTCGCTGCCCGAGGGGCCGGAGAACTTGCCGCCCGACAAGGCGGCCGCCTGCATATGCCGGCTCTCCCACACTTGCCGCGCGGCGGTATACCCGCTCATCTCGCCCAACGTTTTGAGGAACGTTTGGGCCTGTGTCTTCGAGGGACCGTCCGGGCTTTTCGGCAAGGCGGAAGCCCGCTGTGCCGCCATCTGCTTGAAGGTGGCCGCGTCCTTCTTCGAGACTTGGGCGATCGTGTCGGCCGTGCGCTCCAGGTCATTCCGAAAAACGGTGAACGATGCCCCGTCAGAGAAGGGGAAATGAATGACGGTATCTGGATTCAGGAGTTCATACCCGTAATGATCGAGGTGCAGCTCGTTGTTGGCCAGCATCGGATTGCCGGTGATGATGCCGTGCGTGGAGGAGCACCAGTCCTCCTTGAAGCCGGGGAGCAGCATCTCGCTCGTCTTGCAGCCGCCCCCGATCATCGCCTGCCCTTCGAGGACCAGTACGCGGTAGCCCGCCTTGCTCAGGTAAGCGGCGCAGATCAGGCTGTTGTGGCCGGCGCCGGCGACGACGTAGTCGAAGCGCTCGGAAGACGGGGCAGGCCGGGCAGGCCGCACGTTGTCCGCCGCCTTGCCCTCATGGATGGGGTCTGCGATCAGCAGCGGGGTAAGAACCGCGGCTGTAACGAATTCGCGGCGCGTCGTTGGACTCATCGCAGCAGATCCTGACCGTTTCGGGAAGCCGTGGAGCTATGTAAAAGTTCTTGCAATTCAACCTAGCGGATGGTGGCTCACCAACAGACCATGAGCCTGCTCGAACAGGCTCTACGATGTGACGGCCCGGTAGTTGAAACCGTAGCCGCGCGTGCGATCCAGTGCCGGCGAGGGCGGGCCACCAGCGACGATCTTGCGGAACACTGCCGGCAAGTCGCGCGTGGTGAGCGTCATCATCATCAAGTAACGGGACTGGATATCGGACGGCCCCATCTGCAGCTCACTGAGCACCGCCCTTTGGCCGGTGACCACCCCTGGATTCGCCAACAACTCAGGTTCGTGGACAGTGTCATACCAGGCGTTGAAGGCTTCGTCCTGACCGGCAACTGCATCAAGGAAGGCGAGCACCAGATAGGTTGCCGCGTTGCCGTCCTGGGCATCCGCAGGCTCTCCGCCAACGCCATCCATCCGCGGCTGAGTCGCCCGGTACGTCACGGTCTTCACCGAGGCCAGCGCTGGACCCGGCCATGCTCTGCCTAGGTCCGCTTGGCGCACGATGGCATCTCGTATTTCACCTGGCCGATCGGTCACGACCGTATAAAGAATAAGGTCATGCGGCGTTTTCGCTGGCCCCTTGCGTAGCTCCACCCCCGCGTCGACGTAATGCTGGGCCGCGACGACACCGGAAAGCAGGCCCGTGTCGTGAACATGCGGCTCGGAAAACCAGCGGGCATAGGCTTCTTCCTGTCCTGCGACGGCGTTGCTGAACGCGAACAGGAAGTAAGTTTGCTGCCCGGGTAAGGGCGACGCCGCCCAGGCCGGGTTGTGAACGGTCAGCGCCGTCAGGCCGAGGGCACCGGGTGTGATGGCGACAAAACGCCGACGATTGATCAAGATGTTCGATCTTTCTTCAGGGCTGATGTTTGATCACGCCATGCTTACAGGGCGGCTACGCGCTTACCGGATCACGGCTCCCCGATGATGGCGACACGGTACGCGGCTGCGGCTTGCTGCCATTCTGCCAGGCGATGATGGCCAACCAGACCAGCACGAGGATCGCGTTCGGCCCCAGCACCTTCATCGACACGAAGGGTGAGACGAAGGTGTAGGCGGACAGGTAAACACCCGTGATGACGCCGACGATCATCATCGGACGCGATCCTGACAGCGACGCCGTCGCGATCCAAATTCCGCCGAAGATGTGGCCGCCGAGCCGGACAAAGTTATAGATCTCATATGGAACGCCGTTAAGAGTCAGCACTCCGGTCATCACGTCGAGAACCAGCCAGCCGTAACCAGCGGCCTTGGCCCACTCGGGGGCTTCAAGCTTGGCCACCAGTAGAAAGATAGCGAGATGGAAGAATATCCCGGGGTAATTGCGGACCCATGCCGCGCCGGGAGCCACGGCGAAGCTGACCACGACCGGAGCGAAGAAGAGCAAAGCAGCGGCAGCAATCAAGCGGGGGGAGAGGGAACGGGCGGGGTCTGTCATCTGCTAACCATTATGCGTTGAAAGGTTGGAAGTCAGCGGGGGATGAAGACGGTGCGACGATAAAGTGGTCTCAGACTGGCCTGAAACAGGACAGCCTCCCACGCTTCGATCCTGGACGTCATCTTGCTTGTTTCCCATTCTTCTGTTTCCCTGCTCGGTGCTGCCCGGAATGGGCACGGCGCTCCAGTGCGACCACGGCAACAGCGAGGGCCTGATTAGACCTGGCCCAGTTTGCGGGAAGCGTCGTCAGGCGCCGGGCGCGATCTGCCCGGCGTCAAGCCCGAGCAGACGGTCCGCGTTGCCATGCGCGAGCTTGAGCTTGTCCGCGTCCGAGATGGGAAGCGAGCGGAGGAAGTCGGCTCCTTTCCCGTTCGGGCTGAACGGGTAGTCCACCGAGAATAGCACCCGGTCGGCCCCGAACGTCATCAGCAGCGCCATCAAGGGCGGCAGGCTGAAGAACCCGCTGGTCGTCACCCATACCTGGTCCGTGATCGTTTGCGTCACCGTGCGCGTCAGCCGGTCGCGCGCCTCGTCGGCGAACACCTGGTCGCAGCGGGCGAACATTGCGGGCAAGCCCTCGCCCATATGGCCGATGATGAGCTTGAGCTTCGGATGCCGATCCAGCGCGCCCGACAGCACAAGGCGGAGTACGTGGATCGCGGTTTCCGAATGCCAGCCCCAGCCGGCGATGGAGAGCAGTAGGCTCGAATGGCCGGGCAGACGGCTGTAATACACCTCGCGAATAGCGGGCGGCGGCGGCGCGGGGTGAACATAGAGCGGCACGCCCAGTCGCTCGAACCGGGCCAGCAGCGGCTCGAACTTCGGGTCGTCGAGGAACAGCCCGCCGGTGGTGCCGTTCACCATGCCCCCCAGGAATTTGTGCTCCGTCACGCAGCGTTCCAGTTCGTCGGCGGCGAGTTCCGGCGCGGACGTGGGAAGATGGGCGAAGGCGGCATATCGATCCGGGTGCTCGGCAACCGTCTGGGCCAGGCGTTCGTTGAAATCGTGGGCGAGATCGGCGCCTTCCCGGCCCGGCAGCAAGTCGGCGCCAGCCTGCGCGATCGACAACACCTGCAGCGAGATGCCGGCGGCGTCCATGTCGGCCAAGCGTCCGGCACCCACGTCCCGCAGCTGCTCGCGCCGGTCCACCGCGGGTATCGGAAGGCCGCCCGGGGTCAGGCCGCGGGCGCGTATCGCCTCGGGGCCGATACGTGCCGCGATGTCCGGAAACGTGCAGTGCTCTTCAAGCGCAACGATTCGCATTGCGGACTCCTTCCGGGGTGTTTCAGGTAGCCGGGTGTGCGCCGGCCGGCACCGTGTACCGCGGCATGGCAAAGGCGGCAGCGGCGGCAAGGAGGCTGAGGAGGGCGAACAGGATGAGGCCGGGCCGGTATCCGCCGAGGTGATCGAAGCTATAGCCGAGCGTGACGGGGCCCACCGCAGTGCCGAGCATGTAGAGGCCGAACGCAATCCCATACAAGCGGCCGAACGCGGCCTGATGGAAGTAGCGGCGGACCAGGAACGACACAAAGTCCACCTCCGCGCCAATGGCCGACCCCAGCAGCACGGCCGCCAAATAGCTGGCCGCCGGCCCCTCGCCATACGCCAGCAGCAACGGCACGACCGCAGCGATCGTGCTCACCACGCACAACACGTAAGGAGCGTGCACCCGGTCCAGCACCCAGCCCAGACCGCCGCGCGCCACCAGCACGGCCAACCCGGACAGCCCGGCGACGCGGGCCGCTTCGGCTGGCGTAAGGCCATGATCCACCATCATGGGAACAAGGTGGGCCAGCACGCCGACGCTGACCACGCCCAACAGGACAAAGGCCGCCGCCATCAGCAGGTAAGCGCGCGTGAACAGCATGGGCGTGATCGACAGTGCTGCTCCCGTTCGGCGAGGGAGCGGGCCGGACGCGTTGCGGGTGGCAACCAAGGCCGCGGGCAGCGTTACCACCAAGGTGAGCACACCTAAGGCGACATAAGCTGTGCGCCACCCGAAGTCGGCCAGCAGGAACTGCGCCAAGGGCGGCAGGGCGGCACCGCCCAGGCCCACGCCCATAAGGGCCAAGCCGAGCGCGAAGCCGAGCCTGCGGTCGAAGCGCCGCACCATGACAGCGGAATAGCCGATCGGCGACGCGCAGCCGCCCAGCAGGGGGACGGCCAGGAACACGAGGTAAAGGTGCCACGGATTGGCGGTCAGCAGGCCGAGGGACGCGACCAGCAGTGCCAAGGCCACAAGGCAGAACAGGACCGTCCGGCGCGGGCCGAAGCGGTCGAGCAACGCGCCCCAAAGCGGAGACGCGAAAGCCATCCCGAACTGAAAAAAGGAAAGGGCGGCGAACAAGCCGGTACGGGTCCAACCGAACTCCGCCGTCAGCGGGCGCACGAACACGCCGAACGAGTAGACCGCAAGGGTGCCGGTGCTGAAGATCAGACCCGCTGCGGCTGCGCCCACGGCCAGCCAATCGCGGTCAAGCCCGCCCGCGGCCTCGGCGCTTGCAACGCCCATGACCTCGACGCCCATGCCTGCCCCGAAGCCTGGCCCCGCGCCATCCGCCCGGAACGGAACAGGAGACGCCATCTCGTTTGTTCCGCTGCTCATCGCCACCCTCCACAACCCGGCAGATTCGTCGCGCCGAACGGTCCGTCCCGCGCCGCCCGCCTATTTTGTCAGGACGCCTTACCAGTCGGGATGGAAGGAAACAAGGATCGAAAAATCCGGGATGGCGGAAAGCCGGCCTGAGCTTGCTACCCAGCCAAGAATGTCAATTTTCGTACACAATATCCATGTTACTTGAAATCAGATGTTCTTTTGTTGACAGGTCCGAGAAGCCCATGCAAATCGACCTTGAAGGACGGTGATAACGTCCCCGTGACATTAGGGAAGCGCATGAACGTCCGTGGCACTGACAACCCTCTGCCTGTGAAGAAGGTGCCATCCAGAGCTGGCTGGAAGAGCGGAAGGCGTGCCAGCCGCGCCGCCGCGACGGCCCGTTTCGACACGCACGCCGCGTCCGCGCTTGCGTTACTTGCTGCGATTGCTTTGCCTGTGGCAGCTCACGCGCAGTCGGGTGTCACTGGTCGAAGGCCACCCCTCACCGCAGTGCCCGCCGATGCCGGAAAGCCGGAAGCAAGCCCGGGGAACAGCACCAATCTGCTCGGCGTGTCTCCAATTCCCGGCCAGGATACCACGGGAAGCTCGTCAACAGAGGCAGGCGGACCACCGACGCCGATCTCTCCCGTGCCTCGGGTCGGCCTGTTTCCTGAACTTGGGAAGACCTTGCTGGACGCTGGATTCGATTTCCACGGCCTCGCGTTCGACCGCGTTTCGAACAACCTGTCGGCCGGCGTGCGCACACACGAAACCAACAATATCCTGGCGATCGCACCGGGCCTCGACGTTGATCTCGGCAAGGCCGCCGGGATCACTGGCGGCAACATCCATGCCTATGTGACATTCAACACGTTCAGGGCCAATGAGCCCAATTTCGTCATCGATGGCGGCGGCGCCTTGGTGAGCAACCTGCAAGGTACGCCTGCCTTGTCCGGCCATTTCGCTTACCTTTCAGAGTTGACATACGAGCAACGGCTGCTCAATGACCGGCTGTCGATCGAGGCCGGCCAGACCAGCGTTTTCCGTTACTTCTTCCTTCCGAACTCGTTGGACCCTTTGACGCACTACTCCACAACTGTCGTGGTGGACGGCGACTTCCCGACCGTCCCGTTCCCGACGTGGGGCGGCCGGGCAACCTACAAGTTCGACCGGTTCTGGTACGCCCAGGCGGGGGGCTTCGAGGACAACTACGACAACTCCACGAACTATCCGCTCGCTTTCGGCGCCCACAACGCCGCCGGCGCACAAATCCTTGCGGAAATCGGCTACCGCAGCGAGTTCAGCAATGCAGCATACCCGGCCAACCTCGAAGTCGGCGTGGAATACGATACGCGCACAGGCTACTCGAACAGCAAGGGATCGCCGGCACCGGTGACGAGGCGCACGAGCGCGGCTAACTATCCCGGTGGCGCCGTGTTCTACATGCAAGGGTTGCAAACGATCTGGCGCGGCGCCGCCAAACCCGGAACCCAGCCTGCGAACATCAACGTTTACGGCTCCTTGAACGCGTCTGCGGACAAGCCGCAGCCCATCGACCTGGACGCTCTCATTGGGATGAACTTCACCGGGTTGATCCCCGGGCGGCCATTGGACGCACTCGGCATCCAGGCGCGTTATCAGCGGTTGAGTGCCGTCGAGGCCACCTTCGAGACCAGGGCCCACAACTTCTACTCCGGCCGAGGCCCGGACCAAGCCCGGGACGGCTTTGCATTCGAGGTCATCGGCAGCCTGCAAGCCACACCTGCCATCGCCATCCGGCCGCTTGCCGAGTACTTCGTCAACCCTGACAATCTCAACGATGTAAGGCTTGGCCGGGCTAAGAGCGGCTTCGAGATTGCCTTGTTCACCGTAGTCTCCCTGGGACGGCTGCTCGGCACCAGCACAAAGCCGTTCTGACCGCCAGCATTCCCGGCCAGACCCGTCTCGCGCGAACGAAGGGGCAAGCCGGGGTGGACATCAAAGGAAGGTTGCAGGCCGTGCTGAACGCATCCACAAAAGGCTTGTGACGTCGTGTTTCTGGAGACGCGCAATGGAAATCGTGTTCGGTCCGAAGAGAGTCTCTTTCCTCACGGTTGCTGCCGTCACAACGGCCATGGGCTGCCTCTCCCTTGGCTGCTGCGCGGCTGACGCAGCGGTTGCCGACAATCCTCAAATTTCCGAACTGGTTCCGGGGGTGTCGCTGTATGGCGACCCCAAGGCGCCCGACATCTCGGGCCTGTGGCTCGGGACAGTTATCGGCGTGCCCGGGAAGGCGTCCCTGACGAACTCCGGGACCTCGCCGGATGGCCGTCCGCCGACCTACCTGAGCCCTTGGCCGCTGCCCTACACGGCAACTTACCAGAA
Source organism: uncultured Acetobacteraceae bacterium (assembly GCA_964245075.1). GTDB lineage: Bacteria > Pseudomonadota > Alphaproteobacteria > Acetobacterales > Acetobacteraceae > LMUY01. The sequence goes on from CAXTLC010000057.1 coordinate 11,248, forward strand.
GCTGGCTGACGAGCGGGCCGAAGGGTCGCGCAGGGGCAAGACGGTCGGCGACGTCGGCGCCCGTTGCCGCCCGTTCGGCGTGCCCTTCATGCTCGTCAACAAGAATTACCCAGACGAGGTGGTCCAAACGCCTGGCGAGGTGACGCTCTTCTTCTGGGGCACCGTCCCGATCACGATCTGGACCGACGGGCGGCCGCATCCCAAGGACCTGGCGCCCAGCTACAGCGGCCACTCCATCGGATACTGGCAGGGCGACACGCTGCATGTGGATACGGTGGGCATCAACGGATCGACGACGTTCGCGGCGGCGTTGCTTCCGCATAGCCCAAAGCTGCACATCCAATGGTCCTTGCATCGCGTCGCCGACAACACGCTTCACAACCACATCACGTTCTACGACGAGGACGCACTCAAGGAACCCGTGGTCACCACCAACATCTGGCGCCGGATGACCGACCCCAAATGGGGGGTGATGGACGATGCATCCTGTTTCGAAGGCGCTGCAGGCGTCGCCGACAAGCCGCCGGCGGCTGGCTTCACGAAATACTGAGACTGAGCAGTGAGCGGCAAATTCTCTCGCCGGCCACCACCATCCTAGCAGCGGTAACACCCATGCAAACCACGATTGACCCTGGCCAAATGACAACGGACCCGGATCAAGCCGTGGACCGCCGGCAGATCCGCGACCTGCTGGAGAACTGGGTGATCTGGCGCGATGCCGGTGATTGGGAACGCCTGCGCGGCCTTTGGCACCCAGACGGGCGCATGGTCGCGACCTGGACCGACGGCACCGGCGACGAGTTCGTCGCCATGGGCAGGGAAGCTTGGGCCAAAGGCTTCAACAGCCTGCACAGCTTGGGCGGCATCTCGGTCGACCTTCGAGGCGACCGCGCGGTGTCGCAAACCAAAATGACCATCTCGCAGCGCAGCCAGGTGGAGGGCGTGCTCTGCGACGTGCTGTGCAACGGGCGGTTCTACGACTTGCTGGAGAGAAGGGATGGCAAGTGGGGCATCGTGCTGAGGCAGCCGATCTACGAGAAGGACCGGCTTGACCCGGTGACGCCTGGCGCCGTGCCGGTCCTGGACATGGAACTGCTGGAGCAGTTCCCGCCGGGCTACCGCCACCTCGCCTACCTTCAGACCCGCATGGGCTTTCCCGTGAAACGGAACCTGCCGGGCCTGAGGGGGCCAGAGGTGGAAGCGCTTTACCAGCGGGGCACGGCCTGGCTGAACGGCGGCCCGCTGGACAACGGCTCAGGAACCTTCCTCTCGGAAGGCTGAACCGGCATTTCCCGGGCTGTGCGGCAGCAGGTCAAGCTGGAAAGCGCAACCGCAACGCTCGCCTGACTACGCATGAGTCCCAGCCAAGCCGTTGGCACCGACGCGGCATGGTCAGCCGGCTCTATGGGATGTGATGCCGCATGAGCCTGGACCAGAACGGTCACGGCAGAGGGCGGCTGGTAGGAGACCAGCGTGCGCACCGATGGCCGCAGCCGCGGTGCCGGCGTGGTGGCCGAGGCGCTGGACGGGCGGCCGGCAGGCGCTTTGGGCATTCGACTTCTGCGGCGCACGGCATGGCCGTGCCGAGAGATGGCAGGTCTGCCTCATGCACTGATCGCCCGACCGCACCTGTGCCGCCAAGGTCGGCAACGCCGCCGTGTTCGCGCCACGTATAGAGCCGCTGTGCTGCGCGCTGTCGAACGCGCCCTCGACGCCATCGTGGCGCCGCCTCCTGCCCACCGCGACGACCAGCCTCTGGGTAAGCTCTATAGCAAGCGCCGCTCGCACTTATTTACCTCCTCGGCCATCCCGGGCTAACCCGCCGACAACAACGGTTCCGAGCGCAAATTGCGGCTTACCAGCACCTACCAAGCTATCCAGCAAACCCAGCGCGGATAAGTCGCCACCTACCCAGATAAGCAGATGTCACAAGGCCCGAGTGCCTTGACAACGAACGCTGCAGGGTAGCAATCTGAAAAAAATCTACGAAATACAAAAAATCTATTAGGAACCATGCAAGAGATCCTTCAAGGCACCGACGCCATGCCACAGCCGCCAGCCCGGTCGGTGCTGTCATCTTGCATTTTGGCCGTTGCCGTCCTGGCGGCATACGGAATCTTAATGCACCCCGCGCTCGCAGACGAGCCGGTCGTCAACACCGGCCTGATGCAGTTGGCGCAGGCGACGGAACTGCCGGCGCCGTCGCTGAACCCGGTCATCCCGCCGCCAGCGCCGGCGCCGGGACAAAACCCTTATGCCCTGGCCGACACTCTCAAGATCCGTGGATGGCTCATACCTGTTCCCGGTGCGACCGATACGATTGACCAAGGGCTGTTTGGACTGCGCACCAAACTCGCCGAGAGCGGCATCAGCTACTTTGGCATCTCGGCCACGACGTTTCAGGACAACCTGCTCCGCCACGCGTTGCCGGCCGGCAACGTCTTTGGCAAGCATAGCCGGGATAGCCAGATCTACAGCGGCCAATTGCCGACCTACGTGACCCAGAACCAGCTCTACGTGCTGTACGACCTCAACAGATACGGGATCCCCGACGGGCAGATCCAGTTCGATGTGTCGTCCTTCTCGACGAACTGGAATCCTGCTGGACCCAATGGGCTGTATCTCGGCCTGGCAGCTTACTACCAGACATTGTTCAATAAGAAGGTCGAGATCAAAGTCGGCCTGTTGCAGAACTCGACGGAGTTCCTCGGCTCGCAGGTTGGCGGCAGCTTGTCGAGCGGCGTGTTCGGGCCGAGTGCCAGCCTTCCGAACGAGAATGGGCAATCCTCCAGTGGCGTGCCCACCTACGGCGTGAACGTCAGGGTCAACTTGCCGAGTGACTTCTACACGAAAGGCACCGTGTCGCGCGCGTTCAGCCCCGATGGAAATGTTGCCGAGCGTCTCGGCAATCCCACCGGGACCAATCTCAAGGTGCGCAATGCGGGCGTGATCGTGCTCGACGAGGCCGGCTACCGGGTCAACCCGTCGCCAAGCCAGATGCAGATGTGGATCCGCGGTGCCGCGAGCGTCACCACGAGCCGGTACCGGGAGCTTTCCAATACGCTGCACCGCGAGCAGCCCGACTACGGCTTGTACCTCCTTGCCGACCGGCAGCTCTTGCAGACGGCGCCGAACGCTGGGTTCGGCTCAGCCCGGCGCGGCGTGTACGCCGGGTTCACCGTCGAGCACGTGCCGTCGTATTTCAACACCTTCTCCACATACTATGAAGGGCGCCTGTATGGCTTCGGGCTGATCCCAGGCCGGCCGAACGACTTGGCCAGCCTGGTCGTCAACCACAACGATTTCAGTGGTTACGCGGTTGCTGCCGCGCGCAGACGAGGGGTGCTCGCGCATGACGGCGCCAGCACCTTCACGACGTCATACGGCGCTATCGTGCTGCCCGGCGTCAATGTGAATGTCGGCATGAGCTACACCGACCATCCGACTCCGGTCACCTACACGCGCAGCACCGGCAGCAGCCTCAACCTGCTGCTCAACACCATCATCTTTCTTTAGGATAGGTTTGTTTCTGGTAAAGCCAGGAGGCTGTTTGGGCTGGGTTGGAAGCCAGCATGCATGCCTCGTCCGTGTTCTAAAAACCTGCGCACCGTGGACTTGGTTGCAAAATCCTCCCTGGTAGCCTTCGGAGGCAAGCTGGCACGAGAGACTTATTCTTTTCCTGATCCCGGGTGCCAGGATCACCGACCCGGCCGCGTGTGACGCCGCCTTGCGGCAGCGCGGCAGCTTGACGATCCGGTTCACCAATGACGTTCCCAAAGGAGGGCAGGCAGCCTGGCACCCGCCTTTACTGGATCCTCACGGCGCTGATTCGGGCTTGCTTTGGCCGTTGGTGACAATGCGGTCCGACCGCCAGCAGCGCGCCCACGGTCAGAGCCGCAAGGGTCGGGCGCGTCCGCCGCAAAGAAGGTCAAGTGCAAGCGCGTCCGGTTTGGAGGGGCTACACTTGGTCTCGGCCCATACGGGCGCGACAGTGAACCGGCTGAAACCGTTTCCGTCCAGTGATCGTTCCAAGGTGCTATGGTGGCGCCGGAGTGTTCAGGAACCTGCCGGGCCACTCGGCGGCATCCTGCCGCGCCACGACGCCCTCGCATTCATCGCCAATGAGCCAGCATCGTGGGTCCAGGTCCGGCCTTTCGTGCCGATGCTGTGGGCAGCATCAGGCTGAAGGGGCATCAAGAGAAGGCGTGCGAGGTCTTGAACCGCGTCACGGGCTGGACCGAGGACGCCATCATGCCGAACATCCCTGCCGTCGAAGCAAGGCCAGAAGCCGGCCATGCCTGCCAGGGCTGGCCCCGCTGCCCGGCCCGGCCCTGTCTCGTGACTCAGATAGGGTAGCGCCCGTGGCCTCGCGTGACCGTGATAAGGCGAAGTTCGGTGAAGTCCTCGACCGCATAGGGGCCGGACCGGCCCCAGCCGCTTTCCTTCACGCCGCCGTTTGGCAGGGACGGCTCGCTGGCCATGGTCGGGCCGTTGATGTGCACCATGCCGCAGTCGAAGCGCTGCGCCAGTTCCAGCCCGCGGTCCTGGTCGCTTGTCAGGATGCTCGCGCACAGGCCGTAGCGCGTGTCGCTGGCTTTGGCGAACGCTTCCTCGGGGCTGTCCACCGCTTCGACGATGAGCACGGGGCCGAACGTTTCCTCTCGGGTGATGGGAGCCGAGTCAGGCACGCCCGTCAGGATCGTCGGCGCATAAACCCGGCCCTCGGCTTGGCCGCCCGTGACGAGCCGGGCGCCACGGGCCACGGCATCCTGCACCCGCTCCTGAACCGAATGGAGCGCGCGATCGTTGATCAGCGGCCCGATCACGGTGCCCGGCGCCGTCGGGTCGCCCGACTTGAGGGTTCGCACCTTGGCCGCCAGCCGGTCCACGAACTCGTCATGGATGGGCCGTTCGATCAGCACCTTGCGCGCGTTCATGCAAATCTGACCTTGGTGGAAGAAGGCGCTGAACGCCGTTGTGTCCACCGCGTTGGCCATGTCGGCGTCGCGCAGGATCAGCACGGGGTTGTAGCCGCCCAGCTCCAGCACGATGCGCTTGAGTGCCTGGCCGGCCCGCGCCGCCAACATCCGCCCGACGGCGGAAGAGCCGGTGAAGTTGATGCTCCGCACCGCGGGGCTTTCAAAGAAGGCGTCGGCGATCCCGGCAGCCTCGCCGGGCGCGTGCGTGATGACGTTGACGCTGCCGGGCGGGAAGCCGGCCTCGTCCATGATCTCGGCAACCAGCAGTCCGGCGGACAGCGGCGCTTCCTCCGACGGCTTGAGCACCACCGTGTTGCCGAATACCATGGGCAGCAGCACGGTGCGCCACGCCAAGGTAAAGGCGCCGTTCCAGGGCGAGAAGCCCGCCACCACCCCGAGCGGCTTGCGGACCACGAGCGCGAGCCGGCCGGGCACGTCGCTGGGAACCACGTCGCCGATGGGCCTGAAGCCCCAGCCGGCAGCATGGCGGAGCTGGTCGGCCACCAGCTTGACCTGGTAGCCCGCGTAAGCGCCGCCGGCGCCGGTTTCGACGCTCATCATGTGAGCGATGTCCTGCCGCCGCCGTTCCACGATGTCGGCCGCCTTGAGAAAGAGGCGCTGCCGTTCGCTGGGGGACGTCGCGGCCCAGCCCGGGAAAGCGGCGTGGGCGGCGGCAATGGCAGCCTCGGCCTCCGCGCGTCCGCCGGCTGCGACCTCGGCCACGACCTCGCCGTTGAAGGGATTGTGGTCGGCAAACGTCCGCCCCCCTCCAGCAGACCATTGGCCGTTGATGTAGTGCGTGGTGCGCCCGGACAGCCGGATTGGCGCGATCTCGTTCATGACTTATCCTCTGTCGGGGCGCCGAACCGTTCTCGGATCTGTCGCGGCTATGCCGGGATGCCGTGTGCCTGATTGACGTTGTCAGGTTCCCTGACTAAGCAATTCCCACCCACGGCGCAAGCGGCCGTCATCCAATGGGGAGGTTCTCATGGTTCCCGTGTTGCCGCTGCCGCGCCTGGTCTTCGGTGCTGGCGCACTTTCGTCGGTTTCGGGCGAATTGTCGCTGCTCGGCGTCCAGCGGCCGTTGCTGCTGAGTGACCGCGGACTGGAACGGGCCGGGGCGGTCGCAGTGGCCGCGCGAGCGCTCCCGCCGGGCACGGCCCAGCACCTGGACGTTCCAGAGAATCCGACGCTCGCCGGGGCCGACGCGGCCTTCGCAGCCTACCGCGGCGCGGGCTGCGACGGGATCGTGGCGTTGGGCGGTGGTTCCGTGCTCGACACGGCCAAGTTCGTCGCGGCCCTTGCCGGGGGCGGCCCGGCATCCGCCGCCGACATGCAGGGCAAGCCCGAGCGAGTCGGCTTTCATGTCGCACCACTCGTCGCGATCCCGACCACCGTGGGCACCGGCAGCGAAAGCTCGCCCGTGGCCGCCCTGCACGACGCCGCTGGCGGCCCAGCGGTCGGCACGCGCAGCCCGCGCCTGGTCCCGCGTGTTGCGATCTGCGACCCCGACCTAGCCCGTACCCTGCCACGGCGGCTGGTCGCGGCCACGGGCATCGACGCGCTGTCGCACTGCCTCGAAGGGTTCTTCTCCGAGCCAGCGAACCCGATCATCGACGCATTGGCGCTGGACGGCCTCGCACGCGCTTGCACCGCCATCGCGGCCGCCGTAGCCGGCGACGATGCGGCCCGGGGCGAGCTGATGGCGGCCGCCTTTGCCGGGGGTGCTGCTATCCACAAGGGCCTCGGTCCCGCCCACGCCGTGGCGGTGACTTGCGGGGACCAGGACTTGCACCACGGGATGCTCGTCGCGGCCGCCTTGCCGCACACCGTGGCCCTGGTCGCGCCGCACGCGCCGGCGAAGGCGGATCGGGTCGCAGCCGCGCTGGGTCTTGCCGACCGGGCCGGCATCCCGGACGCCCTGCGGGCGCTGAACGCCGCGCTTGGGCTTCCCGCCAGCTACCGCGAGGCGGGCTACCGGGCTGCGTCCGTCGAGCGGCTCACGGAAAGCATGGTCGCCAGCCCGTTCAACCGTGCCAGTCCCTACAAGCCGACCGCCGACGACTACCGCACGATCCTCGGGCGGCTGCTGGCCTGACCTGGGCTGCGGCGAAGGGCGGAGCGCCAGCGATGGGAAGCCAAGACGCCGCGTGGCGAACCCGCAACCTGGGCAGCCTGCTGTTTTCCGCGACCGGCCTGTTCAGCCGTGAGAAGCTCCGCGCCGTCCATGCGGGCGGGTTCGGCGCCGTGACCGAGGTGCACATGGCACTGGTCCAGAACCTCGACCTCCATGGCACGCGGCTGACCACGATCGCCGCGCGGGCGGGCATGACCAAGCAAAGCATGTTGGAGCTGGTGGACAAGGCCGATGCGCTGGGGTTCGTCGGGCGCAGGGCCGATCCGGACGACCGGCGCGCCAAGATCGTTGCCTTCACGCCGACTGGGCTTGCCATGCTCGACCGGGTGCGCGAGGGGGCCGCCGCGGCGGAGCAACGCATGGAAACGGTGATGGGAGCCGCGTTCGTGGCCAGGATGAAGCAGCGGCTCGCCGCCTACGTCGCAGCCGCGGATCCTGCGGCGACGGACGAGCGCATGTCGGACCGGAACGACGCATGGAGGACACGTAGCGTCAACCGCGTGCTGCTGTCGGCGTCCAGGGCGTTCGTCCGCGACGTGCTGCGCACGGTGCATGAGAACGGCTTCGATGCCGTAGCGGAAGTGCATCTGGCACTGTTCCGCAACCTCGACCTCCACGGCACGCGCTTGACGGAAATCGCCGGGCGGGCGCGGGTGACCAAGCAGGCGATGGCGGAGCTGGTGGACAAGGCGGAAGCGCTCGGCTTCGTCGCACGCCAGTTCGATCCCGGCGACAGGCGCGCCAAGACCGTCGTCTTCACGCCGGCCGGGCTTCAACTGCTGGACCAGCACCGCAGAGGAGTCGAAACGGCGGAGCAGCGCGTGGCGGCCGTGACCGGCGGCGCGTTCGTGGCCGACCTGCGAGGGCAGTTGACGGCCTACGTGGCGAGTGCCGCGCCGCTAGCCGTCAAGCAAGCGCGGCTGCTGACGCCCGCGTGACGTGAACTGCCCGCCCGCTGCCGATTCCGGGGCGGTCAGGCATGGCCCGCGACCCGGTCCAGCAGGTCGGCCGAGTCCGGCAGGGTGTCGCCGCGCCAGGCCACGTGCTGGTCAGGGCGGATCAGCGCGAAGCGGGCGCCGTACAGCCCGTGCAGGCGCGGCTCGCCGGGGGCGAACAGCGACACGGGAATCTGGCGCCTGGCCGCCGCATCCAGCAAGGGTTGTGCCCCGTCCGTTCCGTCGGTGGCCAGCAACGTGTAGCCCGGCCCGAAATGGTCGTACAGCGACGACCCGTCCGCAAGCCAGGCGTGCGGCGCGAGGCACCCTGGGACGGCCGAGGGCACGTAGTCCGACGGGTGCTCGGGCGGGGGCGTCGTGCCGTCCGGCACCAGGATCGGCGAATGGGCGTAGCGGTAGCCCAGCACGACGCCCAGCGTTTGGAACTCGCGCCACTTGGTACGCAGGATCTCGTCACCGACCTCGCGCCGCGTCGCGTCGCCTTCCGGCCCCGGCGCTTCGATCAGCGGGCGGACGAGCTGGTTGCCGACGGTCGCATAGTTCGTCTCGGCTTCCCCGATCACCCGCTGGTGCACCTGCCGGCGCTCCGCCTCGTAGGCATCGAGCAGGGACGGCCCACCCCAACCTTTCAATACCGCGCCCAGCTTCCAGCCGAGATCGACCGCATCGCCGATGCCCATGTTCATGCCGAAACCGCCGAAGGGCGGGTGCAGGTGGCAGGCGTCGCCGGCCAGGAATACCCGACGGTCGGCGTAGCGGTCGGCGATCAGGCTGTAAGCGGACCACGGATCGGTGCGGACTACCTCGATGGCGAGGTCGTGCACCCCGGTGCCGCGGCGGATCAGCTCGACCGGATCGACGGTGGCCGGGTCCACGTCGTCGGCGAGCTTGGTCGCCATGAAGAACCACAGGCCGTGCTGGTCCATCGGCCCCAGCAGGGCGGGCACGTCGGCGTTGACCAGCCAGTACATGATCGCATCGCCATGCACCTGGCGGCGCGGTAGGTCGGGCGCACGGAAGATGATGCTGTAGTTCTTGAACACCCGGCTGCTGCCCTCCATCCGGGCGCCGATCCCCTCGCGGACGAAACTGCGCGCGCCGTCCGCGCCGACCAGGTAGGCGCAGCGCACGGTCTCGCTCGCTCCCGTTCGGAGGTCGCGCACGGCGGCCGTCACGCCGTTGTCGTCCTGGTCAAAGCCTGCAAGCTCGCGGCCGAACTGGATGGATACGCCGGGCAGTGACGCGGCGTGTTGGCGCAGGACCTCTTCCAAGGTGTATTGCGGCACCCACTGCGCTTCTTCCGAGTACAACTCGTTGCGCTCGCGCTTGCCGTTGAACGCATTCTTGAACCGCGCCAGCTCCGGCCCGTTCATGCGGGTGGCGAACACCACGTCCGGCGGGTAGTCCGGCGGGATGGGCGAGGCTTGGCGCAGCGTGTCGGCGATGCCCCAGCGGCGTAGGTGCTCGCGGGTGCGGACGTTGGTGGTCTTGGCGCGCGGGCTGTAGCCCACGCGGTCGTTGCGTTCAACAAGGAGGCAGGCGACGCCCTGCCGTCCCAGTTCGATCGCCAGGCTAAGCCCCACCGGTCCTGCGCCGGCGACGAGCACGTCCGTTATCACCGCCTGCCCGAATGCCGGGCCCGTGGGCAGGTCAGAAACCGCCGCGTCCATGGCTCGCTAGATGTCCATCTCGTGGTTGTGGACGAAGTCAGGGGGTGGGTTCGGCCCCCACACGTAGAAGGCGTCGTCGCCCGGGTGATCGGCCGCCTCCCAGTCGTGATCGGCCGGGATGTAGTCGATGTCGGACGAATACTCGGTGTAGCTGCCCCATGGGTCGCGTACGTAGTGGAAGTAGTTGGAGCCGAGCACGTGCCGCCCCATGCCCCAACCAGCCGAGAACCCCCTGTCGGCCATCTGCATGGCGCCCAAGCCCACCTCGTGGATGGAGCCCACGTCCCAACTCAGGTGGTGCAGCCCCGGGCCGTTCGACTTCGCGAACGCCACCATGTGGTGGTCGCTGCCGTGGATGCCGTGCATGAAGGCGATCCCGTCGCCCGAGCGGTCGGACAAGCGCAGGCCCAGAATGCGGTGATAGAAGTTGATGGCGCCTCCCACATCCGACGTGAAGACCAGGATGTGCGCAAGCCGGCGCGGCTTGACGACCGGCGCACGGGAGCGGGCGTGCGACCCCTGCACGCCGGGCAGGCTGGACGGGTTCGACTGCACTGCTTTCTCGTTAGGCGAAGACTTCTCGGCCACCCGCATCTCGATCAGGGTGCCGTCCGGGTCGCGGAACCACACCCCGTTGCTCTCGAACCCTGCCGGCGGGTCGAGTTCGGGCGCACCCGCCTTTTGCAGACGCGCCCGCAAGGGGGCGAGGTCCTCGGGAAAGCAGCCGAACGACAGATAGGTGAACTTCTTGGCCGCGCCCTCATTCACGCGTCCCCAGCGGTGCTCGTGGCCGAAGGTGTAAAGACCCAGGCCGTTGCCCTCCTCGCGCACGTCCAGGCCGAACGAGCCGTAGAAGCTGGCCGCCTGCTTGAGGTCGGGCACGACGAAGTTGAAGTGATCCACCGAATGCACGCCCAGCTCGCCCGGACGGCGGGGCTGCAAATGCTTCATACTCGTGATGGCGGTCATGGCGTTTCTCCCGCGGCCAGGTTGGTTCAAGGGGCTTGGCGTCGCGTTGCCGCATGTGGCGCGGGCTACGGCCACCGGAAAGACGCAACCGTCTCACCACCCCAGGGTCGGCCGGCTCTGGCGCGTTTATAAATCGATGGATTATTCCTTGTATAGTGGATCGTTGTTCGGCATTGAACCGCGCCCGTGACCGCAGAAAGCGGCGATGGGACGAGACACAGGAGAGACGGATGCGCTTTGCAGCCTACCGGGACAGCCATCAGGACGGGCTTGCCGTTTCCATACGGGGCAGCGCCTTTCACGGCTTGGCCAGCGACCACCCGCAGTATCCCGGCGGCCTGACCAGCCTGGTCGCGGGCGGGACCGAGCGGCTTTCGGCAGCCGGACAGGCCCTGATGTCCGGCCCGGAGGTGGATCTCGGCTCCGTCACGCTTCTGCCACCCTTGCCGTCGCCGCCCAAGATCGTCTGCGTGGGCCTCAACTACGCCGACCATTCCGCTGAAAGCGGCTTCAAGGTGCCGGACTACCCCACCGTGTTCGGCCGCTTCGCGTCCAGCCTGGTCGGCCACGGGGCGCCCATCATCCGGCCCCGGGTGTCCGAGCAACTCGATTACGAGGGCGAGTTCGTTGCCGTGATCGGCCGCGGCGGGCGCAACATTCCAAAGGAACGGGCACTGGACCACGTGGCCGCCTATTCGCTGTTCAATGACGCCTCCATCCGCGACTACCAGTTCAAGGCGCCGCAATGGACGGTGGGCAAGAACTTCGACGACACGGGCGCCTTCGGCCCTTACCTCGTCACCGCCGACGAGGTGCCGCCCGGCTGCCGCGGCCTGCGGCTCGAGACGCGGCTCAATGGGCAGGTTGTGCAGTCCGCTTCCACCGACGACCTGGTGTTCGACATCGCGACGCTGATCTCGACCTTGAGCGAGGCATTCCGCTGGGAGCCCGGCGACATCATCGTCACCGGCACCCCCTCCGGCGTCGGCCTGGCGCGCAAGCCGCCGCTTTGGATGAAGGCCGGCGACGTGTGCGAGGTCGAGCTGGAAGGGCTGGGCGTGCTCAGCAACCCTGTCGTCGACCAGGCGGGCTGATCAGCAAGCGGACGGCCGCCGCATGGCGGCATGGCCATTTTGATAGATCAACCTGTGACAGATATATTTTACCGATCTGGTTGTGGGACCTTTTGCCGCGGTTTATCAGGTGCAGTCCGGTCGACGTCACTGCCCGGCCGGTCGCCGCGACACAATAACAATTGCCTGCAAGGGGCCGCCCCGGAGGATGAACGGACATGGAGCGAAGGCCGATGCCAGCGCAGGTTTTGCTGGTGCAGACCGACCCGGGCGTTTCCACTGCCCGGCCCAACCGCCGGCTTGGTACGTCCCGCCCTTTCCTCGCTACCGCGGCCTGCACCATTCTTTTGCCGGCCCTGGTTGGCGCAGCTTGGGCGCAAGCTCCCGCGCCGCTGCCGCCGGAGAAGCTCAGCTGGAACGGTGATCTGGCTGCACCAGACCTGAGCGGCGTATGGGTGCGGGCTGACCCGGCACGGGCACAGGACGCCGCGGCTTCCGCTGCCAAGAACAGCAGCAAGGAAGGTTGGCAGCCCTGGCCGCCGCCGTTGACGCCCGAGTTCGCCGCGGTCTGGCAGAAGCGAGTGGCAGATGCCGAGACCGGCAAGCGCACCGACGATCCAATCCGCAGTTGCCTGCCGCCGGGAGTGCCCCGCTTCGTCACCGGCACGAACGGGCCGTTGCTGATCATCCAAACGCCGGGTCGGGTCACGATGTATCGCGAGGGCGATCCGGTCCGCCGCATCTGGCTGGATGGCCGATCCCAGCCCAAGGCTGCCGATGTGGAGAGCTTCTCCAACGGCAACGCCGTCGGGCATTACGAGGGCGGCGACTTGGTCACTGACATCATCGGGTTCAAGGATTATCCGATCGATGGCACGGGCGTCCCGCACAGCGACGACCTGAAGGTGGTCGAACGCTACCGCCGGGTCGACGCGAAGACCCTGGTGGTTCAGGTGGAACTGACAGATCCCGCCGCCTACACCACCCCCATGACGACCACGGTCACTTATGCGGCCCTCGACGACCCGTTGTGGGAGCCCAAGGAATTCGTTTGCACGCCGGGCACCGACTACCACCCGGAAACCTATGTCCATTGAGTTGATCCCGTGTCCCGTCTCCACGCGACGCTGGCACAGGCGCAGGAGAAGTCTGATGAATAGGAAGCTCGTCACCGCGTCGCTGGCCGCCGTCTTGGCCGTCTCGGCGCCTGCCTTGGCGCACCATTCCTTCGCCATGTTCGATCAAAGCAAGGAAATCGAGCTGAAGGACGCGACGGTGGTTGATTGGCAGTGGACCAGCCCGCACGCCTGGCTGTACGTCCTGGTGCCACACGGCGAGGGAGAGCCTGAAAAATACAGCGTGGAAGCGGCGAACCCCGGCAACTTGCGGCGCGATGGCTTCACCAAGGGTTCCATGTCGCCCGGCGACAAGATCACGGTTTACATGGCGCCGCTGAAAAGCGGCGAGAAGGGCGGCGCTTTGCGCGCCGTCGTCCTCTCCGACGGCAAGATGCTGGGCGCGCGGATGGACCAATCGCAGGATCAGCAGCAGCAGTAGGATTCCGCGGCATCGCCCTGCGGAAAGGCCGCGTTCGGTTATCCCGGACGCGGCCTTCCGTTCCCGCTGTCCCTACGGCCAGACGAACCGGGTTTGCCGGGTCCGCTCACGGTTTCTGCAAGCTGCGCGCGGTTTCGAGCAGGGTGCGGTCTTCCGACGCGGCTTCGGTGGCGGACTGACGCCATCGCCCATCCGTGCCGCCAACAGCGTAGGGTTCGACCAGGCCCAGCGCTTCTTTCAGGAGCAGGACCTCGTAATCGACAAACAAGCGGTCCGCGTCCGTGCTCGCCTGCAATTGGTCGGCAAGGGTTTGGTGCTCGCGCGTCAGCGCCGCGGTCCCGACGAGTGGGACGCCCTGATCGTTGCTCATGCCTTTTAGGCTGGACCGTCCCCCGCTGAAGCTGAGACGCACCTGCTTGGCAAAAGCTTGCACCTTCGGTGGACGCCTTCTGCTCGGCGATGTCTGCCAGCTTGAACTGCGCGGCATCCATCTCGCGTGCTTCCGCCTGAAAATCGTGGTTGTCTTTCGCGTAGGCAGTCGGGGCGAAGCCAGCTTCGGGACTGCCTGGCGCGACCTTGGTGGCGGGGGCTAGCGTAGCTTGGGCCGCCACCCGGACCGGGGTGGCAAAACCACCGACCGCGCCCACCAAGGCTAGGCTGGCTGCTGTCAAGCGCATGGTCTGTGTTTCCTTGGGATCAGAAGTCGCTGAAGCCGATCCAACGGCCGGCGGCGATCACGCCGAGCCAGCACATGATCGACAGCGCGCCGGCGATTTTAGCGAGCAGCGGCGGAAGTGAAGGGTGCTCGTCCCAATCCGCCATGCTGCGCGCCGTCGTCAGGTGGAATACCACCATGTTGAGGCCGGCCAGCGCCATCACGGCGAACTTGATCCGGAATGGGAGGTTGTCGAAATACTTCACGGCGGCCGACGAGAACATCAGGCTGCCGGTGATGACCGCGACCACGAAGCCTCCCCACGTCCAGGGAAGAATCTCGCGGGTCAGGCGGCTGACGGCGCGGCTGCGCGACGCCACGCCGATCAGCCGAAAGTCCACCATGACGACCGTGCCCACCACGAAGGTGATGGCGAGCACGTGGACGCACTCGATGAGCGGGAACGACCAGCCGTCTTCCCGGATCTCCGTCGGCACGGGCAGGCTTTGGAGGCGTTCAAGCAGGGCGTGGAGCGACATCATTGCTTCTTGCTTCAGGGCTGGCCGGTCAAGGGTGGTCGGTGTAGGCGATCAGCCGTCCTGCGAAGACGATGGCGATGAACAAGCCCAGCGACACGACGGCGAGCAGCTTGGCCCAGCGGGTCCGGGCCGGCGAAGCGCCCGCGAAGTCGGGCTGGCGGCGCAGGGTGGCCTGGAGCACGCCCGTGACGACGATGGCGGCAACCAGCAGGATCATCTTGTTGACGAAAGTGGGGTTCTCAAGCTCGCGCGAAGGCTCGGCCACGATCAGGACGAGACCAGTGAGGAGGAACACGGGCAACGGCCACCAGATCCACGGAAGAAGACGCTTAGCCGTGGCGGCGACGCCGTCGCTGCGGCCGGCGAAGCCGAACACGCGCAGGTCGAGCATGGCCACGGAGCCGATCAGCAGCGCGATGCAGGCGATGTGCACGGTCTGCACCGCGGGTATGATCCAGGACACGTTCTGGATGGTGTTGCTGGGCGGCGTGCTTGCCAGCCATTCGCAGAATTTGTGCAGGGAAGAAGCCATGGTGCGGATCCGATGCTTGGGGCCGAGCCGGTGAGGAAGCAGCCTCTCGTCAGGGAGGGGAAATGCCGGGCGTGCGCTCGACGGCCAGCGGAAGCGGGCCGAGAGGGTGCATCGCAGCGCCCATCCAGCTACGGACGCCTGTCGCCGTCGTCATACCTGGCAACAAAGGCAGGCGATAACCTTGACGCTTCAGCCAACTTGGGTTGCCCTCCCGAGACGTCCCTGGAATTATACATTTTTGCTTTCTGAGAACGCACTAACGGGCGCATTCCGTGATCGGCAAACTAATACATTTTCCATGTTGCGCAATGGTCTGGGCCGCCAAGATGTTGGGCAATGATGGAACTGGCCGGCGTGGCCGCCCCCTAACGAATGTTCCGCGCAAGGCAAACGCATCCCGGGTGGATGGCGCCGCGTCGCTCTGTCATCGTAAGGGTCGCAGCGGCGGATCGACAATCAACCATGCGCTTTGATAGGCGCCGCGCGGGCGGCGATGGCTCGACTCTCGCCATAAGGAGAGTGGCAGAACCATGAGAATGGTACGGCAGGGATGGATGCTTCTGCTGTTCGCGGTCGTGCTGGCCGCCACGGTGGGGGCTAGCCTTCGCTTCTGGAACGGGCGCAGGGAAGCAGCCCTGCTGGCGGGCGACCCGGAAGCCATCCTGTCCGATCCTGCGCTGCGCGCCACGGCCGTCGCCAACGGACGCCCAGTTTACGGGCGCCACTGCGCGAGCTGCCACGGCACGGACGGCACGGGCGACCGCACCCTGGGCGTGCCGGACCTGACCGGCGCGCAGCACCTCTACGGCGAGGGCCGGGTTTCCGAAATCGAGGACATCGCGCGCCACGGCATCCGGTCTGCGGACAAGCGCGGCCTGAACCTGACGTCCATGCCGGCGTTCGGCAGCCTGCATCCCTACAAGGGAGAGCCGTTGCCGTCCTTGTCTCCCGGCCAGATCGAGGAGTTGACGCAGTACGTCCTGTCCCTCGGTGGCCGTGCCACGGACCCGGCGGCGGCGGCCAAGGGCAGCGTCCTCTACCAAAATGACGCCGGCTGCTACGACTGCCATGGCCGCAGCGCCGAGGGCGACGGGTCTATCGGCGCCCCGTCGCTCGTGGACGGCCCGCGGCTCCACGGCGACGGCTCGCACGACGACATCTACCGGTCGCTCGTGGCAGGCCGCGCGGGCGTGAGCCCCGCCTTCGGCCGGGCGCTGAGCGCCGCCGATCTTCGCGGCGTGGCCGTGTACGTCGCCTCGCTCCAGAAGACCCACGCCGAACGCGCGGATGCCCGATGACCCACGTCGTCGTCAAGCGAACCCCCGCCACCCCGAGCCGTTCCGCCTTTTGGAAGGTGGGCCAGGCCAGCGCGGCCCGCACGCTGCTGCTGTGCGGCCTGGGCGCCGTTGTCGGCCTGGGCATCGCAGGCGTCGGCCTGTTCAGCGCCCAGGGGACGCGCACCTTTGTTGTGCCCCCGGAGGACGCGGCCACCGTCAACAACGTGCCGATCCTGATGGCGGACTTCGTCGATCAGCTCCGCTCGCTGTATGACGTTTCGCTCGCGCAGGCGACGCCCGGGCAGAAGCGCAAGGTGCTGGACGACATGATCCGCGAGGAGCTGTACGTCCAGCGTGGCGTAGAGCTGGGGCTACCCGGCGACGACCTTGATGTCCGCCAAGCGCTGGTTGGCGGCGCCGAGGCGGCGGTGTCGCAGGACGCCATGACCTCCCGCCCGAGCGGTGCGGAGCTTCACGCCTGGTACGACGAGCACCGGAGCAGCTACGCCGGCGAGGGGCAAATGACGGTGCAGGACTTCCTGCTGCCGAAGGACGTGGGCGCGGCCGGGGCAGCCCCGATCGTTGCAGCGCTCCACAACGGGGCCACGCCCGCCTCGATCGGGCTGAGAAGCTCGGGTCGCGTGAGCGACGGTTCCGAGTTCTATTTCGCCGCCAAGCTCCATCTCGGCGACGACCTGTTCGAGAAAGCCCGCAGCTTGGGCGATGGCCAGGTGTCCGAGCCTGTCGTCCAGCCCGACGGCGTGCACGTCCTGGTCATGCAGCGGAACCAGCAGCCGCTGCCGGTGCGCTACGAAGACGCGCAGGACCGCGTGTTGCGAGACTTCCTGGCCGCCAAGGTGGCGCGGCTGCAGGTGAGCAACGAGCATTTCCTGCGGACGCGGGCCGACATCAAGGTCGCGCCGGGATTGCGCTGATGCGCGTCGCCGTCCTGCTAGCGACCTTGCTGGCGTTGTGCGTCGCCGGGTCCGCATCGGCGCACACGCGCAGCGAGTCCCATTCGGCCTGGCTGGTGGACGGCTCGTCGGTTCATCTCACCTTCTCCATGCCCGACCTGGAAGCCGCCCGCATCTCCCCCGACGGGCGCGCCCCCGATGATGCCCAGGTCATCGCCTACCTGCGGCCGCTCGAGGGCGTGACGGCGGGGGACGCCGCGTGCTCCTTGTCGGCGACGCCGCACGCGGTCTCGGCCGCTTCCGGCTATCGCCGGTTCGAGTTCCTGTTCGAGTGCCCGTCGCCCGACGACATCGCCTTGCACTCGGCCGCCTTCTTCGAGTTGGTGCCGACCCACGTGAATCTGGCGCAAGTGCAGACAGGCGGCGGAGACTTCGTCGAAAACGTGCTTACCGCCGCCGGTCACGACATGGCGGTGGCCGGGGCGAACGGGGAAGGGCTGGAGAACGCCGGCTTCCTCACCTTCGTGGGGATGGGCATCATGCACATCTTCACCGGGTTGGACCACCAGTCCTTCCTGTTGGGCATGGTGCTGATCTCGCGCCGCTTCCGCGACCTCGCCATGGTGGTGACGGGCTTCACCCTGGGTCACAGCTTGACCTTGGCGCTTGCCTTTACTGGCGTGCTGCGGCCCCATGCCGAGTTCATCGACGCGCTGATCGCGCTCACCATCGCCTTGATCGGCATCGAGAACGTGTCCATCGCGTCGCGCCGTCCCGGGCTGCTCGCGCTTTCGACGGGGGGCGCGCTGGCCGTGCTGGCCGTGCTGCGCCTGTTCGGGGTGGGCCTGCTGCCGCCCCTGCTGCTGCTGGGCGCCGGGCTGTTCGCGGCGAACTACCTAATGGTGTCGGGGCACCTCCGCGACGCGGCCCGGCTTCGCCTGGTGGTGACGCTGATCTTCGGACTGATCCATGGTTTCGGGTTCGCAGCCGACCTGCTGAGCGAGCCGATCCCGCCCGGCCGGCTGGCGGAGCTGCTGGCGGGCTTCAACGCCGGCGTGGAGATCGGCCAATTGTCCATCGTCGTGCTGATCACGTCCGTAGTCTTCGTCCTCAGTAAGCTCAGGCTGACGCTGCCGCGTCCGATCGTGGTGGACGTGACGGCGGCGTTCCTGGTGGCGGTCGGGACATACTGGTTCGTGAGCCGCAGTTTTGCTTGAAGCGGGAAGGCGCGCGTGGCTGATCCTACCACAGTGGGGCTGGACAGCCCTCTTGACGGCAAGCGCCACGCGTTTTGGCCATCACGTTGTGGTCAAGACAGCACGCCAACGGAGATAATGGATTCGTGCTGACGTGATGGACGGGACGGAGCGATACAGGCTAAATGCCTGCAATGCCCCAAACCGTCCCGGTCAGCTCAAGCCGCACCCAAGATGTCTACGAGCAACTGCGCGCCGAGTTACTGAGTGGCCGCTCCGAGCCAGCCGCGCGGCTCAAAATCAATGATCTGTGCCGGTCGCTCGGCGTCAGCCTGAGCGCCGTCCGTGAGGCTTTGTCGAGGCTCACGTCTGAAGGGCTGGTCATTGCCGAGCCGCAGCGCGGGTTCCGCGTCGCTCCGGTTTCGGCGACCGAGCTGACCGACCTGACGCAGGTCCGCACGCACATTGAATGCCTGTGCCTCGATCGCGCCATAGCCGTTGGCGACGTGGACTGGGAGGCGATACTCGTTGCCGCTTTCCACCGCCTGTCCCGCGCGCCGGAACGCGACCCGGTCAACCCTGACCGCATGAATAGCACATGGTCTACGGCGCACGCTGCCTTCCACGCCGCGCTTGTCAGCGCATGCGACAGCCCCTGGCTGCTCAAGCTGCGCGAGATGCTTTACGCCCAAAGCGAGCGCTACCGCCGCCTTTCGATCTCGTTCGTGGGCATCCCTCGCGACCTGAACCACGAGCACCAGGAGCTCATGGAGGCGGCCCTGGCCCGCGACGTCGAACTCGCCCGGACGCTCATGGCGCAGCACCTGCACCTCACCACCAAGAGCCTGCTGACGCAACCCCGGCTGGCCGCGCCGGAGCCCGGCGCAGCCCGGCGTGGCTTCCCAGCCATGGTCGCCAAGGCGCACCAAGTCCGGCCAGGCCCGACCGCGGAAAGCGGCGATCACGGAGTGTCGGTACGTTCCCGCCGCCCTGCGGTGCGGAAGCGGAAAACCGGCCGGGGGGCGCCGCAGCCGAAAGGCTGACGCTGCCGCCAACCTGCGGTGCTGGCTGAACGGTTGGAAGGGATCGTCTCGGCTCACCGCGCGTTCCCGATCGGTGGCGCGCAGCTCCGTGCAGCGTTGTTTCAGTGTACTCTAGGCTTGCATATCTATTTCTTTATTTTTAAGTCGCGGTGACGATTTCATTTCAGTGGAATTGCGACGGCTGCGAGTTGGACGAAGCCCCGGTAGTTGGGCAGAAGTTTGTCGTAGTGGGTGGCGACGCGCCTGAACTGTTTGAGCTTGTTGAAGAACCGCTCGGCGAGGTTGCGCTCCCGATAGAGCATCTTGTCATAATCGCGTGGCGTTTTGCGGTTTGACCGGGGCGGGATGACGGCCTCGACACCCTTGTTGCGTAGGGCATCGCGCAGGGGGCCGGCGTCGTATCCCTTGTCGGCAATCACGAACCCAGGCTTGAGGCCGTCCACCAACTCGTGGCTGCGCGTGATGGCGTGGCGCTGCCACAGCCCGAACAGCAGGCGCACTGCGTTTCCCAGCGCGTCAGTGGCGGCGTGTATTTTGGTGCTCAGGCCGCCGCGGGAACGGCCGAGCCCCGGGGCATCAGCCCCCTGTACCTGCCTGTCTGCGGTTTATGATGCATCATAAACCGCAAGCGAACAGGTACAAGGGGGGGGGACTCCCCACCAGTGGTCAAGCTATTTTTGAGCATGAGCAATCTTGTGCTGCGAGTCGTAGAGGGTCCGGTTCGCGAGCATGACGCAAGCGATCTCGAGTAGCCGGTCGGCGACGGTGCGGAGGGCTCGCCCATGCGATTGACCTCTGCCGCGCAAAGCAGCGTAGCGGCTGGTGGACTCAAGTGGTCGTCGCAACACCGGACGGAGGGCAGTTGCGATGGCGGGTCGGCGGCGTTCGGATCGGGCCTTGCGG
>CAXTLC010000058.1:0-31247 GCA_964245075.1 uncultured Acetobacteraceae bacterium
CCAACACGATCCAACAACGGCGTAACAGGACGCACAGAAAGAAGAGAAGCGTTCACCTCAGTGGCCCCGCGACACGACGTAGCCTGCCAGATCACGCAAGTGCCGCGCCCGCAAGCCGAAACCATCGAGGTGGGAAGCCGCCCGCTCGCTCAGGCTGCGGGCCTCGCGGGCTGCAACGTCCGCGCCGAGCAGGGAAACCAGCGTTGCTTTGCCGGCCGCCTCGTCCTTGCCCGCTGTCTTGCCGAGTACGGCGGTGTCCCCGGTCACGTCCAGCAGGTCGTCGGCGATCTGGAACGCCGCGCCGAGATCACGCCCATAGGCTGCGACCAGCGCCCGGTCGCCCGCTTCGGCCCGCCCAAGGATGGCGCCCGCGTCCGCACTGTACTGGATCAATCGTCCGGTCTTGAGTGCCTGCAACCGGGCAACGTCCGCCCGGGCCAGCGTGCGGCCCTCGGCCAATATGTCGATCATCTGTCCCCCAGCCATCCCGCGCGCGCCGCTCGCCATCCCCAGCGCCGCCACCAGTTCGCAACGTGCCAGCGGATCGGGGTGCGTCGCGCTTTCCGCGAGGACTTCGAACGCCCGAGCCTGCAATGCGTCCCCTGCCAAGATGGCGGTGGCTTCGTCGAACGCACGGTGCGTGCTCGGCTTGCCACGCCGCAGGTCGTCATTGTCCATCGCCGGCAAGTCGTCATGCACGAGCGAGTAGGCGTGCAGCATCTCCACCGACGCGGCGGCGCGCACGGCGCGGGACCGCGGCACGTCGAACAAGCTCGCGACCTCCAGGACGAGGAAGGCCCGCATCCGCTTGCCGCCGTTCAGGCTGGCGTAGAGCATCGCTTCGACCAGCCGCGCTTCGGCGCCGGCTGGCCGGCCGATCAGCTCGTTCAACGCGGACTCGGTGGCACCCACCGCCCGGTTCATGGCGGCAACGAGCGTGTCGGCCGGTTCGAGCGAGAGCGAGTCAGCCGACATTCATGATCGCAAGCACTGACACGACCTTCCGGAAGCTCGATTGGATGTGCGCCACAAGGGGGGAAGCGGGGAAACGCACCGGGCTGAAGAAACACCCACACCTATATGGATGCAAGATGCGGCAGATTTTGGGCAAAATCTTGTGCTGTATCTGCAACACAAGCCGCCTTGAGTGATGCGTTGAAGCAACGGGCTGGATTGCCTGCGACGATGGCCGGTGGCATGTGGAACGACGGACAGCCACTGGGCGGCAGTCGATGCAGGTTGGGAGCTAGGGTGCGGGTGGTCTTGGCACAGCCTCGTGGCTTCTGCGCGGGGGTTGAGCGCGCGATCGAGATCGTCGAGCGGGCGCTCGCCAAGTTCGGCACTCCCATCTACGTCCGTCATGAAATCGTGCATAACCGGCATGTGGTGGACAGCTTGCGCCGGCGTGGCGCTGTTTTCGTCGACAACCTGGACCAGGTGCCGCCCGGCGCGATGACCGTGTTCAGCGCCCACGGCGTCGCCCGCACCGTGGAGCGCACGGCCGCCGAACGAGGCTTGCCGGTGATCAACGCGACCTGCCCCTTGGTCGCCAAGGTGCACGCGGAAGCCCGCCGTTATGCGGCAGGGGGCCGCGAGGTGGTGCTGATCGGGCATGCCGGCCATGCGGAGGTGGAGGGAACGCTCGGGCAGATCGACGGCCGGGTGCACCTGGTGCAGACTGTGGCCGACGTGGCGGCGCTGGACGTCAGCACTCCCGACGCATTGGCCTACGTCACGCAGACGACGCTCTCGGTGGACGACACGCGCGGCATCATCGCAGCCCTCCAGCAACGCTTCCCATCGATCACCGGGCCGGACGTGCGTGATATCTGTTATGCCACGCAGAACCGGCAGCAGGCCGTGCGGCAGCTTGCGGCCGTCGTGGACATCATTCTAGTGGTGGGGTCCAAGAACAGCTCGAACTCCAACCGACTGCGGGAGATCGGGGAAGAGCTGGGCAAGCCGAGCTACCTGATCGACGACGCGTCGTCCTTGGAACCGGCCTGGTTCGAGGGCGTCTCCTCCATCGGGCTGACCGCCGGCGCTTCCGCGCCGGAGTTGCTGGTGCAGGACGTGATCGACGGATTGCGCCATTATGGCGAATTGGACGTGGCGACACTGGCGGGCGTGGCCGAGGATGTGCGGTTCAGGTTCCCCGCCGAGGTGAGCGAGACCCGGGACGCGGTCCCGGCATAGGAGAACAGCAGATGTCGGTTCCGTTGCAGCAGGTCGTCCGGGTCGGGGCATACGTCGTCAAGCAGCACCTGATCGGGCGCAAGCGCTACCCGCTGGTGCTGATGCTGGAGCCGCTGTTCCGGTGCAACCTCGCCTGCTCCGGGTGCGGCAAGATCGACTACCCGGCGGAGATCCTGAACCAGCGGCTGTCCGTCGCGGACTCGCTGGCGGCGGTGGACGAGTGCGGGGCGCCCGTGGTTGCCATCGCCGGCGGCGAGCCGCTGCTGCACAAGGAAATGCCGGAGATCGTCGCCAAGATCCTGGCGCGCAAGAAGTTCGTCTATCTCTGCACCAACGCCCTGCTGCTCGAGAAGAAGATGGACCTGTTCCAGCCGGACCCGTTCTTCTCCTGGGACGTCCACCTGGACGGCGACCGCGAGATGCATGACCGCGCTGTCAGCCAGGACGGCGTGTACGACCGCGCCGTGGCGGCGATCCGTAAGGCGAAGGAGCGCGGCTTCCGCATCTCGATCAACTGCACCCTGTTCGACGGCGCGCAGGCCGACCGGGTGGCCAAGTTCTTCGACGAGGTGATGGCCATGGGCGTGGACGGCATCATGACCTCGCCCGGCTACGCCTACGAGCGGGCGCCCGACCAGGCGCACTTCTTGTCCCGCCAGAAGACCAAGCAGCTTTTCCGCGACATCCTGATCCGGGGCCGCGGCAAGAAGTGGCGCTTCACCCAGTCGCCGCTGTTCATGAACTTCCTGGCGGGCAACGAGAGCTACCGCTGCACCCCGTGGGGCAAGCCGACCCGCAACGTGTTCGGCTGGCAGCGTCCCTGCTACCTGCTGGGCGAGGGATACGCCAAGACGTTCCAGGAACTCATGGATACGACCGAGTGGGACAAGTACGGCACCGGCAACTACGAGAAGTGCGCCGACTGCATGGTCCATTCCGGCTACGAGGCCACCGCCGTGGTTGACGCGGTGAAGAGCCCCGTCAAGACGATGATGGTCGCCATGCGCGGCCCGCGGCTCACCGGCCCGATGGCGCCGGAGATCAAGCTGGAAGGGCAGCGCCCGGCCGAATACTCGTTCAGCCGCCACGTGCAGGACAAGATGGCCGAACTGCGCCACGCCCCGAAGAAGGCGGAGCCGGCCGAAGCCGACTGACGCCGCGCCCCAGCCTACCCTTTCCTGGCCGCCGCCAGGACGCACAGGACCTCGAACAGCATGGCCGCGCCGTGGAACGCGGTCAGGCCGCCAACGTCGAACGGCGGGGACACTTCCACCACGTCCCCGCCCACGAAGCGCAGCCCGGTCAGCCCGCGGACGATCCGCAGAGCCTCCAGCATCGTCAGGCCCCCCGCCTCGGGCGTGCCGGTGCCCGGCGCATAGATCGGGTCCAGGCTGTCCACGTCGAACGACAGGTAGGTGGGGCCAGTCCCCGCCACCCGGCCTGCTTCCTCCACCGCCCAGCGCCAGCCGCGGTCGGCCACCTCCTCGATCGGCATCACCCGCATGCCGCTCGCCTCGCTGAACCCCCACAATCCGCCCGGAACGTTGCTGTGGCCGCGGATGCCGATCTGGATCACGCGCGCCGGGTCGAGCAGGCCTTCGTCCACGGCCCGCCGGAACGGGGTGCCGTGATGGTAGCGGGAGCCCATGTACTCGTCCCCGGTGTCGGCGTGGGCGTCGATGTGGACCATTCCCACCGGCCCGTTCGCCGCGACCGCGCGCAGGATGGGCAGCGTCATCGAATGGTCTCCGCCGGCCGACAGCGGCACCACCCCGGCCGACACCACCCGGCGATAGAACGCCTCGATCTCCGCCAGCGCCGGTTCCAGCGCGAACGGCTGCTCGATCCAGCAGTCGCCCAGGTCCCGCACCCGCAGGCCGTCGAACGGCTGCACGCCGGTCGCGGTGTTGACCCTGCGGGACAGGGTGGATTGGTCGCGCACCGCCCGCGGGCCATGCCGGGCGCCGGGGCGGTTGGTGACGCCGCCGTCGAACGGCACGCCGATGACGCCGATGTCCACGGCCGAAAGATCCTGCTCGGCCGGCGCCCGGAAGAAGGTGGCGATCCCGGTGTAGCGGGGCTGGGTTTGCGGGTCTTCGAGGTCGTGGTAGCGGGCGATCTGCTTGATCGGCATTGGGAGCAGCTCCTCAGATAAGCCGGCCGATGACACCGACCTGCGTGAGCAACGCTTGACGGGCACGCGCCGCCTCACGGCCAAGGGCGACCAACGCGACAATTTGCCCAGGCTGGCGGCCGAGCGAGCGCAGCAGCGCGGCCGGGCGGATGCGCCCTTGCCGGTCCAGCGCGGACAGGGCGGCGGGCGGCAGGTCGCGGCCGGCCGGGTCGCACACGGCGCGCAGCACGGCGAAGGGCAGGCCATGGGCGGCGGCCTCCCGCGCCACCGCGCCGCTCTCAAGGTCGGCCGCCGCCGCCGCCGTGCGTTGCCAGGCGGCGCGCTTGGCGGCTGCGGTGGCGAGGATCGCGTCCGCGGCGAGCACCGTGCCGGCCACCGGGCCGGCCACCGGGCCAAGGCGGCGGGAAAGCGCCGGGTCAGCGACCCAGCGTTCGCCGGTTGGGAACAGCACGGCGTCAGGAACAACCAGGTCGCCGGCCCGCAGGCCGGGGTCGAGCCCGCCGGCAAGGCCGAAGCTGAGCAGGGCGGTGACGCCGGATCGGGTCAGTCCAGCCGCCGCGGCCGCCGCGCCGGGCGCATCGCCGCCGCCGATTGCGATCCGCCCGCCCAGGCCGCAGGCCAGGCGCGCTTCGGCCGCGAGTCCCACGACGATGCCGAGCAAGGCTAGCGCGGCGAACGGATGGTCAAAATCCCCACGCGACCCGGCGGCTGTTGCGGGCCAGCAGGTTGCGGTAGCGGGCCAGCGCCATCAACGGAAAGAACAGGCGGTAGCCGTGATAGCGCAGGTAGAACACCCGCGGGAAACCGACGGCGGTATAAGGCTCCTCGTCCCACTCTCCGTCCGGGCCCTGGGTGCGGCGGAGGTGCTCGACGCCTTGCGCCACGGCCGGGTGGGCCACCTCGCCGGCGGCCATCAGGCCCAGCAACGCCCACGCAGTCTGCGACGGCGTGCTCTGCCGGTACTGCCCGCGCGGGGCGCCAGCGTAGCTTTCCTCGTCCTCGCCCCACCCGCCGTCGGTCCGCTGACGGGCCAGCAGCCAGGCAGCGCCGCGGCGGATCGCCGGGTCGTCGTGCGGCAGACCCAGCGCGTTCAGCGCGCACAGCGCCGACCATGTGCCGTAGATGTAGTTGGTTCCCCAACGGCCGAACCAGCTCCCATCCGCTTCCTGCTCCCGCCGCAGGTAGTCCAGCGCCCGTGCGACCGCCGGCTCCGCCGCGGTGTGCCCGAGTTGCGCCAGGAACGACACGCAGCGCGCCGTCACGTCCACCGTCGGCGGGTCCAGCAGCGCACCATGGTCCGCGAACGGGATGTGGTTGAGGAACTGGTGGTCGTTGTCGGCGTCGAACGCGCCCCAGCCGCCGTTGCTGCTCTGCATCCCGAGCACCCAGTCCCGCGCGAGGCCGACGGCGCCCCCGTGTGCCGCGCCGCCGCAGCGGTGCAGGAGCAAGGCCACCAGCGCCGTGTCGTCCACGTCAGGGTAGTGCGCGTTCTCGTATTGGAACGCCCAGCCGCCGGGCGGCACCCCGGGCCGGCTGTCCGCCCAGTCCCCGCGCACGCTCGTCACCTGCCGGCCGGCGAGCCAGTCGCAAGCCGCTTCCACCGCCGGGTCGGCGTCGCCCGCCGCTTCCGCCAGCGCCAAGCCGGCCAGGCCGGTGTCCCAGATCGGCGACAGGCAGGGCTGGCAGTACGCGCTGTCCGGCCCCACCACGAGCAGCTTGCGGATCGCCCGCCACGCGGCGGCCGGCTGCGGGTGGTCCGCGGGGTAGCCGAGCGCGTCGAACATCATCACGCTGTTGGCCATGGCCGGGTAGATCGCGCCCAGCCCGTCTTCCCCGTTCAGCCGCTCGATGGTGAAGGCCACGGCGGCGTCCATCGCACGCTTGCGGGCGCGGGCCGGGAAGAACGGCGCGACCGGCCGCAAGGCGGTGTCCAGCCAGCGGAACACCGGCCCCCAGGCGGAGCGGTACGGGCCGCGAAACCAGTCCCGCACCTGGTCCGGCGGGGTGCGGAACAGCTCCGGGATCGCGATCCCGCGCGGGTTGCGGGCCTGCGGGCGCAAGGCCATCAGCACCAGCAGCGGCACCATGACGGTGCGCGACCAATACGACACCTTGGACAGGTGGAAGAAGAACCACCGCGGCAGGTTCATGATTTCCACGGGCATGACCGGCGTGGCGCGCCACGGCACCTGGCCGAACAGCGCCAGTTGCACCCGGGTGAACACGTTGGCCCGCTCGGCGCCGCCCAGGGCGAGGATGCGCTCGCGGGCGCGCAGCATGTGCGGCTCGTCCGCGGCGTCGCCGATCGCCCGGAGCGCGAAATACGCCTTCACGCTCACCGAAAGATCGGGGGCGCCGCCGTGGAACAACGGCCAGCCGCCGCCCGGCTCCTGCCGGCTGCGCAGGTAGGCGCCGATGCGCGCTTCCAGCTCCGGATCGATCCGGTCGAGGTAGTGCTCGAGCAGGATGTACTCGGACGAGATGGTCGCGTCCGCTTCCAACTGGAACAGCCAGTGGCCGTCGGCGCCCTGCCGGGCGTGCAGTGCAGCTTGTGCGGCGTTGATCGAGGTGTGGAGCGCATCGGTTTGGGGGCGGTCGAGCGTTTCGCTAGGCATCTTTCATCCAGGCTTAGGCGGCGGAGCGCAGAACCGCCGCGGCAGTGTGTCCGGACCTGATCGCACCCTCGATGGTGGCAGGCAGGCCGGTGTCCGTCCAATCCCCGGCCAGGACCAGGTTTGCCAAGCCGGTGCGCACGCCAGGCCGCTTGCGGTTTTCCGCAGGGGTGGCGGCGAAGGTGGCGCGCTTCTCCTTTACGACACGCCAGGCTGGAAGCGGTTGCGTAATTCCCAGGGCAGCCGTCACTTCTGGCCACACTGTTGCAGCAAGGTCACTTGCGCTGCGGTCCACCAACCGGTTCGCCGCGCTGATGGTCACGGACAGCACGCCCGGCTTGGCGAACACCCACTCGGCCGTGCCCCCGAGCAGGCCGATGAACCCCGCCGGCCCGGCTGGGGCCGCGTGGCGGTAATGCAGGTTGACGATCGCCTCGAACGCGTCCGGCGCGGTCAGGCCCGGCAGCAAGGCTTGCGCCACCGGCGCGGGCACGGCGAGCACCACCCGGTCAGCCGCCGCCACCGCCACCGGGCCGTCCGGCGTGCCGAGCGAGCGCACCCGCCCTTCCGCCACGGTAAGCGCCGACACGCGGCAGCCCAGCTTCACGACGGCGCCGCCCCCCGCCAGGGCGGCGAGCGCCGGATCGATGAACGTCGCGGACAGGCCGTCCCTCGGGAAAGCCGGAATGCAGGCGTTGCCGCCCTTGAACACCGTTTCCCGCAGGGCCGCAGCCATCAGCCGGGCGCTGCCGGACGCGGGCGCGGTGTTCAGCGCGGCGATCACCAGGGGCTCCATCAGGCGATCATTCAGCGCTCCCGGCGGCATCACGGCCGCCACCGTGTCTTCCGCGCCGGCACGGAGCAGGCGCAGCAGCCCGGCATATTCGCGCAGCCGGGCGCCGGGCACGCGCCGCCCGGGCGCAAACACCCACCAGGGCACAGGCCCGGCGTTGGGCCGCACCGTCCAGCTCCGGCCACTCGGCAGGTCGTGGAACGGGAACATCGCTTCCTGCGGCCCCGCCTGCGTCCCTTCGGAGCCGATCCGGCGCAGGAAGCCCGTGATCGCGCCGTTGCCGGACAGCCAGAGGTGGTTGCCGTTGTCGATCCGGCAGCCGAGTTCCTTGTCATGGTACGACCGGCAGCGCCCCCCGGCGGCGGGGCCGGCCTCGTACACCGTCACCGCCTGCCCGGCATCCAGCAGCGCCAGGGCGGCGGACAAGCCCGCCATCCCCGCGCCGACCACGTGGACCGTCATCGAATCAGGGCGGGGACGGCAAACCGCGCCGTGATCCAGAGCTTCTGCCATCTCGGCAAGGTGGCCGGCCGGTCCAGCCTGGCCCAGCCGCGCGCCTCCAACTGGTCCAGCAGCGCCGCGTAGGTCGCCCCCATCAGCCGGGCCGGCCGCATCGCGCGCTTGTCGCACCCGGCCATCGCCGCGTGGGCCAGGCGGAAACGGCGACGCGCTTCCGCCAAGGTGCGCTCGCACACGGCGGGCAGGCCGGGCGAGGCGAGCGCCGCCGCCGGGTGGTGCGGCACCCCGGCCTCGTCCAGCCATTCCCGCGGCAGATACAGCCGGTCGCGCGCCGCGTCCTCCGCCATGTCCCGCAGGATGTTGGTCAGTTGCAGGGCGCGGCCGAGCGAGAAGGCGACCTCGTCCGCCCGCGGCGAGGCATCCCCGAAGACGCGGACCGACAAGCGGCCGACCGCGGCGGCCACCCGGTCGCAATACAGGTCCAGGGTGGCGAGGTCGGGAGCGGCGATCACGGTCTCGGCGTCCATCTGCATGCCGTCGATGACGGACAGGAAGTCTTCCCGCCGCAGATCGTAGCGCCGCACCGCCGCTACCAGGGCCCGGGTGACGGCATCCGAGCCTTGCCCGGCATAAACGCCGTCGATCCGGTCCCGCCACTCGGCCAATCCGGCACGCTTGGCCTCGGGCGGCGCCGGCTCGTCCGCGACGTCGTCCACCAGGCGGCAGAAGGCGTAGATGGCGTACATCGCCATGCGCCGGTCCGGCGGCAGGATGCGCATGCCGCGGTAGAACGAGGTCCCCGCCCGCCGCACGACCGCTTCCACCGCTTCGGCATCGACGTCCGAGATGTTCAGCACCGTCACGCCACCCCGTCCGGTTCGCGCCCACCGCCATGGCAAAACCCGGCCCGCTTCCCCCTTTCCCAAAGGGAGAAGGCCTTGGGGAAGGCTGAACTGGCCGAACGCGCGATCATGCGAACCGCGGCAGGGCGCGCAACACGCTGGCGATCACGTCGCCGCGGCGCAGCCTCACGCGCCCGGCCAGCGGGTCCTCGCGGCCCAGGCGGCGGGCCAGGCGGCGGGCCAGGCCGGCGATCACCTCGGTTTCCACCCGCAGCCGCCGGTCCCGCACCTGGCCGGGCAGGGATGCGGCCACCCGGTTCAGTGCCGCCGTTTCCGTCAGCAGCCGGTCCAGCACGGCGCGCAAGGCCGGCGAAGCGGCATCGTCCCGCACGGCGTCCGTGTCCGTCCCGGCCTGCGCCAGCATGTCCTGCGGGATGTAGCAGCGGTCCAGCGTCCGCAGGTCCGCCGCGCAATCCTGCAAGTGGTTCAGCACTTGCAGCGCGGCGCACAGCGCGTCGGACGCCGGATGGGTGTCGGTCCCCTCCCCGTGCAGGTCCAGCACGTGGCGGCCGACTGGCATGGCGGACAGGCGGCAATACCCCATCAACTCGCCCCAATCGGCATAGCGGCGCTTGGTCGCGTCCTGCCGAAAAGCGTCGAGCAGGTCGAGCGAGTGCCGCGGCGAGACCCCGGTTTCCGCCAGGCTGCCGCGCAGCCGGGCGGCGCTGGGCGAGCCTCCCGCCGCCTCGCCGGTCAGCACGGCGCCCATCACGTCCAGCCGCCGGAGCTTCTCGGCCGGCGGCTGCGCCGGGTCGTCGGCGATGTCGTCGGCGTTGCGGGCGAAGTCGTAGAAGGCGTGGACGTGCGGGCGCAGCGCCGGATGGATCAGGCGGGAGCCGACCGGAAAGTTCTCGTCCGTGCGGCCCTTGCCGGACGGCGCCTCGACGGTCGCGCTCACACGCCCGCCTCGCCGTACGCCCGGCGCTTCCACACCACGCCGCGCCCGCGATGGTGGTCGGCAGCGGAGCCGACCGTGGCCGCCATGTAGAACACCGCCACGGGCGCCAGGGCGAGCGCCCAGAGCGGCGACAAGCGGAAGCGCCGCAGGGTGGGCAGGTAGCTGGCCGCCGACCCGGCCCAGGCCGCGGCGCCGGCCCAGCGCGCCACCCCGCTGCCGAACAGCGCCGCCGCGGGCGGGACGAGCCAGACCAGCACCAGCCCGGCAACCGTTCCGGCCAGCAGCGTCGGCGAGAACCGCAACTGCACGTAGGCCGTGCGCGCCACCATGCGCCACACGTCCGCCGCCGCCGGGTAGGGCCGGATCGAGCGCGCCAAGCAGCTGTGGCCAAGCCAGATCGGCCCGCCCCGCTTGACGGCGGCAGCCAGCGCCACGTCGTCGATCAACGCGCCGCGCACCGCCTCGATCCCGCCGATGCGCTCCAGCGCCGCGCGGCGGACCATCACCGTCCCGCCCGCCGCCGCGGCGGTGCGGCGGCGCGGGTCGTTCACGGCGGCGAACGGGTAGAGCAACTGGAAGAAGAACACGAAAGCCGGCACCAGCGCGCGTTCCGCCGCGCTCTGGCAGTTCAGCTCCACCATCTCGGACACCAGGTCCAGCCCGGTCTGCTGCTTGGCGACCAGGGTGGCGACGTGCGCCGGGTCGTGCACGATGTCTGCGTCGCACAGCAGCAGGAGCGGCGCGCGTCCGGCCGCGACCCCTTGCGCCACTGCCCACAGCTTGCCGCTCCACCCCGCCGGGCGCGGCGCCCCCTCGATGACGCGCAGCCGCTCGCATTGCAGGCCGCGTGCGATGGCGCCAGTGCCGTCCGTGCTGCGGTCGTCCACCAGGATGATCCGCAGCGGGCCGGGATACTCCTGCGCCAGGAGGGAGCGCAGGCAGCGCTCGATGCTGTCCGCCTCGTCCCGCGCCGGCACCACGACGTCCACGGCGGGGGCGCTGGCGGGAAGCGCTGGCGGCAAGCTCGGCCCGGCGGACCAGAACCGGCCGTGGGCGGCGAGCAGGTAGGCCCACACTGCGAGCGCTAAGACCGCCAGCGCCGTCATGCCGCGCCTACCCGGCCCTTGATCGGACCCTTGATCCGACCCTGGGCGCGGAACCAGGCCACCGCGTCCGCGACCGCCTCGCGCGCCGGACGCGACGTGTAGCCCAGTTCGGCGCGGGCCTTGGCGGAGGAGAAGAACATCTTCTTCTTGGCCATCGCCAGGATGTCCCGGGTGACGATCGGCTCGATCCCCACCGTCCGCGCCAGCCCCTCGCTGGCCAGGGCGAGCGGGTAAAGCGCTGCGGTCGGCAGCTTGACCCGGGGCGGCCGCCGCCCGGCGGCCTCCGCCACCAGGGCGAGCAGCGCGCCCAGTTCCATGTCCTCGCCGCCCAGGATGTAGCACTCGCCCACCCGGCCGCGCTCCAGCGCCAGGCAGTGGCCTTCCGCCACGTCGTCCACGTGCGCCACGTTCAGCCCGGTCCCGACATAGGCCGGCATGCGGCCGGATGCGGTGTCGGCGATCATCTTGCCGGTGGGCGTGGGCTTGATGTCCCGCGGGCCGACGGGGGCGCTCGGGTTCACCACCACCACCGGCACCCCGTCCCGCGCCAAGGCGAGCACCGCCTGCTCGGCCAGGTACTTGGAGCGCTTGTAGGTGCCGGTCACCTTCTCCAGCGCGTTGGGCGTCGTTTCGTCGGCAGGCGTGCCGTCGCCGATCAGGCCCAGCGCCGCGACGCTGCTGCAATACACCATCCGCTCGACCCCGGCCGCCTGCGCCGCCAGCAGCAGCGCCCGGGAGCCGTCCACGTTGGCGCGGTTCATGGCTTCCGGGTCGGGCACCCAGAGGCGGTAATCCGCCGCCACGTGCACCAGGTGGCGGCAGCCGGCCACGGCGCGCCCCAAGGAGGCCGGGTCCCTCAGGTCGCCTTCGGCAAGCTCCGCGGGCAAGCCGGCGATGTTGGAGCGGTCGCTGCCCGGGCGAACCAGCAGCCGCAGGGCGTGACCGCGGGCGAGCAGGGCGCGGGCGACGGCCGATCCGACGAATCCGGTGGCGCCGGTGACGAGAGTGGGGGCCTGGTCGGACACGGGCAAATTCCCTAACCCAGCCCGGCCCGCCGGTCCAGGGTCAACCCCGCCGCAGGGGTGACCGGTGCGCGGTGCTGGCCGATGAACCGCCAAACGTCGTCCGCCACCGGCGCGCGCCCGCTGAACAGCGGCGCGAACGCGGTCACGATGCCGATGTGGCCGATGCCCGGGTACAGCCTGCTTTCCACCGGACCGCCGGACGCGGCGATGCGGGCGGCCAGCGCCGTCGTGTTGCGCGGCCTCACCGTCGTGTCCGCTTCCCCGGCCAGCAGCAGCATGGGCGGGTTGCGGCCGTCAACGTAGCTGACGGGCTGGGTTGCCGGCCCGTCGCCGACAGTGGCGAACACCGGGATGACGTCCGGGTCGGTGATCGGCAGGAAATCATACGGCCCGGCGATCCCGACCACCCCGGCCAGCGCCGAGCGGTCCACCCCGGCCGCGGCGAGCAAGGGGGCATCGAGCGCCAGCATCGCCACGTTGTAGGCGCCCGCCGAATGACCCACCAGGAACACGGAGCGACTGTCCGCGCCGTACTCGGCGGCATGCGCCATCGCCCAGGCAGTGGCTTGAGCCAGGTCTTGCAGGAAGGCGGGGAACTGCACCTCCGGATACAGGCGGTAGTCCGGCACCATCACCACCGCGCCCCGCCGGGCGAGGGTGGCGGCGACGAACGGATACGTGCCCTTGTTCCCGGCCCGCCAACTGCCGCCGTACACGAACAGCACCAGCGGCAGGCCGTCCGCCGCGCCGTGAGGCCGGTACACGTCCAAACCGTGCCGTGGGCCGGGCGCGTAGGCGACGTCCCGCGTGATGGACAGCCCGGTGGTCGGGACCGTGCTGTTGAGGAGGTCCGCCGGGGTGCATCCCGCGAGGAACGGACATACCAGGACGAGGAACCGGACCAGCCTTCTCACAGCCAATCGCAACGAGCCAGGTCTGGTCCGGTTGCGGCCGACGACGAGCAGGGAAGCGTTCACGCGAACGCGCCGGGGCAGGCGCCCATCCAGCCGGAGCTGAAGCGGGCGAACCGGCGGTGCGATCCTTCTTGGGATTTCCACGCGGCTGCGCTACACGTTCAGTCCGGAACTGTACCGATGATTGTCCGATGTCCCGCAAGGATCACCTCGTCTCCGCCCCCACAATGCCTGACCGGGCGGAACAGCGGCGCTTGACGGTCATCCAGCGGTCCGGCCTGTTCGAGGGCGCCTGGTTCATCGCCCGCAACCCGGACCTGGGCGCCAGCAGCCATGCGGCGCTGGTGCACTGGCACCGCTTCGGCTGGCGCGAGGGGCGTTGGCCCAACCCGTATTTCGACCCGGCGTACTACGTCGGCCGCAACCCGGATTGCACGGGGGACCCGCTGCTGCACTACATCAACAGCGGCGAGGCCGCCGGGCGCAGGCCGGTGCCATGGTTCAACCCGGCGTGGTACCGCACCCAGCATGCCGTTCCGGACGGGGAACTGTGCCTGGCGCACTACCTGCGCGAACGCCGCACCGGGCGCGTCAGCCCCCTCACCGAGTTCGACAGCGCATTCTACTTGCGAACCAACCCGGACGTGGCCGCCGCCGGCATGGACCCGATGGAGCACTACATGGTGCAGGGCTTCGCGGAAGCGCGCGCTCCCTGCCCCGGCTTCGACGCCCGCCGCTGGCCAGGCGCCAAGCTGGACCCGAACCCGCTGCTGGGCCTGCTGCGCTGGCGCGAGGAAGTTCCGGGGGCCGACGGCGCGCCCAACATCGCCGAGGAGGTTCGCCGCAACACCCGGCCGCATCCGGAGTTCGAGACGGTGGCGCCGCTGCCGCCCGGCCTGGCGGGCAACGCCTCCGTCAAGCTGCTCGCCTACTACCTGCCGCAATACCACCCGGTGCCGGAGAACGATGCCGCCTGGGGCCAGGGCTTCACCGAGTGGACCAACCTCGGCCGCGCCCTGCCGCGCTTCGCCGGGCACCTCCAGCCGCGCATCCCGCGTGACCTGGGGCACTACCGGCTCGACGGCGGCGACACGCTGCGGCAGCAGGTGGCGCTGGCCCAGGGCGCCGGGCTGCATGGCTTCGTGTTCTATTTCTACTGGTTCAACGGCCGCCGCCTGATGGACGCGCCGCTGGAGGCGCTGCTGGCCGATCCGGGCGTCAGCATGCCGTTCTGCCTGATGTGGGCGAACGAGAACTGGACCCGGCGCTGGGACGGCTCGGACGACCAAGTGCTGGTCAGCCAGGATTACCGCATCCGCGACGAGCCCGCGCTGGTGGCCGAACTGGCCCGGCATTTCGCCGACCCGCGCTACATCCGCCTGGACGGGCGCCCGCTGCTGATGGTGTACCGCCCCCGGCTGATCCCGGACACCGCTGCCACGGTCAGCCGCTGGCGCCGCCTGTTCCGCGACGGGAGCGGCGAGGACCCGGTCTTCGTCATGGCGCAGAGCTTCGGCGACGAGGACCCGCGCCCGCACGGCATGGATGCCGCCGTGGAGTTCCCGCCCCACAAGCTGACCGCCCGCGTGCCCATGGTGAACAGCACCCTGCACGTGCTGGACCCGGCGTTCGACGCGGAGGTGTATGAGTACGCCGCGATCGCCCGCGCTTCCGTGGAGGAGCCGGCGCCGTCCTACCCGCTGATCAAGACCGCCGTCCCGGGCTGGGACAACGACCCGCGGCGGCAGGGCGCCGGCACCGTGCTGCACGGCGCCACCCCGGCGCTCTACCAGGCCTGGCTGGAGGATCTGATCCGCTTCGCCACCCGCCACCCGGTGCACGGCGAGCGCATCGTGTGCATCAACGCCTGGAACGAGTGGGCAGAAGGCGCCACCCTGGAGCCGGACGTGCACTGGGGCGCCGCGTTCCTCAACGCCACCGCCCGCGCGGCGGGCGGCCTGGCCGCGCCGGGCGCGCGCACCCGCATCCTGCTGGTTGGCCACGACGCGCTGGCGCACGGGGCGCAGACGCTGCTGCTGCGCCTGGGCCGCTCGCTCCAGGCCGCCCACGGCGTGGACGTGGCGTTCCTGCTGCTGGGCGGCGGCGCGCTGGAAGCGGAGTACCGCGCGCTGGCGCCCACCACGGTGGCCGCGGACAGGGCGGAGCTGGACGCCCTGGCCTGGGCCGCCCGGCGCGGCGGCTGCCATGCCGCCATCGTCAACAGCGCCGCCAGCGCCGCGGCGCTTCCCGCCCTGGCGCGGCACGGCATCCCCTCCGTCCTGCTGGTGCACGAATTGCCGCGCCTGCTGCGGGAACGCGGCCTGCTGGACACGCTGCGGGAAGCGCTCGCCGCCGCCGCCGCCGTGGTGTTCCCGGCCGAGACGGTCCGTGACCGGTGCTTCGAGGCGCTCGCCGCCGCGCCCGCAACCGCGCCAGGGACGATAATCGTTCTGCCCCAAGGCATCGAGCCCGCGCCGCCGCCGCCGCCGGCCGCGCGCGCCGCCTTGCGCGCCGCGCTGCACGTGCCGCCGGACGGCATCCTGGCGCTCGGCATGGGCTATGCCGACTTGCGCAAGGGGTTTGACTTGTTCCTGCAAGTCTGGCGCGCGTCGCGGGACGCCGCCGTCCCCGTGTGCCTGGCCTGGGCCGGCGGGATCGACCCGGCCATGCAGGGCTACCTGGGGGCCGAGATCGCCGCGGCGGAAGCCACCGGGACATTCCGTTTCCTGGGCCAGCGGGAAGACGCCGCCGCCCTGCTCGCCGCCGCCGACGTGCTCCTGCTCACCTCGCGGGAGGACCCGCTGCCGTCCGTGGTGCTGGAAGCGGTGGCGGCCGGCACGCCGACCGTAGCCTTCGCCGACACCGGCGGCGTGCCGGAGTTGCTGACACGGTTCGGCGCCGGGCGGTGCGTGCCGCTCGGCGACACGGCGGCGATGGCGCGCACCGCGGTGCAGCTGGCGCAGGCTGGGACGCCGGCGTGCCGCGAGGCCCTGGCCGAGGCGGGGCGGCGCGCCTTCCGCATGGACGGCTACAGCGCGCAGTTGCTGCGGCTGGCGCGGCCCGGGCTGCTGCCGGTGTCCGTCGTCGTGCCGAGCTGCGACTACGGCCGCTTCATGGAAGCGCGGCTCGCCAGCATCTTCCGCCAATCCTACCCGGTGGCGGAGGTGGTGGTGCTGGACGACGCCTCGGTCGACGACAGCGTGGCGGTGGCGGAACGCACCGCCGCCGCCTGGGGCCGCCAGATCCGGCTGGAGCGCCGGGAGCGCCGCTCCGGCTCGGTCTTCGCGCAATGGCAGCGGGCAGCGGAAACGGCAACCGGGGAGTGGCTGTGGATCGCGGAGGCCGATGACGGCGCCGAGCCCGACTTGCTGTCCGCGCTGGCGGAGGCTGCCGGGCGGGCGCGCGACCCGGTGCTGGCCTTCTGCGACAGCCGGGCGATCGACGAGGCCGGCGCCACCCTGTGGGCCGACCACAAGCCGTACTACGGCCCCGGCACCCTGGAAGCGGATGCCCTGTTCGAAGGCGCCGCGTTCCTCCGGACCCACATGGCCGAGCGCAACCTGATCCTCAACGCCAGCGCCGTGCTGTGGCGCCGGACGGAGCTGCTGGCGGCGCTGCGCCGCTGCGCTGCGGAGCTGCGTCGCTTCCGGGTGGCCGGCGATTGGCGGGTGTACGCGGAAGCGCTGTCGCGGCCGGGGGCGCAGGTCGCCTACGTGTCGCGCGCGTTGAACCACCACCGCCGCCACCCTGGCAGCGTCACCGCCCGGCTCAGCGCCGCCGCCCATGCCGCCGAGGTGGCGCGGGTGCACGGCGCCGTTTCCCGCCTGCTTGGCCCCGATGAGGAGCTGCGCCAGCGCCAGCGCCGCTACCGCCGCCGCTTGACCGGCAGCGCGTAAGTCCCTGATAGCCAGGCGGTTGCCCTAATGCCGGCCGGCTGGCACACTAATGTGTGATAACGGCCGGAAGTGTTCCGGCCAGCAACGGAACGATCCATGCGTCTTTTGCTGACCGGCGGCTGCGGCTTCATCGGCTCCGCCGTGGTGCGCCACCTGATCCGCCACCGGGATTGGAGCGTGGTGAACGTGGACAAGATGTCCTACGCCGCGTCCGAGGACGCGCTGGAGGAGGCGCGCCGCCATCCCCGCCACACCCTGGTGCGCGCCGACGTCGCGGACGCCGCCGCCATGGCGCAGGTGTTCGCCACCCACCGCCCGGACGCCGTGATGCACCTGGCCGCGGAAACCCACGTGGACCGCTCCATCGACGGCCCCGGCCCGTTCGTGCAGGCCAACGTGGTCGGCACCTTCGTGCTGCTGGAAGCCGCGCGCGCCCACTGGGCCGAACTGGACGGCGCGGCGCGGAAAGCGTTCCGCTTCCACCACGTCTCCACCGACGAGGTGTGGGGCGCGCTCGGCCCCGACGACCCGCCGTTCACCGAGGCCACGCCTTATGACCCGCGCAGCCCGTACTCCGCCAGCAAGGCCGCGTCCGACCACCTGGTGCGGGCCTGGTGGCACACCTACGGCCTGCCAACCTTCGTGACCAACACCACGAACAATTACGGCCCCTGGCAATTCCCGGAGAAGCTGATCCCGCTGGTCACGCTCAACGCGCTGGAAGGCAGGCCCCTGCCCGTGTACGGCGACGGGGCCAACCGGCGGGACTGGCTGTTCGTGGACGACCACGCGGAAGCGCTGGTGCTGGCGCTGGAGCGCGCCGAGCCGGGCGCGACCTTGGCGATCGGCGCGCGGCAGCCGCGCAGCAACCTCCAGGTGGTCCGCTCGATCTGCGCCGCGCTTGACCGCGCGGAGCCGGACGGGGCCGGCCCTCGCGAGCGGCTGATCCATTTCGTCGCCGACCGGCCCGGCCACGATTTCCGCTACGAGATCGACCCGGCGCGGGCGGGGGCGGCGCTCGGCTGGCGTGCGCCGCATGATTTCGACCGCGGCCTGGCCCGCACCGTGCAGTGGTACCTGGACAACCGGGACTGGTGGCAGCGCATCCGCGCCGGGCGCTACGCCGGGCAGCGGCTGGGGACGGCGCCGTGAAGGGCATCCTGCTCGCCGGCGGCTCCGGCACCCGGCTGCACCCGATGACCCTGGCCGCTTCCAAGCAGCTCCTGCCGGTGTACGACAAGCCGATGGCGTACTACCCGCTGTCCGTGCTGATGCTGGCAGGCATCCGGGACATTCTGGTCATCTCCACCCCGCTGGACCTGCCGATGTTCCGCCGCCTGCTGGGCGACGGCTCCCACCTCGGCTGCCGCTTCTCCTACGCCGAGCAGCCCTCGCCGGACGGGCTGGCCCAGGCCTTCCTGATCGGCGCGGACTGGTTGGCTGGGGAAAGCTGCGCCCTGGTGCTCGGCGACAACATGATCTTCGGCGACCACCTCAGCCTGACCCTGCAAGCGACCGCGCGGCGGGAGGCCGGCGCCACCGTGTTCGCCTACCAGGTGCGGGACCCGGAGCGCTACGGCGTGGTGACGTTCGATGAGGACGGCCGCGCCACCGGCATCGTGGAGAAGCCGACGGTGCCACAATCCAACTGGGCCGTGATCGGGCTGTATTTCTACGACCGCCGGGTGACCGAGTTCGCCCGCCAGGTCCGCCCTTCCGCCCGCGGGGAACTGGAGATCACCGACCTGAACCAGCTTTACCTGGAAGACGGCACGCTGACCGTGGAGCGGCTCGGCCGCGGCTGCGCCTGGCTGGACGCGGGCACGCCGGACAGCCTGCTGCAAGCCTCCACCTTCGTGCAGACCATCCAGTCCCGCCAGGGCATGCTGGTCGGCTGCCCGGAGGAGGTCGCCTTCCGCATGGGCTTCATCGACGCCGCGTCCCTGCGCGACCGCGCCACGGCGCTGCGCAAGACCGAGCTGGGCCGCCTGCTGCTGGAACTCGCCGACGGAGTGCACGCATGAGGTTCGAGCCCCTGGCCATTCCGGACGTCGTGCTGTTCACCCCCGCCCGGTTCGGCGACTCCCGCGGCTTCTTCTCCGAGACATGGACCGCGCGCGCGATGGCGGAGGCCGGGATCGGGCTGCCGTTCGTGCAGGACAACCACAGCATGTCGCAGGCCCGGGGAGTGCTGCGCGGGCTGCACTGCCAGTTGGAACCGCACGCGCAAGGCAAGCTGGTGCGCGTGGTGCGCGGCGCGGTCTGGGACGTGGCGGTGGACGCGCGGCGCGGCTCCCGCTTCTTCGGCCGCCACGTCGCGGCGGAGCTGAGCGCGGCCAACTGGCAGCAGCTCTGGATTCCGCCGGGCTTCCTGCATGGGTTCGTGACCACCGAGCCGGACACCGAGGTGGTTTACAAGACGACCGGCTACTACGACCGCCAATCCGAGCGCGGCGTCGCGTGGAACGACCCGGACCTGGCGATCCCCTGGCCGGCGACGGATGTGGTCCTGTCCGAGAAGGACGGGGTGCTGCCGTCCTGGGCGGACATGCCCGCCTGGTTCCGGGTGTGATCCCAAGGGGCATACTGGTCACCGGCGGCGCCGGCCAGGTCGCCACCGAGCTGGCCGCCCGCGCCGCCGTCGCCCGGGTCGGCCGCCCGGCGTTCGATTTCGACCGGCCGGACACGGTCGCCGCCATTTTCGACCGCGTGCAGCCATCCCTGGTGGTGAACGCCGCCGCCTGGACCGCGGTGGACGCGGCGGAGCGGGAGCCCGAAGCCGCCTTTCGCGCCAACCGGGACGGCCCGGCCGCGCTGGCGGCGCTCTGCGCCCGCGCCGGCATCCCGCTGATCCATCTGTCGACCGACTACGTGTTCGACGGCCTGAAGCCGGCGCCGTACGTGGAAACGGACGGGGCGGGGCCGACTGGCGTGTACGGCGCCAGCAAGCTCGCGGGGGAAGAGGCGG
Organism: uncultured Acetobacteraceae bacterium; assembly: GCA_964245075.1. Taxonomy (GTDB): domain Bacteria; phylum Pseudomonadota; class Alphaproteobacteria; order Acetobacterales; family Acetobacteraceae; genus LMUY01. Next base: position 19,904 of record CAXTLC010000058.1, read on the forward strand.
TGCTTGGCTCCGGCGCCCGCGCCGCGGTGCTGCGGACCGCCTGGGTGTACAACGCGACGGGCAAGAACTTCGTCCGCACCATGCTGAACGCCGCGCAAAAGATGGGGACTAAGACGGGGACGCTGCGCGTGGTGGCCGACCAGCAGGGCTGCCCGACGCACGCCGGGGACTTGGCGGACGCGATCCTGGCCGTGGCCGCGCGCATGCTGGCCGGGTGGGAGCCGCGGTTCGGCGGCGTGTTCCACGCGTGCGGCCACGGCAGCACCACCTGGCACGGCTTCGCGGAAGCCATCTTCGCCGAGGCCGCCCGCCACGGCCGCCCAGCCCCGGCGGTGCACGCCATCGGCACCGCCGATTACCCGACCCCGGCCAAGCGCCCGCCCAACTCGCGGCTGGAATGCGGCAAGCTGGATCGCGTGTTCGGCGTGCGACTGCCGGATTGGCGCCCCAGCCTGGCGCGCACGGTGGAAACGATCGTCACGGGTTAGAAGCTTGCTCCCACCCGCACGCCGCCAGCGCGTCCCGCATGTGCGGCGGCACCGGCGCAACCGCTTGGAGCGGCGGCACGGCGGGCACGGCGATGGCGCGGGCCAGCAGGTGCAAGACGCCGATCCCGTCGCCGTAAACCGGGTCCCCCAGCACCGGGCAGCCCAGCAGCGCGCAATGCACGCGCACCTGGTGCGTGCGGCCGGTGCGCGGGTGCAGCTCCAGCCAGCTCATCCCACCGGCCCGGCCCCGCACCCGCCAAAGCGTGCTGGCCGCCGCACCCGCCGGGTCCGCCGCCATCCGCCAGCCGCCGGGGCCGGACTGCTTGACCAGCGCCGCGTCCACCTGTCCGCTTTCCGCGGCCGGGCCGCCCCGCACCGCCGCCCAGTAGGTCTTGCGGACCAGTCCGGCGGCGAACGCGGCCTGCGCCTCGTGCAGAGCGGCCCGGCGCAGCGCCACCAGGAGGCAGCCCGCCGTGTCGGCGTCGAGCCGGTGCGCCAGCCACGGCCCATCCCGGCGACGGGACAGCGCAGGAAAGCAGTCCTCCACGCTCGGCCCGCCCCGCGGCCCCGGGTGCACCGGCAGGCCCGCCGGCTTGTCCAGCACGACGAAGCGGCTGTCCCGGTGAAGGATCGGTGGCAGGGGTATGGGCACCGGGCCACGTTGACAGGGGCGGCCCCGCGGCGGAAGCACGCGGCCCATGGAGGAGGATCGCATCTGCGGCGCCAACGCCGTCGCCGCCCTGTTCGCCCGGCGGCCGGATGCCGCCCGCCGGCTGTTCTACACCGCCGCCGCCAAGGAGGTGGCCGGTCCCTTCTGCGCCGTCATGGCCGCCGCCCGCCGCCCGTACCGGATGCTGGACGAGGCGGAGATGGCCCGCGCCGCCGGATCGGTCCACCACGGCGGCGTGGTGGCGGTGGCGGCGCCGCGGATCGTGCCGATCATCGACTTCGTGCGCCCGCCGCGCATGGGGCTGCTCCTGGTGCTGGACGGGGTGAGCAACCCGCACAACCTCGGCGCCATCGCCCGCAGCGCCGCGTTCTTCGGCGCGGGCGGGCTGCTGTTCCACGAGGCGGGCGGCCAGGCGATGCCGTCCGACGCCGCCTACCGCACCGCGGAAGGCGGGCTGGAGCACCTGGAGCTGCACAAGACGCGCAACCTGCGCAAGGCGCTGGCGGCGCTGGAGCCGCATTACCGCACGGTGGCGGCCACGCTCGCGCCGGACGCGATGCCGCTGCAAACCCTGCCGCGGGACCGGCCCGTGGCGCTGGTGCTGGGCAACGAGGAGCGCGGCGTGTCCGCCGACGCGCTGGCCGGCTGCCGCCGCCGGGTCCGCATCCTGGGCGCCGGGCCGGTGCAGAGCCTCAACGTGGCGCAGGCGGCGGCGGTGCTGCTGGCGGCGCTGACGAATCCGGTGGCATGACGGCTACGAACTCTTTCTGCAAAAAGTCTTCTGCTTTGCGCGCGGGCACTGAAATGGCTCCAACGACCGCCTGCGGCAGATCCTATCCGGTCCGCCGCAAGCAGTCTTGGCATCGATGCTTCGGTCGCTTCGCCGTTACCCGACCGCCACCTGCCGCCGGACGCCCAGCACCGCGTCCATGCTGAACGCGCCGCCGCCGAACGCGAACACGTACAACAGCCCGCCCGCCATCCCGACGTTCTTCATGAGATGGATCAGCATGTTGCGGTCCGCGAAATCGCTGTGGAAGATCGCCGCCGTCACGATGCACCAGCCCGCCAGCACCAGCGCCGCCGGCCGGGTCAGCAGGCCCAGGAGCAGCAGCACGCCCAACCCCAGCTCGATGAACACCGCCACCGCGTAGGCCGCCAGCGGCGCGGGCAGCCCGGCGTGCGCGATGTACGCCTGCGTGGCGCTGGCCGCCATCAGCTTGCCGAACCCGCCCCAGATGAAGATGGCGCTCAGCAGGGCGCGGCCGAGCAGGGCCACCGTGTCGATCAGCGCGGCGGGCAAGGCGTACATGGCGGCTGTTTCCCTCAGTTCGGCTGCCGGAGCGCGTCGGCCACCGTGGCGCTGGCGGCGCCGAGCAGCATCAGCGCCGCCATGGGCCGCGCCGTCCCGTCCGTCAAGTACCCGGCCGCCGTGCCGCTGATCGCCGCCAGCACGAACTGCAGCGTCCCCATCAGGGCCGAAGCGCTGCCCGCTTGCGCCGCATGGCGGGACAGCGCGCCCACGGTGGTGTTGGGCAGCACGAAGCCCATGCTGGTCATCCCAACCATGATCGGCAGCAGCACGCCCGCCAAGCTGACCCCGCCGCCGAACGCGACGACAAGGAGCACCAGGGTGGACGCCAGGTAGCAGCGCACGGCGACCCGCAGCACGCGGGACGCGCCGAAGCGGGGCAGGATGCGCGGGTTGAGCTGCGAGCCGAGGATGTAGCCCGCCGCGCACAGCCCAAACAGCATGCCGTACTCCGGCGGCGTCAACCCGAAGAACTGCTCGTACACCGGCGGCGAGCCGCTGATGTAGGCGAACATGGCGAACGTGCCGAACGCGCTGATCAGGGCGTTGGCCAGGAACACCCGCTCACGCAACACCGTGCCGTAGCGGGACAGCAGGCCGGCCAGCCCGAGCCGGACGCGGCGGGCCGGCGGCAGCGTTTCCGGCAGGGTGCGCCACACCAGCAGCAGCGACACCGCGCCATACGCGGCGGCGAACCAGAAGATCGCGTGCCAGGTGGCGAAGCTGAGGGTGGCGCCGCCCAGCGCGGGCGCCAGGATCGGCGCCACGCCCATCACCAGCATGAGCTGGGCCATCAGCCGCGCCGCGCCGTGCCCGTCCGCCAGGTCCCGCACCACCGCCCGCGGCAGCACCATGCTGGCCGAGCCGCCGAACGCGGCCACGGCGCGCATGGCCGTCAGCACCGGCAGGCTCGGCGCCAGCGCGCACCCGGCATTGGCCAGCGTGTAGAGCCCGAGCCCGGCGATCAACGGCCCGCGCCGGCCGAACCGGTCGCCCAGCGTGCCTTGGGTGAGCTGCCCCACCGCCAAGCCGACGAACCAGCCGGCCAGGGTGACCTGCGCCGTGCCCTCCGGCGCGCCGAACGTGGCCTCGATGGCGGGAAAGGCGGGAAGGTACATGTCCGTGGACAACGGCCCGATCGCGGTCAGGAAGCCCAGCAGCATGGGCAGCCAGCGCGAATCGGTGCGCATCAGGGAGGTGTGGGCGGTCATGGCAAAAACTGGTGGGGGAGCGCCTTCTTAGCCGGTGTCGGCAACACGCTCCGCCTCACCAAGCGCCCTCCCAAGGCAGGGGGATGAGGCGGGCCGCATGGTGGAACGGCGCGGCGGCATCACCACAGGTCCTCAAACCGGCGCCTGGGTGCTGACCGCCTGCGTGGTGCGCATCGGCTGCGGCGCCGGCCCGCGGATCCAGACGGAAGGCGGCTGCGCCTCCGCCGTGCCGTAGATGGAGCAGAACGCCACGTCCGCCGCGTCCCGCCCGGCGCCGATCCGCACCAGCCCGTCCAGCGCCGCCATCCGCGTCGGGTCGAACAGGTACCACGCGCCGCCGCCCGGCCCGCGCAGGAACGCCTCGAACACCGCGTGGAAGTCCGGCGGCTGCAACTGCCAGGCATAGGCGCTGATGTAGCGCGCCGGGATGCCCACCGCCCGGCACAGCGCGATGGCCAGGTGGGCGAAATCCCGGCACACCCCGGCCCGGTCGCCCAGCGTGTCGTAGGCGCTGGTCAGCGCGTTCGACGTGCCGGCCTGGTAGTCCACGTTGTCGCGGATCCAGTTGCAGATCGCGGTCGCCCGCTGGTGCCCGGCCGGCTCGTGGCCGAACTGCCGGTTGGCGAAGCGGCTCAGCCGGTCGGATTGGCAGTACCGGCTGGCGTTCAGGTACGGCAGCACTTCCATCGGCAGCGACCCGGCGGCGATCTCCGTCACGGCCGTCGGGTCCAGCATCAGCGGGTCGAGCGCCACCGTCGCCTCGTAATCCACCGTCAGCTCCCCCGCCGGGACCAGGAAGCGCAGGAAGCGGTTGCAGCTCTCCACCGTCTCGAAGCGGTCCGGCTCGCCCAGCGCGGGCGCCGTGGTGAGCGTCTCGGACAGCACGCGCTGCCGCGGGAAGCGCGCCGCCTCCAGGTTGAACACGAACGGCGTCAACGTCGCCACCTTGTAGCGCAGCTTGCAGCCGATGGTGAATTCCACGTGCTTCAATCCTCGTCGTGGTTGGTGCGGCGAACCAGGACCTCGCGCTTGCCGACATGGTTGGGGGCGCTGACGATGCCCTCCTTCTCCATCTGCTCGATCAACTTGGCGGCGCGGTTGTAGCCGATGTTGAGGTGGCGCTGGATGAACGACGTGCTGGCCTTGCCCTCGCGGGAGATCACGTCCACCGCCTGGTCGAACAGGGATTTCTCCCCGTCCGACGCGCCGGCGATGCCGGACAGCGCCGGCGCGTCCTCGCCGTCCGGCGTTTGCGTCACGTCATCCAGGTACGCGGGCTCGCCCTGCTCGCGCAGGAACGCCACCACGTCCTCCACCTCGCGGTCGGACACGAACGGGCCGTGCACGCGGCCGATGCGCCCGCCCCCCTGCATGTAAAGCATGTCGCCCTGGCCCAGGAGCTGCTCCGACCCCTGCTCGCCCAGGATGGTGCGGCTGTCGAACTTGCTGATCACGGTGAAGGAGATGCGGGTCGGGAAGTTGGCCTTGATGGTGCCGGTGATCACGTCGACGGACGGCCGCTGCGTCGCCATCACCACGTGGATGCCGGCGGCGCGCGCCATCTGCGCCAGCCGCTGCACCGCCGCCTCGATCTCCTTGCCGGCGACCATCATCAGGTCCGCCATCTCGTCGATCACCACCACCAGGAACGGCAGCTTCTCCAGCGTCAGCGGATGCTCCTCGAACATCGGCTTGCCGGTCTCGGCGTCGAACCCGGTCTGCACCCGGCGGGTCACCACCTCGCCGCGCGCCTGCGCCTCCTCCACCCGCTCGTTGTAGCCGCCGACGTTGCGCACCCCCAACTGGCTCATGTTGCGGTAGCGCCGCTCCATCTCCCGCACCGTCCATTTCAGCGCGGTGACGGCCTTGGCCGGCTCCGTCACCACCGGCGCCATCAGGTGAGGGATGCCGTCGTACACCGACAATTCCAGCATCTTCGGGTCGATCAGGATCAGCCGGCATTCCTCCGGGCTGAGCCGGTACAGCAGGCTCAGGATCATCGCGTTGATGCCGACCGACTTGCCGGAGCCGGTGGTGCCGGCCACCAGCAGGTGCGGCATGCGCGCCAGGTCGGCCAGGATCGGCTCGCCGCCGATGTCCTTGCCCAGGGCGAGCGCCAGGCGGCCCGGGTGCTTGTCCCACGCGTCGGAGCCGAACAGGTCGGACAGGTACACCGTTTCCCGCTTGGCGTTCGGCACCTCGATGCCGATCACGTTGCGGCCGGGCACGGTGGCGATGCGCACGGCGGTGACGGACATGGACCGCGCCACGTCGTCCGCCAGGCCGATCACCCGGGCGGAGCGGATGCCGGGCGCCGGCTCCAGCTCGTAGAGGGTGACCACCGGGCCGGGCCGGATCTCCCGGATGACGCCTTGCACGCCGTACTCGTCCAGCACGGATTCCAGCAACCGGGCGTTGGCCTGCAACGCGTCCTCGCTCGGCCCGGTGCCGGCGCGGGCGGGGGCGGGCTTCAGCAAGGAAAGTGGCGGCAGCCGCCACTGGCCCGGCCCGTCCCCCGGCAGCGTCAGGCTGGGCTGGTGCACGGGCGGCGGGGCGGGTTTGCGAACGGGCAGGTTGATGCGCGCCAGCGCAGGGGGGGCTGCGGCGGGCTGTTCCGCCGGAACGGGGACCACGGCTGCTTCCGGCGCCCGCACCGCGCGTGCCGGGCGGGCGGGCAACGGGCGCGCGGGCGGAGGAGCGGAGGGCCGTGGAGTGATCTCCGGCTCCAGCTCCGGCTCCGGCAGGGCGGCAGCGGCCGGACGACGCCGGACGATGGCCAGCAAAGCAGGCAGCCGCCCGAGCAGGCCCGCGGCCCGGCGCCCCGCCTCCCCGCCCAATTGGCCGCCCTGGACCAGCGCGCCGCTGGCAACCCGCCCGCCCGCGCGCCATTCCCCCGCCGAAAGCCCGAGCGACGCCCAGAACAGCAGCGCCCCCGCCGCCAGCCCGGCGGCGATGGCCGCAACGGCGCCCAGCGGGCCGAGCACCGACTGCGCCCAGCCGATGGCCGACTGCGACACGGCGGTGCCGATCGCCCCGCCCGGCCCCGCTGGGGCCGGCCAAGAGGACGGCAGCGGCAGGAGGGCGGCCAGTCCTGCCAGCACCGGCAGCGCCGCCAGCATGCTGGCGAACCGGGCCGCGAGGCTGCCCAGCCCGCGATGCGAGGCGATGCGCCACGCCCAGGCGAGCCACGCCACGCCGGGCAGCACCGCAGCCATGCCGAAGCCTTGCAGCAGCAGGTCCGCCGCGACCGATCCTGCCGGCCCGGCCAGGTTGGTCGCCGAACGGGAGGTGGCGGTGTCCAACGACGGGTCGAGCGGGTTGTAGCAGGCCAACGCGATCAGCAGCGCCACCCCGGACAGCCCGAGCACGATCCCGCCGACCTCCGCCAGGCGCCGCCCGACCAGGGTGCGGATGGCGGGCGAGGCAAGCCGGCGGGCCGGAACGGTGGCAGACATGGTCAGGGCCTCCCGCCCGTCCGGGTTCGGACGGAGCTATAGCGTGGAAGCGCCGGAACCAGAATGGCAAAAGCCACGGCTGGGCAGGGCTGTTGCATCTGGCCGATGCGTCTGGCCCATGCGTCTGGCCCATGCGTCTGGCCGAGCAGGTTCTTGAGGCAGGCCAGGCGGCGCGCGTGGCCGGATCGGGACATCGTGAACGGCAAGCGCTTCCTGGCACAGGGTTTGTATGACGGTGCTCGGTCAGACAAGGCAGCCGCGCATGCACCCCTATGCCGACATTCTCGTCGAGGGCCGGATCTTCCGTGGCCTGCGGGAGGGCTTCGCCGAGGCGGTGGCGGTCGCGGGTGGCCGCGTCGTCGCTTGCGGCACGCGGAACGCGGTACGCCCGTTCGCGGGCGCCGCGACCCGGCGGGTTGACCTGGACGGCCGCGTCGCCGTTGCGGCCTTCAACGACGCGCACCAGCACCTGCTGCCGCTCGGCCTGAGCATGACGCAGGTGAACCTCCGCCCCGAGGTGGTCCGCACGCTGGACGGCCTGCTCGCCAGCTTGCGGGACGGGGCCGCACGCACCCCGCGGGGCGAGTGGGTGCAGGGCCGCGGCTACGACCATGCCGAACTCGACATCGGCCGCCATCCGACCCTGGAGGAGTTGACGGCGGCGGTGCCGGAGCATCCGGTGTTCATCGTGCGCGCCTGCGGCCACATGGGCGTCGCCAACGCGGCCGCGTTGCGCCTGGCAGGAATCGGCCACAACACGCCGGACCCGGAAGGCGGCGTCATCGGGCGCCGGGCCAGCGGGCTGACGGGGCTGTTGCAGGAGCGGGCGATGCGGCTGATCAGGGACTGCATCCCCGAGCCCTCCGACGCGGCCCTGGTCGACGCGATCGAGCGCGCGGGCCGGCACATGAACGCACTGGGCTTCACCGCCGTCATGGACGCCAATGTCGGGATGGTGGCGGGAATGCGGGAGATCGCCGCCTACCACGCCGCGCAGGCCGCCGGGCGGCTGCCGGTGCGGACATGGCTCTGCCTCGCCGGCAACCCGGAGGGCATCGGCGGCGCGGCGTGGGACGCGGGCATCCGGCCGATGGACGGCGACGCGATGCTGCGCTTCGGGGCGATGAAAGTGTTCGCGGACGGCTCGGCCGGCGGGCTGACCGCGGCGATGTCGGAGCCGTATGTTCAGGGCGGCACCGGCGTGTTCTGCTTCCCGGAGGAAACGATGCACGCCCTCCTCGCCCGCTACCACGGTCAGGGTTGGCAACTCGCCATCCACGCCATCGGCGACGCCGCGATCGAGCAGGTGCTGTCCGGCATGGAGGCGGCGGACAGCGCGGAAAGCCCGGTGGCTGGGCGGCGGCACCGCATCGAGCATTGCGGCTTCCTCACGCCGGGTCAGCGCGCCCGGATGGCGGCGCGGGGGATCGAGCCGGTGCCGCAGCCGATCTTCATGCACGAGTTCGGCGACACCTACGTCGCCAACCTGGGTCCGCAGCGCGCCGCCGCCGCCTACCCGATGCGGAGCTGGCTCGCTGCGGGGCAGCATCCGGCGGCCAGTTCGGACGCGCCAGTCTCCTCCACCGATCCGTTCCAGAACATCTATGCCATGGTCACCCGCCGCACGGGCAAGGGCACCGTGCTCGGGGCGGACGAAGCGCTCACCGTGGCCGAGGCGGTCCACTGCCTGACCTGGTGCGGCGCCTACACCCAGTTCGCGGAAACCGAGCGTGGCCGGCTGCTGCCCGGCATGCTGGCCGACCTGACGGTGCTGTCGCAGGACATCTTCCACGCCGATCCGTCCGTGATCCGCGATACCGCGGCCGACTTGGTGCTGCTTGCCGGGCGGCCCGTGTTCGACCGCCACGGCGCGCTCGCGTGATGTGGCGCCAGGCCGGCCAGCGCCTGCTGCTGGCCATCCCGGTGCTGATCGGCGTGCTGCTGATCGGTTTCCTGCTGATCCAGATCGTCCCTACCGATCCTGCCGCCGTGCGCGCCGGCCCCATGGCGACGGCCGAGGTGGTGGCCGCGATCCGCGGCGACCTCGGCCTGGACCAGCCGCTGCCGTTGCAGTTCGGCCGCTACCTCCTGCGGCTGCTGCATGGCGACCTGGGCGTGTCCATCATCAACAACGTCCCCGTCGCGGCCGAACTGGGCAACACCGTGGGACCGACCGCCGAGCTGATGGTGGCCGCGCTGGTCTGGGCCGCCCCGCTCGGCGTCCTGCTGGGCACCGTCGCCGCGGTGAAGCGCGGGCGCTGGCCGGACCACGCGGTGATGGCGGTGGGCGTGGCGGGCGTATCGGTGCCGGTGTTCTTTGTCGGCCTGGTGCTGATCTGGCTGGTGGGCTTCCAGTGGCAGTTGCTGCCGTTCACCGGGCGGGCGGGGCCGCTGTGGACGTTAGGGGGCCTGCAATCGGTGGCGCTCCCCGCCATCACGCTGGGGGCCGTGTTTGTCGGCCCGGTCGCGCGCATGACCCGCTCCTCCGTGCTCGACACGCTGCGCGCCGACTACGTCCGCACCGCCCGCGCCAAGGGCCTGACGGAGCGCGCCGTGGTCGTGCGCCACGCCTTGCGCAACGCATTGATCCCCGTGGTCACCCTGATCGGGCTGCAGACAGGTTTCCTGCTGGGCGGCGCGGTGGTGACGGAGACGATCTTCTCCTGGCCCGGCATCGGCCGCCTCGCCGTTGGCGCCATCATGTCGTCCGACTTCCCGATGGCGCAGGGCACGATCCTGGTGCTGTCCGCCGGGTTCATCCTGGTGAACCTCGCCGTGGACCTGCTCAGCACCTCCCTGGACCCGCGCGTGCGGAGTTGAGGCGGCTGCTGCGCAGCAAGGCCGGGCTGGCGGCGCTGCTGGCGATGGCGGCCGTCGTGCTCCTGGCGCTGCTCGCCCCCGTGCTGGCGCCGACCGACCCGGCGGACAACGACCTGTCGCTCGCAATGGCCCCGCCGGGCGCCGGGCTTTGGCTGGGTGCGGACGACCAGGGGCGCGACCTGGTCACCCGCGTGCTGTTCGGCCTGCGCCTAACCCTGCTGATCGGCGGTGCGGCCGTGGGCCTGGGCGGTGCGGCGGGTGCGTTTGTCGGCTTGCTGGCCGCGTTCTTCCCCCGGGCAGACGGCGCGCTGATGCGCTGCATGGACGTGCTGCTGTCGTTCCCGGCCATCCTGTTCGGCCTCGCCATCGCCGCCATCCTGGGCCCGGGCGTGCCTGCCGTGGTGCTGGCGCTGTCGGTGGCGACGGTGCCGCTGACGGCGCGCATCGCCCGCGCCGCCGCCAGCGTGGAGATGGGACGCGACTACATCGAGGCCGCACGCGCCACCGGCGCCGCGAACGGCCGGCTGATCTGGCGCCACCTGCTGCCGAACTGCGCTTCCGCCCTGCTGGTGTTCGCGGCGCTGCGGTTCGGCCAGGTGATCCTGCTCGGCGCCGGGCTGTCGTTCCTCGGCTTGGGGGCACAGCCGCCGACGGCGGAATTGGGCGCCATGGCGTCGGCCGGGCGCAACTTCCTGTTCTTCGCCCCGCACATCGCCATCGTGCCGTGCGCCGCCATCGTGGTGGTGGTGCTGGCATGCAACGTGCTCGGAGATGCCCTGCGGGATGCGCTGGACCCACGCAGCCCCGGGGGGTGACGATGACGCGATTGCTGCTGGCCGCCGCCGCCCTGGCCGCCTTGGCCGCGCCGGTCCGCGCACAAACCGCGCCGCCGGGCACGCTCGTGCTGCTGCGCACGATCGACAGCGACAATTACGATCCCGCCCGATCCACGGCGCGGTCCGCCGGGGAGGTGCTGAACTTTCTCGGCGACACGCTGACCTCGCTGGATTGGGACATGAAAACCGTCCGCCCCGGCCTGGCAAAAAGCTGGGAGGTGAGCGCCGACGGCAAGACATACACCTTCCACCTGCGCGACGACGTCACGTTCTGCGACGGCCGCAAGATGACCGCCGACGACGTGGCTTACACCATCAAGCGCTTCGTCGATCCCGCCACCCGGTCTCCCGTGCGCTGGCGCGCCGGCCCGGTGAAGGACGTGCGCGCGGTGGACCCGGCCACGGTCGAGTACGAGTTGACCGATCCGTTCAACGAGTTGCCGTTGCAGCTCAGCCTGTTCTTCCTCACGATCGTGGACAGGCACTCGGTCGAGACGCTGGGCGCCAACTTCGGCGTGCAGGGCTTCAACGGCACCGGTCCGTTCTGCTGGG
>CAXTLC010000059.1:0-9465 GCA_964245075.1 uncultured Acetobacteraceae bacterium
TCAGCCAAGAAGCGGTTTAGCCAATCATCTCCACGAGCATCTTTGTCCGACGGGTGACCCCGTTCGGTCGGATGGTGCTCCAAGTATTCGCGGTCAGGCGGCGGAAGCACGCAGTTCGTCGTCGGGGGCGCTGAGATGCGTGAGCGCGGTTTCCAAGCGGAAAGCCTTCTTGACGTGCCTGATGTCCTCGGGGCCGATCTGCAACTTGAACGCCGCCGAAAGGTCGGCCTTGGAGCCGAAGCTGATCAACGGCGAGAGCAGATCGATCGTCAAACCGATGCGGGCGAAGTCGAACAGCAGGGATCGACGCAGAACGCCCACGATCTCCGTCCAATTCCGTTCGCCGCAAAGCTCCGCGAGGGAAACGAACAGGTCGGCCCGGGCAGCGGCCCGTTCGAGCGGCGGCATGCTGAGATCGACGCAGAGGCGGGAAACTTCCACGATGTGGTCACTTCGAGGGACAAGCGCGGGAAGGTCGGGTTGCAGGACATCGCATGTCACGTTTGGCGACAATGAACCTACCGCTCGTAACGTGCCGCGTACGGCACCGTCCTTGGTGAACGAGATCAGGTGGTTGACATCGCCCGTGTCAAATTGGTCGGTTTCCAGCTCTGAATCTCCACTTGGGAGCGTCCAGCCGAGTTTATCAACAAGAACTCGTTTTCTGAGCGCAAAGGAAGCGGCCAGTTCGTTACCAGCGAGGTAACGGTTCTCAGCAGTAACAAGGATTGCCATCTCACCACCTCATTTCGATGAAACGACGTTAAGCAAACGTGAACTCGTAAACTTGTCGGTTAAAATAACCACGCCTGCTATGGAGCGATCTGACCGCTCCACAAGCCGATCGCCACGGCGTTGGCCCGGTCGGACGCCGAGAGCTTTGCCCTGATCCGCTCCCAATGCGTTCTCACGGTGCTCGGATGTAGGCCGAGGGACAATGCGATCGCTTTGTCCGTGCCACCTTCGGCCGCCAGATACAGAACCCGCTTCTCCTGTGGGGACAGAATCTTCACCGGGGGAACGACGAACTGCTCCCTGAGGTAGAGGATGCGGCCCATGAAGGAGCTTGCAAGCAGACAGATCACTCCCTGATCCAGGTCCGTCCAACTAAGTTCCTTGCCCGCGACGCTGACGATGGTCGCGACTGGCCAAGGCGAACGGGCCGACACCGAGAAGCCATCCAGCATGCCGAACTGCCGCGCATCAGTGAATATCTCCCGGCCGTTGCTGGATGTCGCATTGCTGATGTCGCGCCAGAAGAACGACCCTGGAGTCCTCAATGCTTCATTGACGACCGGATCAACGAGGTACTTGCGTCCCTTGAAGTATATGTCAGTCCATTCTTTCGGGTAGTTCGAGACGAAGTTGTGCTTGGGGTCGGCCCGCTCCGGGTTTTGCATGACTGACGCCAAGTATGTCGACACGCCGAACGGCGCGACCGCCTCCCGGAAAAGGTCCGCAGCGGCATGGATGGAGTCAGCGCGGGTCAGACTGCCTACCAACCCTAGGGCTCGACTTACGCGGTCTCTCACTTTTAATGATCCATACCAGCAATTTCACGGTGTGGGACTCACCGACGCATCTCACATCCCCTTGTCTTGTATGATACATTGGTCCGGAAAGTCGAGGGAAGGCTGCCGACTGGCGGCGGGGCTGGTTCTTATGCCGTCCGCAATCTGACCGACATGCCCACGCGCTCTAGACGTCACATACATAAACTCGATGGCGAAAGGACTGTCCCGATGACCGACGTGCAAACTGGCATCATGTCCGGAGCAGAAACTATAAATACATCAGAACCAAGGATTTACTCAGCAAAGATCAGCGCTGGTTCAGTGAAGGCGTTTGAAACCATCAAGATCTTCAACTTGGCGCAAGCACCCGCCGACCTGCGGGATTGCGAGGAGTTCATGCCGCTTAGGCCAGCCTTGAACGAGAACGAGGCTGGCCTGGTGTTCATACGGGTGGGTCGGTACGAAACGTTCCAGGAAACGGACTCAAACCCCGATCTGACACACACTGTAACGTTTCTTGAGTACAAGCTGAACCGCTGGCTGGAAAGCAGCGGCGCTACCGAGGGGGAGCGCGTCCTCCTGACGTGGAACGACCAGCCTCCAGCGAATGAGGCGTCTCTCTGTTGATGCATTCCGCCGCTTCTGCCCCCGCGAGGAACGCTCCCCCAACCGTGCCAGCCAGGCCGTCCGTCCGTGTCGCCTCACCCGCGAAGATCAGGCGGCCACCGCCGAGCGGCAACCCGAGCGCCGCCCTGGCCCCGGCACAGCCGGGCCGGGCAAAGGCATAGGAGCCGAGCGACCAGCGGTCCCCCATCCACCCCGTCACCACCGCGCCGGCACGCAGCGCCGTGTCGGCCCGGGTTCCCCAAAGGGCACGAAGCTGCCCGCGCGCGGATGCTTCCGACATCCCTTGCCGCTCCAGGTCCGCGGCTTGGCTGCCGCCAAGGAAGCAGACCACGTGATCCCGCCCGTGCGGCCAGGCGATCATGGTCATCGCCGGATCATCGATCGCCGGAACGAACTGGTCCATTCCGCAGGAGTCCGGCAAGTCCAGGCGGTCAGGGCCGGCCGCGCGCAACGCGACCTTGTTCAGCAATCCCATCGGCAGCCCGTCGATCGCCTCCTGCATCGCCAAGGGCAAGGCCGGCGTGAAGCGGATCGCCCCCGACGCCAACACCCCCGTCGATACCGTCACGATGCAGGACGCCGCGCGGACCGTGCCCGACGCCGTTTCGACCGAGACGCCTGCCCCGTCCCAACGCACCGCCGTCGCCGCGATGCCCAGTTGAACGGGGCCGGCCAGGGAGCCGAGCCGGCGGTGGATGAAGGCGCCTAGCCCGCCTTCCACCTCCAGGTTGCTGCCCGCCAGTTGGTTCGCGTGCCAATCCCGCAGGCTCAAGGCCCGTGCGTCGGCCGCGGCGATGACCGGGGCCTCCCAATTGACCACGGCCGGCAGCCAGGGCAGGCGGGCAAGGGGTGCGACCGCGTCCGCGAGGCTGACGTCGGGGCCGCCCAAGGCGTCTGCCGTGCACGACGCGAACGCCTGCCCGGCGGCGTCGTATTCCGCCAGCTCCGCCGCCGTCGCGAAGCGGCCGGGCAGGCGGGTGCGTTCAACCCGCACGGAGGCGCGGTCCACCAGGCGCTCGCCGTGGCGCCGGGCCAGCTCGGCCAGCGGGTTGCGCTCGGCGGCGTGCAGCCAGGACGCGCCGTGATCGAAGGCCGAGCCCAGGAGGGCTGGGACGGTCGTGCAAGCCCGGCCGCCGATCCGGCCGGATGCCTCGATCACGACGGTCCGGCGTCCGGCCCGGCGAAGCGCGGCAGCGGCGGACAGCCCGGCCACGCCGGCGCCGATGACGGCCACGTCTGCGTCTGCGGTCATGGTGCGTTACCGGTCTGAGGGAGTTGCCATACGATTGCATGCACAGCACTGTGCTTGCGTGGTCATCCGGCGCTTGGGGCCGTCTCGGGAATATGTCGGCAACACTCGTACCTCCAACTGACCAGAACGCCGGCTCGGCCAGCACGTCTGCCGGCGGCGCCCCCCCATACCCGCCCCCGGCGGAGCTGCCGACGCAGCTCGGCCCGCTCGGCATCCGGTATGATTTCAACGTGGGCGCCCGGGTGACGCTGCCGGAAAGCAGCATGCCCTGGGAGGTATGCCTGCGGGACCTCGATACCGGCAACATCCTGTTCGAATCCAAGCTCGCCGCCGGCTCGGTGATGAGCACCAAGCGTTTTTTCGTCCGCTTCGGGGTCGAGGTGCGGCAAGCGGGCGTGCTGGTGTTCGAGCACCAGTATGAGGCGAGCGGCCGGGACGTGCTGGTGCAGTTCCCCGTGGGCACGCTCGGAGACATCCTCGCGTGGTTCCCGTACGCGGCCTGCTTCGCACGGCAGCACGGTTGCCGGCTCACCTGCGCCATGTCCGGCCTCCTCATCCCCCTGCTGCGCGACGCCTACCCCGACATCCAGTTCCGCACGCACGAGGACGTCGTGGAGCGCGAACTTGCCCGGAGCTTCTACGCGACGTACTCGGTCGGCCTGTTCTTCGACGACAGCGCGTTCCTCTGGCAGCCCACGGATTTCCGCCAGGTCGGGCTGCACCGGACCGCGGCTTACATCCTGGGCGTGAGCCCGGACGAGCAGCGGCCGCTCCTGGCGGTGCCCGACGAGGGCCGGCCGATGGCGGAGCCGTATGTCTGCATAGCCACGCAGTCCTCCACCCAGAGCAAGTACTGGAACAACCCGCACGGCTGGCGGGACGTGATCAGCTTCCTCAAGCAGCGCGGTTTCCGCGTGGTATGCATCGACCAGAAGCCGGTGCACGGCGCCGGAGTGGTGTGGAACCATATTCCGCACGGCGCCGAGGACGAAACCGGCGACCGGCCGCTTGCGGAGCGCGTGCGCTGGTTGCGCCACGCCGCGGCGTTCGTGGGGCTGTCGTCCGGGCTGTCCTGGCTGGCCTGGGCGGCGGGCTGCCCGGTGGTGATGATCTCGGGTTTCACCCACCCCGACAACGAGTTCACGACGCCGTACCGCGTCATCAACTGGCATACCTGCAACTCGTGCTGGAACGACGTGCGGCACCGTTTCGACCACAACGACTTCCTTTGGTGCCCGCGGCACGCGAACACGCCGCGGCAATTCGAATGCACGAGGCTGATCACGGCCAAACATGTGACTCGCCTACTGGATCACATCCCTGCTATAGCGCACACATAGGAGTACAAATTCACTCACAGGAAGGATAACCCAGCATGGCTACCACAAGCGTCACCTCCGGCCAGATTGTCGACAACGCCACGATCGCGGCAGGCAACACCGAGGTCGTTTTTGCCGGCGGAACGACCAACCACAACGTCTTGACCGGCACTGGCCAGGAGATCGTCTCTTCCGGCGGCCACGCGAACACGACGTCGCTCACCTCCGCTGGCTCCGTCCTGACCGTTGACGCGGGCGGTTCCGCCACCCTGCCGATCATCTCCGCGGGAACGCTCGTCGTGTCGGCGGGCGCGGTCATGAACGGCGGGATCAACTTCACCCAGAACTACTCCGGCACGATCCATCTGGACGAGACGTTGCCGAACGACGTGATCAACAACTTCCTTCCGGGTGACGCCATCGTCTTCAGCGCTGGGGCCGACCCCGGCCTGTCGCTGAACACCCTGCTGGTGAACGGCGTCAACGTCACCGTCACCGAAGGCCTGAACATCTACCAGCTCAACATCGCCAACGCGCCCACGGACCACTTGACGCTCGCGGATACGGCCAACGGCTATCTCGAGCTGGTGGCGGCGACGTGCTACCTGGCCGGCACGCACATCGCCACTCCGGCGGGCGAGACGAGCGTCGAGGCGCTTGCGATCGGCGATGTCGTGCTCACCGCCTCCGGGCAGCAACGGCCGGTCAAGTGGATCGGCAAGCGGAGCTATGCCCCGCGCTTTGCCGCCACCGCCGCCCAGCTTCAGCCGGTTCTGTTCCGCGCCGGCTCGCTGGCCGAGAACGTTCCGCATCGCGACCTGACGGTCTCGCCGGAACACGCCATGTTCCTGGACGGGGTGCTGGTGCCGGCATACCTGCTGCTGAACGGCAGCACGGTCGTCCGCGCGCCCGTCACGGGTGCGATCGAGTACTTCCACGTCGAACTGGACACGCACGACGTGCTCCTGGCGGAAGGCGCGCCGTCCGAAAGCTTCGTGGACGACGACAGCCGGCTGCTGTTCCAGAACGCGGCCGAATTCGCCGCCCTGTACCCGCAGGACGCCCGGAAGCAGCCTGGCTTCTGCGCGCCCCGCGTGACGCACGGCTACGCGCTGGAAGCGATCCGCATCCGCCTGGCGGCCCGCGGGGACGTTGCCGCGGTCGCGGCCTGATGCGGCGGTGAGGGCCGGGCCGCGAATGGCCCGGCCCTCACCGAAGGCGGGCGCGAAGGACGCCGTGGCGCCAAGGCGGGCGGATGCTACCATCGGGACATCGCTTTCCCGGAAGGAAGCCTTTGCCATGCCGTCCGACATTCTTCTCCGGCAGGATCAAGCCGGCGTTTCCACCCTCACGCTCAATCGGCCGGCGGCGCGCAACGCGCTCAGCCTCGCCCTGATGGCGGAGCTGCAAGCGGAACTGGAGGCGATCGAGGCGGACGGCGCCACCCGGGTCGTGGTGATCGCCGGCGCCGGTCCCGCGTTCTGCGCCGGGCACGACCTGCGGGAGGTGCGCGGCATGGGGCAGGAGGCGGCGCACCGGGCGCTGTTCGATGCCTGCTCCCGCCTGATGCTGCGGATCACCTCGCTGCGCTGCCCGGTGGTGGCGCAGGTCCACGGCATCGCCACGGCTGCCGGGTGCCAGTTGGTCGCGACCTGCGATCTTGCCGTGGCGGCGGACGATGCGCGGTTCGCGACGCCCGGCGTCAACATCGGGCTGTTCTGCTCCACCCCCATGGTCGCGCTGACCCGCGCCGTCGGGCGCAAGGCGGCGATGGGCATGCTGCTGTGCGGCGAGATGGCCGACGCGGCCGAGGCGCTGCGCTTGGGGCTGGTCAACCGCGTCGTGCCCGCGGCGGCCTTGCCGGCCGCCACCGCAGCCCTGGCGGCCGGCATCGCCGGCAAGAGCCTCCACACCGTCGCGATCGGCAAGCAGGCCTTCTACCGGCAAGCCGAGATGACGCTGGCGGACGCTTACGCGTATGCGTCCGGCGTGATGGCCCGCAACATGGAAGCGGCGGACGCGCGGGAAGGCATCGATGCCTTCCTACAGAAGCGTGCCCCAGCCTGGACCGATCGCTGAGCCGCGGGCCGGCTGGACAGGGAAGCGACAGGCAGTATAGAACCCGCGCCTTGAAGGGGCATTCCGGGCGCGTAGCTCAGCGGTAGAGCATTCGCTTCACACGCGAAGGGTCACAGGTTCAATCCCTGTCGCGCCCACCATCCCTACTCCGCCGGCTGTGTCCGGCCGGCATCGCGGCGGAATGGTTGCTCAGCAGCACCGCCCGAACGCCTTGATCACCTGCGGCTGCCAGAAGCTCAGGCCTTAGCTGGTCGCGGTGCTGCCGGCATAAACGAGGGCCAGCACCGTTACGCGCTTGTCCGACAGGATCGGCCAGATCGTCTGCCGCCTTTCCCCGCCGAAGGCCGCTGCCTCCTCCGCCAAGCGTCGTTGCAGCCAGCGCCGTTCGGCCGCGGGCAGCCAGGGGGCGTCGGCCGGACGGTTCGGCAGCAGGAACGGCGCGGCCCCTCCCGGCAGCAGCGCCGGAACCGCTTCCAGGACGAACAGCCATTGCCAGCCGTGAAGGCCCAGCGCGCCATCCATGCCGTCGAGGGTAAGCCCGGAAACCGGCGAGCCGAGGAAAGTGGGCACCAGGATCGCCACCGTGAAGGTGCCGACGACCCGCGCGCGCCGCTGCCGCGGGAACCAGCAGGTGAGGTAAAGGATCACCCCGGGAAAGAACCCAGCCTCCGCCACCCCGAGCAGCGCGCGCAAGGCGTAGAACGACCAGATCCCTTTCATCAGCGCCATGCACCCGGCAACGATGCCCCAGGTGACCATGATGCGTGCGATCCAGCGCCGGGCGCCGAAGCGTTCGAGCAGCAGGTTGCTCGGCACCTCGAAGATGAAATACGCCAGGAAGAACACCCTCGCGCCGAAGCCGGACACGGTGGGCGACAGGCCGAGGTCCCGGCTGAGGTCGTGCCCGGCGAACCCGACGTTCACCCGGTCCACGAAGGCCGTGAAGCCGCACAGCATCAGGAACGGCACGAGCCGCAGCGTGACCCGCCGCATGGCCGAGCGTTCCGGCCCCTTGTCGTCCGGCACCGGCCGGCCCTCCGGGGGGCCGCGGCGTCCGGCATGCCCATGCCCATTTCCGCCCTGCGCTCACGGACATGCCTGGCGGGCATGGGTTCCGCACGCCGCGAGCCCGCTGCGTTTCAGTGCGAGGATGAGCAGGTTGAACTGATCGGCTCGCCGTCGAACACCTTGCGGACGAACGGGACGGAGTCCATCAGGGAAACGTTCAACGTGCTGTTGTGATCCTGGTCGGGGTAGAAGTGCTGTTCCACAACCGAGCCTGCGGCGCAGGTGTCGGCGACAAGTGCAAGCTGCCCAGCGGTCGGAACGTCGACGTCCTTCCCCCCTGTGCCCGTGAACAAAGGCGTCCTGAACTTGAGCGTCGGATACGTGATGCTCTGAGCGATGGGTGTCAGGGCGCGGGCGACGCCTCCCGGCACCAGCGTGATGGCGTCCGTCAGGCCCAGCAGCGTCACATCCGATTCGAGCGCGGCTACGCAGGACGTCCTTGCCTGTTCAAGGAGGGGCAGGGCGAGCGGCGTGAAAACCTGGGCGGCATCCAGCCCGGGCTGGACCTGCTCGGCCATGAGAATGAGGTAGTAGGTGTAGGCGAGAGGAGGATCGACGACGTTGGGATCAGTTGTCGGAGGGGCGGCGAACCCTTTCAGCGTCAGGTTCGGCATGCCGGTCGCGACTGTGCCGAGAAGGTTCACGTCCGGGGCGTACGTCGGCGCAAGCCCGGTGGTGGCGAAGGCGACCCCGCCGCCTTGCGACTGGCCGACCACGACGACTTTGTTGGCGAAGCCGACGGGAACGCTGAGCAGGGCGCGAACGCTGTCCAGCACGCTGTAGGCCGCAGGGCGCGTCTGCTGGTACAGGTGAGGGCCGGGTGTCCCGAGACCTTGGTAGTCGGTCGCGACGATGGCGTAGCCCTGGGCGAGCCAGGTGTTCAGGTATTGAACGTCGCGGTAGGACCGGCCCGCCCACGATGGGGCGCAGATGTCGGCGATGCCGACGGTCCCGTGCGCCCAGGCGATGATTGGCCAGCCGCCTTGCGGCGCTCGCCCCTTGGGAACGAACACCGCGCCGGAAACGGCGACGGTGCCTGTGCCGGTCGCCCCGTCGGTCGACGTGTACAGGATGCGGGCCTGATAAGCGGCGTTGGCCAGGCCCAGGGTGGGCGGCAAAGGCTCGGCGCGCAGCAGGCGCCCAGGTTCAGGCGGCACTTGCCCACCTTCGGAGTAGAAGCCCGAGATGCGCCCATCGCCTTGCAAAGGGTTTTCGAGCGGGGATTGTGCCAATGCCCGGCTTGTGAAGGCAAACGTATTCAAGGCCAGCACGGACGCGATGAGCGGAACAACGCAGGGAAGAAGCATGCCACGCTTACCGAGCGACCGTGTGCGACCCTGATTGCGGCTGACCGCAGCGTCGGACCTCGCTGCGGAAGCCAAACGGTCCATGCTTTTGTTTTCGACTGTCACGCAACAATTCCTCGGCTCTGCTGGAAGCCGACCTTCGACACCCCGCGTGACGTTGTCCAGCCTTTTCCAAAAGCAGAGAGGTTTTTGGCCCAAATCTTGCATGGCAGTGGCGAGGCAGGTGTCACGCCAATTGGCTTGTTTGCTGATCTGATCGATGGCGTGGACGATCCTCTGATCGATGGCGTGGACGATCC
>CAXTLC010000059.1:9565-29481 GCA_964245075.1 uncultured Acetobacteraceae bacterium
TTGCTGATCTGATCGATGGCGTGGACGATCCTCTGATCGATGGCGTGGACGATCCAGGGAAAGCTGGTCAGGCTGGCAAGCCGTCCAGTCACGTAACGCGTTCCAAGCGGCGCAGAGCGCGTCCGTAATGACGCCCCCGTTCCGATACAGACGAAACGACAGAAAGCGCTCCCGCAAGTACAACCAGACCCGTTCCACCGGGTTGAGTCCCGGTGAGTATGGCGGCGACGGCAGCAGGGTGAGGTTGCCGGGCACCTGCAACGCCGCTCGGTCATGCCAGCCGGCCTGGCCCAGCAGGAGCACGGCATGCACGCCCGCGGGCAAGGTTTCAGCGGATTGCGCCAGGAACACGTCCATGCTCACCGCTCGTGCCGCAGGCAGTGCCAAGGCGAACGCGTTGTCGTGGCCGGGACGGACGGCTGCGAAGATGTAGGTCGGCAGGAATGGCCTGTCCCGGCATCCTGGCGGACGCACGCCGCGGGTGAACCAGCGATGGCCGATGCGGCCTTTCTGGCCCTCGCGGGCCTCGTCCCCGCACCGCAGATGCAGCACCGTGCCGGGATGGACGGCCGCTAGCCGCAACCCCGACCGGAAACCGGGATCAAACCGAGCTTATGCGGGCTCGCCCAAGTCCCACCACAGCCCGGCGAACGCCGCGACCCCTTCCCGAGCCGGCGCGATCAGCAAGTGTTCATCCGGGCCGTGCTGCTTGCAGCCGTTGTAGCTGTGCGGAATCCAGACCAGCGGCAGGCCGAGGTGGTCGATGAACACGTCCCCCGGCAGCCCGCCGCCGCTGTTGGGGATCAACTGCGGCGGCCGGCCCAGCGTGCGGGCAAGGCTGGCGGCGGCGCGCTGCACCCAGGGGTCCGCGGGGTCGGTGCGGCTGGCGGGCATGCGGACGGCGGCGTTGCGGATCGCGACCTCCGGGAAGCCGGCCGCGTCCAGGTGGGCGCGCAGGGCGGGCTCGAAGGCGGCCGGGTCGCAGTCCACGGTGTAGCGAAGCTGGCAATGGGCGTGGGCGTCGGGCGCCACGGCGTTGACCGGGTTCTCCGGCCGGCCGGACAGCATCGCGAGCACGATGAAGCTGGTCCAGCCGTACACCTTCTCCGCCGCCGTCAGGCCCGGCTCGCCCCAGTCCTCGTCGATGGCGGCAGCCTCGCCCTCGGCCCGCAGCGCCAGCCCGGCCAGCGCATCCCGCACCGCCGGCGGCATCCCGTGCGGCGGCAGCCAGCCCGGCACCAGGATGCGCCCATGCCGGTCGGCGACGGCGGCGAGCGCGTGGGCCAGCACGATGGCCGGGTCGGTCGTCATGCCGCCCCAGTTGCCGGAATGCACCCCGCCCGGCCGCACGTCCACGAGGAGGTCGAAATGGAACGTGCCGCGCGTCCCGGTGGAGATCGTGGCGGTGCCGGACGCCACGCGCGGCCCGTCGGAGGCGATCAGCACGTCGGCTCCCAGCGCCGCCGCCTGAGCGGCCACGAACTGGCGCAACCCTTGGGAGCCGCGCTCCTCCGCCGTTTCCAGCAGCAGCTTGACGTTGAAGCCCAGCCGGCCGCCCCGCTCCGCCAGCACCGCTTCCAGCGCATGGAGGTTGATGGCGTGCTGACCCTTGTTGTCGGCGGCGCCGCGGCCGTACCAGCGCCCGTCCTCCTCCAACAGGGTCCACGGGTCCAGCCCGGCGCGCCACTGGTCGGCCAGCCCGCGCACCGTGTCGCCGTGGCCGTAGGTGAGCACCGTGGGGCCGGCGCCCTCCATCCGCTCCGCCAGCAGGATGGGGCCGAAGCCCGGCTTCGGATTGGGGTGAAGCTGCGCCGTGAAGCCCATCCGCTCCAGCCAGGGCCGGATGGCGGCGTCCAGGTAGCGGTGCAGGTCCGGCTCGTGCCCCGGGTCCTGCGAGGTGGACGGGACCGCGACCAGCTCGGCCAGGCGCCGCTTGAACCCGCCATCGTCGAATCCGGCCAGCGCGCGGGCGACCGCACCCTCCCGCGAGGCCATCAGCCGCGGGCCATCGTGTCCTGCGGGGAGCGGGCCATCGTGTGGTACTCGGCGTTCGGCATCATGTCCACGGCGTGGGCGACCCGGTTGGTGTAGTTGAAAAAGGCGGCGACCTCGGCGATGTCGAAGATGTCCTCGTCGCTGAAGCCCTCCTCGCGCAGCCTTTCGCGGTGGTCGGCGGTGACCTCGTGCGGCGCTTCGGTGAGCAGCAGGGCGAAGTCCAGCATGGCGCGCTGGCGGGACGACAAGGCGGCGACGCGGTAGTTGAACGCCAGCATCTCGCCCAGTTGCGGGTCGCCCGACAGCTTGCGGACCGCGGCGCCGTGCGCCACCAGGCAGTAGTAGCAGCGGTTGGCGGCGGACACGGCGACGGCGATCATCTCCCGCTCCAGCTTGGACAGGCCGGACGGCGCCAGCATCAGCTCGTCGTAGGCACGGATGAAGGTCCGCAGCTTCTCCGGCCGCAGCAGCCAGGCGCGCAGGACGTTGGGCACGAAGCCGAGCTTGTCGCGGCACTTGGCGAAGTAGGGCTTGAGGTCGTCGGGCAGCGCGTCCTCGGACGCTTCGCGCAGGTCGGTGACGTGGCCGGGCTGGGGCATGGCGGGTCCTTATTCCTGGGGTTTCACGGCGCGGGTCACGCGGATCGAGCCCACGAGCACGACGATCAGCAGCGCCAGCACCCCGAGCTCGATCATGGAAGCGTGGAACAGCTCGAGGTTGCCGGTCGACCAGCTCTCCGACTGGGTGATCTGCGACGTTGCGAGCGTGATCACCAGGATGCGCCGGATGCAGGCGATCAGCCCGACGATGAGGAACGGCTCGCACACCAGCGTGCCGCTCCGGATGGAGGCGTGCACGGTGTGGAGGATCTCGACCAGCATCAGCACGAACAGCAGGCGGTCGATGATGTGGAAAATGGCTTCCGTGCCGGTCCAGTCCTTCACGCCGTCCCACAGCAGCTTGCCCGATCCGGCAAGCGCCACCACCAAGGCCAGGACCAGCATGAAGCCGATGGTGGCGTACACGGCCTGCTCCGCCTTGTGGATTGCGTCGGCGCCCCGCCGCAGTTGCTTGCTGTAGCGCGAAGCGGCTTCCGCTTCCGCCGTATGCGGCGCCGGGCCGGCGCCCGCGCCGATGTTGCTGCCATCCATTGGACCACCTCACCCGGATCGTTCCCGCCCTTCCGGCGGACCTGACCATAGCACCTGTTCGATCCGGTCCGCACCGCCCGCGATCATGGCCAGGCGGTCGAACCCCAGCGCGATCCCGCTGCCCGGCGGCATGCCGTGTTCCAACGCCGCCAGCAACGCTTCGTCCAGCCCCCATTGCGGCCCGTAGAGCGCTTCCCGCCGCGCGCGGTCGGCGGCGAAGCGGGCGCGCTGCTCCGCCGGGTCGGTCAGTTCCTCGAACGCGTTGGCCAGCTCCATGCCGCAAACGAACAGCTCGAACCGCAGCGCCGTCCGCCCGTCCGCCGGGTCCCGCCGGGCGAGCGCGGCCTGGGCGGCGGGCCAGTGGGTCAGGAAAGTGGGACGGGCGCGGCCGAGATGCGGCTCCACCCGTTCCAGCAGCAGGCGGAAGAACAGGTCCTCCCATTCCTCGCCGGGGCGCAGCCGGGCGCCGGCCTCCGCGGCGAGGGCGGGCGCGTTCCCCGCGGTGCCCAGCACGTCGGCGCCGGCGTGCTGGGCGAAGGCTTCGGCCACCGTCAGCCGCTCGAACCGTTGGAGGGAGCAGCCGGCCCCGCGGCAGCGCACGGCGGGCGGCAGCACGGCGCGCAGCAGGACCTCCACCTCGTCCATCAGCGCGGCCAGGGACGCGCCGGGGCGGTACCATTCCAGCATGGTGAACTCGGGCGCGTGCGTGTCGCTGCCTTCCTCGTTGCGCCAAACACGGGCGAACTGGAAGATCGGCCCGGCGCCCGCCACCAGCAGGCGCTTCATGGCGAACTCGGGGCTGGTGTGCAGCCAGAGGGGCGTGCGCGTGCCATCGGGCGCGCGGCGTTCGGTGCGGAAGGCCTGGAGGTGCACCTCCTCGCCGGGCACGGGGACGGCGCAGGGCGTTTCCACCTCCGTGTAGCCCCGGGCCTCGAAGAAGGCGCGGGTGGCGCGGGTCAGCAGGGCGCGGCGGCGCAGGAAGGGCAGCCGGGCGGCGAACTGCTCCGGATGCCAAGGGGGCTGGGTCGACGGTTGCGGCATGGGGCCTCCCGGCTTACACGCCCGCACCATGCCGGACGGCTCCCTCCATGCCCAAACGCTGCGCGATGCGGCTGCCCTGGTCGCTGCCGGCTTGGCCGACCCGGCGGATGCCGCCACCCTGGACCGGGTGGGCGAGCGCTACGCCGTCGCGGTGCCCCCCGCGCTGGCCGCCCTGATCGGCCATCCGGACGACCCGATCGGCCGCCAGGTGCTCCCCCACCCGGACGAGCTGCGCACCGCCCCCCACGAGCGGGCCGACCCGATCGGCGACGACGCGCTGTCCCCCGTGCCGGGTATCGTGCACCGCTACCCAGACCGCGCCCTGCTGAAGCCGCTGCTGGTCTGCCCGGTGTACTGCCGCTTCTGTTTCCGGCGCGAGCATGTCGGCCCTGGCGGCGGCCTGCTGACGGACGCGCAACTGGCCGCCGCGCTCCAATGGCTGCGCGCGCACCCGGCGGTAGGCGAGGTGATCCTGACGGGCGGCGACCCGCTGCTGCTTTCGCCCCGCCGCTTGCGCGCCATCCTGGCGGCGCTGGAGGCGATCCCGCACGTCCACACGCTGCGCATCCACAGCCGGGTTCCGGTCGCCGACCCGGCGCTGCTGCGCGCGGTCGCCCCCGCGCTGGAGACGGATAAGCCGCTCTGGCTCGTGGTGCATGCCAACCATGCGCGGGAGTTGACGGCGGACGCGGTTGCGGCCCTGCGGGAGGTCAGCCGCCGCGGCGTGCCGCTGCTGGGCCAATCGGTGCTGCTGCGCGGCGTCAACGACTCGGCGGACGCGCTGGAAGCGCTGTTCCGCGCCATGCTGGCCGCCCGGATCAAGCCGTACTACCTGCACCAACTGGACCCGGCACCTGGCACGGCCCGCTTCCACGTGCCGGTGGAGGAGGGCAGGGCGCTGCTCGCGGCATTGCGCGGCCGGGTGACCGGGCTGGCTTGGCCGACCTACGTGCTGGACATTCCCGGAGGCTACGGCAAGGTGCCGGTCGGCCCTGGCTACCTCGATGGCGGCCGGGTGCGGGACGTTTCGGGACGCAGCCACGCGCTTGCCGGGCCGGGTGCTAACGGCTAGACCAGCCGCCTTTCCCCGCCAGCTCCCGAGCAAATCAGCCATGAAGCAACAGGCCAACCTGATCCGCGCCGGCCAGGTCATCGAGCATGAGGGCCGCCGCTGGACCGTGCTCAAGCAGCAGATCATCACGCCGGGCAAGGGCGGCGCCTTCATCCAGGTCGAGATGCGGGACCTCAAGAGCGGCAGCAAGACCAACGAGCGCTGGCGCACCGCCGACACGGTGGAGCGGCTGATGACCGACACCAAGGACTACACCTACAGCTACACCGACGGCGACAACCTGGTGCTGATGGACCCGGAAACCTTCGATCAGGCGATGATCCCGGCCGAGATCCTGGGCACGCAGGTCGCGTTCCTGCAGGACAACATGGCGGTCGAGGTGGACACGGTCGAGGGCGAGCCGGTCGGCATCCACCTGCCCGCCAGCGTGATCCTGACGGTGGAGGAAGCCGACCCGGTGGTGAAGGGCCAGACCGCCGCCAGCAGCTACAAGCCCGCCAAGCTGTCCAACGGCGTCAAGACGCTGGTGCCGCCGTTCATCGAGACGGGGGAGCGCATCGTGGTGAAGACGGAGGACGGCAGCTATGTGGAGCGTGCCAAGGGTTAGGGCGGTGCGCGCTTGCCGCCCGATGGACCGTTAGCGATGGCCCTCCAGCTCTCCCCCCACATGACCGTCATGCAGAACGCGGTGCAAAAGGCCGCACGCCGCCTGGTGCGGGACTTCGCCGAGGTGGAGCAGCTCCAAGTCAGCGTGAAAGGTCCCGGGGACTTCGTCAGCCAGGCCGACATCCGTTCCGAGCAGACGATCCGCACCGAGCTGGACCGTGCCCGCCCGGGATACGCCATGCTGCTGGAAGAGGCCGGCACGGTTGGCGGCGACAACTGGGCCTGGCGCTGGATCGTGGACCCGCTGGACGGCACCACCAACTACCTGCACGGCGTGCCGCACTGGTGCATCAGCGTGGCGCTGGAGCGGCGGGCGGACCCCGGCAATCCCCGGAGCGCCAGCGAAGTGGTCGCCGGCTGCATCTACAACCCTGTCAACGACGAGATGTTCTGGGCCGAGAAGGGCGTGGGCGCCTTCCTCAACGAGCGCCGCCTGCGGGTTTCCGCCCGGCGTGAGCTGAAGGACGCGCTGTTCGCCACCGGCATCCCGTTCGCGTCGGTTCCCGCGGGGCGGCGGCTTGCCTTCGCCCGCACGCTGGGCACGCTGATGCCGGTCGTGGCAGGCGTGCGGCGCTTCGGCGCGGCGGCGCTGGACCTCGCCTGGGTCGCGGCTGGGCGCTACGACGGCTACTGGGAATTGGGACCGAAGCCGTGGGATGTGGCGGCGGGCGCGCTGATCGTGCGGGAAGCGGGAGGCTACGCCACGGACGCCGCGGGCGGAGAGATGCGGCTGGATGTGGCCGGCGTGGACGTTGTGGCCGCAAACCCTCACCTCCATCCAAAACTGCTCGAAGTCGTCGCGGAAGGCGTGGCGGCGGCGTCCCGCACGTCCTGACGGCGCCCGCCGGGTAGTTTCCTCCGGTAGGGGGCATTATGCTGGGCGGGTGAGACGCCTTCTTCTCCTGTTCCTGTTCGCGTCGCCGGCGCTGGCCCCAGCGCTGGCCCAGGTCAGCGTCAACCCGGGCGCGCTGGAACAATTGCAGCCAAGCGCGCCCGCTCCCAGTTCCGCGCCGGCGCATCCGCCCGTGCGTCCGGCGGTCAAGCATCCGGTTTCCCGCCACCCGGCGCATCCCGCCACCCGGCCCGCGGCGGCCCCGCAATCCGCGCCGCGCCGCGCAGCGCCGGCACCCGCGACATTGGCACCCGCGACCGTGGCGCCCGCGCCGCCGCCCGCCGCAGTCCTGCCGCCGCCAGTGGAGGCGCCGGCACATCCCGCGCCGCCGCCGCCGGCTCCGGTGGTGCCGGATGCGGCCGGCGACGCCAGCAAGCTGCCGGGCGGCGTCCGGATCACCTTCGGCCCCGGCAATGCGGACCTCAATCCCGCGACCGATGCGGCGCTGCGAACCCTCGCCAGGGCAGTGAAGGCCGATCCCAAGGTCAGCCTGAACCTTTACGCCTACGCCGCCGGCACGCCGGATGACCCGTCCACGCCCCGGCGCTTGTCGCTGTCCCGCGCCCTTGCGGCACGCGCGGTGTTGATCAGCGAAGGCATCGTTTCCACCCGCATCTATCCCCGCGCGCTCGGGGCGACTGCGCCGGATGGTCCGCCGGACCGGGTCGACGTCACGGACGGCCCGCCCAACGCAGCCCCGTCCCAATGACCCGGATGCCCATGCGGTGACCCGCCCGGTCAACTACCTGATCCGCATGCTGCTGTTCATGCTGGCGATGGTGGTGGTGGCTGTCCTGCTGTCCGGTGCGCTCGCCGTGGCGTTCGAGAGCAACCCGCTGCTCAACTCCCTTATCCTGCTGGTCCTGTTGCTGGGCGTCGCCTGGAACATGCGCCAGGTGCTGCGCCTGACCCCGGAGGTGCGCTGGGTGGAGACGTTCCAGCACTCCCGGGCCCGCCTGGCCGGGTTGCCGTCCCCGGTGCTGCTGGCGCCCATGGCGTCCATGATGTCCCAGCGCTCCGCGAAGGGGGTGGACCGTTTCACCCTGTCCGCCCCCGCGATGCGGTCCCTGCTGGACAGCCTGGCCAACCGCCTGGACGAGAGCCGGGAGATGTCGCGCTACATGACCGGGCTGCTGATCTTCCTGGGCTTGCTCGGCACGTTCTGGGGCCTGCTGCTGACGGTGGCCTCCGTCGCGGCCGTGATCAACGGCATGTCCGTCGGGTCGGGCGACATCAACGTGTTGTTCGATCAGCTCAAGGGCGGGCTGGCCAGGCCGCTGCAAGGGATGAGCACGGCGTTCTCATCGTCCATGTTCGGCCTGTCCGGCGCGCTCGTGCTCGGCTTCCTCGACCTGACGGCAGGGCAGGCGCAGAACCGCTTCTTCAACGAGTTGGAGGAGTGGCTGGCCGGGCTGACCCGGCTGTCCTCCGGCGTCCTGGGCGGCGAGGGCGAGGCGTCCGTGCCCGTTTACGTGCAGGCGCTGCTGGAACAAACGGCGGAGAACATGGAAAGCTTGCAGCGCGTGCTGGTGCGCAGCGAGGAAGGCCGCTTGCAGGCCAACCAGGCGACGGCGGCGCTGTCCGACAAGATCGGCCAGCTTTCGGACAGCATGCGCGCCAGCCAGCAACTGATGCTGCGGATCGCGGAAGCGCAGTCCGCCCTGGCGCCAGCCCTGCACCGCCTGGGCGAGCGCGGCGGGGACGACGCCGTGCGCGGCCACCTTCGCAACATCGAGGCGGCGCTGGGCCGCCTGGCGGGCGAGCTGGAAAGCGGCCGCGCCCAGACGGTCGGCGAGGTCCGCAACGACATCCGCGTGCTGACCCGCACGGTCGCTGGCCTGGCGAGCCGCCCGGCGTGAGCCGCCGACGCCGGGGCGGCGGCGGGGAAGCGCTCAATCCCTGGCCCGGCTTTGTGGACGCGCTGTCCACCTTGCTGATGGTCATCATCTTCGTGCTGCTGGTTTTCGTCCTGGCGCAGGCTTTCCTGTCGGTGGCGCTGACCGGCAAGGACCGCGCCCTGGACCAGCTCAACCGCCAGATGGCCGAGCTGACCGACATGCTTTCCCTGGAGCGCGGCCACAGCGCCGAACTGCAATCGACGGTCGCCGGGCTAACGCGCGGGCTGCGGACCGCCAGCTTGGCACGCGACCGGCTGGACGCCCAGGTGGGCACGCTGACGCAGCAACTCGCTGACGCCGCCGGCCGCGCGGACGCGGCCGGGCAGGCGGCGGCCGGACAGCTTGCCGACCTGGCCCGCCTGCAGGACCAGGTGCGCGCCTTGACCGCGCTGCGCGACGACCTGGAAGCACAGGCCTCCGCCAGCGCCGCCAAGTCCGCGACCGCCGACCAGGCCCACGCCGCCGTGGCCACCCAACTCGCCGACGAGCAGACGCTGTCCGAGTCCGCGCGGGCGCAGATCGCGCTGATGAACCGCCAGATGGCGGAGCTGAGGGCGCAAGTCTCGCAGGTGTCCGCAGCGCTGGATCTGTCGGAGCAAGCGGATCACGCGAAGGACGTGCAGATCGCCAACCTGGGCGCCCGGCTCAACGGCGCGCTCGCCTCCAAGGTGGAGGAGCTGCAACGCTATCGCAGCGAGTTCTTCGGGCGCCTGCGTGAGGTGCTGGCCAACCGGCCTGGCGTGCAGGTCGTGGGCGACCGCTTCGTGTTCCAGTCCGAGGTGCTGTTTCCCCAGGGCAGCGCGGAGCTGACCGGGACCGGCCAGGGGGAGGTTCGCGCCCTGGCCAGGACGATCAAGCAGGTTGCGGCGGAAATCCCGCCCGATCTGCCCTGGATCCTGCGGGTGGACGGCCACGCGGACCGGTTGCCCGTGTCGCGCGGCCCATTTGCCTCCAACTGGGAGTTGTCGTCCCAGCGTGCGATCAACGTGGTCAAGCTGCTGATCACCGAGGGCGTCCCGGCCACCCATCTGGCGGCGACCGGGTTCGCCGACTTCCAGCCGCTGGACGGCACCGACGGTTCGGACGCCGATGCCCGCAACCGGCGCATCGAGCTGCGGCTCACTGACCGGTGAGCCGGCCGGCCGCGGCGAATCGGACACAGCCAAGCCGCTGGGCATCGCCCCTCGGTCTGATGGGCGTGTCCTTGCAATGGACTGGTGCGACCCGCTTGCCTATTCACCGCAGCATGACCGCCATGAACCCCGCCTCACGCCTTGCCCTGCTGGCCGGCCTGATCCTGTTGCCCGGCTGTTCCTCCCTGCTCGTCGGCAGCACGCAGGAGGTGTCCGGCATCGCTGCCACCGGCATCGCCAGCTCGGTGACGCGCAGCGCCACCGCGGCCACGGCGATCGGCCTGGGCGTGGCTGCCGGCGCCACCGCGGGGCTGCAATATGCCGAGCGCCGGGTGCATCGCGCCGAGCAGGACCGCATCGCCGAGGCCGCAGGCAGGGTCGAGCCGGGCGGGACCGCGGCCTGGAGCGTGTCGCACGACATTCCCATCGAGAACGACGAGCATGGCCAGGTCGCGGTGGTCCGGACGGTCGGCGCCCCGGTGATCGCGTGCAAGGAGATCGTGTTCTCCGTGGACACGGAGGAGGCGCACCAGCCGAAACGCGCCTTCTACACGGCAACCGTCTGCCAGGATGGCGCCGCCTGGAAGTGGGCTTCAGCCGAGCCCGCGACGGCGCGCTGGGGCTCCTTGCAGTGAGGTGGCCGATGGTGGTGATGCTGCCGCTGCTGGCTGGCTGCACCTCGGCGGGCAACATCATCGGCGTCGTGGTTGGCGGGGCGGCCGGCGGCGCCACGGCCAATCCGGCCGTCGGCTTCGGGGTTGGCGTCGCCACGGCGGCGGCGTCGGACTACGCGATCCGGACGGTTAGCCGCACGTGGCACGGGGGCGAGCAGGACGCCATCGCCGCCGCGGCCGGCAGCTTGCCGATCGGCGGAACCGGGCCCTGGCGGATGCGCCACACCTTGCCGATCGGCAACGAGCACGGCCGGCTCGAAGTGGTGCGCAGCATCGACAATCCCTTGGCACCGTGCCGGGAAGTGCTGTTCTCCGTCGAGCGAAGTGGCGACGCCGCCGCCTGGTACTCCGTCGATGTCTGCCAGGACGCAGGGCACTGGAAGTGGGCCAGCGCGGAGCCTGCTGTTGAGCGCTGGGGCTTCCTGCAATAGGTGTTCAGGAGGCATAACCGGCCCGGCAACTGCAAGGGCTGGCCGGTGCACCTTCGTCACATGTCTCACAACAGCCGCAGGCTTGCCGCCGCGCCGCTGTGGCTGGCGTTCGCCGCAACGGTCCCGCTCGCGGCCGGGTCAGCGCGGGCGAACCCGCTGGAAGTGGAAATCGGCCGCATCGGCGAAGTCACGGCCGCCGATGCCGGCCCAACCACGCCGCCCCTGCCGGGCAACGTGGTTGGCAGCACCCCGGTGCTCGATCCCCGCTACGTCACGCAGGGTCCGGAGGTCGAAGGCGCCTTCTGCAAGCAGTTCGGCTTCGAGTTCCGCGCCCGCAACCTTCCAGCGCCGCTGTCCATGCCGGTCGAGGTTCGGCTCGACCACCCGCTGTGGACATTGCCGGATGGGCGGACCAGCACGCGGGAAGTCAATGGCAGCGGCATCGATTCCGACCATTGGACCTACAGCGGCTACACGCTGGAAGAGTCCTGGTCCCTGGTTCCTGGCACCTGGACGTTCAGCGTGATGGCTGGCGGCGCAGTGCTGGCGACGGCCAGCTTCAACGTGACGGTCGAACCTGGGCAGCACATGCCGGAAGGCGGATGTGCCGCGCCGACGTCATAGCGGCCAAGCCCAGGCGGCAACCGAGTTCAGGCAGCCTGGTTGGCAGCGGGCTAGAAGCCCTCGCGCTCCAGCCGCTTGCGCTCCATCTTGCGGGCACGGCGAACGGCCTCGGCGGCTTCACGGGCGCGACGCTCGGATGGCTTCTCGAAATGGCGGCGCAGCTTCATCTCGCGGAAGATGCCCTCACGCTGCATCTTCTTCTTAAGCGCCTTCAGCGCTTGGTCTACGTTGTTGTCACGAACTAGAACCTGCACTCGGCACCTACTCCTAGGGTATGGGCGAACGACTCCAACCGCGCTTATGCCCGGTGGAGCATGCGCTATAACATGCCCCCGTCCCCTCGCCAAAGCCTTTCGCGATCCCAATCTGTCGCCGCGACATGGCAATTCTCAAGATCGCCCGCATGGGCCACCCCGTGCTGCTGCAACGCGCCGAACCGGTCGCCGATCCAGGCGCCCCGGACATCCGACGCCTGGTCGCCGACATGATGGAAACGATGGAGGACGCGCCCGGCGCGGGCCTTGCCGCCCCGCAGGTCCACGTGCCGCTGCGCTTGTTCGTGTTCCGCGTCCAGCCTGCCCGGGCCGGCGACGCGCCCGACGACACTCCGGTCGGCAACACGGTGGTCATCAATCCCACGGTCGAGCCGGTGGGCGAGGAGCGCGTGCTGCGCTGGGAGGGCTGCTTGTCCATACCCGGCCTGCGCGCCGCCGTGCCGCGCTGGGCCAGGGTGCGCTACAGCGGCGTGGATTGCGAGGGCAACCCCGTCGGCGCCGAGGTGGGCGGCTTTCACGCCGGCGTCGTGCAGCACGAGTTCGACCATCTGGACGGAATCCTCTATCCGATGCGGATGAACGATTTCCGCTTGTTCGGCTTCCACGAGGAACTGGCAAGGGCCGGCGCATGACCCTTCCGGAGCGCTCCGCCGAGCGGGATGCCGCATTGGACGCGCTGGCCGCGTCCGTGCCGTTCCCGGGCTGGAGCATGGCCGCCCTGCGCGAGGCCGCGGGGCCGGATGCCGACCTGCTGTTCCCCGGCGGCCCGGTGGACATGGTGGAGACCTGGTGCGACCTGGCGGACCGCCGCATGGAAACCATGCCTGTCGCAGGCGAACGGTTGGCGGACCGGGTGCGTGCCCTGATCGCTCGGCGGCTGGAGGAGAGCCGTCCTTGCAAGGAGGCCGTCCGCCGCGGCCTCGCCGTGCTGGCCACCGACGCCGGCGCGTCCTTCCGCACGGCGGCCCGCACCGTCGACGCCGTCTGGCACGCGGCCGGGGACAAGAGCGCCGATTGGAGCTGGTACAGCAAGCGGGCGATCCTGGCCGGGGTTTACGGCAGCACCCTCCTGTTCTGGCTGCGGGACGACAGCGAGGCGGACGAGGCCACGCTTGCCTTCCTGGACCGCCGCCTCGCCGGCGCCGGGCGCATCGGGCGGCTGCGGCGCAGGGGCGGTGCCGTGCTGCGACGTCTTCGTCCCGGCCACTCGGTCTAGGCACGGGCCAGATGCCCCGCGTCCGCGTGCGGCATGAGACCGAGTACTTCTACGAGATGCCGGTGAGCCTGCTGGCGCACCGGCTGATGCTGCGCCCGCGCGACAGCCATGACCTCCGGCTGCTGGAAACGGCGCTCACCGTGTCCCCGCCAGCCCGCACGACCCGTTGGGCGCACGACGTGTTCGGCAACTCGGTGTGCTTTCTCCACTTCGCCGAGGACCAGACGGCGACGCGGCTGAAGGTGGTCTCCACCTTGGACCTGCGCCACTACCCGGCCCGCGCCGACCTGCCGCTCGACCCGCAGGCGGAGGCCTACCCGTTCAGCTACACCTCCGCCGAGGTGCCGGACCTGGCGCGCTCGATCGAGCGGCACTACCCCGACCCGGACCGCAAGCTGGATGCCTGGGCGCACCGCTTCCTGCCGCCCGGGGGGCAGCGGGAGCGGACTGGCACCATGGACATGCTCACCGCCATGACCCGGGCGATCCGCGCCGAGTTCCGCTACGAGGGCCGGCTGGCGGAGGGCACCAACGATCCGCTGGTCACGCTGGAAACGCAGAGCGGAGCTTGCCGGGACTTCGCCGTGTTCATGATGGAGGCCGTGCGTTCCCTGGGCTTGGCCGCCCGGTTCGTCAGCGGCTACCTGTACGACGAGCATCCAGGCGCCGGCGGCGAGCAGGTGATCGGCGGCGGGGCCACCCACGCCTGGGTGGAGGTGTACCTGCCGGGCGCAGGGTGGGTGGAGTTCGACCCAACCAACGGCTGGGTCGCCGGCCGCAACCTCATCCGCGTCAGCGTGGCCCGCACGCCGCAGCAAGCCGTGCCGATCTCCGGCAGCTTCATGGGGCCGCCGGGCGCGTTCGGCAGCATGAACGTGGACGTGCAAGTCGCAGTCGGTTGAAGGGGCGGCTCCCTTGAGACGGCCGTTCGACTTGCCCATTTCGAGTGATGCAGCGCGCCGCCTGATCAGGGACGCGCTGCCAATCATGTCGCCTGCTCGAAAGGGACACAGATGAACATAGAGAAATTCACCGAACGCGCCCGCGGCTTCCTTCAGGCCGCCCAGACCATCGCCATGCGGGAGTACCACCAGCGCCTGACGCCGGAACACCTGCTCAAGGCGCTGCTGGACGACGAGGAAGGCGCTGCCGCCGGGCTGCTGCGCGCGGCCGGGGCCGATCCCAAGGCGGCCCAGGTTGCCGTCGATGCCGAAGTCGCGCGCTTGCCGAAGGTGCAGGGCAGCGGCGCGGGCCAGCCGCAGGTCACCCCCGAACTCATGCGCGCGCTGGACGCCGCCGAGCGGGACGCCGCCAAGGCGGGCGACGAGTTCGTGGCGCAGGACCGCCTGCTGCTCGCGCTGGCCGGCGCCGACGGGCTGGGCGCGCGGGCGCTGCGCCAGGCGGGCGCCACCCCGCAGGCGCTGGAAAAGGCGATCGCCGACATCCGCAAAGGCCGCAAGGTGACCAGCGCCAACGCCGAAGACAATTTCGACGCGCTGAAGAAGTACGCCCGCGACGTCACCGCCGTGGCGCGGGAAGGCAAGCTCGACCCGGTGATCGGCCGCGACGAGGAGATCCGCCGCACCATCCAGGTGCTGGCCCGCCGGACCAAGAACAATCCGGTGCTGATCGGCGAGCCCGGCGTCGGCAAGACCGCCATCGTGGAAGGGCTCGCCCTGCGCATCGTCAACGGCGACGTCCCGGAAGCGCTCCGCAACAAGCGGCTGATGGCGCTCGACCTCGGCGCGCTGGTGGCCGGCGCCAAGTACCGCGGCGAGTTCGAAGAGCGGCTGAAGGCCGTGCTGAAGGAGATCGAGGGCGCGTCCGGCGACGTGATCCTGTTCATCGACGAGATGCACACGCTGGTCGGCGCCGGCCGGGCGGATGGCGCGATGGATGCGTCCAACCTGCTGAAGCCGGAGCTGGCCCGCGGCTCGCTGCACTGCATCGGCGCCACCACGCTCGACGAGTACCGCAAGCACGTCGAGAAGGACGCGGCGCTTGCCCGTCGTTTCCAGCCGGTGTTCGTGGGCGAACCGTCGGTCGCCGACACGATCAGCATCCTGCGCGGCATCAAGGAGAAGTACGAGCTGCACCACGGCGTGCGCATCAGCGACGGCGCTCTGGTCGCCGCCGCAACCCTGTCCAACCGCTACATCACCGACCGCTTCCTGCCGGACAAGGCGATCGACCTGATGGACGAGGCCGGGAGCCGCCTGCGCATGCAGGTGGACAGCAAGCCCGAGGCGCTGGACGAGCTGGACCGCCGGATGCTCCAGCTCAAGATCGAGCGGGAAGCCCTGAGGCGCGAGGAGGATGCCGCTTCCAAGGAGCGGCTGGAGAAGCTGCAACACGACCTGGCCGAGGTGGAGGAGCGCTCCAACGCGATGACGGCGGCCTGGAATGCCGAGAAGGAGCGGCTGGCCGGCTCGCAGAAGCTGAAGGAGCAGTTGGACGCCGCCCGCAGCGAGGTGGAGGTGGCGCAGCGCCGGGGCGACCTGGGCCGCGCGTCCGAGCTGATGTACGGCGTGATCCCGCAACTGGAAGGCCAGATCTCGGCCGCGCAGTCCGACGGCCACCTGGTCAACGAGGCGGTGACGGAGGACCAGATCGCCGGCGTCGTCAGCCGCTGGACCGGCGTGCCGGTGGACCGGATGCTTGAAGGCGAGCGCGCCAAGCTGATGCGGATGGAGGACAACCTGCGTCAGCGCGTCGTTGGGCAGGAGGAGGCCTTGCGCGCCGTGTCCGACGCCGTGCGCCGCGCCCGCGCCGGGTTGCAGGACCCGAACCGGCCGATCGGCAGCTTCCTGTTCCTGGGCCCCACGGGCGTGGGCAAGACGGAGCTGACCAAGGCGCTGGCCTCGTTCCTGTTCGACGACGACCGCGCGATGGTGCGCATCGACATGAGCGAGTTCATGGAGAAGCACGCCGTGTCCCGCCTGATCGGCGCCCCGCCCGGCTATGTCGGCTACGACGAGGGCGGCGTGCTGACGGAGGCGGTGCGGCGGCGGCCGTACCAGGTGATCCTGTTCGACGAGGTGGAGAAGGCGCACGAGGACGTCTTCAACATCCTGTTGCAGGTGCTCGACGACGGGCGGCTGACGGACGGGCAGGGGCGCACGGTGGATTTCCGCAACACCATCATCGTGCTGACCTCCAACCTGGGCAGCGACGTGCTGGCCGCCCAGCCGGACGGCGACACGACGGCGCTGGTGCAGGCGCAGGTGATGCGGGTGGTGCGCGACCATTTCCGGCCGGAGTTCCTGAACCGGCTGGACGAGATCGTGCTGTTCCACCGCCTGCAACGGACCGACATGGCGGCGATCGTGACGATCCAGCTGGAGCGGCTGCAATCCCTGCTGACGGACCGGCACATCACGTTGAGCCTGGACGAGCGCGCGCTGAGCTGGCTGGGGGAGGCGGGGTATGACCCGGTGTACGGCGCCCGGCCGCTGAAGCGGGTGATCCAGCGGACCTTGCAGAACCCGCTCGCCGGGCAGTTGCTGGACGGCACGGTCCATGACGGCGAGACGGTGCGGGTCAGCGCCGACCGGGACGGGCTGGTGATCAACGGGCGGCTGGCCGAGGCCGCCTAAGTCTGGGCCGGAGCCGGACCGGGTGCGACTCTACCAGTATGGGGTGTCGCGTCCCGAGTCCGGCTCCCGCTGACGCGTGAGCAGATGATGGCGACTCCCGCGGAACCTGCCCGCAATAAGCCATCGACCCGTCTTATCACCGCTGTCGCGCGAGACGCAGGCGTGTCCGCCGACAGTGTCGCAACCGTGCCCTGGTGGAGCTACACGAAAACTGTCCTGGCTGCGGCGGCGCTGGTGCTGGTGCGGCAGGAACGGCTGAGGCTCGATGAGTTGCTTCCGGGAAAGCCGTTCACCTTACGCCACCTGTTGCAGCATCGGGCAGGGCTTCCCGATTACGGTTCCTTGCCGGGCTACCATGCCGCGGTAGCAGCGTCGGAAACCCCTTGGCCTGCCGGTGAGATGCTGCGCCGCGCCGGGGCCGATGGGCTGATCTTTCCGCCTGGCGAAGGCTGGGGCTACTCGAATATCGGGTACTTTCTCGTTCGCGAGCTGATCGAGCACGCGGTTGGGGCGCCGCTTGGATTGTCTCTGGACAAACTCGTGCTCGCACCCCTCGGGATCGCGAACGCCGCCATCGCATGTGAGCCGGCTGACCTCGACACCACTGCTTGGGGCAACAAGGGGCGCTATCATCCGGGCTGGGTTTACCACGGGTTGCTGATCGGTCCTGCTGGCAGTGCCGCGCTCTTGCTGCATCGGCTGCTGTCGGGCGGCCTGCTGCCTGCCTTTCTGCTCGATGCCATGTGTTCGCCGCATCCCGTCGGTGGGCCGGTGGCGGGGCGGCCATGGCAATCGGCTGGGTATGGGTTAGGGCTGATGAGCGGCTTTGGCCGCCCGCCGGGCCGGTATGTCGGCCATACCGGCGGTGGACCTGGAAGCAGCGCGGCCGTGTATCAGGAAATGTCGAACGGGGAGAACGGCCGTCCCCGCTGCACGGCGGCCACATTCGGGCACGTCGACGACCTGGCCGTCGTGGAAGAATGCGCTTTCACCCTTGCCTCACGCGCGTAAGCCTTCGACCGATCACCTGCCGAACTTGGCGAACACCTGCCGGTCCCGGTTCTCCTGCATCAGCATCCGGAAGCCGGGGATGGTTTCCAGACCCAACCCGCCGGGCACGCCGGTTTCCTCGTCCGCGACCACCTTGGCGTAGCTCTCGCCGCTGAGCTTCTCCCACTTCCCGGCCGGCTTCTTCGCCTCCACGTGGACGACGGTCGCCTTCAGGACCATGCGCACGATCGCCTCCTTGGGCGACGAGGGCTTGGTCAGGCTCGGGTGCCCGGCGATCACCGTCCAGCCGTTCTTCAGCGCCCAATCCCTCAGCTCGTCCTGCGTCATGCCGCCTTCCTCTTCTTGCCCTTCGCCGGGCGTCCCTGGCCCGGCGCGGCGCCGCCGCCCCTGGCACGCTCCAGCACCAGCCGCGCGTAATCGTCCATGTCGCCGTCGAACGGCGCCACCGTGCCGTCCGCGGCGAGCCAGAGCCGGTCCGCCACCAGTTCCATCAGCGAGCGGTCGTGCGTGATCAGGATGACCGCGCCGCCGTACTCGTTGAGCGCGTCCAGCAGGGCGCGGCGGCTGTCGATGTCCAGGTGGTTGGTCGGCTCGTCCAGGATCAGCAGGTGGGGCGCCGCCATGGCCACCAGGTTCAGCAGCAGTCGCGCCCGCTCGCCGCCGGACAGGTTCTCGACCGTGGTGGACTGCTTCTCGAACCCCAACCCGAACTGCGCCAGGCGGGAGCGGTAGGAGGTCTCGCTGTCCTCGGGGCGGGCGCGGCGGATGATGTCGAGCGGCGTGTCCGCCGGGTCGAGCGCCTCGATCTGGTGCTGGTGGAACCAGCCGACCTGGATGCGCCGCTCGCGTTGCAGGTGTCCGGATTGCAGGTCCAGCGCGCCGGCCGCCATCTTGGCGAAGGTGGACTTGCCGGCGCCGTTCACGCCCAGCAGGCCGATGCGGTCATCCACGTCCAGCCGCAGGTTCAGCCCGCGCAGCACCGTTTCCGTGCCGTAGCCGACCGAGGCCGCTTCCAGGCGCATGAGCGGAGGCGCCAGGGGCCGCGCCGGGGAGGGCAGGGTGAACGGGGCGACCCGCTCCTCCGTGATGGCCGCGATCGGCTCCAGCTTGGCAAGCCGCTTCATGCGGGATTGCGCCTGGGCCGCCTTGCTCGCCTTGGCGCGGAAGCGGTCCACGAAGCTTTGCAGGTGGGCGCGCTCGGCATCCTGCTTCACGCGTGTCGCCGATTGCAGGCGGGCCTTCTCCGCCCGGCGGTGCTCGAAATCGTCGTAGCCGCCGGGGTAAAGATCGAGCTTGCCGTCCTTGAGGTGCAGGATGTGGTCGACCGAGTTGTTGAGCAGCTCGCGGTCATGGCTGATGATCATGGCAGCGCTCGGGTATTTCTTCAGCCGCGCTTCCAGCCACATAGCCCCTTCGAGGTCGAGGTAGTTGGTCGGCTCGTCCAACAGCAGGAGGTCCGGCTCGGCGAACAATGCCGCGGCGAGCGCCACCCGCATGCGCCAGCCGCCGGAGAACTCGGCCATGGGGCGGAGGAGGTCCGCCGCCGAGAACCCCAGCCCGGCCAGGATCTCCCCGGCGCGTGCGGGCGCCCGGTCGGCGCCGATCTCGTCCAGCCTCGCGTAGATGTCGGCGATGCGCTCGGGCGGGGCTGTTTCCAACTCGGCGTAGAGCGCGTCCCGCTGCACGTCGGCGGCCAGGATGGTGTCGAGCAGGCTGACGGGGGTGGCGGGGTGTTCCTGGGCCACGCTGGCGATGCGGGCGCCCCGCGGCACGCCGATCTCGCCGCCGTCGGCGGACAACTCACCCAGGATAAGCTTGAACAGGGTGGACTTGCCCACGCCGTTGCGCCCGACGAGGCCAACCTTGGCCGCGAGCGGCAGCGTCACGGACGCGCGGTCGAAGAACCG
Organism: uncultured Acetobacteraceae bacterium; assembly: GCA_964245075.1. Taxonomy (GTDB): domain Bacteria; phylum Pseudomonadota; class Alphaproteobacteria; order Acetobacterales; family Acetobacteraceae; genus LMUY01. The sequence continues at coordinate 29,148 of CAXTLC010000059.1, forward strand.
CCGGCCCCAGGCGTTGAACACGAGATGATCGATCTGGAGCATGGGTAAAGGGTGCCGTGACGTTGCGGTGCAGCGAACGGCCTGTGTTTAGCCGGGACGGCTGGTAATGGCGAGCATGGCGGACAGGAACGGAGGCCATTGGGCAAGCGGGATTGGACGCATGGCTGTTTCCCGTTTGGGTGCGAGATAATCGCTGTCATCGCGTTGACACGCTTCGCAGGGTTCACTAGATACCGGCTCCACCGACGGCGCTGGCCGCTGGTTCTTCCGAAAGGAAGATGTTCATTGACAACTGTATCTGATGAGGAAGGGATATGTTGGCGGCGTCCTTTTG
>CAXTLC010000060.1:0-9499 GCA_964245075.1 uncultured Acetobacteraceae bacterium
GTGGAGGGAGGCGGCGCAGCCAGGCTGGGCGGAGATGGGCTGGGCGGAGATGGGCGAGGTGGAGGTGGGCTGGGCAGGCATGAACGGAACAAGAACATAACGAGAGGGAGATGGTCAAGCGCTGTGGCTAATCGACCGCCGCGCCCACCCTGCTTGAAAGGACCGGCGAGCGGCCAGGGCGCAACCCCGGCGCAGGAGCCGCCATGGCGCTCACGCCGCCTTACTCCGCTGCCACCCGCACCCGCTTGCTGCCGAACCGGCGCTTGGCGCCCTCGCGCATCCGCTGGAACACGACGTACAGCATCGGCACCACGAAGATCCCGATCGTGGAGGACGCGATCATGCCGGCGAACACCGGGGTGCCCACGTCCCGCCGGCTGACCTCGGCGGCGCCGGAGGCGATCACCAGGGGGACCAGGCCCAGGATGAACGCCACGGACGTCATCATCACGGCGCGGAACCGGGTGCGGGCGCCCAGCACGGCGGCGTCGCGGATGCTGTCGCCGGCTTCCCGCCGGTCCTTGGCGAACTCCACGATCAGGATGCCGTTCTTCGCCGCCAGGGCGATCAGCACCACCAAGCCGATCTGCGCATACAGGTCGAGCGACAACCCGGCCAGCAGGATGCCGACGAACGAGCCGAACACGCCCACGGTGACGGACAGCAGCACGGGCAGCGGGATCACCCAGCTCTCGTACAGCGCGACCAGGAACAGGTAGGCGAACAGGATCGCCAAGGCCAGGATCACCCCGGTCTGCCCGGATGCGGCCACTTCCTGGTAGGCGGTGCCCGTCCACTCGTAGGCGTAGCCGGGTTGCAGGGTGCGCGCGGAGACCTGCGCCATGGCTTGCAGCGCCGCGCCGGAGGAGCCGCCCGGCGCCGGGCTGCCGTTGATCGTGATCGACCGGTAGTTGTTGTAGCGCGTGATCACCTGGGGGCCGAGCACGACGTGCGACCCGGTGATCGCCCGCAGCGGCACGGACTGGCCGTTCTTGTTGCGGATGTAGATCTTCCAAAGGTCGTCGATCTTGCTGCGGTCCTGCTCCTCGCCCTGGATGTTCACCTGCCACACGCGGCCGAACAGGTTGAAGTCGTTGACGTAGATGCCGCCGAGCGTCGCCTGCAACGCGGTGAACACGTCCGTGATCGACAGGCCCAGCGCTTGCGCCTTCTCGCGGTCGATGTTCAGGAACAATGACGGGTTGGTCGCGGTGAAGGTGGTGAACACCCGCGCCAGCCGCGGGTCCCCGTTGGCGGTGGCCAGCAGGCCGCTGGTGGCCTGGCCGAGCACCGTGGCGTCCTGGCCTTCCAGCGCCTCGAGCTGGTACTCGAAGCCGCCGGTGGTGGACAGGCCGATGATCGGCGGCAGGTTGAACGGGAACACCGTCGCCGAGCGCACCTGCTGGGCCGCGCCGAACATGCGGCGGATCAGCGCCTGCGCCCGCTCGGCCGCCGCGGTGCGGTCCGCGAAGTCCTTCAGCTTGATGAACATGAAGGCGGAGTTGCTTTCCTGCACGCTGTCCAGCAGGGAGAAGCCGACGATGGCGAAGGTGTCCCGCACGCCGGGCATGCCCTTGGCCAGCTCCTCCACCTGGCGCACCACGTTGCCGGTGCGCGCGACCGAAGCGCCGTCCGGCAGCTGGATGGAGACGAAGAAGCCGCCCTGGTCCTCCTCCGGCAGGAAGCCGGTGGGGGTGCGGGATGCCAGGCCGAACACGCCGGCGCCGAACAGGACGGCGAGCAGCAAGCCGACGACCGACAGCCGCAGCGTCTTGCCGACGGCCCAGGCGTAGCCGTCCCGCGCGCCGTCGATGCCGCGCATCACGCGGCCCATGATGCCGCGCTTGGGTCCCGTGTGGCGCAGGAACACCGCGCACAGCGCGGGCGACAGGGTCAGGGCGTTCAGCGCCGATATCAGCACCGACACGCTGATGGTCACCGCGAACTGGCGGAACAACTGGCCGGAGATGCCGGGGATGAAGGCGATCGGCACGAACACCGACAGCAGCACCAGGGTGATGGCGATGATGGGCGCGGTAATCTGCCGCATCGCCTCCTTGGTCGCCTCGACCGGGGACATGCGCGGGTTCTCTTCCATCACCCGCTCGACGTTCTCCACCACGACGATGGCGTCATCCACCACGATGCCGATCGCCAGCACCAGGGCCAGCAGGGAGACGGTGTTGGCCGAGTAGCCCAGCGCGAGCAGGCCGGCGAAGGCGCCGATCAGGCTGACGGGGACGGCGATGGTCGGGATCAGCGTGGCGCGCAGGTTGCCCAGGAACAGGAACACCACGATGATGACGAGCACGAACGCCTCGCCCAGCGTCTTGAGCACCTCCTTGATGGTGTCCGAGACGAAGGTCGTGCTGTCGTAGGTGACCTGGAAGTGCAGGCCATCCGGGAACCGCGCGCTGAGCTGGGTCAACTTGCTGTTGACCGCCCGGGCCGTGTTCACCGCGTTGGCGCCGGGCGCCAGGTAGATGGCGACGGCCACGGAGGGCTGCCCGTTCAGCCGGCTCTCGCTGTCCTGGTTCTGCGGCCCGAGTTCCAGCCGGGCCACGTCCTTGACCCGCAGCACGGAGCCATCCGGGTTGGCGCGCACCACGATGTCGCCGAACTGCTCGGGCGTGGTCAGGCGTCCCTGGGTTTGCAGGTTGATCTGGAACGCGACGTCCGAGGAGACCGGGCGGGCGCCGATGCGGCCGATTGGCGCCACGACGTTCTGGCCCTGGATGGCGGTGATGATGTCCTGCGGCGCCAGGTTCAGGTTGGTGAGGCGGTTGGTGTCGAACCAGATCCGCATCGAGTACTTCAGCCGGCTGAACAGGTTGGCCTGTCCCACGCCCGGCGTGCGGCTGATCTCGTCCAGCACGTTGATGGTGGCGTAGTTGGTGATGAACAGCGGGTCCTGCTTGGCCCCGTCGCTGTACAGGTTGACGAACTCCAGGATGGCGGAGGACCGCTTCTGGATGGTCAGCCCCTGCTGCGTCACGGAGGGCGGCAGTTGCGCCATCGCGGTCTGCACCCGGTTGTTGACGTTGACCGTGTTGATGTCCGGGTTGGTGCCGAGCTCGAAGGAGACGGTCAGGTTGTAGCTGCCGTCGTTGCCGTTCGTGCTCTTCATGTAGAGCATCTTGTCCACGCCGATGACCTGCGCCTCGATCGGCTGCGCCACCGACGCCTCCACCACGGCCGCCGAGGCGCCCGGGTAGTTGGCGGACACCTGCACCTGCGGCGGCACGATGTCCGGGAACTGGGCGACGGGGATGCGGGTCATTGCCAGCGCGCCGGCGATGGTGATGATGACGGCGATGACGATGGCCAGCCGGGGGCGGTCGATGAAGACGGCGGAGATCATGCCGGGAGGCCCCCTACCTTCAATGCGTTCCCTGGCCGGCGCCGCCCGACTGGCTGCCTGCCGGGTTGGCCTGCGCCGCGCTGTTGCCGGACCCGGTGGCCGGCACGCCGCCGGGCGGCCCCGCGCTCCCGCCCAGCCCGGGTGCGGCGGGGGCCGGATTGACCGGCTGGTTCGCCCGCACGCGCTGCACGCCGTCCGATATGATGACCTCGCCCTGCTTGAGCCCGGTCATGACGGTGGTGAGCGCCCCGGTGGCCTGCCCCAGCGTCACGCGCCGCTGGACCGCCTTGTTGTCCGCGCCGACGACATAGACGTAGCTGCCCTGCTGGTCCGACAGCACCGCCGTTTGCGGGATCGCCAGCGTCTGGACCGGCTCGGCGCCTTCCAGCAGCACGGTGACGAACTCGCCGTCCGTCAGCACCCGGTCGCCCGGCGTGCCGGGCTTGGCGCCAGGGTAGTACGGGTTGGCGATGACGCCCCGGATGTTGATCGTGTCGGTGTTGGCCGCCACGGTCGGCTCGATGAAGTCGATGTGGCCGTCCTGGTTGAACATGCGGCCGTCCGGCAGCCGCAGCTTGACCACCACGGCCGCGCTGCCGCCCTTTTCGGCGTAACGGTCCCGCAGGTCCGACGCGGCCCGCTCGGCCACCGGGAAATAGACGTACATCGGGTCCTGGCTGACGATGGTGGCCAGGGTGCCGGCGGACGGGCTGACCACGTTGCCGATCGTGATGTTGGTGCGGCCGATCTTGCCCGCGATCGGCGCCACGATGTCGGTGTAGCCGAGGCTGATCTGGGAGGTTTGCAGGTTGGCCTGCGCCGCTGCCAGCAGCGCCGCCTGCGTCCGCTGGCTGGCCGTCGCGTCGTCCACGGTGGAGCGCTGGCCGGCCGGCGTGCTCAGCAGCGTCGTGGCGCGGTTCAGCGTGATGGAGGCGTTCTGCAACTGCGCGTTGGCCTGCGCCACCGCCGCGGCCTTGGCCTGCACGTCCGCCTCGAAGGGCGGCTTCTCGATCTGATAGAGCAGGTCCCCCGGCTTGACCTCGGCGCCCTCGGTGAACAGCCGCTTGGTCAGGAAGCCGGTCACGCGGGCCACCAGGTCCACCCGGTTGGTCGCCTGGATGCGGCCCACGAACTCGTCGCTCTCCGTGATCGACTGGGGCTGCACCACGCTGGTGCCGACGGCGGGGGGGCCGGACGGGCCGCCCTGCGCGAACGCCAGCCCCGGGGGCAGCGCGGGCAGGGCCGAGAAGAGCAGCGCCAGCGCCAGGGAGCGTGCCGTTGTCACTTGCATGGTTTCAACAGATGGCTTGCGTTCACGCCACGGCAATGGCAGCGGCTTGCCGGCACGTCAACCTCGCCCCACTGTCCGCACGGGGAGGAGCCTGCCATGACGGAAATCGTGACGGTTTGCGAGGTGGGTCCGCGCGACGGGCTGCAGATGGCGCCGGGGCGGATGCCGACCGCGGCGAAGATCGGGTGGATCGCCGCCATGGCCGCGTCCGGGGTGGCGGAGGTGGAGGTTGGCAGCTTCGTCCCGGCCCGGGTGATCCCGCAGATGGCGGACACCGCGGAGGTGGTGCGGGCCACCTCCGGCCTGCCCGGCGTGTGCATCACCGCCCTGGCGCCGAACCTGCGGGGGGCGCAGGCGGCTTGGGAGGCGGGGGCGCACCGGGTCAGCATCCCGGTATCGGTCAGCGAGGGGCACAGCCGGGCCAACCTCAACCGCACGCCGGCCGAGCAGGTGGCGGAGGTGGCCCGGGTGGTGGCCTGGGCGCGGGCGCAGCCCCGGCCCATGCCGGTGGTGGCGGCGTGCTCCACCGCGTTCGGCTGCTCCATCGACGGCGCCGTGCCGGAGCGCGCGGTGCTGGACGTGGCCGCCGCGCTGGCGGAGGCGGGGGTGGCGGCGGTCAGCCTGGCCGACACGGTCGGCTACGCCCACCCGGCGCAGATCCGCCGCCTGGTGCGGGCGGTGCGGGCGGAGGTCGGCGGCAGGCTGGACAACCTGCACCTGCACGACACGATGGGGCTGGGGATGGCCAACGCGCTGGCCGGGTTGGAGGAGGGCATACGTTCCTTCGACAGCTCGCTGGCCGGGCTGGGCGGCTGCCCGTACGCGCCCGGCGCGTCGGGCAACATCGTCACCGAGGACCTGGTGTTCATGCTGGAAAGCATGGGGTTCCACACGGGCATCGACCTCGCCCGGCTGCTCGCGACGCGCGGCCTGCTGGCCGCCGGGCTGCCGGGGGAGCCATTGCACGGCGGGGTGGCGCGTGCCGGGCTGCCGAAGACGTTCCAGTTGGCGGCCGGGGCCGCAGCAGCGACCGGGGCCGCAGCAGCGACCGGGGCCGCAGCAGCGACCGGGGCCGCGGCATGAGCGGGCCGCTCGCCGGGCTGCGGGTGGTCGAGTTCACCCACATGGTGATGGGCCCGGCCTGCGGGCTGGTGCTGGCGGACCTGGGCGCCGACGTCATCAAGGTGGAGCCGGCGCCCGACGGGGACAACACGCGCCGGCTGGGCGGCTCGGGCGCCGGGTTCTTCGCCATCATGAACCGCAACAAGCGGTCCATGACGGTGGACATGAAGTCGCCCGAGGGCCTTCGCGCGGTCCGCCGCCTGCTGCGCACCGCGGACGTGCTGGTGGAGAACTTCCGGCCCGGGGCGCTGGACAAGCTCGGGCTGTCCTACGAAGCGCTGCGCGCGGACAATCCGCGGCTGATCTACTGCTCCTGCAAGGGGTTCCTGCCGGGGCCGTACGATCATCGCGTGGCGTTGGACGAGGTGGTGCAGATGATGGGCGGCCTGGCCTACATGACAGGGCCGCCCGGCCAGCCGCTGCGCGCCGGGTCGTCCGTGAACGACATCATGGGCGGCATGTTCGCCGCCATCGGCATCCTGGCCTGCGTGCAGGAGCGCAGCGCGACGGGGCACGGCCGCCACGTGCAGTCCGGCTTGTTCGAGAACAACGTGCTGCTGATGGCGCAGCACATGGCGCAGTACGTCATCTCCGGCACGGAAGCGCCGCCGATGAGCGTGCGGCAGGTCGCCTGGCCGGTGTACGACCTGTTCCAAACGTCCGACGGCGGCCAGGTGTTCGTGGGCGTGGTGACGGACACGCAGTGGCGGCTGTTCTGCACCGAGTTCCACCTGCCCGACCTGCTCGCCGACCCGGCGCTGCTGACCCAAACGCAGCGCGTCGCCGCCCGGGCGCGGGTGCTGCCGGTGGTGGGCGCCGCGCTGCGCCAGTACGGCCGGGCGGCGCTGATGGAGAAGTGCGAGCGCCTCGGCCTGCCGTTCGCGCCGATCACCCGCCCGGCGGAGCTGTTCGACGACCCGCACCTGAACGCGTCCGGCGGCCTGGTGCCCGTGGTGCTGCCGAACGGCGTGGCGAGCAAGCTGCCCGCGCTGCCGCTGTCGTTCGACGGCGCGCGCCCGGTGCAGCGCAGCGGGCTGCCCGCGGCCGGCCAGCACACTGCGGAGATCATGGCGGAGCTCGACGCGCTGGAGGGTTGACGCGGGGGTGTTCCACGCCGGCTGTGCGGGCCGCGCTACGACCGGCCGCCGGACATCACCCTCATCGCGGTGCGGGCCGGGTCGCGTCGCGGCGGCCCAGCTTGGCGATGCCCCGGCTCCGCGGCCTCCGTCCGGCCGAGGTTGAAGCGGGAAATGAGCTGGGACAGCTTTCCCGCTTCTTGCGCGAGGTTGTGGCTTGCCGCGGTCGTTTCCTCGACCATGGCGGCGTTCTGCTGGGTGACCTGGTCCATCTGGTTGACGGCCGTGTTCACCTCGTGCAGGGCCGTCGCCTGTTCCTGGGCAGACGCGGCAATCTCGGAAACGGAGGCGGTGATCGTGTTGACCTGGGCGACGATCCGGAACAGCGCCTGACCCGTGTCGCCGACCAGCCTGACCCCCACGCCGACCTGTTCCGCCGATGACGCGATCAGCGTCTTGATCTCCCTGGCAGCCTGGGCGGAGCGCTGGGCGAGCACCCGGACCTCCGAGGCGACGACGGCGAAGCCGCGGCCCGCATCGCCGGCGCGGGCGGCTTCGACCCCGGCGTTCAGCGCCAGCAGGTTGGTCTGGAACGCGATCTCGTCGATCACGCCGATGATCTGGCCTATCTCCTTCGAGAACTTCTCGATCCCAACCATCGCGGCGACGGCCTGCCGCACGATCTCTCCGGATTGTTCGGCGTCCCCACGGGTTTGGGAGACGACGTCGCGGGCATGGTTCGCATTCTCGGCGGTCTTGCGCACGGTCGCGGTGATCTCGTCGAGTGCGGCGGCGGTCTCCTCCAGGCTTGCCGCCTGCTGCTCGGTCCGCCGCGACAGGTCATCCGCTGCGGTCGCGATCTGCTGAGTGCCCGAATGGATCGTCGATGCGCTGGCCGAGACCGTGTGCATCGTCTTGCGCAACGTGCCTGCCGCGGCGTTGAAGTCGCTGCGCAGCTTGTCCATGGACAACATGAGCCGGTGCTCGACGCGCGCTTCCAGATCGCCCCTCGCCAAGCGGTCCAGAGCCTCGCCAAGTGCGCTCACGCCGCCCATCCGCTCCGTCAGGTTGGTCACGAACTTGACCACCTTGGTCACACGGCCGTGGCTGTCCAGGATCGGGTTGTAGCAGCCTTGTATCCAGATGGCCTTGCCGCCCTTGCCGACGCGGCGGAATTCGTCGGCGATGAACTCGCCCCTTCCCAGCTTGGCCCAGAAATCGCGGTAATCGGCCGAAGCGGCGTAGTCCGGATCGACGAACACGCTGTGCTTGCCGCCGATGATCTCGTCCCGGCCATAGCCGACCACGGCGAGAAAGTTGTCGTTGACGTCCAGGATCTTGCCGTCAGGGGTGAATTCGATGACGGCCTGCGACCGGGAGATCGCCTTCAGCTTGCCGGCGTCATCAGCCGCCTTGAGCTTGGCGGCAGTCACGTCCAGCGCGAGCTTCACGACCCTCGCGCACTTGCCGGAGCGGTTGAGGACCGGGCTGTAGGAGGCCTGAAGCCAGATCTCCCTGCCGCCTTTGCCGAAGCGCTGGTAGTCCCCCGAATCGAACTGGCCCTGGCCCAGGCGCGCCCAGAATCCCTGGTACTCCTGGCTCCCGGCATAGGCGGCGTCCACGAACATGCTGTGATGCTTGCCGCGGATCTCCGCCAGCTTGTAGCCGACGGTGGCGCAGAACAGCTCGTTGGCGTCGATGATCGTGCCATCCGGCTGGAACTCGATGATGGCGAAGGATTTCCCCAGCGCCGCAAGGACGGCCGAGGCCCGGCCGGACCGGAAAAGCCTGTTGATCCTCATGCCGGCGCGCCTCCGTGTCGGGTTGGCCTGGCTTACTGGCCGTCAAGCCGTCCCGAGCTATAGGCTGCCTTGATTAATGTCCGGCTAAAGCCGGCGTGCCCGGCGCCGGATGAAGGGGCGCCCGCAGCGTGCGGCGATGCCGCCCCTTTCAACGGGCGCGCGAGGCCGCGCCCAGCAGGACGGCGCCGAACAGGGCGGCGACGGCCGTCACCACCGCAAGCTCCAGCCGCAGTTGGCCGCCCACCGCCTCGGATTCGTGCAGCAGGCTCGCCCGCATGGCCGCCCGGGCGGCGGCAACACGGCCGGCAAGCGGCCCGGCGGCGTCGATCACCGCCCCGGCGCTGTCATCCAGGCGGTCGCGCAGCGCTTCCAGGGCTGGTTCGTCGCCCCCGGTCGCCAGCGCCGCGTCCAGCGCGGCTTCCCGCGCCATGGCCCGTTCCAGCGGCAACGGGGCCGCGTAGCTGGCGAAAAGCCCCATCAGCCCGACCACGGCGAAGCACGCGACCAGAAAGGCCATCCAGGTCCCGGTGTTGCTCCTCATCGCCGATCTCCCGGGCTTGCACGGGGGTCATCCGCTGCGGGACGGGGCGCGTCAACGGGTTGACACCCGGGATGGGCCGACGTATCCGCACGCCCTTCGCTGCACCCGATAGTTCTGCCAGGTCCGCACCATGAAGATCCGCAACAGCCTCAAATCGGCCAAGGCCCGCGACAAGAACTGCCGCGTCGTGCGCCGCCACGGGCGTGTTTACGTGATCAACAAGAAGAACCCGCGCATGAAGGCGCGTCAGGGCTAGCGGCGGCCGCTCCAAGCGCGCCGCCCGCCGCGCCGGTGGCGGCGCAGCCC
>CAXTLC010000060.1:9599-28751 GCA_964245075.1 uncultured Acetobacteraceae bacterium
GCAGCCCGCGGGGCGCTCACCTCGGCGGGCGGGGCCATTCCGCGAGCGGGATGCGCGGAACCTCGAACCGGTCGGTGGTGCGGGCGTACCAGCCGCCGCCATGCATGCGGCCCACCAGGTCCAGCTTCGGCGTGTCGATGTAGTGGCGGGCGGCGTCCAGCACCGCCTCGTCCGCCACGTGCATCAGCAGGATGCGGCCCAGCACCAGGTCACGGTCCCCGTCCAGCTCGATGGTCTGAAAATGCTCGCATTCGAAGGCCACCGGGCTGTCGGCCAGGCGCGGCGGGGCGATGGCGACAGAGGGCAGGGTCGGCAGCCCGGCCTGCGCCACCTCGCTGGTCGCCGGGTCGAAGTCGATCGCGGTGACGACCATGGCAGGGGTGCTGGCGGCGCTGACCAGGTTGACCACGAACTGGCCGGTTTGGCGGATGTTGGCCGCGCTGTCCTTGCGCGTTCCGTCCCCTCGCCCGCTGATGCTGACCATCAGCAAGGGCGGCTCGTCGGAAACGGCGTTGAAGAACGAGTAGGGCGCCGCGTTCACCACGCCGTCCGCGGATTGCGTCACCACCCAGGCGATCGGCCGCGGCACCACCGTGGACACCATCAGCTTGTAGCGGTCCTTGCCGGAAAGCGCGGCGAAATCGAACTGCATGAGGGCGGCTCCCGGGACTGGCGCCCAGTTTCGCCCGGGTGCCAGATCCTGTCCATATCAGCCCCTTGCGCGCAGCCTCTGGATCACCCAGGTTCTGGTTTCCCGAAACTTACTGAAAGGAGGTGATCCAGTGTCTCATTGTCCGATCGCTCAGTCCGCCGTCACGACCTGGATGCTCGCCTCGCGGTTCCGCGCGGCCTAAACGCCTCCAGTCTGGACGGCAGGACCGTCCGGCAATGGGAAGGCCTCGGCGCAAGCCGGGGCCTTCTGCCGTTCGGGGCAACTTTGGCCCGCCGCCTCGGTTAAAGCTGCATGAACGTTACGTTTTCCGGCCCTTTCGTGGCCGCGGTGCCGGCTCGGAACGAAGCTGGCCGCATCGGGTCCTGCCTTGACGCCCTGAACACGCAACTTGGCGCGCGGCTCGACCACATCGTGTTGCTGGTCAACAATTCCACGGACGCCACTGCCGCCGCCGCGCGTGGCGTCCGGATGCATCCTTCCACGACCCTGCACGTCGTCGAGCGCACCTTGCCGCCGGGGCAGGCCAACGCCGGGCATGCCCGGCGTCTGGCCATGGAAGCCGCCGCGGTGCTGGCCGGGCCGCGCGGGGTGTTGCTGACCACCGACGCGGACGGCCAGGTGGACCCGGACTGGCTCGCCGCCAACCTCGCCGCGCTGGGCGCGGGGGCCGAGATGGTGGCGGGATGGGTGGAACTGGACCCGATCGAGTGGGGCAGGATTCCCATGCGGCTCCACCAGGACGATGCGCGGGAATGCGCCTACGACGCGTTGCTGGACGAGATCCACGCCCGGCTGGACCCGGACCCGGCGGACCCGGCGCCGCGGCACACCCAGCATTCCGGCGCCAGCCTGGCGATGACGGCCGGCGCTTACGCCCGTTCCGGCGGGGTGCCGGCGATCCGTTGCGGCGAGGACCGGGCGCTCGTCGCCGCGTTCCGGCGCGTGGACGCACCCGTCCGCCACGCGCCGGAGGTCCACGTCACCGTGTCCGGACGCTTGGACGGGCGCAGCCAAGGCGGCATGGCGGACACCATCCGCCGCCGGTTGTCGCGGCCCGACCCGTTCCTGGACGACAGGTTGGAACCGGCCGCTGATTGCGCCCGGCGGGCCTGGTGCCGCGCAGAGCTGCGGCGCGCCTACGATGACCGGGCGTTCGACATCACCGCCCTGTCCAACTGCCTCCAACTGCCCCGGCCCACGGTCGCGCAATCGATCGGCTCGCGGCATTTCGGCACGGCGTGGGAGGCGGTGGAGATGGCGGCGCCCGCGCTGCGACGCCGGCCGGTGGCGGCTGCCGAGATCCGGACGCAGATCCTGGCCGCGCAGGCTATCCTGGCGACACTGCCGCCGAGCCGTCCAGCCGGTCGATCCGGTACCCAGGTCCGCGAACCTGAAGGGCGGGACGCAGTCCGCATGCCTCGGTGAACCAGTCTGCCGCCTGGTCACCGGTCGCCGGGTAGTCCGTCTCGCCCAGGTAGTGGACCAGCACCATGGACCCGCCCGGCCGCAGGCATCCCATCGCCCGGGCGGCCGTCTCGCGGATGCCGGGCGCATCCAGGTAGTAGAGCATCTCCGAAAACACGACGAGGTCGAAACGGCCCGGCGGCCACTCCCCGGGCACCACCCGGCGCTCGAACCGCACGCCGGGGCAGCGCTGCCGCGCCTGGGCCAACGCGGTTTCGACGACGTCCACCCCCAGGAAGGCGTCACAGCGCCTGGCGAGGTGCTGCGTCAGCACGCCGATCGAGCAGCCCACCTCCAGGCCGGCCGCGAACTGGCGCGGAGGCAGGGCCGCGATCGTCGCGGCATACTTTTCCCGCTCGTAGTCGCTGGTGGCGAAGCGCCAGGGATCGGGGTCTGCGCCGTACAGCGCCTCGAAGTATCCAGGCTCGATGGTTTCGGTGCGGCGGCTCATGGCGCTTCCCCGGCGTGGAGTGCGGCGGCGGCGGCCTCGGCCAGCACGTTGTCCGCCGCGGGTTGGCGCAGATACGTGCCCAGGTCCCGGCACAGCCGTTCCGCCGGGTTGGAGCGCTGCACCGCGGCAATGCCCAGCGAGCGTTGCGCCGTTTCGATCACGTCCAGGCAGGCGCGTTCCACGGCCAGCCGTGCCAGCCCGACATAGGCCACGGCATCCTGGCCGGCGCTGGCCGCCTCGGCCCGGGCCGCCGCGGCTTCGGTCCAGAGCCGCGCGCCTTCCGCCGCGATCAAGGCGCGGCCGAACCGCGCTTGCTGGTGCGGGTCCCCGCTCCGGCCGCGCGCCACGAGTTGCAGCCGAAGCTGCTCCACCAATGCGTCCAGGCCGCCGAGCGTGACCGCCACGGTGCGCCAGGCGCCGCAGGAGAAGTCCGGCTCGCGCAGGTAGTCACCGGGTGCGCCGAACATCGCGCCGGGCGCGCGCGTGAAGACGGCCTCCCCCGTCGTAGCCGCCCGCATGCCGGCAAGGCTGGCTGGGAGGGCACGGGTGGCGACGCCTTGGTCCAGCCGCACGTAGGCGAGGCGGGCCTGCCCCATCCTGTTCGTGGCGGTGACGACCGCGCGGTGGATGTGCCCGGCGCCGGAGCAGAACCGCTTGGCGCCGTCGAGCGTGCCATCCTCCCCGGCTTGGAGGCCACCGCAAGGTGGATCGGTGACCCAGAGGCCGAGCATGTGGCCGGCTTTCGCGTCATCTGCCACGGAATGCTGCAACGGGAGCTGACCGAAGCGCACGGCCAGGCGCACGGCGTTGACATGCGCCTCGAACAGCCGGCCGATTGCCATGTGGCCGCGCCCGAGCGTGCGAAAGGCAGCCAGGGCCGTCTCGGCGCCATGCGGCTCGGTCCCCAGGCCCAGTCCGCCGAGGGAGCGGGGCAGGGGGGCGGACAGCAGCCCGGCCGCAGCCAACCCGGCGATGTCCTCGGCGGGAAACTGGGCGGTTTCGTCCAATGCAGGAGCGCGGGCGCGCATGGCAGGCAGGCACGCCTCCAGGCGGGCGAGCAGGGCGGCGCTGTCAGGCTGCATGGAAAGGGCAACGTGGCGGCGAACCACCTGGTTGCCCTCCCGTCAGTCGGCGGTGGCGCCCATCTTCTCCGCCAGGGTCGGCATGTGGCTGCGCCGGCGCGGCGAGAGCCATTGTTGCACGCGGTCCAGGTAAAGGTAGATCACCGGCGTGGTGTAGAGCGTCAGCACCTGGCTCAGCAGCAGGCCGCCGACCATCGCGTAGCCCAGCGGCTTGCGCAACTCGGACCCGGCGCCGCTGCTCAGCATCAGCGGCAGCCCGCCGAGCAGCGCCGCCATGGTCGTCATCAGGATCGGCCGGAACCGCAGCAGGCAGGCCTGGCGGATCGCGGCCAGCGGGGCCATGCCGTCCCGCCGCTCGGCCGAGATGGCGAAATCCACCATCATGATGCCGTTCTTCTTCACGATGCCGATCAGCAGGATCACGCCCACCAGGGCGATGATCGACAGGTCGTACTTCGCCAGCATGAGCATCAGCAATGCCCCGACGCCCGCGGACGGCAGGGTGGAAAGGATGGTCAGCGGCAGGATGTAGCTCTCGTACAGGATGCCCAGGATGATGTAGACGGCGATCAGCGCCGCCGCGATCAGGTAGGGCTGGCTGCTCAGCGAGGATTGGAACGCCTGCGCCGTGCCCTGGAACGTGCCGCGCAGGGTTTGCGGGACGCCGATCTGGTTCATCGCCGCCTGGATCTCGTTCACGGCGTCACCCAGGGCCGCGCCTTGCGCGAGGTTGAAGGACAGCGTGACCGCCGGGAACTGGCTCTGGTGGGACAGCGACAGCGGCACGACCGGCGCCGTGTCGATCTTGACGAAGGTGTTCAGCGGCACGGCCTGCCCGCCCGAGGATTTCACGTACAGCTTGTTCAGCGTGTCCGCCTGCCCCTGCAAGGCCGGCAGAACTTCCAGGATCAGGTGGTAGGAGTTGATCTGGCTGAAATACTGGGTGATCTGCCGCTGCCCGAACGCATCGTACAACGTGTCGTCGATCTGCTGCGGGGTGATGCCGAAGCGGGATGCGGCGTCCCGGTCGATGGTCAGCGTGGCCGTGGTGCCCGCCATCTGCTGGTCGGTCGCGAGATCCCGCAGGGTCGGGAGCGAGCGCAGCTTGTCCAGCACCTTCGGCGCCCATTGGTACAGTTCCCCGAGGTCGGCGTCCTGCAAGGTGTACTGATACTGCGTGCGTGACAGCCGGCCGCCGATGTTGATGTCCTGCGCCGCCTGCATGAAGAGCTGCGCGCCTTCCACGGCGCGCGACTTCTCCCGCAGCCGTGCGATGATCTGGGTGGCGTCCGAATGCCGCTCGTCCCACGGCTTCAGGTTGATGTAGATGCGCCCGTTGTTGCCGGTCTGCCCTCCCAGCCCGGCGCCGATGGAGGACGAGTAGGACGCCACGTCCGGATCGTCGCCGACGATCTTGGCGAGCGCCATCTGCCGCTGGGCCATCTCGTTGAACGAGATATCCTGCGCCCCCTCCGTGATCGCCACGATCACGCCCGTGTCCTGCTGCGGGAAGAAGCCCTTGGGGATGATGACGTACAGGTAGCCGGTGATCGCCAGAGTGGCGAAGAACACCAGCAGCGTGACGAAGCGGAACCTGAGCGCGACGTCCAGGGTGCGCCGGTAGCCGCCGATCAGGGCATCGAAGAAGCCCTCGACGATGCGGTAGAGCCGCCCGTGCTCGCCGCTGTGGTGCCGCAGGAAGCGGGAGCACATCATCGGCGTCAGGGTCAGCGACACCGCGCCGGACACCACCACCGCGATGGCGACCGTCATCGCGAACTCGCGGAACAGGCGCCCGACGATGCCGCCCATGAGCAGCAAGGGGATGAACACCGCGATCAGGGAAACGCTGATGGAGATGATGGTGAACCCGATCTCCCCGGCGCCGCGGAGTGCGGCGTCCATGGGGTTCATGCCTTCCTCCACGTAGCGGTAGATGTTCTCCAGCATGACGATGGCGTCGTCCACGACGAAGCCCACCGCGATCGTCAGGGCCATCAGGGACAGGTTGTCCAGGCTGTAGCCGAGCAGATACATGACCGCGAAGGTGCCGACCAGCGCGATCGGCACGGTCACGCTCGGGATCACGGTGGCCCAGAAGGAGCGCAGGAACAGGAAGATCACCATGACCACCAGCCCGATGGACAGCATCAGGGTGAACTGCACGTCCTCCACGGATGCCTTGATGGTCAGGGTGCGATCGATGATCGTCTCGACACGCACGCCGGGCGGGATGGCGGCCCGCAGCCGCGGCAGCTCCGCCCGGATCGCGTTGACGGTGTCGATGACGTTGGCGCCGGGCTGCTTGAAGACCAGCAGCTGGATGCCCCGGTGGCCGTTCTGCCAGCCCGCCAGCCGCGCGTTCTCCGGCCCGTCCACCGCCTGGCCGATGTCACGGACCCGCACCGGCGCGCCGTTGCGGTATGCCAGGATGACGTCCTGGTACTGCTTCGCCACCGTCAACTGGTCGTTGTCGTAAACCGCGAGCGCTTGGCGCGGGCCGTCGATGCTGCCCTTGGCGCTGTTGACGGTGCTGTTGGTCAGCGTGTTGCGGACGTCCTCCAGGGTCATGCCCATCGCGGCCAGCCGGGCCGGGTCCACCTGCACGCGCACCGCGCGCTTCTGCTCGCCGCCGATGGAAACCTGGCTGACGCCGGAGATCTGCGAGATCTGCTGGCTGAGGATGTTGTCGGCCCAATCGTCCACCTCGATCAGCGGCAGCGTGTCGGACTGCACGGACAGGATCAGGATCGGGCTGTCCGCCGGGTTGACCTTGCGGTAGGTCGGCGGGCTGGGCAGATCCTTGGGCAACTGCCCACCGGCCGCGTTGATCGCCGCCTGGATATCCCCGGCAGCCGCGTCGATGTTGCGTTCAAGCTCGAACTGCACCGTCACCTGGGTCGAGCCGAGGACGCTGACGGACGTCATCTGCGACACGCCGGAGATCTGGGAGAACTGCCGCTCCAGCGGCTGCGCCACGCTGGACGCCATCGTTTCCGGACTTGCGCCGGGCAGGGTGCCGGTGACGGAGATGGTCGGGAAGTCCACCCGCGGCAGCGGCGCCACGGGCAGCAACGGGTAGGCAGCGATGCCCACCAGCACCAATGCCGCCATCAGCAGCGACGTGGCGACGGGGCGGCGAATGAAGGGGGTCGAAATGCTCATCCGTCAACCACCTGTCTTCGCGGGGGGCGCTGCACCCGGTTGGCCGGACGGCGGTTGCCCGCTCGCTTGCCCTGCCCCCGCCTGAGCCTGTGACATAGCAATACGGGTGCCACCAGTGAGCCGGGACTGCCCAGTGGTGATCACGGTTTCGTTTCCAGCCAGTCCCGACGTCACGACCGTCACCTGGCCGTCATCCTGCCCGGCCGTGATGGGCACGAGTGCCGCAACATCCCCTTGCTTGACCACGTAGACGTAGAGCCCGTCCGCGCCATGCTGCACCGCCGGGGAGGGGATCGTGACCGCGTCGCGCGCAACGCCGAGCTGCAGGCGGGCATCCACGAACTGCCCGGGCCACAGCCGGTCATCCATGTTGGCGAACTGCGCTTTCAGCCTGATGGTCCCGGTGCTGATGTCGATCGAGTTGTCCAGCGTCAGCAGGGTGCCGCTGCTCAGCCTCTGCTTGCCGTCCGAGCTGAACGCTTGCACGGCGAGAGGCGTGCCGCCGGATGTGCGGATCGCATCCTGCACCGTCGGAAACATGTCCTGCGGCAGGGTGAACAACAGCGAGATGGGATGGATCTGGTTGATGGTCACGATGCCGGCCGCGTCGTTGGCGTGGATCAGGTTGCCCACGTCCACCAGGCGCAGGCCGACCCGGCCCTGGATCGGCGAGGTGATGCGGGTGAAGTCGAGGTTCAGCTTGGCGGCGGCAATCGCCGCGTCGTCACCCTCGATCGTGGCGGTCGATTGCGACACGCTGGCGTTCTGCGTGTCGACGCTCTGGCGCGAGGCGAAATCGTTGCGGGCCAGGTCCGCGTAGCGGGCCAGGTCCCGCCGGGAGTTCGCCAGCATCGCCATGTCGGCGGCCTTCTTGGCCGTCATCTGGTCATACGCCGCCTGGTATGGCCGGGGGTCGATCAGCGCCAGCAGGTCACCCGGCTTGACGTCCTGCCCTTCGGCGAAGGCGACCTGCTCCACCGTGCCGTCCACCCGGGCACGGACCAGCACCGATTGGAACGCCTGCACGGTGCCGATGCCGCCCGTGATGATCGGCACGTCCCGGCGCGAGGCCTGGGCGACGCTGACCGGCACGCCGGGCGCGGCCGGCTGTGCTGCCGCACCGTTCCGAAACACGAGTTCCAGGGCAGCGCACGAGATGGCTGCCAGGATGCCGACCGCACGCCTTGTCACCAAGCCATCCCGCTAAACTCCGCTTACCGGCCCAGCCTGTATCAAACGGGCAGGGTCATGGAGAACTGCCGATATATGGAAAGTTGTCCATCGTGCCGCTTATTGGTGGCTTGTCCCATGGAAGACGCGACCGCGCCATAGCGCAGAGCGGATGCTGCCGCCTGCCGCCTCAGAATGCACGGGGCACGCGGGCTGCGAGGAAAACCGGCGCGGCCCGGTAGGCGTCCAGCCCGCGGGCGGTCATCGCCGGCGGGCCAGGCGCCGCACCGCCCAGCGGCAAGACGTGGATCGGCTCCGTGCCGGACGGCAGCAGCACCGCCACGCGCGCGGCCTGGTTGCCGAAAGGCGATGTCGGGGCGGGCCCGATGGACGCCGGCGCCGGGGTCGCGGCGGCGGTGGCCGCCGCCGCCGCCGTCACGACCTGATTGCCCATCGGAAGCTGCGGGACGCCCCAGGCTGCGAGCACCTTGCGGGCATATTCCGCCCCGATCTCGGGTGTGGCGGAGTGGTAAGCCGCCGCGGCACGGGGCCACGCGTTGGTTTGCGCGTAGAGCTGTTGCAGGAAGTGGGCGCCGTATGCGGCGTTGGCGGCCGGGTCGAACGCCTGGTCCAGGCTTGCGAACGCGCCCGGGTGGTACATCAGGTTGACCTGCATGCAGCCGACGTCGATCGAACGCGCGCCGTGGGCTTGGAACGCCTGAACGGCCGCGATCGCTTCCGCCTTGGTCTCGTATATGTGCCCGACACCCTCGACGTTGATGGTCCAGGGCCAGGGATAGACCCCGCCGCTCACCGGGTCCCGCCGCCCGCTTTCCACGACGGCGATGGCGTCCAGCAACCGGTCTGGCACGCCGGTTGCGTGCTCCGCTTGCATGATTGCTGCCCGGCACTGCGCGGACGGCTCTGGAATGCTGACTGCCGGCCCGGGCCGGGCTGCCGCGAGCGGCAGCCCGGCCAGTATCAGCGAGAGCCGCCGAAGCAACCGGACGCTTGGTGGAAGGCGGGTCATTGGAGCAGCATAATGCAGAATGGTTTCCAGAACCTTACACAAGCTTTAGGTGCTTGGTATGCTGCACCGCAAAAAAGTGGTTGCGCCGTCCGTCGATCCGGCGTATTCATGATGGGCGACGAAACTCCGGTTTCGTTGCGTCTTGGACGTTTCCTCCCTAAACTTGGCGGTGCCGCAAGGCGCCGCCATCTTTTTCTCGTGCCAGCAGCAATCTTTCAGCTTCCCTGGCCATAATCCCAAGCAATTCGTTCATCTTGCCGCGCAAAGGCTCAAAGCCCGGCGAACGCTCCAGCGTGGACTCGTCCATGTACAGGCGCCGCGCCACCTCGACCTGAAGCGCATGCACGCCGTCCCGCGGGCGCCCGTAATGCCGCGTGACATAGCCGCCGGCGTAGGGGTCGTTGCGCCGCGTGTCGAAACCGAACCCGGCGAGGGTCCGCTCCACCAGCGCCGTGACCGACGAGGTGCAAGCCGTGCCATGCGCGTCCCCAAGCACGAAATCCGGCCCGCCGAACCGCCCGGCGCCCGCCGGCATCGAGTGGCAATCGATCAGCAGGCAGCAGCCAAACCGTGCCTGCGTCGCCGCGATCAAGCCGGCCAAGGCGTCGTGATACGGCTGCCAGCACTCCCGCACCCGTGTTTCCGCCTCGGCGAAGCGCAGCTTGCCGCTGTAGATGGCCTCGCCCGACGTCACCACGCGCGCGATCGTTCCGAGCCCGGCGCCCACGCGCGGACTGGTCGTGTTCACCCACGGGGGCAGCGCGTCGGCGAACATCGCCGGGTCCAGCTCCCAGGCTTCCCGGTTCGGGTCGCAGAATGCGCGCGGAAATTGCGCGCACAGCAACGGCGCGCCCTGGGCAACCGCGCTGGCAAACAGTTCTTCGACAAAGCTGTCCTCGCTGCGGCGCAGGTCGAGCGGCGCCAGCCTTGCCGCTTGGAGGAACGCCGGCGCGTAGAGCCGCCCGGAATGCGGCGAAGCCACCACCAGGGGAACGGTCTGCGCTCCGGGCCGCAGGATGATGAAGGGCGGCGCGGCGGCGGCGGGCGGGGGTATCGCGTCGGCAAGGTCCATGGAGACATAGAAGCGCTCCCGGGCGCGGATGTCATCCTGCCCCTGTGCGCGCCACCCCTGTGCTCGCTGCCCTGTGCGCGCACGGCCTTGCTTGCGGAAGCGGCTATGCCAGGCTAGGTAGCGGGGGGCGTGGGCGCGTAGCTCAGCGGTAGAGCACTGCCTTGACATGGCAGGGGCCACAGGTTCAATCCCTGTCGCGCCCACCACGCCGCCGGGCTTGTTGTCCGAAACAGCGGTTCCAATCCTTTCTTAACCGATAATCATGTAGCCTCCCTTCCGGGCAGGGTCCGTTCTCGGAACCAAGGAGGCGCGTGGTGGCCGATCGTCCAATGATATCGTCCGGCACGCTGGGCCGCGGCCATCGCCTCGCGGCGGGGTCGCTGACCTTGCTGGTGTTGACCATGTGCGCGGCGACAGTACCGTTCGGCCGGACGCAGCTTCCTGGGAACGCCAGCTTCCTGCCGGCTTTCGGGGCCTTGACCCTGTTGTCCGAACTCCTCACCGCGGCCCTGCTCGTGTCGCAGGCCACCGTGGCACGGGACCGGGCGCCGTTGCGCCTTGGGGCGGCCTACCTGTTCTCGGCGCTGGCATTGCTGCCGCACATGATGGCGTTCCCCGGGGTGTTCGCAGCCAGCCCGCCATTCGGGGGCCGCGATGCCGCCGTCTGGCTGTGGACGTTCTGGCATGGCGGCCTCGCGGCATGGTTGGTCTGGTCCGTGCTCCGCCCTTCCCAACCGTTGCGGCGAGGGGATGTCTTGCGAACGGTCGCGACCGTGTGCTTCGTTGTGTTCGCGGGCGCATTGGCGCTGACACTGTGCGAGCCTTGGCTGCCCACCCTGCTGGTCGACGGGAACTACCATCGGCTGAACACGCTGGGGATCGGCCCGGCGGTGCTGGGCCTCACTTCCCTGGCGCTGGCCCTGGTGGTGTTCCAGCGGCGGTTGCAGGACCCCCTGTCGCTATGGATGGCCGTGTCCCTGCTGGCCGCCGTGCTGGATGTCTCGCTGACGCTGTTCAGCGGCGGCCGTTTCACCTTCGGCTGGTACGTGGCTCGCCTGTTGAGCCTGTTGACGGGCGTCACGATGCTGATCGCGCTGCTGTCCGAGCTGATCCGGCAAGCCAGGCGGGTGGCGGACGTCAACGCGCAACTGGAGCAGATGCTGGGCACGGATTCGTTGACCGGGCTGCGTAACCGCCGCTCGTTCGAAACGTCAATGGAGCAGGAATGGCGGCGTGGCCGGCGTGACCAGACCGCGTTGTCCCTGCTGATGATCGATATCGACGTGTTCAAGGGGTACAACGACCGGTACGGCCATCCGGCGGGTGACGCCTGCTTGCGCCGGGTCGCCGTCGCGCTGGATGGCCAGGTGCAACGGCCGGCCGACCTTGTCGCCCGGCTTGGCGGGGAGGAGTTCGTCATACTGCTGCCCGGCACGGAGGAAGCCGGCGCCGCGCAAGTTGCCGAGCGCGTGCGTGCGGCGGTCGCTGACCTGGCCATCGAGCATGGAGGGAGCTTGCTGGGCGAGGTGACCATCAGCGTCGGCGTTGCGACAAGGCGCCCGGCCGATTGGTCGGCGCAACCAGCGGAGCTGGTCAACGCGGCTGACCGCGCCCTGTACCAGGCCAAGGGTTCGGGCCGCAACCTGGTGTGCGTCGAGCAGAAAGCGCCGCCGCCGCTGGCGAGGGTTGCGGCGTGAACGCTCGCCGCATCCGCCGCAAAGCACTGGCAAGCGCCTGCTGATCCGGGCGGCCCTGTTGGCCGCTACTTCCAGCTCGCCAGAAAGAACCTTGGCAGCTCATCGGGGTAGGGCTTGAAGTTGAGTTGCCGGGAGAACGCGTAAGTGGTGACGTAGGTGTAGAGCGGGAGCCAGTACATCTGCTCGGACACGCGGCGCAGGGCCGCGCTGTAGTCTTTTCGGCGCTCGTCCTGGTCGGTGGTGGAGCCGCCAGCCTGCACGGAGCGGGTCACGTCCGGATCTCGGCTGTCGTCCTGGCCGTCGCCGCCGAAGAAGACGGGCAGGATCGCGGACACGTCATTGATCGAGTAGCTGCCCCAGGTGCCGAGTGTCATCGGGCTCTGCCCAGCGGTCGTCCGCTGCACGGCCTCGGCGACTGGGAGCTGGCTGATCCGGGCGTTGATGCCGACTGCCTTGAGGTAGGCCTGGATCGCGCCGCCATATTGCGGAAGCACGTACGTGACGAGTTCCGTGTCGAAGCCGTCGGGGTAGCCGGCCTCCGCCAGCAGCTTCCTCGACGCCGCCGGGTCATAGTCGTACCTCGTGGCGACGGCTTGGTCGCAGCCGAACTGCGTGGGGTAGCATGCGGCGTCCAGCACGCGGCTGCCCCCTTGCATCAGTTGCCGCGCGACCGTGGGACGATCGATGGCGTGGGCGACGGCCTGCCGCACCTTGAGGTTCGCGAGCGGGTTGCCGGCGCCGCTGCGGCCGGCGGCATCCAGGCTGAGGTAGCCGATCCGCATGCTTTCCGCCCGCAGCGCCACCAGCGCCGGCACGCGGCTGAGGTTGTCAAACTGGTCAGGGTTGAACTGCCAGATCCAGTCCGCCCGGCCGGCGAGGATCTCGGTCATCTCGGTCGTGGCGTCGGATACTTCGTGAATGACGAGCTTGGCGAGCGCCGGATGCCCTTTCGGGCCATCGAAGTACGCCTCGTTGCGGTCCAGGTCGATCTCGCTCAGGCCGTCCACCCTGGTGATGCGGAACGGCCCGGTGCCCACCGGAGCGCGGCTGTAAGCCTCCGCGCCCACCCGCTCCCGGTATGCCTTGGGCCAGATCGGCAGCGTCATGGAGATGTATTCGAGCGCCGCGGGAAACACCTGCTTCAGCTTGATCCGGACGTGGAGGTCGTCGAGCTTCTCCGCGCCGGCAAGGTAGGCGTAGTTGGAGGGCACGGCGACCTGGCTGTCGGCCAGCACCGTGTTGACCGTGTAGACCACGTCGTCGGCGGTGAACGCGCTGCCGTCATGGAACGACACGCCCGGCCGAAGCTCGAAATCGAGGGTGGTGTCGTCCGTCTGCTTCCAGCTCGTGGCGAGCAGCGGCTTGATCTGGAACGTGTCCGGGTCCCGGTAAACCAGCGTGTCCCATGCCTGGTGCGCCAGCACGAGCCCGGTGCGGAGCTGATTGTAGTAGGGGTCCACGTTCGGGATCGCGTCCCGCCAGGCGATCCGCAGCGTGTTGGCCGATTTCTGCGCCTGGGCGGGGTGCGCCGCCAGCGGCGCGGCCAGCAGCAAGCCGGCAAGCGTTCGCCACAGGCGCATGGAGCCACTCCCATCCAGGGCGCGGATGCTAAGGGGAGCTCCGGCCGCCAACAAGCCGCAGCGTGTCGTCATTCAGGGTGCCCGCAGCGCCTGCAACCCAGCCAAGCGGCATGGCAACGAATCTGCCCAATGCGCGTTGCCAGACCACGGCGACGGATGCCGGCAGCAGGAGCTTTCCACCCATGCTCAGATACGCGTTGATCTTCGCCGTCATCTCGCTGATCGCAGGCTTATTCGGCTTCACCGGGATTTCTGCCGCGACCGCAGGCATTGCCAAGATCCTGTTCTTCATCTTCATCGCCATCTGCCTCATCTTCGTCGTCCTGGCCTTCGCGGCAGGCAACGCGATCTTCTGAAGCGCCTGCGCGCCGCCGTCAGGCCCAGCCCGGCGGCGGCGCGAACGCGCGCCACACCCGCTCCAGCATTCCCGCCACGGCGATCGTGGTGCGGTCGCCATACAGCGGGCCGGCGACCTGCACGCCGAACGGCAACCCGTCCGAAGTCTGCCCAAGCGGCGCCACGCTTGCCGGCAAGTGATACCCGCCGGTGATGCCGGGCCAGAACAGCAGGTCGTTGTAGTCCACGAGCCGCCCCGCGACGGTCAGCCGCCGTTGCCAGATCGCGCCCTCCGTCATGTGCGGCCAGGTCGCCGCCCCCAGCACCGGGCACAGCAGGACGTCCCAGTCCTGGAAGAACGCGCCCCAGGCCCGGCGCAGGCGGTGCCGCTGCTCGTTGAGCGACAGCCACTCCGCGTGGGTGAGGTCCACCACGCTGAACATGACGGCGTTGGCGCTCCGGTTGTCCGGGCCGAGCTGCTTGGACCGGGCGCGCGTTTCCGCCCGGTCGACCTCGCTGGCCCGGCCGCTGAGGGCGGCGAACAGCAGCTTGAGGTACAGGGTGTATGCCGCGGCGGGATCGAAGGCCGGGCGGGCTGAGCGGTCCACGATGGCGCCTTCCCGCTCCAGCGCGCCGGCCAGCGCCAGCAGCGCGGCCGAGATCGCCGGGTCGGTGATCTGGCCAGGCTCCTCCGCCCACACGACGACCCGCAGGCCGCGCAGGCCGCCCTGACGCGGCGGCGGCAGGACCAGGCGCAACCCGGTTTCCGCCGGGTCCGGCCCCGCCAAGACGTCCAGCGCCAGGGCGAGGTCCGCGGCGGAGCGGGCCAGCGGGCCGACGACGGAGATGTCGGTGCCGGCGGCGTTCTCCGTCAGCGTGTGGCCATACATGGGCAGCAGCGCATGCGTCGGCTTGTGGCCGAAGATGCCGCAGGCGTGGGCGGGCTGGCGGATGGAGCCGCCGATGTCGCTGCCCAGCTCCAGCGCCGACAGCCCCGCCGCCATGGCAGCCGCGCCGCCGCCGGAGGAGCCGCCCGGCGTGGTGTGGAGGTTCCACGGATTGTTGGTGCGGCCGTAATTGTCGTTGAAGCTCTGCCAGTCGCCCAGCAGGCGGGGCACGTTGGTCTTGCCGAACACCACCGCCCCGGCGCCAAGCAGCCGGTCCACGGCCAGCGCGTTGGCCGTCGCCAGCTTGCCGTGGTGCTCCGGCACGCCCCAACTGGTTGGCAGGCCGGCGATGTTGAAGCTCTCCTTCACCGTCATCGGAACGCCGTGCAGCGGCCCTGCCGGCATGCCGCCGTCCAGTGCGCGCGCCCGCGTCCGCGCCCGGTCGAAGTCCCGCACCACGACGGCGTTCAACGCCCCGTCCAGCCGCTCCACCCGGGCGATGAAATGGTCCAGCAGCTCCAGGCAGCCGACCTGGCGGGCCCGCACGGCGGCGGCGAGGAAGCTGGCGGGGGCGAAAGACAGGTCCACGCCGGCTCATCCCATGGTGGAGTTGAAGGCGCCGCCGTCCAGCAGCAGGTTCTGCCCGACGATGAAGCCGGAGGAAGCGGCGCACAGGAACACGCATGCCTGGCCGAACTCCGCCGGGTCACCCACCCGGCCGGCCGGGGTCTGCGCGGCGCGGGCGGCGATCTCGTCCTCCACGCTGCGCCCGGCCTTGGCCGCCGCCGCGGCGTTGCTGGTGCGCAGCCGGTCGGTCAGGAACGGGCCGGGCAGCAGGTTGTTGATCGTGACGTTGTGCCTCGCCACCTGCCGCGCCAGCCCGCCCACGAAACCGGTCAGCCCGGCCCGGGCGCCGTTGCTCATGCCGAGCGTCGGAATGGGGGATTTCACGCTGGCGGACGTGATGTTGACGATGCGGCCGAAGCGCCGGGCGATCATGCCGTCCACCGTGGCGCGGATCAGCGCGATCGGCGCCAGCATGTTGGCGTCCAGGGCGCGGACCCAGTCCTCCCGCTCCCATTCGCGGAAGTCGCCCAGCGGCGGCCCGCCCGCGTTGTTGACCAGGATGTCCGGCGCCGGGCAGGCGGCAAGGGCGGCGGCGCGGCCCGCCTCGGTCGCGATGTCCCCTGCGGCGGTGGTGACGGCGCCGCCGGTGGCCGCCCGGATCTCATCCGCCGTGCGTTCCAGCGCTTCGCCGCCGCGGGCGGTGAGCGTCACGGCCACGCCCTCGCGCGCCAGGGCCATGGCGCAGGCGCGGCCCAAGCCCTTGCTGGCGGCGCACACCAGGGCGGTGCGGCCAGTCAGTCCCGTGTCCATGAGCGGTCTTCCTTCAGGTTGCGTGCAAGCCGGATAGCACCGCGCGCGCGCCGTGCGGGATCGGCAGGGGGCGGCGGCTGTCCCGGTCCACGTGGACGT
The DNA here is from genome assembly GCA_964245075.1 of uncultured Acetobacteraceae bacterium. Classification (GTDB taxonomy): domain Bacteria; phylum Pseudomonadota; class Alphaproteobacteria; order Acetobacterales; family Acetobacteraceae; genus LMUY01. Next base: position 25,683 of record CAXTLC010000060.1, read on the forward strand.
GGACGAAATGGCCTTCGGCAGAGGCGGTGGCGGCGCCTTCGCGGAACACCGCCAGTTCCCAGCGCACGGAACTGGTCCCGAGCCGGGCCACGCGCATGCCCACGGCGAGCATGTCCGGGAACGCCGCCTCCCCCAGGAAGCGGCACCCGGTCTCGGCGACCACGAACATCGGGCCGGCGGACAAGCCCATCAAGCCACGCTCCAGCAGCCAGCCGGTCACCGCGGTGTCGAAGAACAGGTAGTAGCCGGCGTTGTTGACGTGGCCGAACACGTCGTTGTCCGTCCAGCGCGTGGTGACCGGGCGGAAGGCGCGGTACTCGGCGCGGCATCCGGCGGGGGGTCGTGCGGTCTCGGCCATGGCCGATCATGGACAGCGCCGGAGCGCTGCGCTAGATGCCGCCGCGCTATGAACCTGGCAAAGATCATTCTCCTCTCGGCCGCCCTGCTGCCGGCAGCGGCGCGCGCGCACGCCATCCTGGTGGACAGCGCGCCGGCGGTGCACGGCAGCCTCGGCGCCGGGCACGAGGCGATGACGCTGCGCTTCAATTCCCGCATCGACCGGGACCGCTCGCGCTTGACGCTGATCGGGCCGGACAGCTCCCAGGTGCGGCTGCCGATCGGCGCGGACGGGCCGCCGGACGTGCTCAACGCCGCGGCCGACCTCAGCCCCGGCGCCTACACCGTCCGCTGGCAGGTGCTCGCGGTGGACGGCCACATCACCCGCGGGGACGTCCCGTTCACCGTCACGGCGCCCTAGCGCCCTGACGCATCCGGAAGGCTCCAGCATGTGTCAGGGCACTCGGTTGACGGGGTGGGCCGATCCGGCCACCGAACTGGCGTGCCCGCCGGCAACGGGCCGCTAGTCCTTGTCCCTGCTCGTTGACCTGTTCGGCTACCTGGAGATCGTCCTCCACGGCCTGGTGATCCTCAGCCAATCGGCGGCGTTGGGCGGGGTGCTGTTCCTGCTGCTGCTGGCGCGGCCGCTCGCGGCGGAGCTGCCGGGCGGCCACGGCATCGCGCGCAGCACCGCCGTCATCGCCGGCTGGTCCGCGCTGGCGCTGGTGGCGTGCGAAGGCCTGACCCTCGCGCTGCAAGCGGCGGTGCTGGCCAGCACGGTGGAGCTGACGCTGCCGGAGGTGCTGACGGCCCATTTCGCGCTGGCCGGGCTGGTGAAATGCGCGGCGGCGCTGCTGCTGGCGGCTTGCCTGCTGGCGCGGCGGCCGGCCCCGGCGGCGGCCTTGCTGGCGCTGGGCGTGGTGGAACTGGCCGCCGCCACCTTGTCCACCCACGCCGCCGCCCGCATGGAGGACAGCCTGCCGCTGCTGGGGGTGGAGGCGCTGCACCAGTTGGGCGCGGCCATCTGGATCGGCGGCATCCCGTGCTTCATCATGGCGCTCAGCCGGGTGCATGACGGCTGGGCCTGGCGCCGGGTGAGCGCGCGGTTCTCCCGCATGTCCATGGCCGGGGTCGGGTGCATCCTCCTGTCCGGCGCCACCATGGGGGTGTTCTACATCGGCTCCTGGGCCGGGGTGTACGGCACGGCCTACGGGGTGATGGTCATGGCCAAGGTGGCGATGTTCGGGGCGCTGCTGCTGCTGGGCCTGGGCAACTTCATCACCACGGAGCGGCTGCGGTCCAACCCCGGCGCGTCCGTGCTGCGGATGAAGCGGTTCGCGGAGGTGGAGGTGGGGATCGGCCTGTCCATCTTCTTCGCCGCTGCGTCGCTGACCTCCGTGCCGCCCGGCATCGACCTCACGCAGGACCGGGTCACCTGGGCCGAGGTGGTGGAGCGCAACACCCCCGTCTGGCCCCGGCTGCGTTCGCCCGGTTACGACCAGTTGGCGCTGCCCGAGCTGCAAGCGCAGTTGGACGCGCAGGCGGCGGCGCAGGCGAAGGCGCCCCCGCCGGCTTCCATCCCCGGGTCGGGCGAGGTGTCGCCGCGCAACGCGGCGGACATCGCGTGGAGCGAGTACAACCACCACTGGGCCGGGCTGTTCGTGCTGCTGGTGGGGGGGCTGGCGATGCTGAACCAGGCGGGGGTGCGCTGGGCGCGGCACTGGCCGCTGGCGCTGCTGGGCCTGGCCGGCTTCCTGCTGGTCCGGTCGGACCCGGAGGTGTGGCCGGTGGGCTACGTCGGCGTGTGGGAGTCGCTGCGGGACGTGGAGGTGTTGCAGCACCGGATGTTCGTGCTGCTGATCATCGTGTTCGCGCTGTTCGAGTGGGGGGTGCGGACCGGGCGGGTGCGCTCCCGCCGGGCGGCGCTGGTGTTCCCGCTGCTGACCGCGGCCGGGGGGGCGCTGCTGCTGACGCACAGCCATGCGATCTCCAACGTGAAGGACCAGATGCTGATCGAGCTGACGCACACGCCGCTGGCGCTGGCGGGCATCGGCGCCGGGTGGGCGCGGTGGCTGGAGTTGCGGCTGGACGGTCGCGCCGCGCGGGTGGCGGGCTGGGTTTGGCCGGCGTGCTTCCTGCTCTGCGGCGCGGTGCTGCTGACGTATCGCGAGGCCTAGGTGGCGGGGCCTGGCACGGGCTGGTGGGGGAGGGCGCTGGTGTCCGGCACCGTCGCCAGCGTCGCGTCCAGCCTGGCGCTCGGGCTGCTGGCGCGGGCGGAGGGCAAGGGCGCGTTGCAGCCCGTGAACGCCACGAGCCACTGGCTGAACGGGGACGGCGCGGCGTCCTTCGCCGGGGCCGATGCGCGGCACACGGCGGTGGGCTACGCGACGCACCACGCGGCGACGGTGTTCTGGGCCGTGCTGTTCGAGGCGCTGAACGGGCGGCGCCGGCCGCTCGCGACGGGGGCGGCGGTGCGGAACGCGGTGGTGACGTCGGTGGTCGCGGTGGCGGTCGACTACGGGGCGACGCCGAAGCGGTTCACGCCGGGGTGGGAGTTCGTGCTCAGCAAGCGGGCGATGGCGGCGGCTTATGCCGCGATGGCGGCGGGGTTGGCGGTCGGGGCGCTGGTGGGGCGGCGCGGGCTGGGCCGTCGTGTGCGGGGGGTAGGGCGTTGACGCGGCGTCTTGTGTGAGTTGTTTCAAGCGTTGATGAGCGGAACCGGACGTTGCACGC
>CAXTLC010000061.1:0-24662 GCA_964245075.1 uncultured Acetobacteraceae bacterium
CAAACTACCTCAAGAACTCAGGATACAGTCAAACCTGAAATCATCCCGCTCTAGTTCTATGTTTGGCCTGGCAATTGACGCCCTGACTATTTCCAGCCAGGGCAGTTGCAAGCTAATGCGAGCAGCTCCACGCCGTGATGACCGTCAAGCCCTGACATCAAACGTGTGGATCATGCCGCCTTGGGCGCCGGGAGCCGCAATGCCTCGACCGGGTCCCGGTTCACCACCGTGTTGATCGCCTCCAGTTGCTCCCCCACCAGCGTCTCCGTTTCCAGCAACTGCGCTGCCGACTGCCGCAACAGGCTCTCATTGGCAGCCAGGATACGCTGCGCCGTCCCGTATGCGCCGTCCACCAGCGCGCGCACCGCGTCGTCGATGCTGGCCGCAGTGTCCTCGCTGTAGGTGCGCGGCTGGTACTCGCGGCCTTGCAGGAAGCGCTGCCGCTCCGGCTCGTAGGCGATCAGCCCCAGTTTCGGGTCCATGCCGAACCGGACGACCATGCTGCGGGCGATCTCCGTCGTGCGCACCAGATCATCCGAGGCGCCGGTGGAAACCTCGTGGAACACGAGTTCCTCGGCAGCACGGCCAGACAGCAGCACCATCATCCGGTGCATCAGCTCGTCCCGGCTCATCAGGAAATGCTCCTCCATCGGCCGCTGCATCGTGTAGCCGAGGGCGGCGATGCCGCGCGGGATGATGCTGATCTTGTGCACCGGGTCCATGTCCGGCAGCGCCATCGCGGTGATCGCGTGGCCCATCTCGTGGTGCGCCACGATCTCCCGCTCATGCTTGCTCAGGATGCGGTTGCGTTTTTCCAGCCCGGCCACGATGCGCTCGATCGCCGCCTCGAAGTCGGGCAGGGTGACCGAGTTGGCGTCGCGCCGGGTCGCCAGCAGCGCAGCCTCGTTGACCAGGTTCGCCAGGTCGGCACCGGTGAAGCCCGGCGTGATCTGGGCGATCGCGTCGGGCTCCACGCCGGGTGCCGCCGCGATCCTGTGCAGGTAGATCGAGAGAACCTGCGCGCGCCCCTTGCGGTCGGGCCGGTCCACCAGCACTTGGCGGTCAAAGCGGCCAGGCCGCAGCAGCGCCGGGTCCAGCACCTCGGGCCGGTTGGTCGCGCCGACGATCACCAGGCCGCTGGACGGGTCGAAGCCGTCCATCTCCGAGAGCAACTGGTTGAGCGTCTGCTCCTTCTCGTCGTGCCCGCCCATGGCGGGGCCGTTGCGCGCGCCGCCCATGGCGTCGATCTCGTCGATGAAGATGATGGCAGGCGCCTTCTCGCGTGCCTGCTTGAACATGTCCCGCACGCGCGAGGCGCCTACGCCCACGATCATCTCCACGAACTCGGAACCGGAGATGGAGAAGAACGGCACCCCCGATTCACCCGCCACGGCACGGGCCAGCAGCGTCTTGCCGGTGCCCGGCGGCCCAACCAGCAGCACGCCCTTGGGAATATGCGCGCCCAGCCGGCCGTAACGCTCGGGCGCCTTGAGGAACTCGACGATTTCCTGCAACTCGTCCTTCGCCTCGTCCGCCCCGGCCACGTCGCTGAACCGGGTCTTGGTGTCGTTCTCCGCGTAGATGCGCGCGCGGCTGCGGCCGATGTTCATCAGCCCGCCCATGCCGCCGAACCCGCCCCCTGCCCCGCCGGCCATCCTCCGGCTGAGGAAGAACCACGCGCCCCAAAACAGCGCGAGCGGCGCGATCCAGCCGATGGCGCTCGCCAGCCAGCCCGGCGGCGGGGCGCCGGCGAACGAGACGTGATCCGCCGCGAGCGACTGCGCCAGCTCCGGGTTGACGCGCACGGTGGTGAAGCGGTCCGGCTTGCCTTTCTCCGCACCCTTGATGCTGCCCTCGATGCGGTCGCCGCCGACCACCAGGTTGTCCAGCTTGCCGGCGTGCAGCATGTCCTGGAACTGGCTGTACGGCAGCGCCTGCACACTCCCGCTGACGGTGCCCAGGTAATCCTGCACCATCAGCAGCGCCAGGAAGGCCGCCACCCAGTACCAGAGGTGGAACTGGTGTTCACCCTTGAGCTTGGTCGCCATGAAACGGCCTCCAGGCGCCCTTGCGCCGCGTCCTCCGTCTCAAGTTAGAAGAAGGCCGCCAGTTTCCAGGCGGCGTGCAGGGCTTGCCGCACCGCACCGCTGCCCCTACACCGCGCGCCATGCCTCAAAGCCAGCCTGCGACATGGCTTGATGACACGGCGCCGGGCGTAAGCGGCCCTCGCGGCCGTCCCATCGAATGCGGCATGGCGGATGCACTGCGCGCCGTGGCGGTTGGCATGGCGTCCGACAGCGGCCTGGCGGACGGCATGGCGGAGGCCGCAGCCGTGCTGTGGTCCGGGTTCCACCGCTTTGACGCCGCCGACCCGCATTGGCACGACCGCGACCGGTTCGTCATGTCGCCCGGCCACGGTGCGCCGCTGCTCTACGCCCTGCTGCACCTGACCGGGCACGAGGGCATGGACGCCGCCTCGCTGCGCCGCCACCGCCAGCTCGGCAGCGCCACGCCTGGCCATCCGGACCGTTCCGCGCATCCGGCCGTGGAGGCCACCACCGGGCCGCTCGGCCAGGGGTTTGGCATGGCGGTGGGCTTGGCGCTGGCGGAGCGCCTGCTGGCGGCGCGGTTCGGCAAGAGCCTGGTGGACCACCGCACCTGGGTGATGGCGACCTTGGGCGACCTGATGGAGGGCGTCAGCCACGAGGCCGCCAGCCTGGCCGGGCATCTGCGGCTGGAAAAGCTGCTGGTGCTGCTGGAAGACGACACCGGCTGCGTCGATTGCCGCAGCGGCTTGGCGGGGCCGGACGACGCGCTGCGCCGCTTCGCCGCCCTCGGCTGGGCCACCCGTGCCGTTGACGCGCATGACCCGGCGGCTCTGTCCTCGGCCCTTTCCCTGTCCGCCCGCTCCCACCGGCCGACCTTGATCGCCTGCCGCACCACCCTCAGCCGCGCCCGGCGTCCGGGGCCGGAAACGCCGAAGCTGACCGAACTTTGGGCCGAATCTTGGGCCGAAGCCGGCCGGCGTGGCAGCGCGGCCCGGCGCGCCTGGATCAAGCGCCTGGCCAACCATCCGCGGCGTGCCGAGTTCGAGCGGGTGCTGGCGGGCCGCCTGCCGGATGGCTGGGGCGAGGCCCTGGCCGCGGTGAAGGCTTCCCTGCTGGCCGACCGCCGCCCGGCCAGCACCCGCCGCTCCGCCGAGCGGCTGCTGGAAGCGTTGGCGCCGGGCTTCCCCGAGCTGGTGGGCGGGCAGACCGAGCTGGGGCCGGGCCGCGGCGCCCCCGTGACGCCGGGCAGCTTCTCCGGCCGCCAGGTGCATTACGGGCCGCGCGAGCACGGGATGGCCGCCTGCCTGAACGGCCTGGCGCTGCACGGCGGGGTGCTGCCCTACGCGGTGGCGCCGCTGAGCAGCACGGACGGCATGCGCCCGGCGCTGCGCCTGTCCGCGCTGATGGGGCTGCGCGCAGTCCACGTGGCGACGCATGACAGCATCGGCCTGGGCGCGGACGGCGCCGCCTACCAGCCGGTGGAGCAGCTCGCCGGCCTGCGCGCGGTGCCCGGCTTGCTGCTGCTGCGCCCGGCGGACGCGGTGGAAACGGCCGAGTGCTGCGAGATCGCCGTCCGCCGCACGGATGGCCCCACCCTGCTGGCGCTGTCCGAGCAGCCCGTGCCCGCGCTGCGCGCCGACGCCGGGGAGAACCGCTGCGCCCGCGGCGGCTACGTGCTGGCCGAGACGGACGGCCCCCGCGCCGCCACCCTGATCGCCAGCGGCAGCGAAGTGGCGCTGGCGCTGGCCGCCCGCGACCGGCTGGGGGCCGAGGGCGTCGCGGTGGCCGTGGTGTCCCTGCCGGCCTGGGGATTGTTCGCCCGTGCGGATGCCGGCTACCGCGCCGGCGTGCTGGGAACAGCGCCCCGGTTCGGCATCGAGGCGGCGTGCGGTTTCGGCTGGGAACGTTGGCTGGGCGAGGACGGTGTGTTCATCGGCTTGCCTGGCTTCGGCGCGTCGGCGCCCCCAAGCGCCCTGTTCGAGCATTTCGGCCTGACGGCGGAGGCGGTCTGCAACGCGGTGAGACGGCGCCTGGCCTAGAAGCGCCGGCTTGCGCCTGCTTCACCGTTCCGCAACGATCCAGCCATGGAGCTGGGAGTGCGGCGGTGCGGGCCATTATCTTGTTGCTGGCTGGTTTGGCCGCCTTGCCGGCCCTGGCCGACGAGCTGGTCGCCACCAAGCCCGGCGTCATGTGCGCATCGGCCCAAGCGCTTGCCGAGCTGACGTTGCCGAGTGGCGACAGCCGCACCCACGCGCCAAACCCGGCAGCGGCAGATGTGGCGCTGGCGGCGGCAGGCGGCTGCGTGGACATCAAGCCCGGCACGCGAGCCACCGTCTTGGAAGCCTACCGCAACACCACGGTCGCCACCGTTGACGGCGTGAGGCTCACGATCCCCAACGCGGATTTCCAGCCGGCAACGGCGGGCGGCGCTTCTGCCCAGGCTGGCTACACGGTGGCGAGCCGGGTTGCGGTGAACGGCTTGGGAGGCCCGTTCGCCGTGGAAGTGCTCGAAGACGCCCGCATCTCTGCGTCCTTGCGCAAGCAGATGTGGAACGTGTCCGACGACCCCTCCTTCGTGCTGCCGGACAGCCCGCTCGCGGCCGAGTTCACCCGCCGGCCCCCGCTCGGCGCCAGGGTGCGCCTGATGGACGCGGGTGGGACCGTGATGGCCGAGCAGTTGCTCGAACGTCCGCTTGCCACCGTAGCCCTCGCCCCGCTGCACGGGTTGCCGTCGCAGCCCGTCTGGCTGACGGTCGATTACTCGATCGGGATGGGCAGCTACGCCGGTCCCATCACGACGTTGCTGCTGCCGGCCAATCAGAAGCTCGACCCCGTCACATACGCCGGGCCGCACGGCCAGTCCGGAGCGGTCCAGCTCACCAGCACGCTTAAGACGGCGTGGCGCACGGTGCCGGGCCGGGCCGGCGGCACGGAGGAGCTGGAGGAGATTGCCTGCCGTCCGAATGACGGGGACGATTTCACGACCAGCTTGTCGACGTATCGTTACGTGGGCGGCGCATGGCAGCTCGCAGTCCGCAAAAGGGCCGGCTTCTGGGAAGCTGACGAGGTTTTCCCGCCCCGTTCCGCCTTCCCGTAACGCCTCTGCACTGGTGCGGCGCCCCCAACGCTTTCAAAACCGGTCACCTTCACCTGGGCCGGCGTGGCGTGCATCAGGAAGCTGAGGAGGCCCGTTTTCAACGCCGATACAATGGCCTCCACCACGCCAGCGGCACTGTGAACAAATAGCTGACTCCAAATTTGCCAACAACATCGGCAACGGAGCGAAAAACTTATGTGAGTGCGAGGAGCGAGATGACGAAAACCCGCAATGCGGGTTCCCGCACGCTCTCGGCCCGAGGCGGACGACGGGCCGCGTCAGTCAGGCACCGACACCGCCCCGATCCGCAGCAGCGGCTTGCCGACACTGCGACGCTCCTCCAGCGCTTCGTGCGCCTGCTCTACGGTGTCCAGTTCATAGCGGCCGGACATTTCCAGGGACAGCGCCCCGTCTAGGATGGCCTCGAAGATATCGGCCGCACGCCGGCGGACGGTTGCGGCATCGGGCAAGTGATCGGCCAAGCGCGGGCGGGTCAGGAACAGGGAGCCTGCTTCGCCGAGTTCGATGGGGTTCAGGTCCTCGACGTTGCCGCCCACACTGCCGAAAGCGACTACGAGTCCCTGCTTGCGGGTCGCGCGCATGCTGTCGCGCAGGGTGGGCTTGCCGATCGGGTCGAACACGACGTCCACCCCGCGCCCGCCCGTGGCGTCGCGCACCTGATCCGCGAAGCCGCCATCCTCGTACAGGAACACGGCCGATGCACCACGCCGCCGGGCCACGTCCGCCTTGGCTTCCGTGCTGGTGGTGGCGAACACCGTGGCGCCCAACCGGGCACCCAGCTGGACGAGAAGCTGCCCGATGCCGCCGGATGCGGAGTGCACCAGGCACGTCACACCCGGACCAAAGCGGCCGAGGTCGTAGGCTAGGTAATGGGCTGTGAGACCATGGAACATAGAAGACGCGGCGCGGTCGAGCGATAGCGCGTCCGGTACCGGCACGACGCGCCAGGCTGCCACGACCGCGAACTCGGCGTAGCTGCCCCATGACAGGCAGTAGGCGACGCGGTCGCCGATGACGAACTCCGTCACGCCCTCGCCCAGAGCTTCGACCGTGCCGGCACCCTCGATACCGAGGGTGGTGGGCATCACCTGCGGGTAAGTGCGCGAGGCGGCGTACTTACCTTGCCGCGTATGGATGTCCATGAAGTTGATGCCGGACCAGGCAAGCCGGATCAGCACCTCTCCCGAACCCGGCGAAGGCACCGGCAAGTCTCGCCGCACGATGACCTCCGGGCCGCCGTAGCGGTCGATCTGGATCGCTCTCAAAGCTCTGCATCCCGCTATGGACCCCCAGCCAAGCACCGTTCAACCGTCGGTGAAAGGTGGGGGCTCTGGCAGCAACCGGCGGGTGGCAGCTCGCAGTCCGCAAAAGGGCCGGCTTCTGGGAAGCTGACGAGGTTTTCCCGCCCCGTTCCGCCTTCCCGTAACGCCTCTGCACTGGTGCGGCGCCCCCAACGTCTTTAAAACCGGTCACCACGCAACGAGGAGATCACCGCCATGGCCGTGAAGGTCGCTATCAACGGGTTCGGACGCATAGGCCGCCTCGTGCTCCGCGCCATCGTGGAAAGCGGCCGCACGGACGTCGTCCCGGTCGCAATCAACGATCTGGGCAGCGTGGAAGCCAACGCGCACCTGTTCCGTTACGACAGCGTGCACGGCCGCTTCCCGGGCAACGTCGAAGTGGACGGCGACAGCATCACCATACACCACAACGGCCGCACCTACGGCCCCATCAAGGTCAGCGCCGAGCGGGACCCGTCCAAGGTGCCCTACGGCGGCGTGGACGTGGCGATGGAATGCACCGGGCTGTTCACCAAGAAGGAGGAGGCCGCCAAGCTGATCGCGGCCGGCGCCCGCAAGGTGCTGATCTCCGCCCCTGCCGACGGCGTGGACGCGACCGTGGTGTTCGGGGTGAACCAGCAGGTCATCACGAAGGACATGACGGTCATCTCCAACGCGTCCTGCACCACCAACTGCCTGGTGCCGATGGTCAAGGTGCTGCATGACGCGTTCGGCGTACTGCGCGGCTACATGGTCACCATCCACTCCTACACCGGGGACCAGAAAACGGTGGACACGCTGCACAAGGACCTCCATCGCGCCCGCGCCGCCGCCGTGTCCATGATCCCGACCTCCACCGGCGCCGCCAAGGCCGTGGGCCTGGTGCTGCCGGAGCTGAAAGGCAAGCTGGACGGCACCTCCATCCGGGTGCCGACCCCGAACGTCAGCCTGGTCTCGCTGGACGTCAACCTTTCCCGCCCGGCGAGCGTGGAGGAGATCCACGCGGCGATGAGGGCCGCCGCAGAAGGCCCCATGAAGGGCATCCTCGATGTCAGCACGGCCAAGCTGGTCAGCAGCGACTTCAACCACGTCGCCTACTCCTGCTCGTTCGACGCGACGCAGACCGCCTCCGTCGATGGCGGGCAGATGGTCCGGGTCGCAGGCTGGTACGACAACGAGTGGGGGTTCAGCTCGCGCATGAGCGACACCGCCGCGCTGTTCGGCAGCCTCTGAGGTGCCGCACCGCACGCTGGATGGCGTGGACGTCCGCGGCCGGCGCGTGCTGGTGCGCGCCGACCTGAACGTGCCGGTGCGGGACGGCCGCATCACCGACCTGACCCGCATCGAGCGGCTGTCCCCCACCATCCGGGAGCTGGCGGATGGCGGCGCCAGGGTGATCGTGTTCAGCCACTTCGACCGCCCCAAGGGCAAGCGCGTGCCGCATATGTCGCTGGCCCCGATGGCGGTGGCGCTGGCCGAGGTGCTCGGCAAGCCCGTCCGCTTCGCCGAAGACAGCACCGGCCCGGTGGCGCACCGGGAAGCCGAGGCGCTGGCCGACGGCGAGGTCCTGCTGCTGGAGAACACCCGCTACCACCCCGGCGAGGAGGAGAACGACCCGGCGCTCGCCCGCGAGTTCGCCGCCCTGGCGGAGATCTTCGTGCATGACGCGTTCTCTGCCGCGCACCGCGCCCACGCCAGCACGGAAGGCGTCGGCCGCCTGCTGCCCGCCCATGCCGGACGGCTGATGCAGGCGGAGCTGGAAGCGCTGAACAGCGCGCTGGGCAACCCGGCACGGCCGGTGGCCGCGATCGTCGGCGGTTCCAAGGTGTCCACCAAGCTGGAACTGCTGGGCAACCTGGTGACCAAGGTGGACGTGCTGGTGATCGGCGGGGCGATGGCCAACACGTTCCTGGCGGCGCAGGGCGTTCCCGTCGGCAAATCCTTGCAGGAGGCGGAGATGCACGTGACCGCCCGCGCCATCCTGACCCGCGCCGCTGAGGCAGGGTGCGAGATCGTCTTGCCGGTGGACGCCGTGGTCGCCGAGCGGTTCGCGCCGAACCCGCCGACCGAGACGGTGCCGGTTGCCGCCATCCCCACCGGCAGCATGATGCTGGACGTGGGTCCGGAAAGCGTGGCGGACCTCAAGCAGCGGCTGCTCGGCTGGCGCACGCTGGTGTGGAACGGCCCGCTCGGCGCGTTCGAGACGCCGCCGTTCGATGCGGCCACCGTGGCGCTGGCGCATGCCGTGGCGGAAGCGACCGCCGCCGGCACCCTGTGCAGCGTGGCTGGCGGCGGGGACACCGTGTCCGCCTTGCGTCACGCCGGGGTCATGGAACGGCTGACCTACGTATCCTCCGCCGGCGGCGCGTTCCTGGAGTGGCTGGAAGGCAAGACGCTGCCAGGGGTCGCGGTGCTGATGGCGTAGGCGGGCAACGATCCGTTAACCTTTCGGCTCTATCCTGCCCGGCATGATCTCGCCCAGCAGCCTCTCGGCGTTCACATCCTCGGTCGGTTCAACCGGGCAAGCCACTCGCGTCGCCGCTCCATCCGCGTCCCGGGCCGAGCCGTCGGCGGCGCAGAAGCCGCTGCAAGCCTTGCCGCCCGGCGCCGTTCCCAGCCGTTCCGCACCCCGCGGCTCACTCCTGGACCTGTCGGTGTAGCCGCCAGGATCAAATTTTGATACGCGGGGCTTGATCCCGGCGCGCGGTCAAGTCACGGTCGCGCTATGCCCGATTTCGTCCGCACCATCCCGGCCGGCGACAACAGGGAGCGGGATGTCTGCTCGACCTGCGGCTTCGTGGCCTATCAGAACCCCAAGATCGTCGTCGGCGCCGTCGTGGCGGACAACGACCGGGTTCTGCTGTGCCGCCGCGCCATCGAACCGCGGGCCGGATTCTGGACGCTGCCTGCCGGCTACCTCGAACTGAACGAAACGACGGCCGAGGGCGCACAGCGTGAGGCAATGGAGGAAGCCGGGGCGGACATCGCCCTCGATGGCATTCTCGCCCTGTACGACATCAGCCGGATCGGGCAGTTCCAGGTGTTGTATCGCGCCCGCTTCGCCAAGCCGGGCATACGGGCCGGGGAGGAAAGCCTGGAGGTCCGCATGTTCGCCTGGGAAGACATTCCCTGGGACAGCCTCGCCTTCCCGACTGTCCGCTGGGCGCTGCATGCCTGGCGGGACCTTGGCGCCGACCCGCTGGGCGTTCCGGCCGGCAACCCGGCGGAGGACCGCCGCGGCGAGCGCCGGGTCGATCCGGCGGCCGCACCGTGAAGCGGGCCGCGCTGTTGCCGCTGCTCACCCTGCTGGCGGCCGGAGCGGGGCCAAGCGGCAGTTTCACCACGGCGTCGCCGCTGCCGAACCTGACGCCGCCTTCCAGGCCTGCGCCGGCAGCGCCCGCCCCGCCAGGCTTCACCGCGGCCCCCACCCCGAACCAGGATGCGGACCTGCCGCAAACCCGTGCTTCCGGCGACACGGCGGTGACGCCCGGATTCTTCACCCGGCGGGACCAGTACCGCGGCGAAGGCCTTTCGCCGAGCTCCTCCGCGCAAACGACGCAGAACCGCCGGGCGGCGCCGGGCGGCGGCATCAGCCTGACGATGCCGTTGCAATAGCCGGTGCTTCGCGCGCTGACTGTGCTGGTGCTCTGCCAGTTCGCGGGCGAGGTGGTCGCGCGCGGCCTCGGCATTCCGCTGCCGGGGCCGGTGGTGGGGCTGGTCTTCCTGCTTGCCGGGCTGACGATCCGCGGCGGCCCGGACCCGGCGTTGCGCGACACGTCGAACGGGCTGCTGCGCTACCTGTCGTTGCTGTTCGTGCCGGCCGGCGTCGGGATCGTGACCCAACTGGACGCGTTGAAGCAGAATTGGCTGGCAATCCTGATCGCCGTGCCGGTGTCCACGGCGCTGGCGCTGGCCGTGACCGGCTGGCTGGTGCAGCGCCTGTCCCGGGACCCGCCCAAGTGAGCGGCGTGGCGCAGCTCTGGGTGTATCTCCAGACCACCCCCCTGCTCGGCCTCGCTGCGACCCTCCTGGCCTGGGAAGCCGCGACGTTCCTCAGCGAGCGGGCGCGCGGGCACGTGCTGGCCAATCCCATGCTGATCTGCATCGCCCTGCTGGTCGCATTGCTGCTGCTGACCGGGACACCCTACCGCGCCTATTTCGAGGGCGGCCAGTACGTTCAATTCCTGCTCGGCCCGGCGACGGTCGCGTTGGCGGTGCCGATGCACGCGAACCTTTCACGGATCCGCCGCGCCGCCCCGGCCATCCTGCCCGCGCTGCTGGCCGGGTCCCTTGTCGCGTCGCTGAGCGCCATGCTGATCGCGCGCGGCCTGGGCGCGTCGCGGGTGGTGGTGCTGTCGCTGGCGCCGAAATCGGTGACGACGCCGATCGCGATGGGGGTTGCGGAGCAGATCGGCGGCTCGGCCTCCCTGGCCGCGGTGTTCGTGCTGCTGACCGGACTCGTCGCCGTGATGATCGGCCCGGCGATCATGCGGCTGCTGTCCGTGGCGGACTGGCGGGCGCAGGGCCTGGCCGCCGGCACTGCCGGGCATGGCTTGGCCACCGCGCGGATGCTGCTGGTCAACGAAACAGCGGGCGCGTTCGGCGGCGTGGCGATCGGGCTGAATGGCGTGCTGACCGCGCTTCTGGTGCCGTTCCTGGCGACGCTGTTCTGAGCAGCCCGGCATGGCTTCCGAGACGACCCTCTACGCCGCGGTGAAATCGTTCCTGGAGCAGCAAGGGTTCACCGCCAAAGGCGAGATCTGCGGCTGCGACGTGGTCGCCGTCCGCCCCGGCGAACGGCCCGTGCTGGTGATCTGCGAGCTGAAGCTGGGCTTCAACCTGGACCTGGTGCTCCAGGCGGCGGACCGCATGGCGGCGGCGGATGCGGTATGGCTGGCGGTGCCGCGCACCCAGCGCGGGCGCGACCGCGACCGCCGGGTGGTGCGGCTCTGCCGGTTGCTCGGCCTGGGCTTGCTGACGGTCGCGGCAGACGGCACCGTGGATGTGCTGGCTGACCCGGCACCGTACCGTCCCCGTCCCAACACGGGCCGGCGAACCCGGCTGTTGCGGGAACACACGCGCCGGGAAGGGGACCCGACGCCCGGCGGCTCGGTCGGACGGACCATCATGACCGCCTACAGGCAGCGCGCCGTGTTCTGCGCCGAGGCGCTGCGCCACGGCGAGGCGACCACGCGGACGCTGAGGACCATCACGCCCGAAGCGCCCGCCATCCTGGCGCGCAACGTATATGGCTGGTTCGAGCGTGTCGGGCGCGGCACCTACCGGCTCAGCGCGCACGGATTGGCGGCGCTGGAGCAAGCGCAGCCGCCGAACGCTACGGCCGCAACGCCGCGAATGCCTGGTCGGACGTGAACATGCGGCGTGCGTTATGGCCCGTGCCCGGCACGACCGCGAGTTGCCAATTGAACGCCCATCCGTGCTCCCGGGCCGCCGCCTGCGCCTCGCCGAAAACCGTCTGGCCCCGCTCGAACCGCGTCGTTCCTTGATCTTCGGCCTCCTCGGAGGTGGCCAGGTTGCGTGACCCGGTGTCTTCCCGTCCGAGCAGGACGGTGATCGGCGCGGCAAGGTAGCGTTTCAGCGCCGCCTCGCCCTGCGCGGGCGGAAACACGCCGCCGAAGCCGTACGGCGCCGGGACGTCCAGGCGGGGCCGGACCCAGGTGGACGGATTGGCGATAACCGCCCGCGCCGCACCCTCCCCGCCGAATGCCACCGCCCGGCTGAGGAACTGCGCCCCGGCGGAGTGGCCGATCGCAGCGTAGGCCATGCGCGGGTTCGCTTCCCCGGCCCTCACCCAAGCGACAAGCCGAGGCACCATCGCCACCGTCCAGCTTTCCGCGGGCTGCACGGCGCCACGATGGACGATGCCGCCATGCTGGTAACGCCAATCCGGGAACCGGGCCGCATCGAACAGCGGTGCGGCGACCAGCATGCAGTAGCGCTGCGCAAGCGGGACCGCATCGTCACGGTACCTGGCGGCATTCCGCTCCAAGCCGTGGAAGACAAGCAGGATCGTGGACGGCGTGCAGCCGTCCGGCCGGTACGTGAAGACGGTGACGGGAGTCTCGCCCAGGTTGGCCAGTTGCTGGCCGAGGCCTGGCGGGATCGCGCCAGGCTGGCCGGCTGGCAGCGGCGTGGCGGCAATGGGCGCCGACGCCGCGGCGCAAGATGCCAGGGCGGCGGCGCACCCGATGGCCGCGAGTGCCCGGCGGACGGTCACGAAGCCGCTAGCACGGACGGCAGGAACTCCCTCAGCAGCGCGTTCACCCGCTCGGGCGCATGCTGCTGCACCCAGTGCGAGATGCCGGGCAGGCGCTCGATCCGCAGGTCCCGCACGTAGCGCTCGGTGCCGTCCAGGCACATCACGTCCAGCGCCACGTCCTGTTCGCCCCAGATCACCAGCGTCGGCACCTCGATCGGCGTTTCCAGCCGGGGCACGCCGCTGGTCATCCGGATGGCGCGATACCAGTTCAGCATGGCGGTCGCCGCACCCGGCGCGGCTGCCTGGCGGGCGTACACGTCCACCACCTCCGCCGGGATGCCCGCCCCCCGGAACATGCGGCGGACGGCGGCGGCGCCATTGGCCGCCAGCATCCGCTCCGGCAGGAACGGCAACTGGAAGAACGACACGTACCAGGACTTGCGCCGCTGCCGCCAATGCTTCAGCGCGGCGCGGAAGCACAGCGGATGCGGCACGTTCATGATCACCAGCCGCTCGATCGGCCGGACGCGCCCGGCGGCGAAGCACCACGCGACCATCGCCCCCCAATCGTGCGCCAGGAGCGTCACCCGCTTGGCGCCGGACGCATCGATCAGCGCGGCCACGTCCGCCAGCAGGTGGCGCATGGCATAGGCTTCCACGCCGTCCGGGCGCGAAGTCTCGCCATAGCCGCGCTGGTTCACCGCCCATACCCGGTAGCCGAGCGCCGCCAGCACGGGCACCTGGTGGCGCCAGGAAACGAGGTGCTCCGGAAAACCGTGCAGGCAGAGCGCCAGGTGGTCGCCCCCGCCCGCCTCCTCCACTTCGAAGCTCAGCCCGTTGGCAGCCACGCGCCGTGCCGTCATGCCATCCCCTTCAGCCTACGGTGGGTCAGTGCAGCGTTGCCGGGCCGTGTTGCCCGGACTCTGCGGACAGCGAGCGGCCGAGGTGATCGAGCGCGGCTGCGAGATCCTCGAACACGCCGACGGTGGCATGTCGGTCCCAGCGCACGGCCGTGACGATGACGGCGGTGGCATCCTGCCCGAGATGCAGCGCCGGGCCGAACTGGTCACCGTCCTCCGGCAGCAGCACCACGGCGCACGCGCCCGCGTCGGACACGAGGTCCAGCGTCCAGCCGCCCGGCCAAAGCCGGATGGCGGCCGCGATCGTCCCAACTGCCTTCCGGCTGAAGCCCGCTATCGGCATTGCAGCAGCTTACGGCATGCGGCTGCGGGCTTCGAACAGGAAATTGGCAAGGCGGAACGCAGGGATGGGACGCGCCAACCGCCGGACAAAGCTTGCCAGAAGTCATCATGGGTTAATGCCGAAGTCTCCGGCCGTTCATAGGGTGTGGACGAGAGACAACGGAGAATCTCCCATGCAGCGCTACTTCTTCGATTTCCAGAACGGAGAACATCTTTCCAAGGACGAGGAGGGTAATTTCTTGAACGAGGAGCCGGATATGCGCTCCGAGGCCGTCAGAGCTTTATCCGAGATGGTCAAGGACTCGTTGCCGCAGGGAGAACACGGCCGCTTTGTCGTGGTCGCGCGGGACGAGAGCGGGAAACCCGCCTACCGGGCGGTTCTAGAGTTCCACGGAGAGTGGATGCGCTGACCGCCGGCGCTTAACGGCTCGTCACGCCGGGTATCGCTGCCGCTACGCCCCCACCAGCCCGCGGGCGAAATCCATCGCGTCGAACGGCCGCAGGTCGCCGGCCTGCTCGCCCACGCCCACCGCATGCACCGGCAGGCCGTAGTCCTCCGCCAGCGCCACCACGATGCCGCCGCGCGCGCTGCCGTCCAGCTTGGTGACCACCAGGCCGGTCACCTCCACCATGTCCTTGAACACGCGCACCTGCTCCAGCGCGTTGTGGCCGGTGGTGGCGTCCAGCACCAGCAGCACGGAATGCGGCGCGGTCGGGTCCTGCTTGCGCATCACGCGGATGATCTTGGATAGCTCCTCCATCAGCGCGGACTTGTTGTGCAAGCGCCCGGCGGTGTCGATCAGCAGCACGTCGGCGCCGTCAGCCTTCGCCCGGCCCAGCGCGTCGAACACCAGCCCGGCGGCATCCGCGCCGCGCGGCCCGGAGATCACCGGCGCGCCCGTGCGCTCCCCCCATACCTGCAACTGCTCCACCGCGGCGGCGCGGAAGGTGTCGCCCGCGACCAGCACCGGGCGCAGGCCCTGCTCGCGGTATTGCAGGGCCAGCTTGCCGATGGTGGTGGTCTTGCCGGTGCCGTTCACGCCAACCACCAGCACCACGTGCGGCGTGCGGCTGCGGTCCAGCACCAGCGGCTTGGCGACGGGGGCGAGGATGGCGGCGATCTCCTCGGCAAGCGCCTGCTTGATCTCGGCATCCGTCACGCTGCGGCCGAACCGGCTGCGGCGGAAACTCTCCACGATGTCCGCCGCGGCGGCGGGGCCGAGGTCTGCGCCGAGCAGCAGTTCCTCCAGCTCCGCCAGCGCGTCATCGTCCAGGGTGCGCTTGACGAAGGCGGCGGAGATGCCGCCGGTCAGCTTCTCGGTGGAGCGGCTAAGCCCGGACTTGAGCTTGTTGAAGAAGCCGCCGAGCGCCATCAGGCCGCTTCCGCCAGCAGTCCGGCCGCATCCGCCCCCACGACGCGCGCCGGCAGCAGCGACCCCGCCGGCACCCTGGCCACCTGAAGGCGCACGGGGGTGAAATGCTCGGTGTGGCCGCGTCCACCGCGTTCCGCCAGCACGCTCACGGTACGGCCGAGCTGGCTCGCGTGGAAGACGGCGGCGTGGGCGGCGGCGGCGGCGCGCAACCGGGCCGCTCGCTCCCGCCGGAGCGGAACGGGCACGGCGGGCATGCGCGCGGCGGGCGTGCCGGGCCGCTCGCTGTATGGGAACACGTGGAGGTAGGGGATCGCCGCCTCCGCCACGAAACGCTCCGTTTCGGCGGCCAGCGCCTCCGTCTCGGTCGGGAAGCCGGCGATCAGGTCCGCCCCGACCGCGAGGCCGGGCCGCAGCCGGCGCGCCCGGGCGATGACGTCCAGCGCCCCCGCGCGTGAATGACGGCGGCGCATGCGCTTGAGCAGGAGGTCGGACCCGGATTGCAGCGAAAGGTGCAGATGCGGCATCAGCCGCGGTTCGTTGGCGAGCAGGTCCCACAGCGCCGGGTCGATCGCGGCCGGGTCCAGGGAGGACAGGCGCAGCCGCGGCAGCTTCGGAACGCCCCGCAGCACCGTGGCGGCGAGCGCGCCGATGCCGGCCCCGTGGCTTGCGATATCCACCCCGGTCAGCACCACGTCCTGCACGCCGCCCGCGACCAGGGCGGCCACCTGCGCCACCACGGCTTCCGGCGGAACGCTGCGGTTCGGGCCACGGCCGAACGGGATGGCGCAGAAGGTGCAGCGATGGTCGCAGCCGGCCTGGACCTGCACGAAGCCGCGAGTATGGGCGGCGAACCCGGCCGGAGCGAGGCGCGTGCCGCCGGCATCGGCCGGGCTGACCTGGCTGCCGGCGCCGGGCGACCAGGCGTCCGCGCGCAGCTTGTCGGCGTTGCCCAGCACCCGGGCCACGCCCGGCAGCGCCGCCCAACGCGCCGGGTCAAGCTGCACCGCGCATCCGGTGACCACGATCTCGGCGCCTGGCCGGTTTCGCGCCGCGCGGCGGATCGCCTGCCGGGCCTGCCGCTCCGCTTCCGCCGTCACCGCGCAGGTGTTGATCACCACCAGGTCCGCTGCCGGGGGGAGCAAGCCGCGCACTGCCTCGCTTTCCACCAGGTTGAGGCGGCAGCCGAACGTGGTGACCTCCGGCCCCATCAGGACTTCTTGATGGGGTTGGTCGCGGTGAGCTGGAAGCCCTGCGCATTCGGGGTGAAGGTCATCTGGATGGTGTAGTTGGTGCCGCACGCGAACAGCGTCCAGTTCTCCACCCAGGCGCGGCCGTCCCGCCCGTCCCGGATCGAAGCGTCCGGCAGGCCGGTGTAGCCGTCGAACGCGGTGTCGGTGAAGATCTGCTGCCGGCAATTCGGCGGCGACGCGCGTGCGGCGATGGCTTGGGCGTATTGCAGCGCGTTCTTCTGCGTCGCGGGGTCGGCGTGCGTGTCGCCGGGCAGGGTCGCGATGCGGGCCGGCGCGCCGCCCGGTTGCAGCACGGTGAGCACGTTCAAGATGTGCGGCACGGGGCAGCCGGTCACCGCGACGCGCTCGCTCCAGATGCCGCCCGTCAAGGTGCCCCGGTTGTCGAATTGCGGCGGGCTGAACACCATCAGCTCACCAGTGGGCTTGAAGCTGGCGGACGGGCACGCGTCCGGCAGTTGCTTGAACTGGTCGCGCGCGGCGGCGATCACCGGATCTTGCCAGGCCGATTGCTGCACCAGGCTGGACAGCGTCGGCGGGCTGGTAGTCAGCCGTTGCAAGTCCGGGGACATCAGCGGGTCCGGCATCGGCGCTGGCGCCAGAACAGCCACAGGGGGGGCAGCCACAGGGGCGGCGGCCACAGGAGGCGCTGCGGGCTTCGGGGCCGTTTGGGCAGAAGCGGGCAGGGTCAGCAGGATCAGGGCGGCGAAAGTTCGGCAGGGGGCCATGGTTCAGCGGGTTTCCTTCGGCGTCATCGGCGGACGGATTAGCCCGGCAGCGCACGAAGGTCGATCTCGCCCTCGAACACGCTCGCAACGGGGCCGGTCATGGTCACATGGCCGTCGTCGCGCCAGGCGATGTCCAGCACGCCGCCATCCAGCACCACGCTGGCGCTGCGGCCCACCAGCCCGCGGCGGCTGGCGTTCACCAGCGCCGCGCACGCGCCCGAGCCGCAGGCCAGCGTCAGCCCGGCGCCGCGTTCCCAGACGCGCAGGCGCAGGCGATCGGGCGCCAGGACCTGCGCGAAACCCACGTTCACGCGGTCCGCGAACAGCGGATTGCGCTCCAAGGCGCCGCCCCGCTCGGCGGCCTGCTCCAGCGGCGTGTCAAAGAAGGTCACGTGCGGGTTGCCCATGGATGCGGCCGCCGGGTCGCCCGGCAGCGCCAGGTGCAGCGTGTCGGCGGCTTCTGTCAGGGGGATATCCTGCCAGCCGAGGCGCGGCGGTCCCATGTCCACGCGCACGCGCCCGTCCGCCAGCACCTCGGACGGCAGCACGCCGGAAACGGTGCGGATGGCCTGGCATGGGCGCCCGGTCTCGCGGAACAGCAGATCCGCCACGCAGCGGGACGCGTTGCCGCACGCGCCGGCCTCGCTGCCGTCCGGGTTGAAGATGCGCATGAGCACGTCCGCGCCGTCCGCACGGCCGAGGGCGATGAACTGGTCGCAGCCGATCCCGGTCCGCCGGTCCGCCAGGGCCGCGATGCGGGACGGGGTGAGCGGCAGCGGCGCCGGCCGCTCGTCCACCACCACGAAGTCGTTGCCGGCGCCATGCATCTTGCGGAACGGGATGCGCATGGCGCCATTCATAGCCCGGGCTTGCCCGCGGGGGTAGCCGTGGGCTATACGCCCGCGCTCAGTCTGCGCGCCGGGCCTGGACGGGCATGCCCGGCCGCGACACGCTGCACCCCAGGACAGCATCCCAGGGGCAGCGCATTGCGAAGGAGATGCAAATGCCCAAGCTGAAGACCAAGTCGTCGGTCAAGAAGCGCTTCAAGATCACCGCGACCGGCAAGGTGCTCGCCGGCCCCGGCAAGAAGCGCCACAACCTGATGGCACGCAGCCAGAAGGCCAAGCGGAGCAACCGCGGCAGCCAGACCCTGACCCACGCTGACGGCTTGACCGTCAAGCAGTGGACCCCCTACGGCCTCGTGTAAGGAGCAACGGGAATGGCACGCGTCAAACGGGGTGTCACCACCCACGCCCGGCACAAGAAGGTGCTGGAGCAGAGCAAGGGCTTCGTCGGCCGCTCGTCCACCAACTACCGCATCGCGCTGGAGCGGCTCGAGAAGTCGCTGCAATACGCCTACCGCGACCGGCGGGTGAAGAAGCGCGAGTTCCGCGGCCTGTGGATCCAGCGCATCAACGCGGCGGTGCGCGAGCACGGGCTGACCTACAGCCGATTTATCGACGGGCTGAGCAAGGCGGGGATCGAGATGGACCGCAAGGTGTTGTCCGCCCTCGCCTTCGACGATCCGGCGGCGTTCACCGCCGTAGTGCAGAAGGTGCAGGCCGCCTTGGCCTGACCGCCGGTGCGGCCGACCCGTCGCGGGCTGGCCGCGCTGTTGCTCGCGTGCGGGGCAGTCCCAAAGGCCGCACCAGTCTGCGCCCAGGTTCCGGAGCACGGGCCGCCCTTGGCCGTGGTCACATTGCGGATCTGCCCGGCCGACGACCCGGGATTCCTGCACGACTTGGCGGACTACACCAATCGATACGGCTTCCAGGTCACCGGCACGCCCGGCGGTCCGGCGCTGGACGGGCGGGCGGTGTTCCTCGCCTGGTTCCGCCGGGACGACGGAGTGATGTTGCTGGTCAGTGACCTCGCGGCGCCGGAGAAGATGCAGGCGTTCTTCTACGGCAGGCCCGACGGCACCGGCGGGGCGGTGGCGGCCGATCTGGTGCAGGCCTACGTGGGCAAGATGGGCAGCTACAAGGCGTTCGGGGCGGGCGGCTGAGGGCTGCGTCCGGGCAATGCCCGTATCGACCAGGACCGTCACGCCAGGACTTGATCCTGGCATCCAGGCTGCGTCGCCGCCTCCGGCTCCTACGATAGGGACCACCATACCATGACCGACCTCCATTCCCTCCAGTCCGACACCGAAGCCGCCCTCGCCGCCGCCGCCGACCCGCGCGCGCTGGAGGCCGTCCGCGTCGGCCTGCTTGGCAAGTCCGGCCGGCTTACCGCCATGCTGAAGGAACTCGGCCGCGCCACGCCCGAAGAGCGGCGGGAGCGCGGCGCCGCGCTGAACCGGCTGCGCGACACGCTGTCCGACGCCATCGACGCCCGCCGCGCCGCCCTGGACGAAGCGGCGCTCGACGCGCGCCTGGCAGCCGAGCGGATCGACGTCACCCTGCCGCCCCCGCCGGAGCAGATCGGGCTGATCCACCCGATCACCCGCACCATGGAGGAGATGGCGGCCATCTTCGGCGCCATGGGCTTCACCGTCGGCGAAGGGCTGGATGTGCAGACCGACTGGTTCAACTTCGCCGCGCTGAACATTCCGGTGCACCATGCCGCGCGCACCGACCAGGACACGTTCTACCTGCCCGGCACCCGCGACGGCCATCCGCTGCTGCTGCGCACCCAGACCTCGGACGTGCAGATCATCTCCATGCTGTCCGCCCCGCCCCCGCTGCGGGTGATCGCGCCGGGCCGCACCTACCGCGCCGACCACGACGCGACCCATTCGCCGATGTTCCACCAGTGCGAAGGCCTCGCCATCGACCGCGGGCTGACGCTGGGGCACCTGAAAGGCTGCCTGATCGACTTCCTGCGCGCCTTCTTCGGCATAGCCACCCTGCCCGTCCGCTTCCGCTCCTCCTACTTCCCGTTCACCGAGCCTTCCATGGAGGTGGACATCGGCTGGAACCGCCGCACCGGCGAGCTAGGCGGACACTCTTCCAAGGGCGGCGGCGACTGGCTGGAGATCCTGGGCAGCGGCATGGTGCACCCGCGCGTGCTGGCCAACTGCGGCATCGATCCGCGCGAGTGGCAGGGCTTCGCCTTCGGCATGGGAGTGGAACGGGTCACCATGCTCAAGCACGGCATTCCCGACCTGCGCCCGTTCTACGAGAGCGACGCGCGCTGGCTTCGCCATTACGGCTTCAACCCGCTCGCCCCCGTGGCGCTGCACGAGGGATTGGCACCGTGAAGTTCTCGCTTTCCTGGCTGCGGACGCATCTCGACACGGACGCCCCGCTGGACACGATCACCGATACGCTCACCCGCATCGGGCTCGAACTGGAGGGCGTGGAAGACCCGGGCGCCGCCTTGGCGCCGTTCCGGGTGGCGCGCGTCACGGCGGCGGTGCAGCACCCCAACGCGGACCGGCTGCGGGTCTGCACCGTGGACGCCGGCGGCGAGCCGGTGACGGTGGTGTGCGGCGCGCCCAACGCGCGAACCGGCATGGTGGCGGTGTTCGCCCCGCCGGGCAGCGCCATCCCCGGGCTGGGCACGGTGCTGAAGGTGGGCGAGATCCGCGGCGTCGCTTCCGCCGGGATGCTGCTCTCCACCCGCGAAATGGGCCTGGGCGAGGACCACGACGGCATCGCCGAGCTGCCGGATGACGCGCCCGTCGGCACGTCCTACGCCGCCTGGGCCGGGCTGGATGACCCGGTGATCGACATCGCCGTCACCCCCAACCGCGGCGACGCGCTGTCCGTCCGCGGCGTCGCGCGGGACCTGGCGGCGGCCGGCCTCGGCACGCTGCGCCCCTGGAAGCCGGCGCCGGTCGAGGGGCGCTTCCCGTCCCCGATCGCCTGGCGCATCGAGTCGGGCGCCTGCCATTGGGTGCTGGGCCGCACCGTGCGCGGCGTGCGCAACAGGCCGAGCCCGGAGTGGCTGCAACGCCGCCTGCGCTCCGTCGGCTTGCGGCCGATCAGCGCGCTGGTGGACATCACCAACTTCTTCACCCTCGACCTCGGCCGCCCGCTGCACGTGTTCGACGCGGACCGGGTATCCGGCGGCGTCCTGGTGTTCCGGCCCGGCGCCGGCGAGAGCTTCCGCGCCCTGAACGGCCGCGACTATGTCGTCACCCCCGAGGATTGCGCCATCGCCGACGCGGCGGGCGTGCAGTCCCTCGCCGGCGTGATGGGCGGCGAGGCCACCGGCAGCACGGACGGCACGACCAGCGTGTTCATCGAATGCGCGCTGTTCGACCCGGTCGCCGTGGCCCTGACCGGACGCCGTCACGACATCGCCTCCGACGCGCGCAGCCGGTTCGAGCGCGGCATCGACCCCTCGCTGCTGCCGGCCGCCCTGGACGCTGCAACCGCCATGGTCATGCAGCTCTGCGGCGGCGAGCCCAGCGACGTGGCGGAGGCCGGCGCCGAGCCTGCTTGGCAGCGCGACGCCACCCTGCGCTTCGAGCGGCTGGAAACCCTGGGCGGCTTGGCCGTCCCGCCGGACGAGGCGACGGCCTCGCTGGAACGCCTGGGCTTCTCCGTCCGCCGCCGCGGCAATGACCGGGTGACCGTGGCCGTCCCGCCGTGGCGCAACGACGTCGCCGCCGCCGCCGCCCTGGCGCAGTCGCCTGCGCTGCTGCCCGAGCTGGCCCTGGCCGCCGCCGCCGGGCGGGCGGAAGCGGAACCGGAGGCCGACCTGGTGGAGGAGGTGCTGCGCTTGCGCGGCCTGGACGCGGTGCCGCCCGTGTCCATGCCCCCGCTGGCCTCCGTGCCGCTGGCCACGCTCACGCCGCGCCAGGTTCGCGCCGCCACCGCACGCCGCACGCTGGCGAGCCGGGGGATGCTGGAATGCGTCACCTTCTCCTTCACCGCGCGGGACCGGGCGGCGCTGTTCGGCAATGCCCCGGACGCGATGCGGCTGACCAACCCGATCGCCGCGGACCTGGACCAGATGCGGCCCACGCCGCTGGCCACCCTGCTGCCCGCCGCCGCCCGCAACGTGGCCCGCGGCCAGCCGGCTGGGGCGCTGTTCGAGGTCGGCCCCGCCTTCGCCGCCACGGCCCAGGAGGTGCTCGCCGCCGGGCTGCGCCACGGCCCGGCGTCGCGCAGTTGGGCAGCCGGACGCGCGCCGGACGCCCTGGCGGCCAAGGCGGACGTGTTCGCCTTGCTGGCCGCGCTCGGCCTCCCGATGGACAGCTTGCAGGTGACCGCGGACGCCCCCGCGCACTACCACCCGGGCCGCTCCGGCACTGTGCGGCAAGGGCCGAAGCTGGCGCTGGCGTGGTTCGGCGCCGTTCACCCCCGCGTGCTCGCCGCGCTGGACCTAGCCGGCCCGGCGGTTGCGTTCGAGGTCCGGCTCGATGCGGTTCCCGAGCCCAAGCGCCGCCGCAAAGCCTCTCCGGACCTGCCCGCCTTGCAGCCGGTCCGGCGGGATTTCGCCTTCGTGGTGGATGCGGCGACCCCCGCCGAGACCGTGCTGCGCGCCATCCGCGGCGCCGACCGCACGCTGGTGGCAAGCGTCTCGCTGTTCGACGTTTACACCGGGGAGAACGTGCCGGCAGGGACCAAGTCCCTCGCCTTCGAGGTGGTGATCCAGCCGAAGGAGGCGACGCTGACCGACGCGGAGATCGAGGCGCTGTGCGCGAAAGTGGTGGCGGCGGCCGGCAAGGCGGCCGGCGGGGTGCTGCGCGGCTGAGGAGCAAGCGTCAAGGTGTGGCCAGGGCGCCCCGCCAGTACTCCGACAAGGCGCTAAGCAACTCCGCGCCGAAGTCGCTGCCCTGCGGATCGAGCGGTTGCCTGGCCGGGTGCTGTGAGTGGTCGAACGATTGCCACAGCCCCCGCGTCATCGCGTAAGTGCGCGTCAGCAACTGGAGTCCCCGGCCCGGCGGTAAGCCAAGCGCCGCTCCGAGGACCGTCGCCCCCCCTGTCAGGCGATCCAGCAGGGCTCGCTTGAAGGCGAGCAGGGTTTCCGCTTCCAGGTTGCGCTCGAGGACGCCGTGCCCGAGGGAGTCGAGTTGCAGCAGTTCGGGATGGCGCTCGATATGGCCAACGTAGCTGGACAGGAACGCCGCCACCTTGTCGGCCCGCGTGCCGCTTGCGGGCCGGAACGTCCGCTCAAGGTCGTCGATCACCTCGCCCCAGCCATCCTGCAGGATGGAGGCGAAGATCGCTCCCTTGGTGCGGAAGTAGAGATAGACGGTCCCTTTGGCCAAGCCGGCCGCGGCGGCGACCTGCGCGACGGAGGGCAGTTCACCGTCACCTGCGACGAACAGGCCGCCAGCGGCCTTCAGGATCGCGTGCCGCCGCGCGTCCTTGTCCTCGGCGGCATAGGCGCGCCTCGCCATCGCCCTACTGTGACGCCTTTGCCATGTTGTAGGAGGCCTGTGCGGCGAAATGCCGCGACAGCATGCGGTTGCTGAACGCCATCGCCTTGTTCAGGCGGCCCGCGACAATGCTCGGCTTGCCCGCGAACATGGCGTCCAGCCCGATCCGGGCGACCGTGGCGGGCAATGATTCCGTGCGCTTCAGGAACGGCGGCGTCCGGAACCCGGACGCGTCGTTGAAGCCCGTGTCCATCAGCCCGGGCGACAGGACGGTCACGCCGACCTTGGGGGCAAGCTCCACGTGCAGCGCCTCCCCCAGCGACAGGACGTAAGCCTTCGAAGCGCCGTAGGCGGCCAGCAACGGGTCGGGCTGGTAGGCGGCAAGGCTCGCGACCAGCAGGATGCGGCCACCGCCCCGCGCGGCCATGCGGCGGCCGAAGGCGTGGCTCAGTTCGGTCAAGCTGATGATGTTGAGCTGAAGCATCGCCCGCAGGCGTTCAGGGTCGTGGTCGATGAAAGCGCTGTTCAGCCCGAACCCGGCATTGTTGATGAGGATGCTCGGCTCGACCCCACGACCATCCAAGTGCCGGCATAGAACATCGGTGCCGCCTGGAACGGAAAGGTCAGCCGGTTGGACGACGACCTCGACGCCATGCTTCTGGCGGATGTCGTCGGCCAGCCGCTGCATGGGCGCCTCGCTCCGGGCCGTGAGCGCGAGGTTGATGCGACGTGCGGCGAGCGCTCTCGCGAGCTCGATTCCCAGGCCGCTCGACGCCCCTGTGACGAGCGCCCACCGCGGTTCAGACATTTGCATGGCGACCTCAAGATGACCGGCGGTCACTTTATCTGACCGCTGGTCATCTTGTAAACGTCCTCCGTTGCCGAAGGGTCGGGAACCGGTAGGCCGGGACTTGTCGCCGTCCATGACCCGGCGCCGATGACGGGCGGCGGTCAGCCGGGGCGATCCACCGCGCCGTCGCTGATCAGGCTTTCGGCGGCGCTGGCGGGGGACGCGGCCCTGCTCAGCCAGTCCGGCGCCTCGCGCGTGGACACCTTGGCGGCCTTTCCGCCAAGGGGCGTGGGAGGTTTAAGCTGCGTCTTGCCCATTGGCGCTGCCGGCGGCGGCCTGACGGCCCTGGATGAGACGTTGCCCCTGCCGGTTGCTCGCC
>CAXTLC010000061.1:24762-28274 GCA_964245075.1 uncultured Acetobacteraceae bacterium
GCCGGCGGCGGCCTGACGGCCCTGGATGAGACGTTGCCCCTGCCGGTTGCTCGCCAGCCGGCACTAGGGGCGAGGACGAGCCGACACCCGCGGCAGGCGCTGCCGCAGGAACGTGACCCGGCTCAGTCGGCTTCGATGTGGATGCGGTACTGGCGGCCCTGCGGAATGTAGACGACGATGAGCGAGTTGCCGTCGGGCACTTGCCCCGTCCAGCTCTTCGGGCGGTCGCCGTCCGAAGCGCCGGGCAGGCCGGGCTCGCCGAAGCTGAAATCGCTGCCGCGCTGCGTGATGACCCAGCCCTGCGGATAGATGTGGAAGTAGCCAGTGCCGTGCGGGCTGCCCAGGGTGACGTGCAGCCGCTGCGCCCCGGGCGCGGTCAGCTTGAAACACGCGGGCTGGCCGGGCTCGACGTCGAAGCTCTTCTCGAACACCTCGCTGCCGCGCTGGGCAGAGAGTGGGAAGAACGGCACGAAGGGCGGGTTCGTGCAGAACGGGCGCGCGCTGGCGGGACCGGGGAAGGCGCCAAGGGTGAGAAGGCTGGCCGCGATCAGGTGTCTGGATGTCATGCCGTGTCCACTCGAGCCTGGCAGTTGGGGACGAAGCCCAGGCATGGCGAGCCCCGCACCGCCTCGGCGGGCGAGAAACCGGCGCCGTGGGCGGCATGGGCCTGGCCGCGCCACGATGAGCCGCTGCCTACTCGCCGCCGCGCTTGCGCAGCGACCGCTCCCACACGGCGCCCGACGGGGTGAAGCCGTTCGCCAAGCAGAACGCCTCCGCGCCCGCCATCTCCAGCATGTCGCACCCTCCGCTCCGCGCCGCCTGGGATGCCGCCTTCAGCAGCATGCGCCCGATGCCGTGCCGCCGTTCCCCGTCATCGACCACCAGCACGCCGACCCGCGCCACCGGCCGCGCCGCTCCGAGGCCGGGCGCCCAGGACGCGGATACGAGCCCGGCCAGCCCGGCATACCCGGTCGCCACCAGCACGGCGCAGTCCGGACGCGCCCGCATCGCTTCCAGCCGGGCCGCCGCTTCCTTCGCCGAAACGGGCAAGCCCGCCTCCGCCAGCAGTCGGGCGAGTTCCGGCGCGTCGGCCGGCTGGGCCGACCGCAGTTCCACCCCGTAGCGTAACCCAACGGCCATCAGCCCGCCGGAGCGGCGGCGGGCAGGGTTCGGCGGGAAAGCATGGGTTCCTCCAGGGGCCTGGTTGCGCCCGCTGTAGCACGCCGCGCTGACATTCCGGCTGGTTCGGCCTATCTTCCTTCCATGACCGACACCCCGCTCGCCCGCATCCGCAACTTCTCGATCATCGCCCATATTGACCACGGCAAGTCCACCCTGGCGGACCGGCTGATCCAGGCATGCGGCGGCCTGAGCGACCGGGAGATGACCGCCCAGGTGCTCGACAACATGGACCTGGAGAAGGAGCGCGGCATCACCATCAAGGCGCAGACCGTCCGCCTCGAGTACAAGGCCAAGGACGGGCTGGTCTATGAACTGAACCTGATGGACACGCCGGGCCACGTGGACTTCGCCTACGAGGTCAGCCGCTCGCTCGCCGCCTGCGAGGGCAGCTTGCTGGTGGTGGACGCGTCCCAGGGCGTGGAAGCGCAGACGCTGGCCAACGTGTACCAGGCGATGGATGCCAACCACGAGATCGTTCCCGTGCTCAACAAGATCGACCTGCCGGCCGCCGAGCCGGAGCGGGTGCGCCAGCAGATCGAGGACGTGATCGGCCTGCCTGCGGATGACGCGGTGGAGATCAGCGCCAAGACCGGCCTGAACATCGGGGGCGTGCTGGAAGCCCTGGTGACCCGGCTGCCGCCGCCGACCGGGGACGCCGCCAAGCCGCTGACGGCGCTGCTGGTGGATAGCTGGTACGACCAGTACCTGGGCGTGGTGATCCTGGTGCGGGTGAGGGACGGCCGGCTGCGCCGCGGCATGAAGATCCGCATGATGTCCAACGGCGCCGCGCACGCGGTCGAGCAGTGCGGCGTGTTCACCCCCAAGATGGTCGCCACCGGGGATCTCGGGCCGGGCGAGATGGGCTTCATCACCGCCGCCATCAAGACGGTCGCCGACTGCAACGTGGGCGACACCATCACGGACGACCGCTCGCCCGCCGCCGCCGCCCTGCCCGGCTTCAAGCCCTCCGTCCCCGTCGTGTGGTGCGGCCTGTTCCCGGTGGACGCGGACGATTTCGAGAAGCTGCGCGACAGCCTCGGCAAGCTGCGGCTCAACGACGCGAGCTTCCACTACGAGGCGGAAACCTCCGCCGCCCTGGGCTTCGGCTACCGCTGCGGCTTCCTCGGCCTGCTGCACCTGGAGATCATCCAGGAGCGCCTGTCCCGCGAGTTCGACCTGGACCTGATCGCGACCGCGCCGTCCGTGGTGTACCACATCTTCAAGAACGACGGCACGATGGAGCCGCTGCACAACCCGGCCGACATGCCCGACCCGACCCGGATCGACCACATGGAGGAGCCGTGGATCCGCGCGACCATCATGGTGCCGGACGAGTACCTCGGCTCCGTGCTCACCCTCTGCAACGAGCGCCGCGGCCAGCAGCAGGACCTCACCTATGTCGGCAACCGCGCCATGGCGGTGTACCGCCTGCCGTTGAACGAGGTGGTGTTCGACTTTTACGACCGGCTGAAGTCCGTCACCCGCGGCTACGCCAGCTTCGACTACGCCATCGCGGATTACGCCGAGAGCGACCTGGTCCGCATCACCATCCTGGTCAACCAGGACCCGGTGGACGCGCTGAGCTTCATCGCCCACCGCAGCGCCGCCGAGCAGCGCGGCCGGGCGATCTGCGCCAAGCTGAAGGAGCTGATCCCCCGCCAGCTCTTCAAGATCGCGGTGCAGGCGGCCATCGGCGGCCGGGTGATCGCGCGCGAAACGATCGGCGCGCTCAGCAAGGACGTGACCGCCAAGTGCTACGGCGGCGACATCAGCCGCAAGCGCAAGCTGCTGGAGAAGCAGAAGGAGGGCAAGAAGCGGATGCGCCAGTTCGGCAAGGTGGAGATCCCGCAGAGCGCGTTCCTGGCGGCGCTGAAGATGGACGCCTGACGCCATGTATGCGGAGCTTTTGCGTGAAGGCGAGGGATGACGGGCGCAGACTTACTT
Source organism: uncultured Acetobacteraceae bacterium (assembly GCA_964245075.1). GTDB lineage: Bacteria > Pseudomonadota > Alphaproteobacteria > Acetobacterales > Acetobacteraceae > LMUY01. The sequence goes on from CAXTLC010000061.1 coordinate 27,889, forward strand.
CTTCCTCTGGGAGAGGGCCGGGGTGAGGGTGGCCCGCACGGCCAGCCTCCGGGGCGAGCGCACCCTCATACCCGGGTATCCACGGGGTAGTCCGGTCGTTGGCCGACATGGCCGAGCCGAACGGGCGGAGCCGTATGCTTATCTGCGCGACGTGCCGAGCGGGATGGTGGATGGACATCCGCAGCAGCGGCTTGACAATCCGCTTGCCCGCAACCGCACCTGGGCTCTGTGGCTGAGTTGGGTGGCTTGCAAACATAGACAGCTCATCAAGGTCACCGCGGCTGGCGCACCCATCTGGCCGACGGTCACTGGGCAAGCCTAGTCCGTAAGCGGCTGAGCTGGCGATCATCAGCCAAGCACGATCAGGCTGCACCCAGCCGCCCTCC
>CAXTLC010000062.1:0-9564 GCA_964245075.1 uncultured Acetobacteraceae bacterium
GCTAGAACTCCTCCCAGCCATCTTCCGCTGTCACCAGCGCCAGCTTGCGCACGGCCGCTCCGCTTCTGGTCGAAGGCCGCGGCCCGGCAGCCGCCGCGGCCTTCACCGCTGCCGGCCTGGTCCGCGCCAACCTGGCCGGGGCCACGTCGTTGGCCGCCTCTGGCGCCGCCGCGGGGACGCCGTCGCCCGTGCGGAAACGCTCGGTCAACTGGGCCAAGGCTTCCGCTTCGCCGCGCAGCGCGTGGCTGGCCGCCGTGCTTTGCTCCACCATGGCGGCGTTCTGCTGCGTCACCTGGTCCATCTGGTTGATGGCGGTGTTGATCTCGCGCAGCCCCGTGGCCTGCTCCTGGGCGGAAGACGCGATGGCGGCGATGGCGGCGGTGACCTCGCCCACCTGTTCCACGATCTGGCCCAGCGCGCGGCCCGTCTCGCCCACCAGCCTGACGCCGGCGCTGACCTGGTGGGTGCTGGCGCCGATCAGCGCCTTGATCTCCTTGGCGGCGCCCGCGCTGCGCTGCGCCAAGCCGCGCACCTCCGACGCCACCACGGCGAAGCCGCGGCCCGCATCGCCGGCCCGCGCCGCTTCCACCCCCGCGTTGAGCGCCAGCAAGTTGGTTTGGAACGCGATCTCGTCGATCACGCCGATGATCTGCTCGATCTTGCGCGCGGAGCCCTCGATCTCGCTCATGGCCGCCACGGCGTCGCGCACGACAACCGCCGAGCGCTCCGCGTTGCTGCGCGCGCCCGTCACCACGGCGCTCGCCTGGCCCGCGTTCTCCGCCGTCCGGTTCACCGTGGCGGTGATCTGGTCCAGGGCCGCGGCGGTCTGCTCCAGGCTGGCGGCCTGCTGCTCCGTCCGGCGGCTGAGGTCGTCGGCGGCTTGCGCGATCTCGCCGCTGCCGGAGCGGATCGCCTCCGTGTTGGCCACAACGGCGCCCACGGTGTCGCGCAACTGTTCGACGGCGGTGTTGAAATCCGTGCGCAGGCGCTCGTACTGCGGGGCGAAACGCTCCGTCACCGTGCAGGTCAGGTCCCCGGCAGCCAGGCTGGCGAGGCCGTCCGCCAGCCGCTCCACGACAGAGGCCTGCTCCGCGGCGGCTTGCGCGCCCTCGGCCGCCGCGCGCTCGCGTTCGGCGTCCGCCTCGGCAGCGGCGGCGGCGGCCTGCCCCCGCAGGGCGGCGGCCTCGCTCAGCCGCATCCGGAACGTTTCCAGCATCCGCGCAGCCGCGCCCGCCTCGTCGCGCCGGCGCGTGTCGGTGACTGCCGCATCCTGGCTGCCTTGGGCAACATGCTCCATGCAGCCCATCACCCGGCGCAGGGCGCGGTCGAACTCGGCAAGCACCAGCCAGCTCAACAACGCGGTGATGGCGGCGGCGGCGGCGGCGATCGCCCCCACGCGGACGGCGTAGGCCCAAACCATCGCGTTGACGTCATCCACGTAGCTTCCGGTGCCGACCACCCAACCCCACGGAACGAACTTGACGAGGTAGTTGAGCTTCTCGACCGGCTCGCCGCCGGCGGCACGGGGAAACATGATCGGCAGGAAAGCGTCCGGGGCGTTGCGGACGGCCTCGACCTGCCTGCGGGTGATGTCCGCCGTTCCGGCCGGCAGGCTCGCATTGGGGACGTCAATCAGCGCCTGGTTGGGATGAACGGTGATCCTGGCGTCCGGGGACGTCACGAACACGTAGTCGTTGTTGCCGTAGCGTATCCGCCCCAGGGCCTCCTTGGCGGCCGCGACCGCGTTCTCGTGCGTCATGGCGCCGGCTTTCTCCGCGTCGGCGAACTGGGTGACGGTCGCGAGCGCGGAGCGGACCACGGCCTGCAAGGTGGCGCTGCGCTGCGCCATGACGCCGGCCCGGAAATCCTGCACCGCCACCACGCTCAGCAGCCCGGCGGCGATCAGGAACAGCACGGGCGCGATCAATGCTTTCGTGCGCAGACGAACACGGGCGAGGAGCGACATGGAGCCTCCTGCAACACAGCCGCAGCAGGACCATCCCGCCAACAACCCGATGCTTCACAGCCCGATCATCCGCCCAGTTGGTTGAGTCCGCGTTAACGCCAGACGGCCCAGCCTGGATGCAGATGACACGGCGGCCAGTGTCACGTCACGGCAGCGTCCGCATGCAAGCCGGGAGAAGCGTGCCCGGAGCCGATCGCGGCCGATCGGGCAAGGGCCAGCGCTGGAGGCGGCAGCGTCGCCAGGACGCCTGCCGACTGACACAGGACTCTCCTAAGCAGGCTTGCGCGGCCGTCCTGCCGAACCGCAGCGGGCCGTCCCCGTCGGAATCTCGTCGCCGGCCGGGTCACGGCAACCCCCGCCCCCTGTCAGGCCGGCCGCTTCCGCTTGCCCGGCGCGCGGCCCACGGGCGGGGTCCATTCCGCGCGCTGCCGCACCGTCCAGCCGTAGCGCGGGTCGCCTTCCAGCAGCGCGCCGTGGTCGGACAGGCGGTTGCGCTCCAGCCAGCTCACCGCGGCTTCCAGCTCCTGCAAGCTCATCTGCGCGCGGGGCTTGCCGCCGGTGCGGCGCTTGAGGATGGCGTTGTAGCGGTGGTACAGCCCCTCGCCGCGCGGCGCCTGCATCGCGCCCTCGTCTTCCACGGCCTGCTGCGCCACCATCTCCCCCACGCGCTGGCGCAGGCGCCGTTCCCCCACGGACGGCGGCTCCAGCATCTCCGCCTGCGCCGTCTCGTTCTCCGGGCGGTGCAGGGCGTAGTCCGGGCCGGGCCGCAGCAGGCCGTAGCGCAGGCCGAGCACGTTGCTTTCCAGCGGCACGATGCCGCGCCCTTCCCGCGTCTCGGCCAGCTTCTCGAACAGCCAAGCGGGCATCGGGCGCTTCGGATGCTTGTCCACGCGCTTGGCCATCGTGCCCTGCTCGGTTTCCACGCTGTGGCGGAAGCGGGCGAAGAGCGGGTCGTCCGGGTGGAACACGAGCGCGCGCTGGGCGGCGTAGGCGCCGCCATGCGGATCGACCCGGGTGGCGCGGGCGATCATCTGCTCGAGCCAGGCGCGGGAGCGGATGTGGGTGAGCGCCGCCACCACGGAAACCTCCGGCGCGTCCAGCCCCTCGTACGCCATCGCCACCGTGACCAGCACGCTCGGCTCGGGCAGCAGGCGGAAGCGGGCGAGGATGCGGTGGGCGTCGCGCTCGTCCGCGGTGGCGAGCTGCACCGTGTCCCCCTGACCCTGCGGGACCCAGCCGCGCAGCGCGTCCGCGTAGCGCCGGGCGTTGGCCTGGTCGGGCGCCACCACGAGCAGCTTGCCCAGGCCGCGGGCTTCCACGCCGGGCGGGAGGCTGCGCTCCCGGCGCCGGGCGGCGCGGAGGGCGCGGGTGGCGGTGAAGGCCTCGCGCAGCAGGGCGTCGCCGAAGCCGGTGCGCAGGGCGGTGAACAGCGCCGGGCGGGTGGTCTCGGTGGGCCAGTGGCCGAACAAGCGGTGGGGACCGGTCGGCGTGCCCGCCTCGTCCAGCCAGCTCGCCTCGCCATCGACGGCGCCGAACATCACGGGCAGCACGGCGCGTTCCGACAGCGCCTGGGAGCGCGAGTAGCCCACGATGGCCCAGCCCGGCGCGGCCAGGTCCACCTCGCGGGTGCGGGCGCGCGGGCCGGTGCGGTAGGGCAGCCACAGGATGGCGCGGCCGTCCGCCCGTTGCAGCGTGCCGGACAGCAGCAGGCGGAACCGGGCGGTTTCCAGCAGCGGCAGCAAGGCCCGGCTCCAGCCCGCCCCGTCGTCGCCGTCCGGGTCGGCGAGCGGGTCGGGCGCCATGTCCGACAGGGCGGGAAGGTGGTGCACCTCGTCCACCACCAGCAGCGTGCGGTGGCGGCGGAACTCGCCCAGGTGGAGGTCGGGGGCGGCGGCGACGCTCTGGTAGGTGGTGATGTAGCCCTGCAAGCCGCGGCAGGGGTCGGGGGCGTTGTCGGCGGCGCGGACGGACACGGCGTGGCCGAGCGCGGCGCGCCAGACGGGGTCGGCGAAGGCTTCCTCGGCTTGCAGGCGCAGGCTGTCACGCGGGACGACCCAGCAGACGCGGTCGATCAGCCCGGCGGCGACCAGGGCGGCGGCGGCGAGCACCGGGAGCAGGGACTTGCCGCCGCCGGGCGTGACGGCGGCGAGGATATCGGTGATCTCCGCCGCCTCGCCCGCGGCGATGGCGGCGACGATGGCGGCGATCTGGGCCTGGTGGGTGCGCAGCGAGCGGGCGGGTGGCGGCAACGGGCGGGGGATCTCTGGCCGATTCGCGAGGAGTTTGAAGGAGATCGGGCGCGTTGCAAACCTGCGCGCGCGCAGGGGCCGGCCGTTGCCGTCATCATGGCGAAAGCCGGGCCCGCACGGCGCAAATCGGCGACTGGCCGTGAGGAGGCGGACGTGCCGGAGGTGGTCGCCGGGCAAGCAGGCTGGGTCCATGGATGGGCTGCGCGAGGCCGGTGCGTTGGAATGGTCCGAGCACCAAGCCCGGCTGCTTCGGCAGCACCTGGCAGGAGAGCCTGGCAGCGAAGCAACGGATTGGGCAACACCATCGAGGCAGTCGGGCCGGCCCTTGATGATGCCGGGAACGTCATGGGGCGGAGCGTGTTCCATCCTGTCCTGGCCACGTATTCCGAACCTGCCCGGGGATGGCCGGGTTCCCACGGCTTTCCGTCGCTTGATAGCCGGATGTGACGGGCGCACGAACGCTGCCCCTTGCGCGCAAGGGGCAGACCGAAGCCGGACGCGTGGCCGACGATCCTTTCACGCACGCGCCGCAGGAGCGAACCATCCGGCGGCCGCGTAGGTCGGCAAGAACCCCATCAGCAATGCCGGGACCGGCATCAGCAGCACGGCGAGGACGAACATCCTCTTGCGGCCGATCCGGTCGGCGTGGTGGGCAGCCTGCGGCCATGACGGTCTGCCACCCGACCTCGAACAGGGCAGGTGCGGTCGAGAGTTCCAGCACCCCGGTCGCCCGGCTTCCCATGCTCGACGCGGTACCGATCGACGTCAGCCTGGAGGCAAACCCTTTCGATCTGGCTGCGGGCCGCAGGCTCCGCTATCTGAGCAGACCGCCGGGCAGGCAAGGCCCACGACGCGAACGGCGACGCCACCGGTATCAGCAGGACAACGACATGCACGACCTGAGCGGCTCCGACACGGCCATCTTGTCTGACCTCGAGCGCAAGATCCTGTGGCTTGCGACCTGGACCATCCACAATGCCAACTACCTGCGCGACACCGGGGACGGGCTGAAAGTCGGCGGCCACCAGGCGTCCAGCGCCTCGATCGCGACCATCATGACCGCGCTCTACTTGTCCGTGCTGCGCCCGGAGGACCGTGTCGCGGTCAAGCCGCACGCCAGCCCGGTCTTTCACGCCATCCAGTACTTGCTCGGGAACCAGACACTCGCGAAGCTGCAAGCCTTCCGCGGCTTCGGCGGCGCGCAATCCTATCCTTCGCGGACCAAGGACACCGACGACGTCGACTTCTCAACCGGGTCCGTCGGCTTGGGCGTGACGCAAACGCTGTTCTCGTCGCTCGCGCAAGACTACGTCCGCGCCCACGGCTGGGGCCTGGACCGGCCCGAGGGCCGCATGGTGGCCTTGATCGGCGATGCCGAGATGGACGAGGGCAACATCTTCGAGGCGCTGCTGGAGGGCTGGAAGCACGGTCTGCGCAACACCTGGTGGGTGGTGGACTACAACCGCCAAAGCCTGGACGCGAACGTGCGCGAGGGGCTGTGGGCCAAGCTCGAGTCCATGTTCCGCAACTTCGGCTGGGACGTGGTGGTGTTGCGCCACGGTGGCCTGCAAGAGGCCGCGTTCCGCGAACCCGGCGGCGAGCGCCTGCGCGCCTGGATCGAAGCCTGCCCCAATCAACTCTACTCCGCGCTGACGTTTGGCGGCGGCGTCGCGTGGCGCGCCCGGCTGCGGGACGAGTTGGGCGACCAGGGCGATGTGTCCGCCCTGCTTGAGCGCCGCACGGACGAAGGGCTCGCGGCACTGATGGGCAACCTCGGCGGCCACGACATGCCATCCCTGCTGGAAGCGTTCGAGGCCGCGAAGGGCCATGACCGCCCGGTTTGCTTCATCTGCTACACCATCAAGGGCTTCGGCCTGCCGCTGGCCGGACACAAGGACAACCACGCCGGGCTGATGAACCCGGCGCAAGTGGAGACGCTGCGGCTGGCGATGGACGTGCAGCCCGGCCACGAGTGGGACCGCTTCGAGGGGCTGGCGACACCGCCGGAGCGGTTGCAGGCCTTCCTGTCCGCGGTGCCGTTCAACGCGCAGGGCCCGCGCCGCCTGCAAGCGCCCGTGATTCCCGTGCCAGATGCCTTCCCGGTGCCGGCCGGGCGCGAGCTTTCGACGCAGCACGGCTTCGGGCTGCTCATGCACGACCTGGCCAAGGGCGACACGGCGCTGGCCCAGCGGATCGTCACGACCTCGCCGGACGTGACGGTCTCCACCAACCTGGGCGCCTGGGTGAACCGTCGCGGCCTGTTCGCCCGGGAGGAGATGGCGGACGTGTTTCGCACCGAGCGCATCCCTTCCACCTTCCACTGGCGGTTCTCGCCGCAGGGGCAGCACCTTGAGCTCGGCATCGCCGAGATGAACCTGTTCACGATGCTGTCCGCGCTCGGGCTGTCCCATACCATCACCGGCGAGCGCCTGCTGCCGGTCGGCACGTTGTACGACCCGTTCATCGAGCGTGGCCTCGATGCCCTGAACTACGCCTGCTACCAGGACGCGCGCTTCCTGCTGGTTGCAACGCCCTCCGGCGTCAGCCTTGCCGGAGAAGGTGGCGCGCACCAGTCGATCATGACGCCGCTGATCGGCATGGCCCAAGACGGGCTGGCCAGCTTCGAGCCGGCCTACGTCGACGAGATGGCGGTCCTGCTGCCGTGGGCGTTCGGCCACATGCAGCGCGGCGGCACCGGAGACGATGCCGGGGGGTCGGTTTACCTGCGCCTGTCCACGCGAACCATCGCCCAACCAAAGCGGCAACTCGGCGCGGCCGATGCCGCGGACATCGTGGCGGGCGCCTACTGGGTGCGCCGGCCCGGCCCCAACGCCGAGGTGGTCGTCGCCTACGCCGGAGCGGTCGCGCCGGAAGCGGTGGAAGCGGTCGGCCTGATCGCGGAAGACCGGCGCGACGTGGGTCTGCTGGCTGTGACCTCGGCCGACCGGTTGCACGGCGGCTGGACCGCGCTCCAGCGCGCGGGGGAGGGCCGGGGCGATGCCGAGCCCAGCCACGTCGAGCGGCTGCTTGCGGACGTGCCGCGCCATTGCGGCCTGGTGACGGTGCTGGACGGGCACCCGGCAACGCTGGGCTGGCTCGGCTCGGTCCATGGCCACCGCACCCGCGCGCTGGGAGTGACGCGCTTCGGCCAGACCGGCACCATAGCCGACCTGTACCGGGCCTCAAGGATCGACGCGCAGTCCATCGTCGCCGCGGCGCAGGCCGTCGCACCGGGCCGGCCCATGCGGTACCTGCGCGCAGTCTGACGCGCACGGGGCCGGAACTCAGGCAGCCCCAACCAGGCAGTCCGGGCTGAAGGCCGATGCGGTGCCGTCGCCCGTGCGCCGGGAACAGCTCGATGGCGTCAGCAGGCGAAGTTCAGCGCCAACCCCGGCTCCGGCCACGGCGCCGACACGAGCTGGCCGATCCCGGAAAGGGTGATGAACGCGGTGCGTCCGCCAGGGCCGCCGAAGCAGATGTTGGTGGTGTAAAGGTCCGGCGTCTTGACCTGCCGGACCAGGCGGCCGTCCGGGGAAACCACGGTGATGTGGCCGGTCATCAGCGTCGCCACGCAGACGTTGCCCGCCGCGTCCACCGCCAGGCTGTCGTAGCGCTGGTAGCCGGCCTGGTTGTAGAGCAGCCGGCCGCCGTTCGGGGACGGGAAGCCGCTCTTGCCGAGCACGCCCGGGCTGGCGATGTCGAAGGCCCAGAGCCGGCCCGCCTCCGTTTCCGCGACGTAGAGCGTCCGCTCGTCCGGCGAAAGGCCGATGCCGTTGGGCGTGAGGACCGGGTGGGCCAGCTCGGCGATGCGCGAGCCGTCGGGCAGCGCGTAGTACACGCCGCCGTGGTCCCGGTCCCGGGCGCGGCTCTTGCCAAGGTCGGTGAAGTAGAAGCCGCCCGCGCGGTCGAACACGATGTCGTTGGGGCCGCACAGGCGGTGCCCGCCGCAGGAATCGTAGAGCACCCGCCAAGCGCCGGTTCGCAGGTCCAGCCGTTCGATGCGGCCGCCGGCGTAGTCGGCGGGGGTGCCGACCGGGCGCAGCAGGCCGGGCTTCTCGTGCCAGGCGAAGCCGCCGTTGTTGCAGACGTAGAGCGCGCCGTCCGGCCCCAGCGCCAGGCCGTTCGGGCCGCCGCCCAGCTCGGCCACCACCGACACGGCGCCGTCCGGCGCCACCCGGGTGACCGTGCCGCGCGCGATCTCCACCAGGAGCACCGACCCGTCGGCCATCGCGACCGGGCCTTCGGGGAAGCGGAGTCCCGACGCGAGCAGCTTGAAATCCATGGCCGGCCTCCTCCTGTCTGGTTCAGCCGGGCAGTGTCACGCGCGCGCGAGCACCAGCATCAGGTCCTCGTGCGGCGGGCTGGCCAGGATCGCCGCCTCGTCCGCCGGGACCACGCCGGCGTGCGGGTCGATGACGGCCGTGGCGAAGCCCTGGGCGCGGATCTCGGCCAGGAACCCGGCCGGGTCGGCATAGCGGGCGGCGGTGAATTCGAGGAAGATGGCCAGCTTCTGCCGGCGGTCGAGCAGGCGGCGCATGCCGTGCCAGATGGCCAGCTCCGCGCCTTCCGCGTCGATCTTGATCATGTCCACGGGGCCATCGCCCACCACCTCGTCGATCGTGGTGGTCAGCAGCGGCAAGCCGGCCGGCCCGGCGCGCTCCTCGGGCAGGATGTGCGCGTTCTTCGGCTCGCCGTCGGGCACGATCAGCCGCACCCGCTCGCCGGGCTGGCCGGACAGCGGCGCGGCGTGGAGCGCCGTGCGCCCGGCGAACCCGTTGACGTCGACGGATTGGGCCAGCCGCCGCATGACGGACGGGTTCGGCTCGAACGCGTGCACCCGGCCCCCCGGCCCGACCAGCTCCGCCAGCAGGAGCGTGTAGTAGCCCAGGTTGGCGCCGACATCGACCACCACCATGGAAGCGCCGACGAAGCCCAGCATGGCTTCGGTGACCCACATCTCCCAGTAGCCGTCGATCAGCAGGTGGCTGGACAGGCCGATGTCGCCGGTGTCGACGAACATCTTGTAGCGCCCGAGCACGCGGCAGAGCGACGTGCCGCCGCCGAGGTAGGCGTTGGTGCAGAGCCGGCGGATGACCGCCTCGTTCAGGCTGCGGGGGCGGCGGCCGAGGTGGCCGAGGTCGAACAAGGCGCTGGCGTTGTCCGCCTCCGGCAGCCAGCGCTTCCGCAGGCGCCGGCCGACCGCCTGCACGCCCTTCCGCATCGTGCCCGGCGGCGGAGTGCCGGAGAAGCCGTCGCGCACCACGTGATCCATCAAGCTGCATTCCCTTTCCCGGCGGCCGGGGTTCCTCATAGTGGCCCCCGCCCGTTCCGTCATGGTCCGAAGCTGGG
>CAXTLC010000062.1:9664-12132 GCA_964245075.1 uncultured Acetobacteraceae bacterium
GGTCCGAAGCTGGGCCTGGCGCTTGCGCCGATGCGGGGACGTTGTAGTGCTGGGTTCTCATCCCCGCGGAGCGGAACACCCTGCGCATCGCCCTGCTGACGTTCGAGTCCTTCGCTTCCGCGGAAGCGGTGCGCCGGTTCGTGGCCGACCACGCTGGTTCCATCGCGCTCGTGGCGATGTCCGACCCGCTGCGGACGCACCCGCTCGCCGAGGCGTCGCGCACGCTGGCGCTGCTGCGCCGGTCCCGGCTGCGCCTGCTGCCGTACCTCCTCGGCAACTTCGTGCTGCCGGGCCTGGCTGCCGGGCGGGCGCAGCGGGAAGCGGCTCCGGAGCGCACGCCGCTCCCGGCGCTTTGCCGGCGGCTGCGGCTCCCCTGCCAGCGCGTGGCGGACGTCAACGCGCCGGCGTTCCACGCGCAGCTTGCGGAAAGCGGGGCCGAGCTCCTCGTCACCTTCCACTTCGACCAGATCCTGACGGCCGCCACGATCGCGGCGGCGCCCCGGGGCGGGATCAACGTGCATCCCGGCCTGCTGCCCGCCCATCGCGGGCCGGTGCCGACCATTCACGCGCTGCTGGACCCGCAGCCGCGGTTCGGCGTCACGGTGCACCGCCTGGCGACGCGCATCGACGCCGGGCCGATCCTTGCCCAGCAAGCGGCCGAGATGCCGGCCGGCACCTCGGCGCTCGGCGCGGCGCGGCTGCTGCACCTGGCCGCGCTGCCGCTGCTGGCCGAGACGCTGGCGCGGATCGCGGACGGCAGCGCGGTGGAGCGGAGCGTGGCGGCGCTGCCGTACTGCGGCTTCCCCACGGGGGCGGAGCTGCGGCGGCTGGCGAAGGCCGGGCGGCGGGTCACCGACCGGGGCGATTGGCTGCGGGCGCTGCGGCTGCCGGCTTGATCGCGCCGCGCCGCGCCGAAGCCCCTTCCCCCCTGGAAGAGGATTGGGTGAGGGTGGTGCAACTCGGAAGCCGCCTTTCTGGCCCTCGCCCCGGCCCTCTCCCAGAGGGAGAAGGGGGGCGGGGCGCAGGGTGGATCTCAGCCAGTGGCCGTGCCGCCGAGCAGGCTGGCGTAGAGGGCCTGCATGCGGGCGGCGTAGCGGTCCATGCTGAAGCGCTGCGCTTGCAGCTTGCCGCGCCGGGACAGGTCGGCAAGCAGGTCCGGGTCGTTGTCGAGCTGGCGGATGGCGCGGGCGATGGCGGCGGTGTCGGCGGGATCGACCAGCAACGCGGCGTCGCCGGCGACCTCCGGCAGGGAGGTGCTGTCGGAGGTCATGACCGGCGTGCCCACCGTCATCGCTTCCAGCACCGGGAGGCCGAAGCCCTCGAACACCGAGGGGAACAGCAGCGCCCGCGCCCCGCGCAGCAGCAGCACGAGCTGCTCGGCGGGCAGGTAGGCGATGCGCCGCACCCGGCGGTCGGCGGAAACGGTGTTGTCGGCGATGCGGTAGTAGCCGAAGCGGCTGTCGTTGATGCGGTTGAGGTCGCCCTCGTTCTGCCAGCCGTCGCCGCCGGCGATCACCAGGGTGCGCTTGCTGCCGGCGGCGGCGTAGGCGTCGATCAGCCGGGTGACGTTCTTCTTCGGCTCCAGCGCGCCGACGAACAGGTAGTACTCGCCGGGGTCGAGGCCGAACAGGTTGCTGACCTGCTCCGCCACCGCCGCCTCGTCCAGGGCCAGGGCGCGCGGCGAAAGCGAGACGGCCTGGTAGGTGTTGGTGATGCGGTGCTCCGGCACGCCGAACAGCGACATGATGTCCCGCCGGGAATACTCCGAAACGGTGACCACGTGGTCCGCCTGGGCCAGCAGCGCCTTCAGCAGCCGGAAGATGTAACGCTTGTTGTCCAGCGTCATGTACGGCAGGCGCAGCGGCACCAGGTCATGCACCGTGACGATGTTGGGGCAGCCCTGCACCCGGATTGGCAGCGGGAAGGTCGCGTGGAACAGGGCCGGCGCCTGCGGCATGCGGACGGCGGCGAAGCGGCCGTGGACGTAGAAGTGCGCCCGCGCCACGTTGAACAGCCGGCGCGAGACATAGGTGCGGTCGAAGGGGGGAACGCTGCCCGCGGGCAGCAGCACCGTCCCTGACCGGGGCAGCAAGCGCGGGCGGTAGCCGAACGGCGCGCGCAGCGCCCCGCCCAGCCCCGTGGTGAGCGGCTCGACCCACGGGCGCCGCGCCGGGCGGCGGCCGTCGAACAGGCTGACCTCGGCCAGCACCGGGTTGCGCAGGTCGATCGCCACGTCGGTGCTGAGCAGCGCCTCGGTGGCGAAGCCGTTCCGCTTGGCCGCCGCCGCGAGGTTGCGCGCGTAGGTGGCGATGCCGGTGCCCATGCGGTAGGCGAGGTCACTCTGGTCGAACAGCAGCGATTGCGGCATGGGGCTGCGTGTGTGGCATGCGCGGCACGGACCGCCAAGCCCAGGCCCGGACATCCAGGCCCGGACACCCAGGCCCGGACACCCAGGCCCGGACACCCAG
>CAXTLC010000062.1:12232-27972 GCA_964245075.1 uncultured Acetobacteraceae bacterium
GCCCGGACACCCAGCCCTGGAAACCTGGCGGCGCTTGACCCGGGGGGGCGCACCCCATAAGCAATCGTTCACGCTCGCGCGATCCAGGAGGGGAACAGCGTTGCATATCCGCCTGGGCACCGCGGTGATCGCGTCCGCGGCCTTGCTGCTCGCCGGGTGCTCCGCCTTCCTGCCGCGCTCCGGCCCCGCCACCAGCGACATGCTCGACGTGAGCAAGGCCGCCGAGGGCCGCGCCGCGCTGGTGGAACTCAACCAGGCAACTGCCGACGCGCTGGCCACGGTGGGCGAGCCGACGCTGCAAGGCGTGTTCGGCGACTACCGTCCGGCGGGGGAGCAGCGCATCGGGATGGGAGACCTGTTGCAGATCACGCTGTGGGAAGCCGGCACGGGCGGGCTGTTCGCACCGGCCGCGGCGACGACGGCGCTCGGCAGCCCCGGGTCGCACAGCGTTTCCATCCCCGAGCAGGTGGTGGCGCGGGACGGCTCGATCACCGTGCCGTTCGCCGGGCGCGTGCCGGTCGCCGGGCGCACGCCGCCGCAGGTGGAGCGGGAGATCGTGGCGCGCTTGGCCGACAAGGCGGTGGACCCGCAGGCGCTGGTCACGCTGACGCGCAACATGAGCAACAACGTCACCGTGATGGGCGAGGTCGGACCCGGCGCGCGGCTGCCGCTGAGCGTGCGGGGGGACCGGCTGCTCGACGTGATCGCGTCGGCCGGCGGCATCCGGACGGCGGTGAGCGACATCACCGTGGCGCTGTCGCGCGACAACCGCACCGTGCGCATCCCGCTGCAGGAGGTGCTGGATACGCCGCGGGAGAACATCTACCTGCGGCCGGACGACCGGGTCGTGCTGATCAAGGACCCGCAATCCTTGACCGTGGAGGGGGCGACGGGCCGCAACTCGGTCATCCCGTTCGAGACGGCGCGGCTGACGCTGGAAGAAGCGCTGGGCAAGGCGGGCGGACTGCAGGACGACCGGGCCGACCCGGCGGCGGTGTTCATCCTGCGGTTCGAGCCGGCAGCGGCGATGCGGCTGCTGCCGAATGCGGCGGGAGCTCCCCTGCCGCGCAACGGGGTGGTGCCGGTGGTGTACCACATCAACATGCGGCAGCCGGCGGCGCTGTTCACCTCGCGCCGCTTCGTGATGCGCAACAAGGATATCCTGTACGTCGCCAATGCGAGGTCGATCGACTTGCAGAAGCTGTTCGGGCTGTTCGGGCAACTGGTGTCGCCGGCGGTGACGGGATTGGAGATCAACAACGTCGCGCGCTAGGGCGTGGCCGGGCGGAATGGCGTCGTGTATCGGGCGGGGGCTGGCCGTGAAACGAGTGCGCCTTCCGCCCGGCCCGGCGCTTGCCGCCCTATGCTGGGCCTTGTGCTACGTCCTGGGCTGCGGCGAGCCGGGACGCGCGCAACCCCTGCTTTACGCCCAACGGCTGCCCGAAGGCACGGTGTACATCCGGCTGGCCAACGCGCTGCCGGGGGCGGCCAGGGTGCAGACGGATTTCGCGGGCGCGGTCGAACTGGGCAGTGACGGAGCGGATCGCATCTCGCCCTACTTCGTGGCCGGCAACGCGGGCGGCAAGACGGCCGCGCTGCGGGTGAGCGAGGGCGGGCGCACGGCCGAGGCGACGGTCCAGCCGAAAACCGGGACGTTCGTCACGGTCGTGCTGCATGACAAGGCGGACGGGGTGGCGGCGGCCGTCATCACGGACAAGCCGGACTACAACCAGGTGAAGGCGCGGCTGACCTTCTACAACGCGACGGCGGATTGCGCCGCCGGGTCGCTTTCGGAGGGGTCCGGCCGGCCGGTGTTCACGGCCTTGCCGCCGGACGCGGCCCAGGCGCGGTCGATCAACCCGGTGGCGGCGACGCTCACCGCCGCGTGCGCCAGCGGCAAGGCGCCCGCGCTCCCGCTGGGGCAACTGGAAGCCGGGGGCTTGTACAGCGTGTGGATGATGCGGCTGGGCGGACAGGTCACCGCCTTCGCCGCGCACGACACGATCGCGCCGCCGCGGGGCTGAGCCGGCCTGTTCTGGCTCGCCGCCCTTTTCCGCGCCGCCGTATTCAGTTACGCTTGTGCAATGCTGTTTCGCCTGCGTTCCGCACTGGTGCTGACACTGCTTGGCGGGCCGGCGGGCGCGGCCGAGATCAAGACGCTCACCATGCGGGACGGAACGGCGGCCATCACCCTGGAGGGCGAGATCAAGCTGGAGGACGGCGCCCGCTTCGCCCAGGCGGCATCAGGCGCGGACGGCGGGCTGGTGATCTTCGCCAGCCCGGGCGGCAACCTGCTCGCCGGGCTGCGGATCGGCCAGTTCATCCGCCTGCACGAGTTCCGGACGCTGGTGCCGGACGGGCAGCGCTGCGCGTCCGCCTGCGCCCTGGCCTGGCTCGGCGGCACGCGGCGGTTCATGCAGCCGTCGGGGCAGGTCGGCTTCCACGCCGCCTATATCCGCGAGGCCAACGGCGAAGCGCGGGAAACCGGCGCCGGCAACGCGCTGGTGGGCGCGTACCTCAGCCGGCTCGGCCTGGAAGACGAGGCGATCCTGTACATCGAGAACGCGCACCCGGATCAGATCACCTGGCTGCGTGACGGCGATGCGCGGCGGGTCGGGATCGCCGTCAGCATCCTGCCCTCCTTCGACCGCACCCCAGACCTGCCCAAGCCCGTGCCGCCGCCGCCCACGCCGCGCCCGGGCGCCGACATGCAGCAGGCGGCCGTGAGCTTCGCCGGGGCGTACTTCGCCCACTGGTCGGAGTCCAACCACGACGCGCTGAGCTACTTCCGCAAGGTTTACAGCCCGCTCGTGGAGTTCTACGGCCAGACCGTGGGCAGCGCCACCGTGCTCAACCAGAAGGAAAGGTTCGCCGAGCGGTGGCCGGAGCGGCTGTACGCCGTCCGGGCCGACACCGTCCGCGCGAGCTGCGCCGCCGGCACGTGCGAGGTGACCGGCGTGGTCGATTGGGACGCGCGCAACACGGAACGGCTGCAACGCACTGCCGGCAGCGCCATGTTCCATCTCCAGCTCGGCTTCCGCGGCGGCAATCCGTCCGTGCTCGCGGAAGGGGGCAGCGTGCTTTCCCGCGACAGCACCGATGGCCCGCCGGCCCGCGACCCGCCAGCCGCCGAACAACCGGCCGTTGGGCAACCAGCCATTGGGCAACCAGCCACCGCGAAGGAGCACACGGATGACAAAACGCCGAAGTAGTCTCGCCACCCTCTCATTGCTGGCGGCGCTGGCCGGCTGCGCCCCGCCCTACGTGGCGCCGCTCGGCGGGCAGACGGCGTTGACCGCCAACGTCGAGAACAGCGACCGGGTCAACCGCCTCGCGCGCTTGTCGGCGCTCAACGGCATCAGCCCGCCCCGGGTCGAGCAGCTCACCGCGTTCCCCGGCCCGGGGTCGGGGGTGGTGCAGCCGCTGCCCGTCGTCCGCGTGGTGTTCGACGAGCGGAGCATGTTCGCGTCCGGCAGCGACCAATTGCAGCACGGCACGGGGCCGGCGCTGGACATCCTGGCCGACAGCATGCGGCGGGACGTGCCGGACGCGCAGCTGACGCTGCTCGGCCACACGGACGCGTCGGGGTCGGACGCGCTGAACGACGACCTGTCGCTGCGCCGGGCCAGGGCGGTGTTCCAGGCGCTGGTGAACCGGGGGGTGAACGCCGGGCAGCTCAGCACGGTCGCGATCGGCCGGCATCAGCCGATCGCCCCCAACGACACCGCCGACGGCCGCGCCCGCAACCGCCGGGTGGAGGTGCTGATCTCCGCCTCCATGAACGCGAACCTGGCCGTGGTGGCGCAGCGCATGGTCGATCCCGCCTTCCTCGCCTACGCCGCGCCGGCAGCAGCCGGTCCGGGGCGGCCTGCCGTGCGCACGGCGGACCGCAATCCCGTTCCGCAGGTGGCCGTGATGAGGACGGCCCTGTACTCCGGTCCGGCCGACATCTCGGAGGCGACGCCGAACGGCGCCGTGCACCTCCAGCCGTCCGGCACGCTGGCGCTTGGCGCCATGCCCGAAACGAAATCTTGAGGGGAGGACGAGGGTCGATGACGCGCTTTCGCTATGTGCTGCCGGTCGCCGGGCTGGCGACGCTGCTGTCGTCCGGCTGCGCGCAGCCGTATGGCTCGCCGCAAGAGGCTGCGGCCAACGCGTGCCGGGCGCTGGGGACGAAGGCGCTGTCCGGGGCGCTGATCGGCGGGCTGGGGGGTGCGGCGGGGGGCGCTGCGATCGGGGCCCTCGCCGGCCACGGCCGGGGCGCCGCGATCGGCGCGGGAGCCGGCGCGCTGGCGGGCATCCTCGGCGGGCTGGTGGTGGGCAACCAGCTTGACCGCGACGACTGCGCCCAGGCGCAGGTCGCCATGGCGCAGGCGGCGCAGGACCCGACCGGCGTCGGGGTGACCTGGCACAGCCCCACGGGCAGCTACGGCACCTACACGCCGGTGAGCGCGGCCTTCACCCAGAACGGGCAGGCTTGCCGGCAATTCCACTCGACGGCGGTGATCACCGGGCACGCTCCGGTCGAGGATTCCGGCGTGACCTGCCGCGACGCCACCGGCGACTGGCATCGCGTGACCTGACGCCGCCCGCGGCCAGGCTGCGGCGGCGAGAGCCACCGGAGCCTGGCCGCTCGCGTCCCGTTCGCTGGAAACGCGGCGCTGCGCCCATGCGGCCCCGCGACGGGCAGGGGCCGCCCTCAGTGGTCCTTCAGGATCTGGCTCAGGAACAGCTTCAGCCGGTCGGTCTGCGGGTTGTCGAACAGCTCGCGCGGCGGGCCGGCCTCCACCACCTCGCCGCGGTCCATGAACACCACGCGGTCGGCGACCTTCTTGGCGAACCCCATCTCGTGCGTCACGCACACCATGGTCATGCCGGTCTCGGCCAGGCCGATCATGGTGTCCAGCACCTCCTTGATCATCTCCGGGTCCAGCGCGGAGGTCGGCTCGTCGAACAGCATGATCTTCGGCTTCATGCACAGCGCCCGCGCGATCGCGACGCGCTGCTGCTGGCCGCCGGAAAGCTGGCCCGGGTACTTCTTCGCCTGCTCCGGGATCTTCACCCGGCGCAGGTAGCTCATGGCCAGCTCCTCGGCCTCCGCCTTGGGCATCTTGCGCACCCAGATCGGCGCCAGGGTGCAATTCTCCAGGATGGTCAGGTGGGGGAACAGGTTGAACGACTGGAACACCATGCCGACCTCGCGCCGGATCGTGTCCAGCGCGCGCAGGTCGTCCGTCAGCTCGACGCCCTGCACCAGGATCCTGCCTTCCTGATGGGTTTCCAGCCGGTTGATGCAGCGGATCATGGTGGACTTGCCGGAGCCCGAAGGGCCGCAAACGACCACCTTCTCCTTCTCGCCCACCGTCAGCGTCACGTTCCGCAGCACGTGCATGGCGCCGTACCACTTGTTGACCTGGTCCAGCACGATCGCGGGCGCGGCGTTGGAAAGCGGCGTCGGGGTCGTCATCTGCATTGCGGCGCTCATGGGTGCGGCTCCTACCGGTTGCGGGAACGTGCGAACTCACGCTCCAGCCCGCGCGAGTAACGGGCCATGGTGTAGCAGAACACGAAATAGACCGCGGCCAGAACGAGGTAGACCTCGGTCGAGTACGCCGTCCAGG
Organism: uncultured Acetobacteraceae bacterium; assembly: GCA_964245075.1. Classification (GTDB taxonomy): domain Bacteria; phylum Pseudomonadota; class Alphaproteobacteria; order Acetobacterales; family Acetobacteraceae; genus LMUY01. The sequence continues at coordinate 17,854 of CAXTLC010000062.1, forward strand.
CCGGCTCGCTGACCGCGACCTTGCCCGCAGCCAGCAGGTCGAACAGGCCGATGATCAGCACCAGGCTGGTGTCCTTGAAGAAGCCGATGAACGTGTTGACCAGCGGCGGGATCACCAGCCGCAGCGCCTGCGGCAGGATGATGAACGCGGTCTTCTTCCAGTATGACAGGCCGAGCGCGTCCGCCGCCTCGAACTGGCCCTTCGGCAGCGCCTGCAACCCGCCGCGGACCACCTCGGCCAGGTAGGCGCCGGCGAACAGGATGATGGCCACCTGCGCCCGCAGCAGCTTGTCCACGTTCATGCCGTCCGGCAGGAACAGCGGGAACATCACGCTGGCCATGAACAGCAGGGTGATCAGCGGCACGCCGCGGATCAGCTCCACGTACAGCACGCACAGCGCCTTGACCGCCGGCAAGTGCTTGGAGCGCCGGCCCAGCGCCACCGCGACGGAGAGCGGAAAGGCGAAGGCCAGCCCGAAGGTCGCCAGGATCAGGGTCAGCGGCAAGCCGCCCCACTGGTCCTGCGACACGAACGCCAGCCCGGCGACGCCGCCCCACATCAGCACGCCGATGGCCGCCAGCACGCCGACCCAGACTAGCAGCAGCTCGCGGCGCCAGAACCGCCGCCAGCCGGACACCACGTACAGCCCGACGAACAGCGCGATCACCAGCGCTTGCCGCCACTGCTCCTCGTACGGGTAGCGCCCGAACAGCATGAGGCGGTACTTGTCGCCGATCACCGCCCAGCAGGCGCCGACGCCCTTGGCGTCACGGCAGGCGGTGGTGTCCGGCCCGCCAGCCCCCTGCGGCACCGTCCAGACGGCATGGAGGACGGCCCAACTGAAGAAGCCAACGGCCCAGTAGATGATCAAGGCGCCGAACACGACCGTGGCGAGCGCGGACGGCCAGCTTCCGAACAGGTTGCGCCGCAGCCAGGCAAGCGGGCCATGCACGGATGCAGGCGGGCGGGACCGCGTGGCGTCCACCACCGAGGCCTGGCCGGCAACCGCGGGAACCGGGTCGATGCCGGTGGTGACGACCTGGCTCATGTCAGCGCTCCACCAGTGCGATGCGGGCGTTGTACCAGTTCATGAACAGGCTGATGGACAGGCTGATCACCAGGAACACGGCCATCACCAGGGCGATGCCCTCGATCGCCTGCCCGGTCTGGTTCAGCTCGGTGGCGTCGATCGACACGATGTCCTGGTAGCCGATCGCCACGGCGAGCGAGCTGTTCTTGGTCAGGTTCAGGTACTGGCTGGTCATCGGCGGGATCACGACCCGCAGCGCCTGGGGCAGCACGATCTGCCGCAACACGACGCCGGGCCGCAGGCCGAGCGCGCCGGCCGCTTCCCACTGGCCCTGCGGCACGGCCTCGATGCCGGAACGGACGATTTCCGCGATGTAGGAGGCCGTGTAAACCACCAGGCCCAGGGTGAGCGCCACGTACTCGGGGCTGATCGTGCCGCCGCCGCGGAAGTTGAACCCGCCCTTGACCGGCATGTCCAGGGCGAACGGCGCGCCCAGCGCAGCCCACACCACGAGGGGGAACGCGACGAGCAGCCCGAGCGCCGCCGGCCAGGTCCTCGGCCGCGCCCCCGTTTCCGCCTGCCGCCGGGACGCGACGCCCGACCAGGCCACCGTGCCGGCAAGCCCGAGCAGGAAGGCGGCGAGCGCCCAGCCGTGCGCCGGCTGCCAGTCCAGCAGGGGGACCTTGATGCCGCGGTTGGAGAAGAACACGCCCGGCAGCGGGTTCAGCGCCTCGCGGACGGACGGCATCGTCTGCACGACGGCGTACCAGAAGAACAGTTGCAGCAGCACGGGTATGTCGCGCAGCACCTCGACGTACAGGTAGGCGATCTTGGAAAGCAGCCAGTTCTTGGACAGCCGCATGATGCCGAGCAGGGTGCCCAGCACGGTGGTCAGCACGATGCCGACCACCGCCACCTTCAGCGTGTTCAGGATGCCGATGACCAGCGCGTAGCCGTAGGTGTTGACCGAGGGGTCGTACGGGATCGCGTGCTCGCCGATGGGGATGCCGGCCGTGCGGCCCAGGAAGGCGAACCCGGTGGCGATGTGCCGGGCGGCAAGGTTCTGGCTGGTGTTGTGCACCAGGTAGGCGACGATGGCGACCAGCACGCCCACCACCACGGCCTGCCACACGATGGCGCGGAACTTCGGGTCGGACCAGGACAGGCGCATCGCCCGCTTGGGCACCGTGCGGGCGTTGATCAGGCGGGGGTCGATGGCGGCTCCGGACATCGGCTCATGATCCCTAGGCAAGCCTTCGAGGGCCTGCGCTCCAATGGAAGCTAGGCACGGTCAACGGCGCCTGCCCATGGCCCGGCCCGCGCAACCGTGCCCCGGCGCGCGGCAGCCCGTGACTGCCGCATGGCTGTCATACTTCGGCAGCATTGCGGCGTGCAACGGCGCACGCGGCCGGCGCGAACGAAAACGCCGCCCCCGGGACGGGGACGGCGCTTTCCGCAGGCAGCGTGCCCAGAGAACTAGCAGGAAATCAGCGGATCGGCGGGGCGTATTGCAGCCCGCCCTTGTTCCACAGCGCGTTGATCCCGCGCGGCACGCCCATGACGGTGATGTTGCGGTCCCAGACCTCGCCGAAGTTGCCGACCTGCTTGATGGCGTTGTAGGCCCACTTGTTGTCGATCCCGAGCGACTTGCCCATGTCGCCCTCCGTGCCGAGCAGGCGGCGCACCTCCGGGTTGGCGCTGTTGGCGAAGGTGTCGATGTTCTTGCTGCCGATGCCGTTCTCCTCGGCGGTCAGCTGGGCGTAGTGCGTCCACTTCACCACGTCCAAGAACTTGTCGTCGCCCTTGCGGACCATCGGGCCGAGCGGCTCCTTGCTGATGATCTCCGGCAGCAGCGTGAGGTCCTTCGCCTTGTCGCCCTGCTGGAAGCGGAACCCGGCCAGCGCGGAGCTGTCCGTCGAGTAGGAGTCGCAGCGGCCGGACAGGAAGGCCTTCTGGATCTCGCTCACGTCCTGGATCTCGACCGGGGTGAACTTGATCTTGCCGTTGAGGAAGTAGTCGTTGATCGCCAGCTCGGTGCTGGTGCCGGGCTGCACGCACACGGTGGCGCCGTCCAGATCCTTGGCGGACTTCACGCCCGCGGCGGTCTTCACCAGGAAGCCGGTGCCGTCGAAGTAGTTCACGTCGGTGAATTCGAGCCCGAGGCTGCCTTCGCGGCCGAGCGTCCAGGTCGTCTCGCGGATCAGCACATCGACTTCGCCGGATTGCAGCGCGGTGAATCGGTTGATGGTGGTGGTCGGCACGAAGCGCACCTTGTTCGCGTCGCCCAGGATGGCGGCGGCGACCCCCCGGCAATCGTCCGCGTCGATGCCCCTCATGACGCCCTGGCTGTCCGGCAGGGAGAAGCCGGCCACGTCCGCCGCCACGCCGCAGACGAGCATGCCGCGCGACTTGATCGCGTCGATGGTCGCCGACCCCGTGCCCTGCGCGTGCGCCCCGCCCGCCGCCAATCCCAAAACGAGCGCCGCCGCGCCGGCTGCCTTGATACGAACCATCGCCCATCCCCTAAAATCGCAAGGCAGCCCTGCGAACGGCGCGACATCGCGTTGTTCGCAACGAGAGTCAATATAGCCCCTCGACGGCGGTCCGGGCGTGGTTGCCCCCGCCGCGCGCCTGCGCCATCTGTGCCGGCACATGCTGCACCTCACCAAGCTCTGCGTCGGCGTGCGGGACCCGGCGCACCTGCGCGCGCTCCAGCACTCGCGGCAACCCGGCGAGCAGCCGCTGCGGCACCTGACCCGGCACATGCCGCGCCTGGCGGCGGAGATCACGGCGGGCGGCTCGCTCTACTGGGTGATCAGCGGGACCATGCTGGTCCGGCAGCGCGTCACGGCGCTCCAACCCGCCGTCCGCGAGGACGGCAGCGCCTGCGCCGCCATCGTGCTCGACCCGGCGCTGGTCGCGGTGTCCGGCCGCCCGGTCAAGGCGTTCCAGGGCTGGCGCTACCTGCGGGCCGCCGACGCGCCGGAGGACCTCGCGGCCGGGTCGGCGGAAGCAGGCCTGCCGCACGCGCTGGCCCAGCGGCTGCGGGAGCTTTGCCTGCTATGACCGGCGTCGGCGGCCAAGGACCAAGGGCGCGGCTGGCGGCGCGTTGGCGGCGAGCAGGGTGAGCAGCCCGGCGAGGATGTCCGCCGGCGCGGGCGGGCAGCCCCGCACCACCAGGTCCACCGGCAACGCGAAGCTCATCCCGCCGAGCACGGCGTAGCTGCCCTTGAACACGCCGCCATCGATGGCGCAGTCGCCCACCGAGACGACCCATTTCGGTTCCGGCATCGCCGCGTAGCTCTGCATCAGCGCGTCCCGCAGATTGGCGGTGACCGGCCCGGTGGCGACCAGCACGTCCGCCCCGCGCGGGGTTTCCACGAAGCGCAGGCCGAACCGCGCCATGGCGTAGAGCGCGCCGTCCAGCGCCGCCAGCTCCCGCTCGCAACCGCCGCAGCCGCCGGTGGGCACGTGGAACAGCGCCAAGCTGCGCCCCAGCCGGACCTGCATCGCCGCTCCGAGCCGGGCGGCGACGGCGTCCACCGCGTCCGCGGGCGGCGCGGCCACGCGCTCCGGCGCCGTCACAGGTCGATGCCCGAACAGGCGCAGGCGAAGGAATGGCCGATCAACGGCAGGTCGGCCGCCGCCGCGCCGGCGCAGGCGGCTTCCTCCAGCGGCCACAGCCGCCAGCTCGGGTCCGCGGCGAACGCGCTGGCGATCTGGCCGCCGTCCAGCCGCAGCCAGTGCCACACGGCGCCGCGCGGGCTTTCCGCCACCGCCAATCCCTCGCCGCCCGCCGCCGGCAGCGCCTCGTTCACGGCGCCGGCCGGCAGACCGCGGAGCCAGCCGCGCAGCAGGGCCAGGCTGGATGCCACCTCCCCCAAGCGCAGGCGCAGCCGGGCGGCGACGTCCGCGCCGGGCAGGGTCGCTTCCGCCATGCCGCCGTAGGGCGGGTAGCCAGGGCTTGCCCGCGCGTCGCACGGGAAGCCGGACGCACGGCCCGCAACGCCGGCCGGGGCGTAGCGGGCCAGGGCCGCGGCCGGCAGCACGCCCACGCCCGCGCCCAACCCGTCCAGCATGGCCCCGAGCGCCGGCACCTCCGCCGCCACCGCCTCGGCGACCGCTCCGAGCGCGGCGGGGCCTTGCGGGGCGATGTCCGCCGCCAAGCCGCCGGGGATGGCGCAGTCCATCATCATGCGGTGCCCCCACGCCACGGCCGCGGCGCGCAGCACATGCTCGCGGTGCACGCCCAGCCGGTCCGCCAGGCGGGGGCGGGCGGCGCAGGCGGCCCGGAGGTCGCCCAGGTGGGTCGCCACCCGCTCCGTTTCCGCCATCACGCCGCGCAGGAGGGCGGCCCGGGGCGGCGCCTCGATGCCGAGCGCCGCTTCCGCCGCCCGCGCGAAGGCAAGGCTGTGGGCCACCGTCGCGTCCGCCGAGAGCCGGGCGGCGAAACGCGCGGCGGCGCGCGGGGACTTCGCCCGCATCAGCAGCAGCGTGCCCTTGTGGGCGTAGCCGAGGCGCGCCTCCATCGCCAGGGTGCGGGCGCCGGCCAGAAAGGCGCGCCGGTGCACCGGTTCGGCGGGGGTGCCGAACACGGGGCCGGATGGCAACTGCATCGGCGCGCCGGCAACGGGCCGGAACGCTGGTTCGAGCGGGACGCCGCCCGGCTCCGGGCGCGCGGCGAGCGGATGGGCGACGCGCCATCGCCCGTGGTCCAGCCAAGGCCGCTCGTCCACCGCGCCGTCCGCCGCGTGGCCCCACAGGTCATGCACCATCCGTTCGGGGGCGGACGCGGCGGGGAAGTGGGGCGACAACGCCGGGTAGCGTCCGTCCCCCACGGGGGTGGAAGCGAGCAGCGGCACGCCGTCCCGGCCGGTGAACAGGGCGTGGACCTCCGCGGTGTCGGCCCACAGCGCTTGCAGGGCGATGTCGCCGGGCCGCAACGCGGCCCATCGCTCCGGCGGCAGCGCGTGGCGCGGCCAAGGCTGGCAAGGCACGGACGGGCTGTCCCGGATGGCGGCGGCGCCCGTCACCTGGCCGCAGCCGCGATGCCCTGCATCCAGGCGGCGGTCCCGGCCGGCATGGCCCAGGCGCCGGCGAGCGTCAGCGCCAGCCCGATCCAGCCCACCCGCGCCGCCGGGCTCGGGGAACCGGGCGGAGGCAGGAAGCGGAGGGCAGCCAGCGCCACTCCGAGCAAGGCCACCCCGAGCGGCACGGCCAGCGCCGGCGCGCGCCTCACGGCCTCCGTCAGCAGGGCGAAGCCGCTGGCGAACAGCCCAAGCGGCGGCAGCCCGGCCAGCGCGGCGGCGCCCAGGGTGGCCGGCCAGGACCCGGTCGCGGCGGCGGTGAGCGCCAGGCAGCCGAGCGTCAGGTGCAGCAGGCCCGCCGCGGTCGCCCCGGCGCCGCCCAGCCCGAAGCCGGCCAGGGACGCCGCCAGGAACGCCAGCGTCGCGCCCGGCAGGAGCCGCGCCGGGTCTCGCGGGCGCAGGCACAGAAGGGCCGCCGCGAGGCCGCCCAGCCCGACGGCGACGAGCAGGCCGCCGGGGGCGACCGCCTGGCCATTGCCGTCCAGCACGCCCCGCAGCCGCAGCGCCACCACCAGCCAGACCGCCCCCAGCGGACCGGCCAGCATCGCCTGCGCCCGCGGCAACGCCGTGCCGCGGGCGGCGGCCCAGGCCGGCAGCAGCGTGCACGCGCAGCCGAGACCCAGCAGCAGGCAGACGAACCCGACCCCGAGCGCCAGGCCATCCGAGTTTGGCCCGGCGCCGGGCAGCGCGCTCCAGCTCAAGGACGGCCAACCGGAGCCGAGCGCCGGGGCCGTGCCGGCCCCCAGCACCGCCAGGCCGAACACCGCCAGCCCCATCCCGCACGAGGCGATGGCCAGCAAGGCGCCGGGCGCGGGCAAGCGCAACCCGTGCACGGCGGCGACCACGGCGGCGCCGGCGGCAACCACGGTCAGCCCGGCGCCGTCCGACAGCAGCGCGAGGTTGATGCAGCCGGCGACCAGCGCCGTGTCGCGGGGCGTCGCGTCCGTCGCGTCCAGCGCCGCAGCCGCAGCCGCCGCCAGGAACGCGACCCCGCTCAGCAGCGTGCCCAGCACTGCCAGCCGATCGGCCAGCAGCCAGCCGCCGAACCAGCCCTCGGACCCGCCGCCCGTCCAGAACAGGCTGCAAGCCAGCGCCAAGGTGGCGGCGGCCACTGCCGGCGGCAGCCAGCGCAGGGGCAGCCAGCGATGGGCGCCCGCGAGCAGCAACGGCAGCAGAACGCAGCCGGCCCCCGTCACCGGCGAAGCCCCGGGGAGCGCCGCGCGTCCGCGACCAGGACCCCGAGAGCCGCCAGCCCAGCCGCCAGCACGGGCTGCAACGGCAGGCCCGGCGCCCCGGCCAGCGCGAGGTCCGCGCCGTTCAGCAGGCACAGCACCCCGTACGGCCCCGCCCCGGCAGCGGCGCCGAGCAGGCCGACCAACACGAGCCCCAGCGCCGCCGCCATCGGCGCCGGGGCCGCCACGGTGGCGGCGGCCACCAGCAGCAGTCCCACCCCGAGCAGGGCGAAGGGCACCGCCCCGGGCGGCGGGGCGCGGCGCAGCGCCGGCAGCAGCCAGGCCCCCTGCACCGCCAGCACGGCGGCCACGGCGGCCAGCGGCAGGTCCGCGCCGGCCGCCGCCTGCAACAGGGCCGTGAGGCCGACGGCGGCGCACTGCCCGGCGTAGAGGAACGGCCGCACGCGCCCGCCGGCCAGCATGCCGAACGCCAGCATCACCGCCACCGCCCCGAGGAAGCGGACCGCCTCCGGCACGGATGTCACGCGACCGGTTGCCCGGCAACCAGGAACAGCACCGCCAGCAACGCCAGCAGCAGCGCCGCACCCATGGCCCGCGCCACCGCCCGTTCCCCCGCCCGGCGCAGCGCCGGCCCGGCCGCCGCGCAGCCAACGCCCAGCACGGCCAGCTTGGCGGCCCAGGCGAGCAGGCCGGCCAGCCAGCTCACCACCCCCGCGCCGGCTGCGGCCATCCCGGCCGGCGTCAGCAAGTCCGCGATCAGGGTCAACCAGGCCACCCGGCGCAGCGCCACCGTCGCTTCCGCCGCCGCAAGGTGCCAGCCGGACAGTTCGGCGAACGGGCCACCGTCCTCGGCCTCGACGGCCACGGCCACGACCGCCAGCCCGCAGGCCGCGAGCAACACCGGCCAAGACGCCGTTTCGCGCAGCGGCGCCAGCGCCGCATCCAGGTTCGTCGTGCCGGTCAGCAGGGCAACCGCCAGGGAGGCCGTCAGCAGCGCCGGCAAGGCGAGCGCGCCCAGTTGCATGGCGCGGACCCCCGCCAATCCGGACGGCGCGGTCCCGGCATCGATGGCGGCCAGCGCCGTCACCACCCGGCACAGGCCGAGCAAGCCCGCGATCACCAGCAGGTCGGACAGCGCCGCAGTCGCCATCCCCATCGTGAAGCTCGGCACCAGGCACACGACATAGGCGGTCACGGCGAGGCAGGCCGGCGGCGCGGCCAGCATGGCGGGGGTTGCCGCCGCGGTCACGACCGGCGCCTTGCGGAGCAGCCGGCGCCAGTCGCGCCACGGTTGCAGCAACGGCGGCGCGGCGCGGCGCGACAGCAACGCCCGCAGGACGGGCAGCGCGCCGGCCAGCAGCACCGCAGCCCCCGCCATCACGACGAGGTGGAGCAGGAGGGCGATGACGCTCACGCCGCAGTCCAGGCAACGACCGCCAGCAGCAAGACGGCGGCGGCGAGCAACAGCAGCGCCGCCTGGCCCGGCCTGAGCCGGGGCCAGTCTATCTCCAGCGACACCCGCACGGGCAGCCTGGCCGGCAGGAACGCGGGCGGCGCGGCGGCGGCGAACGCCCCGGCGCCGATCTGCGTGGCCGGGTCGCCGAACGGCATCCAGGCTGGCGGGGCGGCGAACCCGCCTTCCCACGGCGCCACGCGGGACGCCCGGCGCAGCAGCCCCGCGCGGACGAGCACGCCGAACGCGGCAAGGCCCAGCCCGGCCAGCAGCACGATCCCGAGCGGCCAATAGCCGGCGGCGTCGGGCTGGAACTGCACGCCGGCCCATCCGCCGTGCCCGCCCAGCCCGGCGCCGCTGATGACGCGCTGCGCCCGCCCCGCCAGGCGGAGCAGCAACCCCGGGAACAACCCGGCCAGCACGCAAGCCGCCGCGGCCCCGGTGATCGCCGCCCGGTGGGGCCACCCCGCATCCTCGGCCGCCGCGGCGCGCGGCGTGCGCGGCCGGCCCAGGAAGGCCGTGCCCCCCATCCGGACGGTGGCCATCGCCCCTAACCCGGCGGAAACGGCGAGGCCGAGCGCCGCCGCCGCCAGCAGCACCTGCATGGGCAACCCGCCTACCCGGGGGGCCGCGAACAGCGCCTGCATCACCATCCACCCGCTGGCGAAGCCTGCGCTGGGCGGCAGCAGGGCCAGGCTCGCCCCTGCCACCAGCATGCCCGCCGCCGTCACCGTCATGCCCTGCGCCAGGCCGCCGAGCCGGTCCAGCACCCGGCTGCCGGCCGCGCGCTCCGCCGACGCCGCGCACAGGGCTGCCAGGCTCCCGAACAGCGTGTCGTTCAGCGCGTGCAGCAGGGCGGCGCCTGCGGCGAGGGAGGCGAGCGGCAGCAGATCGGCCGACCGTCCCACCGCCGCCACCCCAAGCGCGGTCACGGTCCACCCGCCGTGCTGCCAAGACATCTGCGCCAGCACGCCGCCCAGCTCCTCCGCCCGCACCGCCCGCACCGCGCCCAGGCACGCGCACGCCGGCCCCGCGAGCAGCAGCGGCACGCCCAGCCAGACCGGCGTCACCGGCCCGCACAGATCGAGCAGCACCCGCGCCAGCAGGTAGGCCCCGATTGCCGGCACCCCCACGGCCAGGCGGCCCCAGGCCGCCGCCACGCAGCCCAGGCCGGCGACGGTGAGCAGCAGCACCGCCGCTTCCCCCCAGCCTTCCGGCGGCAGCGCCCGCATGGCGGCAAAGGACAGGCCGGGCCTCCCCAGCAGCGCGAAGCTTCCCGCGAGCAGGAACACGCCCACGGCGGCCGCCCCGCGCCGCGGCGCCGCGGCGTGTGGTGTGGTGGCTTTGCTGGAGGCG